>NZ_NFID01000030.1 GCF_002161595.1 Gemmiger sp. An50
AAGGAGTCGGTGAACTTGCCGTGCTCACCGGGACGGAAAGTCACCACATAGGTAGTGGCTTCGGTGGAGGAAGCGTCGCCTTCCGCTGCCAGAGCGGGCATTGCACTGACGCTTACCGCCAGGCACAGGCTCAGCAGCCCGGCCAACAGCTTATTAGTCTTGCGCATCGCTTGCTTCCTCCTTCTTTTTCTTCTTGGTCAGCACCAGCAGCACCACTGCCGCCAGCACTACCACCACCGCGCATACCGCAATGGTGTTGAAATCGCCGGTCTTAGCCGACACCACGATGGTGCGCACCTGGGTCACCACGTTGGGCTCACCCTGCACCGTCTCGGTGGTCACGACCGTTTTTACGTCAGGCACATCCGCCGCCTGGAAGCGGAACTCGATCTTGCCTTCCGCACCCATGTAGCTCACATTGGTGGCAGTGGCGTCCGGGGTGATGCTCAGCACCACGTCCGCGGTCTGGCCCGGGTCCAGAGTAGCCACCAGCGGATATTCCTCCAGCTGGCTGTTCAGCTCTTCCAGACCGGCAGTGTCATTACCACCTACCAGAGTGCCGGTAGCCTTGCCGCTGGCAGGATCATAGCCATACAGGGTGTTGCCGCCACAGGTCAGGCTCACGGTGTAACCGGTGTCCTTGGCATTGGAAGCACCAATCAGCGTGCTCACAACGCTGGTGTCCATGTAGAAATAGGCAGCCTTTTCGCCAGTGTTCTCCAGCGTGATGGTACCGGTGTAGGTCTTGCCCGGGATCATCTGGGTAAAGCCATCCATCTGGGTACTGCCGCTGTAGGTCAAGTCCTTGCCGTCGTAGACCACCTTGTCGGCGTCGGCGGCAAAGCAGCCCAGCGCGAATACCGCGCTCAGAGCCAGCGAGAAAAGGCTCGCGATCAGTTTTTTCTTCATCTTCACTGCCTCCTCCCGCTTATTCGGTCACGCTGACCAGGTTGCCGCTGGCGTCCAACTGGGCCACAACGCCCCAGCTGGCCAGAATGCCGCTGGCATTCAGGTCGGCCGCGTCCGCGCCCGCGAACTGCACGCCGTCCGCCACAGCCTCCAGATGTACGTTCATACCTGCATACTCGTTGGTCAGGCTTGCCGGGATGCCGATGATCTCCAGCAGCTCGCTGGTGCTCTGGCCCGCCGGTACCGGGTACTTGTAGTAGTACACCTCGGTCTCACCCGAGTTGCCTTCAAACAGCTTGTCAGCCTGAATCCAGTCGGCACTGTTCAGGCCCAGCTGAATGTTCGCTGCGTCCAGTTCGGTGGTCTTACCGTCTCTGTCCGCCCAGTATTTGGTCACGGTAACGCGGATGTAGGAATCCACGCTGCCGGTATTGTCTACTTTATAGCCGTCTTTTACGTCGATCTTGTCTGCCGGCATCAGCTCCTTATCCGTCACCGTGAGGGCGACCGGATCGCTTTCGCCGCCAGTCCATTCAATATTCAGGGTGGCCGCCGCCAAAGGCGCCGTGACCGGGTTTTCCGCACTCGCCTGGCCTGCCGCCAGGGAGCCGCCCACGACTGCGCCCATGACCATGACTGCTGCCAGACCCATCAGCAAAACTCTTTTCTTCACTTGGAACGCTCCCTTTTCTTTGTTTTGTCTGCAAGTGTCCATAGGATGATCGCCAGGGCAAAAATCGCCACACAGGCCGTGACGCCTGGCCCGGAATGGAGCATCTCCGACACTGTGCCCAGCACCGGGATGCATATGACCACTTTTCCGACCACACGCTCGTAGCTCACCGGATCAACATCCGGCAGGGCGTTTGCATCGCCCTTTGTGATCAGCTGCCGCGCCTGCGTGTCGTTTTCCACCACCCGGTGCGTTTCCACGAGGCCCGTGGCCTGGCTGAGCCGGAAGGTGATGATCTCGCCCTGCTCGAGGGCCTGGGGGTCGCAGCGCTTCACATAGATCGCGCTGCCCACCGGCATTGCCGGTTCCATACTTTGGGTCAATACGTTGTAGATCTGATATCCGAATAGTTTTGGTACGCTGAAAGGAAGGGCGACGGCCATTACCGCCAGCAGAAGTGCCGTGGCTACGGCACTCAGCGCCTTTGCTTTCATGGCCGCCGCCCCTTTCGTTTAATTGTTAAGCTCTAACGGTTTATTCAGTTGAACTCTACCTCAACGCCATTCCACTCGCCATTAGTCAGCATCTTGGTGAAGCCGTCATAGGTAACATTATCGGCCTGTACAGCATAGCCTTCTACCGAAATACCGAAGCCCTTTTCAGACATCGCATTATCCCAGCTCTCAGGAATGTGTACATTACTGAACAGGGTGTAGATATTCGTTGCCTTGGGATTGTAAGTAACAACATCGTTGTAGGCGAACATCATTTCGATTGTCTCGCCATAGGTGGTAGAAACCATGGTCCAATTCTGATCCTGCGCGGCGAGGATTTCGTTGGCGATGTCCGCCATCATCTGAGCGGAATCTGCATCCACAACAACCTTCAGACCAATCCAGCTGTCCTCAGAGTTGGGCATCAGCTCAACACCCACAATCTTGCCCACGTCGTCACCGGGAACAACGTCAGTATAGAAGATAGCGGTATCTTCACCGCCGGGCTGATTATAATCCCAATGCTGTTCACCGGGTTTCACGTCATCCGGCAGACGGTCAACAACATCAATATCAACCTTGCCGGTAGTAAACTCGTTCTGGACGGTCTCGGTCTTATCGGTGAAGTAAGCCAGAGTAGCGCCGATGGACAGGCAAGCTACCAGAGACAGGCTGACCGCGGCGGTCAGAATATTTTTCTTATTCATAAGTATATCTCCTGCAAAAATTTATAAAAGTATCGAATTTGCTATTATGCTATCTGTCGCATTTCGCAAATTCTTACAACTCTGTTCTCTTAGGACAGAGCCTCAATCGCCTGGGCATCAGCGGTGGTCACACCGTTTTCCAGACCTTTTGCCTGAATCGCAAAACCAGTGATGGTGATATCATCCAGCGCCGCATCGGTAGCTTCATCGTCGATGGTAACGGTGGTGAAGATCTCGCTGGTCCAAGCGCCGTCATCGGTGGGAGTAACAGTGCTGTTGTAACGGTAAATATTCTGAGTTCCATCTACCAGAGTCCACTTGCTACCTTCGGCACCGGTGTTGAAGGTGATCGTCTGGACTGCGGCAGCAGGATTTTCAACCTTGGCGTATACATAGCTCTCAGGGCCATCGAACAGCTCCAGACGAGGCTTCTTGTCGATCTCCGCACCGGGCAGCACATCGGTATAATCGATACCAACATTCGTACCTTCCAGAGGGTCTTCCGTACCGATGATTTCTTCCGTTCCAGCCTCCTCGCCGGTTACCGCCTGCTTATACTCGCCGCTGGTCACTTCGTCAGCAGTCTCCCACAACTGGATTTCGGTGCCATTCTCCATCACGAAGGTGTTGGTAACCGGTCCAGTCTCATCCGTCAGATAAGCCAGAGTGGCGCCCACAGAGATGCAAGCTACCAGTGCCAGGGACATACCGCCGATCAACATGTTTTTCATTTTCATAATCGTTACGCTCCTTTTTGTGTTTTATTCACGGGTTTAAAAGAGAAACTTTTTATGAAGTAAAAGCGGTTTGGTGACCGGGCCCTGGGCAAGCCGCTTTTGCTTTACATATACCATTGTACTAAAGCAGGGTTAGAAACCAGTTAAACTTTGATGTTTGAAGCAGGAAACTTTTCGGTTTCCATCAAAATTTTAACCAACTGGATTTTCCTGCCTTTTCTGCTTCTTTTCGTCCTCAGCTGCATCAATGATCGCCGGGATAAAGTTCAGCAGAATCACCAGCATCACCACACCGCAGATGGTCATAATGCCCACCGGGGTGCGAAGGTTCTGGATGGCAATACCCAGATAGGGCAGATGGAAATCCGCCCGGCCATAGACCTGGCTGAATTGAATATCGCCATCCGGGCTTTCGTTGGCATCGCCCTGGGTGACCAGGGTCTGGGCATCGGGGTCGATGCTCAGCACCCGGTGGGTCACGAAGGTTTCGCCGTCGGACAGATAATAAGTACACACGTCACCGGCTTCCAACTCACTGGCTTCCACCGGCTTCACGTATACCAGACTTCCCACCGGGATGGTGGGCTCCATGCTGCCGGACAGCACCGCCATCTCCTTGTACCCAAGAAGCATGGGTACAAGGATGACGGCGGCAGCCGCCAGCAATACGACCAGAACAATCGTGGATAAGATATTGCAGATTTTTTTGACCATTCCGGTCCTCCTAAAGTGAATTTTCGGTTATGCAGGATTACTCAAACTGCTCTGCAATTTTTGACGCATCGGTCAGACCAGAATTGCGGGCCACAACGCTTTCGTGATACACAATGACCTCAAAATTCTGATCTGCCTTAACACCAGCACCACTGCCGACTACGACCTCCAGCGGCTGTTCTGTCGTTTTCCCAGCATCCAGTTCCGCGGTGTAGTAGAAGAAGCCATCCGGGTTAAACCCAGAAGTCGTCTGCGCCCATTTGCCGTGGGTCAGAATTGTAATGTGATTTCCTTCTTTATACTGTTCTGCGTCACCGTTACTGATCACCTGCACAGCATCCATCTGCTCCTCTGTCAAACCGGAAAGCGACAGACGAACACGGACATACACATCGGATTCACCTTCATTTTGAATGTAAACCCGTTTGGTATCGCCTACTTCTTCTTCAATTTCCGTATGCACATCCGCCAATTTGAAGGTGTTGGTCAGCAGACCGGTGGTAGCCTGCAGATACGCGAGGGTACCGCCCACAGTGATTGCCAATACCGCTACCAGCGACAACAGCAGAACGAGTTTTCGACTAATTTTTTTCATGCCTTATTCTCTCCTTTCCGCTATTATCCGTTGGCCGCTTCGGACGTAACCTTAGCAAATCCAGTACCAAGCCATTTGTTCAGAACGCTGCTGTTATCTCCGGGGGTCTTGTTGTTATCAGACTTGTTGGTAAATTCAGCACATCCAGCGGTCGCTCCGCCTACTTCTACATCTTCTACCACTGTCGCGCTAACCTCTATGTATCCTGCACTGGTCAGCTCATACACCGTATAAGTACCTGCCGGAATGTCTTTCAGTATGGTTTCATGCGTTACCGGACCGCCATTCACAAAATCAGCCTTCTGGAAGGGGATGGTTGTGTAGTAGACCTGCTGCGTCTTGTTATTGACTGCCTTGAAGGTAAACACCACATCGTCGCCCTTGCTGGCATTAAAGCTCTGCAAGGTCTTTTCGATCTTCAGGTCGCCGTTCACGGAGTACACATGGATAGTGAAATCGTGAGGATTTTTGCTCTGATCATCCTCCGTGGGTTGAATGCAGGTATGCTCATCTGCGTTGTGTTTTGTGGTCGTATCTTCAAGCACAGCAAATTTGGCTGCATCTGTAATCCAACCGGTCTCCCTAGCGCCCAGCTTGACCGCTACAATGTTGTAGTCGGTATCCTTCGTGGGAGAAACAGTAGTGCCGGAAACCATCTCATCTCCGCTACTGTTCGCCACTTTGACCTTCACATCTGTTACCTCAGGGGCTGTGGTAACCGGTTCAGGATAACGATTGTGTTTAGCATCGTACCAGCCGTTAGTCTCTACAGACTCCCAGCATCCGGCAAAGGTGGTATCATCGCCCAGAGCGATGTACTTATCCTTCGCCTGAACCGTGGGATACAACACATGGACTGTGGAGTTGGCTTCTTTTTTGGCCGCCGCAACAGGCTGATCGTTACACGAATCCATCTTGCCTTCATTCGGCGTTACCGTGCAGGTAATGGTGTAATTGCTGCACTCGTCCGGAGAAATCGAAGGAGCAGCACCATTCCAGCTTCCGCTCGTTTCACTCGAGTTGATGGTATACGTCCCCAGCACGTCGCCCTGCGAATCTTTCACTGTATAAGTGATCGTCACATAGGCGTTGTTTGTACCATTCGGTGTAATCGTCGGTTCAAACAGCTGGTCCGCTGTAATCGAAGTGGTCAGGTGGATCGTCTGATCTACTTTCTGAACATCCGCCTTTACCGGAACGTTCAGATTCGGCGAAGTAAACACACCAACTGGATTTTCTGCACTTTCTGTTTGATAAATACCCGATGCGGTCTCGCTGTTTGTGAGCACATTATTGCCGCCAAGGAACTCCGGCTTTACTTCCACCGGGAAGCTGATTTTGATTTTACGTCCGTAGAAGCCACCAGGCTTTTCTACATTGCCTTCTTCGCGACCTTTCTCGCTCACAAAGTTGTGGTCGAAGTCAAAGCCTGTCACAGAAACGCTGCCAGTGGCCTGATTCACTGTTTTGGTAATCCCAGAATGATAAGTAGTATCTTCTGTCCACTGCAAATTGCCACTACTATAATCCGCTTTGTAGTATTCTACGGTCACATCTTCTTCGTTCGTTCCCTCGGGCAGCTGGAAATAATCCGACATCACATCTTTGATTACTGCCTTATCATCCAGCTTAAAGGAAGAACCGCCGCCCTGAATCTCGTCGGAAATATCCTGGAAAATCTTGTTCAGCGTTTCGCTGTCGCCTGCAGAAAGGTAATAGCTCTTATCTGTTCCCTCCAGCTTGGGATTCAATTCGCCTGTATTTTCGTCTCCATACCAACCACCATCAGGTTTCACCTTTGTTGCGTCGGGGTAGTTGGAAGAAACCAGATGCATGAAACGGTTGTTCCTGTCCTCGTTATAGGGGGGCAAATCCGCCGGGTTCGCACCATCCGCACCAGAGAATACGCCAATGGTATATACCGTAGCGCCTTTATCATTTTTCAGTGTCTTGGCCTCGCTAATCGCATTATTGGCCACACTATCATCAAATGTATTGTTACTTTTAATACCAGTAGGCTCACCATCTGTAAACAAAACCACGATGCGGTTGCGTTCTTCTACTGCCCCTCCTTTGAAGACCTCGTTCGCTTTTTTCAAGCCATTGTCAGTCCGTGTGCCGCCATTCGGTTTCAAACCGTTCACAGCTGCTTTGAGTTCCTCCGCGCCGCTGCTTACTAGTGTCAGATTCTTTACAATCTGAGAGTAGTTCCATTTATTACTGTATCCATCCGAATAAGTATCATTTCCAACTTCATCGGATGTATTTCCCGAAAACTTTACAAGCGAAATCTTGTGGTCAACCTTATATTTGATTGCATCATCCTTCACAGAAGTAATGAAACCGTTCACCGCGTTTTTCAGTGCATCAATCCGAGGTTCAAATTTTGTACCGTCGTTGCTGTATTCGTAGAACTGGTTTCCTCTTCCATTTTCATACGTCTTAGGCGTTAATTGGTTAAAACTATAGTGCCAAGAGTGATCGTCGGTACTAAACCACCCGTTACAACTATTACACCAGTACGCCTTATCTTTGCTGTAGCCGTAATAATATTCTCCACCCGGCTGTACGTCATAAACTTTGACATATTTACCTTCCTTGCAATAATACTCGTCTCCATGATGATCCTTTTGTTCTTTTCCACAGTTCATGCAATAATCCATGGAGCCGGACATATCCAAAACCAGAACAATATCCGCCGGAACTGGGTCACCACCGCTGCTTGTGATGGTACCGGTCGTGTAGGCTTCCAGATCGATCCAATACTTTCCGCTGGCATCTTTTCGAATGGACTTGGTCATTTCCAAACCGTCAGGATTCTGAGTAGGCGTGGTCGTCTGTGCGGCACGCATTGTACGCATTGCACGCATGGGCGTCATTGCGCTCAGTGCAGAAAGAGGAGCAACATTTGCAAAATTCACCGGAGAGATAAAGTCATTGTCTTCTTCCTCTTCTTGAACCTCTCCATCTCCAATTTCCAACAGGGCCGCTATCCGCTCAACGATTTCCTGATTTTGCTCATCGCTCAGCCACTCGTCGAACAATTCAAGCTCTTCGTCGCTCAGCGCATCCAGCAAGGCATAAAAATCATCCAGCGTCTCCGCCGCCATCAGCTTGTCGTACAACTCAGTGAACTTTTCGTCCTGCTGCTGAGCAGCGGTCAGAGTTTCCACCCGCAGGGCATACTCCGCCAGAGCCTCTTCGCCCAGAGCTTCCAGAGCGGCAGTCTGTTCTTCGGTCAGCTCGCTTACGGCATTTAAGAAGGCTTCGTCGTCCTCAATGGCCATCAGTTCATCCAGCAGGGCCTGGCCGTCGATGGCAGGCTCTTCACTGGGGGCCGGAGCCTCACTGGGCACAGGGCTCTCGCTGGGCGCAGGAGTTGCGCTGGCAGCGGGAGTCTCGCTGGGCTGCGCGCTGGCGTTCGGGGTTTCCGTGGCCTCGGGAGCCGCAGTGGGCTCGGCGCTGGGCTGCTCACTGGGAACAGCAGTCTCAGCCGGAGCCTGGGTGGGCTCGGCGGTCGGCTCTACCGTAGGTTCCGCAGTGGGTTCAGCCACAGGTTCCTCGGTGGGAGCAGGCTCGGTGCTGGGCTCGGCGGGAGTTTCCGCCTCCGGCACAGTTACCTCCTCCGGAGTCTGGGTTTCCTCAGCGGGAATCTCCTGCACCTGGCTGGTGCTGGTGATTTCGTTGGCCGCCTCGGCAAAAGCACTGTTGGGCACGATGCTGACGATCATCATCACTGCCAGCGCCATGCTGAGTAAACGGCTCCACATTTTGTGTTTCATAGCTGCTGCCTCCTAAGTTCGTTTCGTTATCCATTGATGAGCGCCGCGCCCTGCTCGGCCGTTTGCTCTTGTTCGGGTGGTAAGCTTTCGTCCATGGCGCTGTCCATTAATTTGATCAGTTCCAGCGCGCTTCGGAAATTCTGCTGCTTGTTTTTATCGGCCCATGTCACCGTGCCCTGCCATGTGGCATTCTGCCGGTATTTCACATGGACCACGAAGGTGGCATCCTGCCCGGTATATGCCAGAGGATCATTGATTGCCTTTCTCGCCATGCCTGGCTGCCTCCTTTGATGGGGTGAGGATGGTGCAAAACTTCGCATTTTCAGGGTGGACTGGGGATAGTCCCATTCGTCCATCAGCTTTTCGATGGAGAAGAGCACTCCTTCGGCCCCCAGAAAGGTGATGGGCTGCTGGCTGAACCGGTGGTAGATCCGTCCGCTCATTCGGCTATGCTCGCCGCTGTCCACGCAAACGGTGATCAAATGCAGCGGTCCACTGCTGACTGCCTGTTGTTCCATGCCCATCCCTCCTTTTTACTGTTTTGACACTTACCACTATACCATCGTCAAGTAAAGGAACGGTTAAAGTGAGCGTTCCTCAGAGATAGTTTTCGTAATCGGCATCTGTTTTTTTACCCGCCAGACTCATTTTCCTCAAAAAGCATGGGGTTTTCGATCAAAATGAGCGCAAAAAAGGACCTGTATGCCAACGCCGGCACACAGGTCCTTTCATTTTCCTATGAACTTTTACCCTTTATTTCTGCGGGTCAATCTGCCAACCGTTAAAGATCAGCCCCAGTTTACGCTGCCGCTCTTCCACTGCTGGGGACTCAGATCCCCCACGGGGGCCATTTTATAGTGGAGCGTCACGGCGGTACCGCGGCTGCCGCGGCGCAAAGCGGTATAGCACTCATCAATGCGCTGGATGACAATGCTGCAGTTCTCCCGATTGATGCCCATAAGCAGGATCAGGAAGCGGTCGTCCTCTGCGCGGGTGTAGATATCGCCACGGCGCAGGGCGGAATGGATCGCCTCACCCACCTGGGGCATTACCTGAGCCACCTGGCCTCGCTGTTCGATGCGGTGGCCCTGCTTATCGGTGACCCAGCACATCATCAGATAGGCCGACTGGCCGCTGCGCTCCAGCATACGGCTGACGGTGCGGTATGTATCGATGAAGCTGGGGAAAGGACAGTAGTAAGCCCCTCGGGACACATCCTCTTCCTTCAAAACTTCCTGCAGCTGTTCCAGCGAAGCCTTGCTGCTGGGCAGCACATTTTCCAGCTGGCGCATGCATTCGTTCAGCCGGTCACTGGGCTTGACGCCGAATTCATCCAGCATCCGATTGGCGGTCTCCTCATAGACCTCCTTTGCCTCCTGGTAACGCTGCATGGCAAGCAGGCTCTGGATGCGCAGGATATCCCAATCCTCCTGAGGACACAGGCCCGAAGCCTGCGTGGAGATGCGCAGCATCCGCTGCCAGTCCTGGCGCTGCTCCAGTTCACTGCAAAGTGCATGCACGCAGGCGGCGTATTCTTCTTTATAATGTACCGAAGCCACCATTGCCCAGTCGCAGCCCGCCAGATGGGGCAGAAAATCGCCGTTGTAAAGATCGCAGGCTTTTTCCAGCAGAGTGACTCGCTCGTCGCCCTGAGCAGCCAATGCAATTTCGGCCTGCTGGTGAAACTGGAAGGCATCCACAATGATCTCTTCCGACGAAACCAGATGATAGCTGCCCGCCTTGAACACCACAGTGGTATCCTCCAGGCCGACCTGCTTGAGGATGCGCCGCAGGTTGCTGATGGTCACCTTCAGGTTGTTGGCCGGATTGGTCACACCGTCCTCGTAGCCGAACAGCTGATCCATCAAAACGTCCTTGGGCACGCCTTCCTCTCCATGGAACAGCAGCATCTGAAGCACCTGCATGGAACGCGTGACGTTATTTCGCTCCAGTTTGAGCGTGTTTCCGTTGTGCCGCAGCACGAAGCCGCCGAACATCGTTACTTCCAAACTCACAACCAAAATCCCCACTTTAGATCGAGCACAGCACCTGCTCTTCTCACAAGCAGAGAGCTGCAGCTCATGTTGAATCCAAAACTATTTTTTACAGTATACCATATTTCACTGGCAAAAACCATGCCGCTCTCCATTTCGTTCCTTTTTGATCAGGTTTCACAAAATGCGCGCGGCCATTATGCCTTTATGAATTTATCATAACAGAGGACCGGCAATCTGTCCAGCACAAATATAACCTTTTTTCTCATCTTTTTCAAGAGCTCTTTTTGTCGGCGATTTTGGCACAAAACCGGTACAAATCCGCCAAATTTGCCTACTTCAGCACCTTTTTTCCCACAAAGCCGCAAAACGCACTACACTATAAATAAGAAGAAAAGGAGGAATCTTGCGGCATGAAATTCAAACGTGCATTTTCATCTGAGATCTTTGTCCGCCGCCACCAACTGGGTCTTACACAGGAAACCGTGGCGGAGCTTGCGGGAATCTCGACCCGCTGGTATCAGCAAATCGAAAGCGGACGGCGTACCCCCAGCGGACAGCTGCTGCTGCGCCTGTGCGCCATCCTGCACATTGATGCCCGGCTGTTCTACTGTACCGTTGGTGTGGACCCGGCACAACTGGACTGGCTGACGCTGGACGATCACCAGGCTGGCTGAACCCCCTCCCAGGACCGGACGCCCGGCAAAAAGCAGCGGACAGGCGCCGCCGCTCTTCGCCGGGCGCTCTCCTTCACCGGGGCCCAACGTTTGGGAAATCCTTGCTTCCGGTCCGAATGACGAATCATTTTCTATTATAGCAAAAAGAAATCTGTAAGCCGTTCAGCTTACAGATTTTTTAGGTATCCATCTGTTCGGGTTCGAATCCCCTGCTCTTTTGTAAAAAAGAAAGAACCGAAAGAGCTATTGCTCGATCGGTTCTCTTCTTTGGGCGGAAAGAGAGGGATTTGGAAATCTTTGCTGCGCAAAGCTTCCCGCGCTTGGGGCACAGCCCCGGCGCGCAGATCACCAAAAAACCTGCCACTGGCAGGTTTTCTTCACGGCGATCACCCTTTCGGGTTCGAATCCCCTGCTCCTTTGTAAAAAAGAAAGAACCGAAAGAGCTGTTGCTCAATCGGTTCTCTTCTTTGGCGGAAAGAGAGGGATTCGAACCACCGCGCTTATTTTTTTATGAGAAATAATATGCTTTTATAGGGAAAATACTTGCTTAAAATAGAATAAACTTTGCAATAGGCAAACAATTATGCAGATAGAAAAATAAAAGTGTGTACCTTATGTGTGTACCCATAATGAAAAAAGGCCCCCGAGCCAGCCGGATTTTCCGGGTAGCTCGGGGGCTTCTTCTCTCATTACTGCTTCAGCTGCTTTACCGCCTGATCGGCGCCGGTGGCCGCCAGACCGCTTACAATGCCAACCGCCACGGCGGTGATGGGGTCAGCCGCCGGGAACTCGGGCATAACATACATGCCCGCAACACCCAGCACCGCACCGGCCATGCCGCACACGATGGGGATGATTTTGTTGTTGTTCCAGGGGGTGGCCTTCACGATCAGGCCAACCAGATAGCAGATCACCACAATACCGGCCACGCCGGTAATGCCCATAAACTCCATAATGTTACTTCCTTTCCAAAATCGTGATGCGGGTCTCATGGTCGTTGAGAACCGCGTCCTGTTCTTCGTTGTGTTTCCAGATGCGCCGGTGGCTGTCGCTATTATTTTGCTCCTGCTGGACCTGCCGGTCCCGCAGTCCCTCTACCAGCGTGGAGAGCTTGGTAATGGTGCTGTTCAGCCGGATCACCGGTGCCCCCACCGAGAGGAACAGCCCGACTACCACTACCAACACACCTACTACGCTCCATTCGTTCATCGGCGCCACCTCACCAGAGCCATTCCGCCGCAAAGCCAAGGCCTTTGCAGTGGTTCTCGATATTACGCCGGTCCCCCTCGTTGGGAACCGGCGTCAAGCGCATGGTCAGGCTGTCCACCGGACCATCGATGATGCGGCAGCGGTCATCCAAGATGGCCACATATACCAGCAGGCCGCCGTATTCGATCTGGGCCATAGGATAGCCGTCCACCAGGCCGTCCGCCAGGGCCAGCACCTTGTAAGCGCCCTCCGGCAGCTTATCGGTGCGACCATCGGCGTTCATCACCACCGCGTTGATGTCCGGCGCGGTGAAGTATTCGCAGCGGCTGGCGTCGAACACCTCCAGCTGCTTGCCGGAAATGGGACGGAACTCCGTCTTTTCGGGGGCACAGCTCTCCCGGATGATGCGGGGCAGGTCGCAGTACATCCGGTTCAGATCGCACCGGCCCGCAACGCCCGGCACCGACCCGCTGCTGGAATGCTGCCAGACGGCCGCATTGTCCACCCCGATTTTGCCGGTGTAGTTGGCGATCCACAGGCCCTCATACTGATCGAGGGTCTTCATATCCATATAGCTGTCGCAGAAGGACTTGTAGCTGTAGAACATGGGCAGATAGCCCGCCGCTGCCACCACCTCCATGAAGGCGTTGCAGATGGCGGTGTTCTTTGCCCGGCCGTAACCGGCGTATTTGCTGCCGTGCTCGTAGTCCAGCACCAGGGGCATGGTCAGGGCCCGGCCCGCCAGCAGCTCCAGCGCCCGGGCGGCGGCGATGCGGGCATGTTCCTCGCTGTCGATGTAGCTGTACAGATACACGCCCACGTCCAGCCCGGCGGCCGCCGCGCCGCTCAG
>NZ_NFID01000031.1 GCF_002161595.1 Gemmiger sp. An50
TCGTCTAGAAGTGCACCACAAAGGGGAAAGCATTGATTGATGATTGCTTTTCTTTTGCTGCACTTCCCCCTACAGGGGCGGCTTCACCGTTCGCGCTGATGGCGCTCCGGTTCAGCTCGCAGGGACTCTCAGGCTAAAAAGCATGCCACTGGCATGCTTTTCTTAACGCCTTCGTCTAGAAGTGCACCACAAAGGGGAAAGCATTGATTGATGATTGCTTTTCTTTTGCTGCACTTCCCCCTACAGGGGCGGCTTCACCGTTCGCGCTGATGGCGCTCCGGTTCAGCTCGAGGGACTCTCGGGTTCAAAATATATTACCGATATATTATTCTTCCCCCGCATCCAGATCAAGCGAAAAAGGCACCCGTTTGGGTGCCTTTTCTTTGTTTTGATGAAATTTAGCGGCTCGTACTCCACGTAAAGTAAGCACGACACGCCGTTGCTGGCAGGTCATCACATTCAAAAAAACATGCCATCCGTATATGCTTGCAGAAATAGCGGGTTGGAAGCCAGGTCTACTGTCCTCGCTTGACGGGTCATGGCTTCGCAGTCAGGAATCTTTGGCTGATCCAGCAACAGCATGGAGGCGCCCTGCAGAGCCGCATTCCCCAATATCCGCACCTTGGGGACCAATTCCCCCGGGATCAGCCCGATGCGGCCCGCATTGTTTACGTCCAGATAGCTCCCGAATCCGCCTGCGATGGCCAGTTCATCCACCTGGGAAAAAGTAAGGCCAGCGGTTGTGGTAAGGGTGCGGATGCCTGCGGCTACAGCGCTTTTGGCCAGCTGCACTGCCCGGACATCCTTCTACGGCAGTGCCACCCGGCCGCAGATCACAGCAGGCTCCGGGTCAAGAAAACCTGTTTCGTCCATCTGGCCTGTTTCCAGCAAGCAGGCCAGGGCGTCCACTACGCCACTGCCGCAGATTCCCACGGCCTCGGTGTCACCCAGCACATGAGCGTGCAGCGCGCCGTTTTTTACCATCACATGATCGACCGCACCGTCCCTGCCGGGCATGCCCATGGTCAGGCCTGCGCCCTCAAAGGCCGGACCCGCTGCGGTGGAGCAGCACAGCAGGGTGCTGCGATTCCACAAGGCGATTTCGCCGTTGGTGCCGATGTCCGCAAGCAGCCGGGTGCCGTCTTGCTGCGTAATGCCACTGGCCAGCAGGGCGGTAGCCGTATCGGCGCCAACAAAGGCGGAAAAACAGCGGGGAAGATATACGGCCGCACCGGCGCAGCACAGACCCAGCTCTGCACCGGTGAGCATTTCTCCAAACAGCCGGTCCGCCGCGAAGGGGGCGTGGGACAGGCAGTCCGGGTTTGTTTCGGTCAAAAGATACAGCATTGCTGTGTTGCCGGTGATGACCAGTGCGTCGATTTCTCGGGCAGAGATACCGGCCTGGCTGGCCATTTCCTTCAGCAGCTGGTCCAAACGTCTCTGAATGGCGCGGGCCAGCACTGGCCCTTCCCCCTGGAGCGCGGCACCGATCCGCGTGATCACATCCGCGCCCCAGGGCGCCTGAGGATTCATGCACCCGGCCTGTGCAAGCATGTTCCCGCTGCGGTCATACAGACAGGCGGCCAGTGTAGTGGTACCGATGTCGATGGCCGCACCCCAACGGGAGAACAGAGGAGCGCGGGCATGAACGTCTTGCTTGCTGCCCAGCACATGGGCCTGCGCTTCGCTGGCGGTGGTGACCTGGCAATCCCCTAAAATTCGCACAGAACAGGCGAGCCGCACACCCTGGGCCAGTTCTTCGGGCGAGAGCAGCTTTTTCTCCTCAACGGTTGGCTCACTGAGCGCTCCCCTGGCGAAAACACGGCATTTGCCGCACCGGCCCAGCCTTCCGCAGGGTGTTTCCAGATGGGAGTGAGGGCTGACCGCATCGCTTAACAGGGTTCCGGATGCAGCAGCGAAGGGAACTCCGTTAATCGTCACAACAGGCATAGCGCTTCCCTCGCTTTCAGTGTCCGAACAGGACCGCGCCAAAATAAGTGACGGTATCCTGTCCGTTGATGTAGTTCATCCCGGCCAGCTGTGCCAATCGGGATACATTCACGCCATAGGCTTCCAGAGAGGCCAGCGCTTTGTCCGGAAAGCGGCAGGGCGCGTCTTCCCGCTTGGCACATACACTGCACACCCGGCATCCCCCGGCACCCAGATGCAGGGGATGCGGGCCGGCGCTGTCCGGCCATTCCGAACGGACCCGCTGGCTCAGGTCGTTCATTCTTTGCCCTGCTGCCATCATGCCTTCAAAGTCGTAGCTGTCCTCCAGCTGGTCCACGATTTGATAGACCAATGCCCACCGGTAGGTCTTTGCCCGGGCGATCAGCTCGTCCACCGGCCCGATGCAGGGGGGCACATCCAGCTTTTTCCGTACATTCCGCAGGCGTTGGACTCGCACAGCTTGCGAAAGGACGGCTCAAATTCGATGGACTCCACCGGGATGATATTGGCACGGTACGCGCCCCAATCCAGCAGCTGCTGGACCAGTTCCTTATGTTGTTTCATTCCGTCAGCTCCCATTCTGTTTTTCGCAGTATCGCCTGGGCTTCTGCTGCGGAGAATCCTCGGCCTTTGCTGGTTTCCGCCTCGGTGTCGCGCGGGTTTGCCCCGCACTCGGCGTACAGCTGGTTGGCTCCCGCCATCAGGCACAACTCGTCGGGCTCGTGGACGCACATGGCCCGCTTCGGACGCATGGCCAGGGTGGCGGCGGCGCAGATCTGTGCCAGCCGCGCCGCGGAGATCTCGCCCCGTTTTGCCAGTGCGGTTCCCGGCACGGCGGTGCGCTTCATGACCGCCATCACTCCCACCGGATATTGGCGGGGACGCAGCATTTCTTCCGCCAGCTGCTCGTTCGTGTGTTCCGGCCCGATGGGCTCAACGCAATAATACAGCTCCAGACCGGCGGCCTTGACTGCGTCCATGGTGCGCAGTCTGGTTTCCACCGCTGCGCCGGTGTCCACGCCTTCGCCCAAACGGCAGATGTGATATATCCCCGTAAAGCCTGTCTCGCGCAGACGGCGGGCATAGGCTTCGCTGAAATCACCCACATTGGCCACCAGCCGTACCCCGTCGGGCAGCACGCTGCGAACCGCGCGGCCGTATTCCAAAAACCGCTCCTGAGAAAATTCTGCGGTTGTCATCAGAAAGACATCCTGTGCGCCGGATTCGGCCAGCTCCCTTGCAAGCTGTGCGGTGGAATGGAGATCGCGGACAACGGGGACGCAGTCCTTCAGCACGTCGGCTGCCAAGCTGCAAAACTTGCAGTTGATCCGGCAGGGCTGGATGTCCAGCCCGATCTGGCCGAACAACAGGCCTTTCCCGTCAAACGCCCTGCGGGAATACGCGTTGGCTTCCGAAAGAAGCCGGTAATAGTCCCGGCTGCCAACGGGCACGCGCAGCAAAGCGCACAGGTCCTCCCGGGTCAGATTCTCACCCCGGGCAAACCGCTGTAAAATCGGTCCGATCATTCCCAAACCTCCCGAATCAGCCAGGGGTACCATTGTACCGCCTGCTTTACCGTTTTCCGCAGCGGCATGCCCGGACCGGCCAGCAGGACCAGCTCGTTTTCCTGCTCCGCTTCCAGTTCAGTATCAAAAACGCGCACGGCCGGGCCCACGCAGTCCACCAGCAGACGGCGGCCCTCCAGCCGGGCAAAGCCCTTGATGCGCCAGGAATCCTCGGCGATCAGGCGCAGTGCGCTCTCCAGCTGGGACACCGTCATCGACGGGTCCAGCAGGATCAGTTGCTTTTGCAGCCGGATGTCCGGCTGTTCCGTGAGAGCAGTTCCTCCCAGGGGATGGATATCCCCCAGCCAGTCAGGATGAAAGCGTTCGAAGCTGGTTTGGCGTATGACCGCCTCCGGATTGCGCTCCCGCACAGCCGCTTCGGCGGCAAGCAGCTGTTCGCCGGTGGCAAGATCGGTCTTGTTCAGCAGCACCAGGCTGCTCACCATCAGCTGCTTGGGGCATACGCGAGCGGTGTGCAGCACCCGCTCCAGGCGGGGTGTGTCCACCAGACAGACGCTGCCCCGGTATTGAATGGCAGAAAATTCCGGCCGCCCGAGGATCGTCTGTACACTGGTGGGATCGGCCAGGCCGGATGCTTCCACCAGCACGATGTCGGGCCCGTCGGCAATGCAGCGGTGCAGCTCCTCCTCGAACTTATCCAGACGGCAGGCGCAGAAGATGGAGCCGTTGGTGATCTCGGCCAGTGCGGCGTTCACATCCTGAAGCAGCGTTCCGTCCACACCGGTTTTGCCGAATTCGTTGATGATGAGCCGCAGCCGTTTTCCTGCAAACTGGCGGACGAATTCCCGAAGGAAGGTGGTTTTTCCCGCGCCCAAAAACCCGGTGATAAGATACAGTTCCATACTGGTCCCTTTCAGAAAATGCCGCGGGCAGACCCCGCGGCATACATTTCTCACAATATTTCTCGAATGGCGTCTTCCAGCTCTTCCCGGCTGGGAATGATCGAAGAAAACTTCGGCTGGCCGTTGATGTAGATGCTGGGGAGCTTTTTGACCCCCATCTTCCGAAAGCGAGCGATGTTTTCCTTCTGGGTGAACTTGTATTCCACCATGTCGATGGTATCGCCGAACTGCTCCTTGGCTGCCGCGGCGGCTCCCATCATATAGGTGCAGGCGGCACAGGATGCGCTGTCCAGAGTAAACACCTCCACCAGCGGGCGGGGCAGATGGGCATAATCCGGCAGCTGCACGTTGATGTCCAGAGGGGCGGATACATAGTTTTCCAGCATCTTGCGCACGCTCTCGGGTTCCAGGGCCGCCTGGGCCGCGCCGATCGCATTTTCCACCGGAACCGAGTAGGGCATATCGCAGCCGGGGGCCACAATGAAGTTGCGGTATTCCGGCAGCTGGTCCAGCAGGTCCACCACATACTTCATGTTGTCCTGCTGGGTGCCGTGCAGCATGATGGAGGTCAGGGGAATGTTTCCGCCGATGACCACGTTGTACCGGTCGGTGATGGCCTTGGCGGCAAGGCGGTTCACCGCCAGCAGAGCCTCCACCAGGGCGTCCTCATCGGTCAGAATCCTGGTGGCGTCGGCGCCGGTGAGAAAGCCGGAGTGGATGCCGGAAAAGGGAGCCCACGGGGCACGGGGAGTGGCCTCATGGCGCAGAGTGGCAAACAAAAGTTCCTTCGGGGTCATAGGGGAATCTCCTATACTGATCAATGTATGAGGGCCGGACAGGCCGCTCGGGACGAACAGGATGCGCAGAGATCAGGCAGACCGGCACATGGCCACAGCGGCGTCGGCGGTGTAGCAGTCCGCGCCGATCTGATCGCAGAAAGTCTGGGTGACGGGCGCACCGCCCACCATGATCTTGACCTTGCTGCGGATACCGGCCTCGTCGGCCTTTTTGACCACTTCCTCCATTACGCCCATGGTGGTGGTGAGCAGAGCGGAGCAGCAGATGATCTGGCAGCCCTGGTCGATGGCGGTCTGCACATAGGTTTCAGGGGCCACATCGGTGCCCAGGTCGATGACCTCCAGGCCCTTGCCCTCCATCATCATCTTTACCAGATTCTTACCGATGTCGTGCAGGTCGCCCTTCACCGTACCGATGCACACCTTGCCGGCGGCTTCCACGCCCGCGCTGGCCATTAAGGGCTTGAGCAGGGCCGCACCCATGTTCATGGCACGGGCGGCCACCAGCACCTCCGGCACGAAAACCTCATTGTTCTTGAATTTTTCGCCGATGATGCTCATGCCGGCAAGCAGGCCTTCGTCCAGAATCTGCTGTACGGGGATGCCCTCGTCGCTGGCCTGCTGAACCAGCTCCTTCACGATCGTGGCTTTGCCCTTCTGCAGGTTCTCGGAAATTTCTGTCAATATGCGCATGGTGGTTCCTCCATTTCATTTTCTCACATGCACCGGCTGTATGGCGGCAACGTTGTTCTTGGGAAAGAGTACCATATCTGCGGCGGGCGCGGCTTGTAATCTATCGCTTTTTTGGTAATATTTTATCGACATTACGAAGGATTCCAAAAGGAGGCGGCCGTGGAAAAAACTTTGATCTCACCCTGGCACGAGAGTGCGCGGCGGCCTTTGCCGCCTCCACCGGATTGGGGTGCGTCGTGTCCAACAAGCAGGGGGACGCCCTGGCGGAATATGGCTATGGCTGCGCGTCCTGCCGGGTCTGTACCCTGGCAGGGCGGGAAAAGCTCCAGTGCGTGCGGGCACAGAATTACAGCACCGCCGAAGCAGAACGGTTTGGCGGCCGGTACATCTACTATTGCCCCATGGGACTCACCTGCTTTGTCTCGCCCATTCTGGGGGAGAACGAGAGCGCGGCCCACATCACGGCGGGCCCCTTTTTGATGGTGGAACGGGAGGATTACATCGACTGTGAGCTTACCTGCCTGGAAAAGGAACAGCGCACAGGGATCGTCCGGGAACTGGAGAGCGTGCCGGTCGTTCACACGGCAACGGTGAACCAGATGTCCACGCTGTTGTTTATGGCGGTGGGCTTTTTAAATAAGGTGTCCGCCACGGAGCGTATGCGCAAGGTGCAGTCCGCCGATGCGATTCAGGGGCAGATCAACAGCTACATTTTGCAGCTGAAGCAGGAAGAGCGGCCGTCGCCCTATCCCTTTGCGACGGAAAAGGCCTTTCTGCGCAGCATACGGCGTGCGGAGAGGGAAGAGGCGGGACGCCTTTTGAACGAATTGCTGGGATACATCCTGCTGGCCAGCGTGTTTTGCTATGTGGATGTGCGTCATGCCCACACCATCCACCTGTGTATGCAGTACATCGAGACCCACTATCATGAGAAGGTCACGCTGGAGCAGCTGGCAGAACGGGTGTTCCTGTCGCCTGCCTATCTGAGCCGGGTGTTCAAGGAGGAGACCGGCACGGCCTTCAACGACTATCTGAACCGGGTGCGCATCACAAAAGCGCGCCAGCTGCTGCTTCATGAGGAGCTGCGCATTATTGACGTGGCCAGTGCGGTGGGGTTTGAAGATCAGAGCTATTTTACCAAGGTGTTTCGCCGTGTTACCGGAATGACACCGCTGCGCTATCGCGCCCGATACACCCAAGGAACGGATTGAAAACAGGCGGAGTGGTTTTGAACCACTCCGCCCGTTTGTGCTTTGTGTCCTTGGCTGAAACATCCCCGCAAACAAAAAGGCGCCCGGCCAGGCGCCTTTTCTTAACTAGAAAACCACAAGCTATGCTTGTGGACGAGAAGAGCACGAGCGTTGAAACGGTAAAAAAAGAACCTCCTTTTGCTACAATAGAAGCGGGTAACGCCAACCGCACTAAAGCAA
>NZ_NFID01000032.1 GCF_002161595.1 Gemmiger sp. An50
AGGGCCAGTTCGGGCTGACCATCCTCGCCCAGCCGCAGCAGCAGGTTCGCGGCCGCGGCGGTCCAGTTGTCGCCCTGCTGGGTCACCTCGCTGCTCACCCCCACCGAAACATCCCGCAGCGCAGGGCTGCCGTCTCGGTTATACAGGGTCAGATAGACCTTGCCGTCCTGTTCATTCACCTTCAGATCACGAAACAAACGTGCCAAAATAACCACCTCCCAAGCAAAAAGCCAACTTCTGCTGGCTGCTCTCGATTGCATTCAGATCATTGTAAATCTGTAGTAGCATCCCCTCGATGCGCTCCAGATCCCTCCAGTCCCACACCAGGCTGCCGGGAGAGAAACTGCGCGTGGAATACTCCGGCCGGGTTTGCACTGCGGCGGCCAGCGC
Source organism: Gemmiger sp. An50 (assembly GCF_002161595.1). GTDB lineage: Bacteria > Bacillota > Clostridia > Oscillospirales > Ruminococcaceae > Allofournierella. The sequence goes on from NZ_NFID01000032.1 coordinate 391, forward strand.
TGCCAGGTTCTCCTCCACTCGGTTGAAAAAATCCGCCAGGGGCAGCTTGTCCACCGTGTAATCCTCCATCAGGCCATACTCCGGGCGCTGGGTGACAGCCGCGGCCCGTTGGCGCAGATACAGCAGATTGCCCCGGATACGTTCATAGTCCGGGGTAAGGCGGAACGTGTCCGTCTCGGCCCAGACTGTTTTCGGCGTCTGCCATGCCATGTGTTTCTTTCCTCCTTTACGCGAAGCCCTCGATCTTATAAACGGACAGCTCGGTGGACAGCGCCGTTACTCCGCTCGGGGCTAAGCGCAGCGCATATGGTGACACATCGATGCTCAGGCTGCCGCCGGTGGAATTACGGGCAATAGAAAAGCCTGCGATGTTCATATAGTTGTTCGGCAGCGCGCTTGCCACCAGAATGTTTTCGCTGGACTCATTCACCGCAAGCTTCGGAATGAACGCGGACCCGAAATTTGTGCTGATTCGGATCATACTGTAATCGTCCCAGCCGTCCGGGGTGAGGATGGACCCGCTTTTCCAGGCGATGCCGTTTGCCAACACCTTACGGCTGCCCACCGGCACAGCTCCCACGTCCTTTGCCGAAAGGGTGAGCGCCGTCCCTTTTTTCCCGTTCACCGATTGCACCGCCGTGTCCGCCTTGCCGCCCTGGGCGGCGGTGGCCGCGCCGATGACCGCCGGGGTCAGGGTCTTTGCACCCACCACGCTGCCGTTCACATACAGTACCTGGCCGGTGGAAAAGCCGCTCACCTGGGTGGCCCCACTCACCAGGTTGGGGCCTGCCGGGCCGGTGGAGCCGGTGGCTCCCTGCGGCCCTTGCGGCCCGGTGGGACCGGTTGCGCCGTCCCGGCCGTCCTGCCCGGGGTCGCCCTTGTCGCCTTTTTCGCCCTTGTCGCCCTTGGGCAGCACCAGGTTCAGAACGCCCTCGCTGCCGCTCTGGGTGATGCTGGCCGAAGCGGTGCTGCCGCTGATCACGCTGCCGATGCGCATGGTGTGGATCGCGTTGTTCCAGGCATTGAACATGGCATCGGTGAGCTTGTCCAGTAACGCCTTGTTGGTGTGGCTGTGGCGGGCAGCGGTGTTGGCGGCCACGGTGGTTTTGGTGGATGCAAGATCGGTGGCCAGTGCCTTGCCCTTGTCGCCTGCATAGGCGGTGGAAGCCGTTTCGCCCAAGGCCAGGCTCTTGCTGATCTCCACATAGGCCGTGCCGCTCCAGCGCCAGGTGAGGTTGGTATCCATCGCCACATAGATCTTGCCCGCCTCGCCCGTGGCCGGGAAGGCGCTCTTGCTGGCGTATTCCAGCACGTCGTCCACAAAGCTGGGCAGCTGGCTGGCGGGTACCTTGCCGCCCGAGTCCAGAGTGGCCACGCCCCCGGCTTTGCCCATCTCGCTGCGCTTGACCTGGGCGTCGTTGGTCAGGTTGCCCAGGCCCACCTGTGCGCTGGTCACGCCATGCGGGTTCTCCCGAGACGATATGTGCCCGCTCAGGCTGCGCACCGCCTTTGCCAGCTTGCCGAAGGCGGCGGTCAGCTTCTCGCCGCTGGAAAGCAGCTCCAGGCCGGCGGCCTCGGTGTAGGTGGGGGTCTGGTCGTTGGTGGCCACATTGGGCACATTGGAAAGCCCCACCTGGGCCTTGGTCACCGCGTGGGGATTGGTCTTGCTGGCCGCGTGGGCGTCAAATTCCTCCCGCAGGCCGTTCGCCGCGGCCTTGTGCTCGTCCAGTGTCTGCTTCGCCGCCGCCAGGGTGATGGCCGGGCTGTCGTTCCAGGCGCTCGAGCCCTTGATCCCGGCGATCTGCTGGCCGATCAGGGTCAGCAGCGCCTGCAGCTTGTTTTTCACCCCACCGACCGTCCGTGTGCCGATCTTATCGTCCGTCACGCTGCCGTCCGGATGGGCCAGCACCGAGGCCGAGGCGTGGGCGTTCAGCTCGGTGCGGCTGGCCTTCAGATCGTCCAGCTCAGCGTCCTTGTCCGCCTGCTGCTTCAGCTCCCGGTCGATGATTTCCATATCATAGGTCAGATCGTCGATGTCCGCCGGGTCGTTGCGTTCGGCCAGCCGCTCCGGCAGACGCAGCTGGTAGTTCTGGCTTTTTCTCATGCTTCACTCCCTCGCTTCAAAATCATTTCTCCTTTAAGACCTCCGCCACTGTATGTGAGGCTGTTTTTTAACACCTGGGCCGGGGCAGCCGTCTCCCATTGGGTGTCCAACAGAACCAGATCGATGGGGTCCATCTCCGGGTTACCCCGGGTGGAGCAGGTGTAGGTGCTGCGGCGCAAAAGATGCTCCCGCACCCAGACTGCCACTGTCAGTGCCCGGTCCAGATCGGTGATGAGCGGATTATCCAGCGTTTCCACAATGCCGTTTTCATCCGCGTTTTCCACCGGGGCCACAGCATTCTGACAGCTGGTCTCCAGCTTCCTGCCGCTCACGATCAGGGTGGCCGGACCGCTGCCCTCCAG
>NZ_NFID01000033.1 GCF_002161595.1 Gemmiger sp. An50
GGGGGGACCACCCTCCAAGCCTAAATACTACCCAGTGACCGATAGCGTATAGTACTGTGAAGGAAAGGTGAAAAGAACCCCGGGAGGGGAGTGAAATAGAACCTGAAACCCTGTGCCTACAAGCACATAGAGCACGTCAAAGTGTGATATGGTACTTTTTGTAGAACGGTCCGGCGAGCGACTGTATGCAGCGAGGTTAAGTTGCTGGAGCAATGGAGCCGAAGCGAGAGCGAGTCTGAATAGGGCGATTTAGTTGCATGCAGTGGGCCCGAAACCGGGTGACCTATCCATGGTCAGGTTGAAGTGGAGGTAAAACTCCATGGAGGACCGAACCGACCTCCGTTGAAAAGGCGGCGGATGAACTGTGGATAGCGGAGAAATTCCAATCGAACCCGGAGATAGCTGGTTCTCCCCGAAATAGTTTTAGGACTAGCCTCATGTTAGATTTCCGGAGGTAAAGCACTGAATAGCCTAGGGCCCGAGAGGGTACCGAAGCTTATCAAACTAAGAATGCCGGAAAATTGATGCATGGGAGTCAGACTGTGTGAGATAAGTCTCACAGTCAAAAGGGAAACAGCCCAGATCTACAGCTAAGGTCCCAAAGCAGGTTTAAGTGGAAAAGGATGTGAAGTTGCTAAGACAACCAGGACGTTGGCTTAGAAGCAGCCACTCATTTAAAGAGTGCGTAATAGCTCACTGGTCGAGTGACTTTGCGCCGAAAATTCAACGGGGCTAAAACCTGCACCGAAGCTTAGGCAATGTCTTTGACATTGGGTAGGGGAGCGTTGTGTACGCGGTGAAGTTATAGCGTAAGCGGTAGTGGAGTGTACACAAGTGAGAATGCCGGAATGAGTAGCGAGAATTGTGTGAGAATCACAATGGCCGAAAGCCTAAGGTTTCTGGAGGAAGGTTCGTCCGCTCCAGGTTAGCCGGGAGCTAAGGTGAGGCCGAAAGGCGTAGCCGATGCACATACGGTAGAGATTCCGTAGCCACCGAAACAGTTAAGCATGGGGACACTTTTGAAATGTTCGTGCCGGGCGTTGGTTGCCCTGGTCGAAAGGGACCGAAATTTAGTAGGGAAGTCGAGCGTGGAGAGAGGCGAGAAAAGCCATGTGTATTTGTTAGGTGCCCGTACCGCAAACCGACACAGGTAGGTAGGAAGAGGATTCTAAGGCCAACGGGAGAAGGGTTGTTAAGGAACTCGGCAAGTTGACCCCGTAACTTCGGGAGAAGGGGTGCTCACGAGAGTGAGCCGCAGAGAATAGGCCCAAGCAACTGTTTAGCAAAAACACAGGTCTGTGCTAAATCGAAAGATGACGTATACGGGCTGACACCTGCCCGGTGCTGGAAGGTTAAGGGGAGTTGTGCAAGCAGCGAACTGAAGCCCCAGTAAACGGCGGCCGTAACTATAACGGTCCTAAGGTAGCGAAATTCCTTGTCAGGTAAGTTCTGACCCGCACGAATGGTGTAATGATTTGGGCACTGTCTCAACAGCCCGCCCGGCGAAATTGTAGTACCGGTGAAGATGCCGGTTACCCGCGACAAGACGGAAAGACCCCATGGAGCTTTACTGTAGCCTAATATTGGGTCTTGGTATTACATGTACAGGATAGGTGGGAGACTAGGAAACTCGGGCGTCAGCTCGGGCGGAGTCACCCTTGGGATACCACCCTTGTGATACTAGGATTCTAACCTGCGGCCCTGAATCGGGTCGGGGGACATTGTTAGGTGGGCAGTTTGACTGGGGCGGTCGCCTCCTAAAGCGTAGCGGAGGCGTTCAAAGGTTGGCTCAGCATGGACGGAAACCATGCTATTGAGTGCAAACGCATAAGCCAGCCTAACTGCGAGACCGACGGGTCGAGCAGTAACGAAAGTTGGAGTTAGTGATCCGGTGGTATGTGAGTGGAAATGCCATCGCTCAACGGATAAAAGTTACCCTGGGGATAACAGGCTGATCTCCCCCAAGAGTCCACATCGACGGGGAGGTTTGGCACCTCGATGTCGGCTCATCGCATCCTGGGGCTGTATTCGGTCCCAAGGGTTTGGCTGTTCGCCAATTAAAGCGGTACGCGAGCTGGGTTCAGAACGTCGTGAGACAGTTCGGTCCCTATCTGTCGTGGGCGCAGGATATTTGATGGGATCTGTCCCTAGTACGAGAGGACCGGGATGGACGCACCTCTGGTGCACCAGTTGTCACGCCAGTGGCACAGCTGGGCAGCTATGTGCGGATCGGATAAACGCTGAAAGCATCTAAGCGTGAAGCCGGCCCAAAGATAAGATATCCCACTGAGTTAATCAGGTAAGACCCCTTGAAGACTACAAGGTTGATAGGCACAAAGTGTAAGCGCGGTGACGCGTTGAGCTAGCGTGTACTAATAGGTCGAGGGCTTGACCACAAGTCTTTATGGTACTTCTAATTTGTCCGCAGTTTATTATTCAGTTTTGAGGGTGCATCCCTCGGGTAAAGAGAATATGTAAGGC
>NZ_NFID01000034.1 GCF_002161595.1 Gemmiger sp. An50
AGGGCCAGTTCGGGCTGACCATCCTCGCCCAGCCGCAGCAGCAGGTTCGCGGCCGCGGCGGTCCAGTTGTCGCCCTGCTGGGTCACCTCGCTGCTCACCCCCACCGAAACATCCCGCAGTGCGGGGCTGCCGTCCCGGTTATACAGGGTCAGATAGACCTTTCCATCCTGTTCATTCACCTTCAGATCACGAAACAAACGTGCCAAAATAGCCACCTCCCAAACAAAAAGCCAGCTTCTGCTGGCCATCCTCGATTGCGTTCAAATCGTTGTAAATTTTCAGCAGCATCCCCTCGATGCGCTCCAGGTCCCGCCAGTCCCACACCAGACTGCCGGGGAAAAAGCTGCGGGTGGAATACTCCGGCCGGGTCTGCACCGCGGCGGCCAGCGCTGCCAGGTTCTCCTCCACCCGGTTGAAAAAATCCGCCAGGGGCAGCTTGTCCACCGTATAATCCTCCATCGGGCCGTACTCCGGCCGCTGGGTGACGGCCGCGGCCCGCTGGCGCAGATACAGCAGATTGCCCCGGATGCGTTCATAGTCCGGGGTAAGGCGGAACGTGTCCGTCTCGGCCCAGACTGTTTTCGGCGTCTGCCATGCCATGTGTTTCTTTCCTCCTTTACGCGAAGCCCTCGATCTTATAAACGGACAGCTCGGTGGACAGCGCCGTTACTCCGCTCGGGGCTAAGCGCAGCGCATATGGTGACACATCGATGCTCAAACTGCCGCCGGTGGAATTACGGGCAATAGAAAAGCCTGCGATGTTCATATAGTTGTTTGGCAGCGCGCTTGCCACCAGAATGTTTCCGCTGGACTCATTCACCGCAAGCTTCGGAATGAACGCGGACCCGAAATTTGTGCTGATTCGGATCATACTGTAATCGTCCCAGCCGTCTGGGGTGAGGATGGACCCGCTTTTCCAGGCGATGCCGTTTGCCAGTACCTTGCGGTTACTTACCGGCACAGCGCCCACGTCCTCTGCCGAAAGGGTGAGCGCCGTCCCCTTTTTCCCGTTCACCGACTGCACCGCCGTGTCCGCCTTGCCGCCCTGGGCGGCGGTGGCCGCGCCGATGACCGCCGGGGTCAGGGTCTTTGCGCCCACCACGCTGCCGTTCACATACAGCACCTGGCCGGTGGAAAAGCCGCTCACCTGGGTGGACTTGCTCACCAGGTTGGGGCCTGCCGGGCCGGTGGGACCGGTAGCTCCCTGCGGCCCTTGCGGCCCGGTGGGACCGGTTGCGCCGTCCCGGCCGTCCTGCCCGGAGTCACCTTTGTCGCCTTTTTCGCCCTTGTCGCCCTTGGGCAGAACCAGGTTCAGAACACCCTCGCTGCCGCTCTGGGTGATGCTGGCCGAAGCGGTACCGCCGCTGGTCACGCTGCCGATTCGCATGGTGTGGATCGCGTTGTTCCAGGCATTGAACATGGCATCGGTGAGCTTGTCCAGTATCGCCTTGTTGGTGTGGCTGTGGCGGGCGGAGGTGTTGGCGGCCACGGTGGTTTTGGTGGCGGCCAAATCATCCGCCAGAGCCTTGCCCCTGTCGCCCGCATAGGCGGTGGAGGCCGTTTCGCCCAAGGCCAGGCTCTTGCTGATCTCCACATAGGCCGTGCCGCTCCAGCGCCAGGTGAGGTTGGTATCCATCGCCACATAGATCTTGCCCGCCTCGCCCGTGGCCGGGAAGGCGCTCTTGCTGGCGTATTCCAGCACGTCGTCCACAAAGCTGGGCAGCTGGCTGGCGGGTACCTTGCCGCCCGAGTCCAGGGTGGCCACGCCCCCGGCCTTGCCCATCTCGCTGCGCTTGACCTGGGCATCGTTGGTCAGGTTGCCCAGGCCCACCTGTGCGCTGGTCACGCCATGCGGGTTCTCCCGCGACGATATGTGCCCGCTCAGGCTGCGCACCGCCTTTGCCAGCTTGCCGAAGGCGGCGGTCAGCTTCTCGCCGCTGGAAAGCAGCTCCAGGCCGGCGGCCTCGGTGTAGGTGGGAGTCTGGTCGTTGGTGGCCACATTGGGCACATTGGAAAGCCCCACCTGGGCCTTGGTCACCGCGTGGGGATTGGTCTTGCTGGCCGCGTGGGCGTCAAATTCCTCCCGCAGGCCGTTCGC
>NZ_NFID01000036.1 GCF_002161595.1 Gemmiger sp. An50
CGCCGCAGGCCATCGGGGCGGCAGCCGCCGAAAACGGGGTGAACCTGTACACCCATCAAAAGAGCGGCACGGTGCACACCCTCACCGGCAGCGGCAACAACATCCGCTTTGCGGCAACGGCGGATTTCGCGGCCGGGGACACCATCCAGGTGAACGGCCAGGCATGCACCGCCGCCACCGCCGCGGGCGACGCGCTGTGGGCCGGATTCTTCAAGGCCGGAGCGATGGTGGTGTGCTACCGCACGGGGAACGCCTTAACTTTTAACGGCGGGGGCCTGCCTGCGGCCGAAGCGGCCAAGCTGGCCCCCCAGAACCTGAAAACCGGCATTTCCGTCACCGTGAACGGCAAGACCGTCACCGGCACCTTCACCGCCGACGCCACCGCCGCCGCGGCCCAGATCCTTTCCGGCAAAACCGCCTACGTGAAGGGGGCGAAGGTCACCGGCACCATCCCCAGCAAAGCCGCGGCCAGCTACAAGCCCGGCACCGCCAGCCAGACCATCGCGGCCGGGCAGTACCTGAGCGGGGCCCAGACCATCCAGGGTGACGGGAATCTGAAGGCGGAAAACATCCGCCAGGGGGTGAGCATCTTCGGCGTGGCGGGCAGCCTGATTCCCCGCACCCCCGCCGCCTATGTGGCATACGGCCGTGTGCTGGCCCTGCAGCCGGGAAGCAGCGGCGAATACCACCGCGTGACCAAGGTGTCGGGCTATGCCGAATCCGGCACCGGCAGCCTTTCCGGGCTGGGTTATTTTGAGGACGGCTCGGGGGAACGCCAGGTCACCTGGAAATGTGCCAAGGCCGGGAAATATCTGGTGCAGCTGTTCGGCGACGGGTCGGTCTCCAAAACCGGGGAGGTGAACCTTTCCAGTGGAAATACCGTGGTCCTGACCATCCCGGATGCGAGCGATATCTACTGGCGGGACATGAAATGCGGCGGCATGGCGATTTTGTATCTGCCCTGAGCCGCGGGATGTGAAAAGCGAAAGGAGAGGGAACAAATGGCATTGAAGTATGAAACCAAGGCCCCCATTCCGGGCATCGACGTGAGTAAGTATCAGGGCAATGTGGACTGGCCCCGGGTAAAGGCGGCGGGCTATGCCTTCGCCTTCGTGCGGCTGGGCTACGCCAACGGGGACGGCAGCATCGTGGTTG
>NZ_NFID01000037.1 GCF_002161595.1 Gemmiger sp. An50
ACATCTTACCAGTCATCATTTAAGGCAAAGAAAACCGCTTGTCCTAGTGACCCTTATCTCGGCCATAGGGACAGGCGGTTTAGTTTTTTCTGATTGCTTACACGCTGCTGATCTTGTGTTGTGTTTATGCAAAATTTTAGGGCCGCGGTGAAAGGCGACGGCTCAGAAGCTCAAAAAAGAAAAATGTATAACTCCAGGGCAATCTCCCCTTGACAAATCGGTTTCCAGAAGGAAATGGTAGAGACTATCCTTCGCAGTGCGGTTCGAGTGCAGGAGTATCTGGTACAACTTCGAGCCATGACCAGCCCGGAAGGATTGATGGAACAACAGAAAGAACAGGTCTCTCTGGAACACCTGGCAGAAGGCTGGAAGCGAACTGGGCAAAGCCTTTGCGGAGCCAAACAGGTGGAATTCATCTGTTCTTCGGTTTCGCCCATTTCTCTTTGGGTATATCCTGCTGCTTTGGATCGGGCAGTGACGAATCTTCTGGATAATGCGGTGCGTTATACCCCGGCGGGTGGCAAAGTGGTTCTGAACATATTACTGGAAGAAAAACGAGTGAAACTTTCGGTGGAGGATACTGGCCCCGGGTTTTCAGCTGCGGCCCTCGCCAAGGGCGGCCAGCCCTTTTTCACCAGTGATGCCAGCCGCCCTCAGGAGGGGCATCTGGGGATGGGCCTGTTTTGTGCCGTACAGACTGCAAAACAGCATGGTGGTTCTCTTCATCTTTCCAATACTTCGCAGGGAGCAAAAGTGGAATTGAATTTTCCGGTAACGGATATGCGGGAAGGATGATGCGTTTCAAAAAGATTTCGAAGTCTTTGTTTTTATGCTCCATGCGGGTCACAACACCATAAAAGGACAGAAGTGCTATTTCGGGGAAACGCAAGTGTCTGATTAAATCATGTGGTCTGCAGTTGGAAAAATATTGGAGAAACGAGATTTTTTGCATTATGACATAAGAAGAGTTTTATTTGAAAAAAATAAAAATTTTTGCTGAATATTTAGAATAAATGCGAGAGAACTCGATGCGAGTTTTCCCGCATTTATTTTTTTACCCAAAATCAATCAAGAGAGGAGGAAAGGCGGTTTGACCAAGAGGCATTTGAATCTG
>NZ_NFID01000038.1 GCF_002161595.1 Gemmiger sp. An50
CTGTTCAGCTCTTCCAGACCGGCAGTGTCATTACCACCTACCAGAGTGCCGGTAGCCTTGCCGCTGGCAGGATCATAGCCATACAGGGTGTTGCCGCCACAGGTCAGGCTCACGGTGTAGCCGGTGTCCTTGGCGTTGGAAGCACCAATCAGCGTGTTCACAACGCTGGTGTCCATGTAGAAATAGGCAGCCTTTTCGCCAGTGTTCTCCAGCGTGATGGTACCGGTGTAGGTCTTGCCCGGAATCATCTGGCTAAAGCCGCTCATCTCGGTGCCGCCGGTATAGGTCAGGTTGGTGCCGTCGTAGACCACCTTGTCGGCGTCGGCGGCAAAGCAGCCCAGCGCGAATACCGCGCTCAAAGCCAGCGAGAAAAGGCTCGCGATCAGTTTTTTCTTCATCTTCACTGCCTCCTCCCGCTTATTCGGTCACGCTGACCAGGTTGCCGTTCTCATCCAGCTGAGCAGAAACGCCCCAGCTGGCCAGGATGCCACTGGCGTTCAGGTCGGCCGCATCCGCGCCCGCGAACTGTACGCCGTCCGCCACAGCCTCCAGGTGTACGGTCATACCTGCATACTCGTTGGTCAGGCTTGCCGGGATGCCGATGGTCTCCAGCAGCTCACTGGTGCTCTGGCCAGCCGCTACCGGATACCTGTAGTAGTACACCTCGGTCTCATCCGAGTTGCCTTCAAACAGTTTCTCGGCCTTGATCCAATCGGCGCTGTTCAGGCCCAGTTCAATGTTTGCGGCATCCAGATCGGTGGTTTTCCCGTCTGCATCCGCCCAGTATTTGGTCACGGTAACGCGGATGTAGGCATCCACGCTGCCGGTATTGTCTACTTGATAGCCGTCTTTTACTTCGATCTCGTCTGCCGGCATCAGTGCCTTATCCGTCACCGTGAGGGCAACCGGATCGCTTTCGCCGCCAGTCCATTCAATATTCAGGGTGGCCGCCGCCAAAGGCGCCGTGACCGGGTTTTCCGCACTCGCCTGGCCTGCCGCCAGGGAGCCGCCCACGACTGCGCC
>NZ_NFID01000039.1 GCF_002161595.1 Gemmiger sp. An50
CAGCTCCCGGTCGATGATTTCCATATCATAGGTCAGATCGTCGATGTCCGCCGGGTCGTTGCGTTCGGCCAGCCGCTCCGGCAGACGCAGCTGGTAGTTCTGGCTTTTTCTCATGCTTCGTTCCCCCGTTTCAAGATCATTTCTCCCTTCAATCCGCCGCCGGTGTAGGTGAGCTGATTTTTCAGCACCTGGGCCGGGGCGGCCGTTTCCCATTGGGTGTCCAGCAGGACCCGGTCGGCGGGGTCCATCTCCGGATTGCCCCGGGTGGAGCAGGTGTAGGTGCTGCGGCGCAAAAGATGCTCCCGCACCCAGTCCGCCACCGCCAGCGCCCGGTCCAGATCGGTGATGAGCGGATTGTCCAGCGTTTCCACAATGCCGTTTTCATCCGCGTTTTCCACCGGGGCCACAGCATTCTGACAGCTGGTCTCCAGCTTCCTGCCGCTCACGATCAGGGTGGCCGGACCGCTGCCCTCCAGCACCAGGTCCCCCGCGGCGGCGTACAGCGCCTGGTCCGTCACCTGCGCGCCCTCGCACTCCACGCGAACCTCCGCCGCCTGGTTCCAGGTCAGGTGCAGCTCCAGCCGCCCGTCCACCTGATAAGTACCCTTGTGCAGCTGGCTCTCCTTATCGGTTGGGGCATACACCGTGGCCGGACATTCCACCCGCAGAAGGCTGGCGGTCTTTTCCACCTTGGGCGCGCTTTCCAGCATGACCGAAAGCCCGATGCTCGCCCCGGTCTGGCTGCCTGCGTCCGGCTCAATGCGGATCACGCCCTCCCGGTCGGCATACAAAAGGCAGCAGGCCGCGTGGGCGATCAGCTGCAGGCATTCCCGGTGCTGCTTTGCCGGCAGCGGGGCGGTGGTGGTGAGCTCCTTCAAGCCCTCCCACAAAGCCCAGGGCTGCTCGTCCTGCCTGCGGCGGGGCAGATTCGCATCCTCCAGCACCGCCGTGGCCAGCTCCCACAGGCTGTGAGATTCGCCATCCCATAC
>NZ_NFID01000004.1 GCF_002161595.1 Gemmiger sp. An50
GAACCCACCCCGGAACCCGCTCCGGAACCCGCTCCGGAGTCGGTCCCCGCTTCCGAGCCTGCGCCTGCCTCCGAGCCTGCTTCCGAGCCCGCACCGGCTTCTGAGCCCGCGCCGGAATCCCAGCCCAGCGAGGGCTGACGGCCTGCAAAAGCCCGTACCGCCAGCAAAGCGGCGGAACCTGACCAAGAAAAGAGCGGCGAAAGCGAATGCTTTCGCCGCCTTTTTGTTGGAGTTAAGCCCCCGACGGGCTCGCAGAAAATGCAGTTTTGTGCGGTTTCGCCATGGCGAATTTCGTTCGGGAACGGTATAATAGAACTGTCGTGTGAAGAGAGGGGGAATGGGCCATGACGGCCGTTTTTGTAAAGTCTGCGTCCTTTTTGTTTGTGATCCTGCTGGGAGTCGCGTTCCGGGCAGCCGGAATCTTCGGCGAAAAGGACCACCGGGTGATCAGCAACATCGTGCTGAAGATCACCCTGCCCGCGGCGGTGATCAGCAGCACCGCCAATATGACCTGGAAGCCGGAGCTGCTGCTGATCCCGGTGCTGGCTCTGGCGGGCAGCTGGCTGATGATCGGGCTGGGCATGCTGATGAGCCGGGGCAAAAGCACCGGGGAACGGATCTTGAACATGGTCAACTTCCCAGGCTGGAACATCGGAGCGTTCGCATTGCCCTTTTTGCAGAGCTTTCTGGGAGCGGAAGCGGTGATGGGCGCCTGTCTGTTCGATGTGGGCAACTCCATCATGTGCACCGGCGGGACCTATGCGCTGGTCTCGGTGGTATGCGGCGGCGAAAAGCCGGACCTGAAAAGCGTGGGCAAAAAGCTGCTCAGCTCGGTGCCCTTTGTGACCTACATCACCATGCTGGTGCTGATGATCCTGGGGGTCGTGGTGCCCCAGGGCCTGCTGGACTTCATCAGCCCCATCGCCGCGGCCAATCCCTTTCTGGCCATGCTGATGGTGGGCGCCATGTTCCAGATCAAGGCCCGGCCGGAATACCTGTGGAGCGCGGTGCGGGTGCTGGGCGTTCGCCTGGCGGCGGCGCTGGTGTTCTCGGTGTTGGTCTTCTGGCTGGCTCCCTTCTCGCTGGGCATCCGCCAGGGGCTTGCGGTCATGGTATTTGCCCCCATCTCGGTGATCGCCCCGGCCTTCACCGAAAAGTGCGGCGGCGATGAGGGCCTGGCCAGCTTCATCAACTCCCTGTCCATCCTGCTGGGCGTGGCGGGGATGCTGACGGCGCTCTTTGTGCTGGGCGTGATGTGACCTCTGCGGACATACCAAAAGGAAAACAGCCCTGAGCTGCGCGCTCAGGGCTGTCTTTTTCCGTTGAGGATGGGTCAGGCTTCCGGCTGATCGTCCAGGTAGCCGAAGGGAACGATGTCCACCGCCTCCACAATGCCGTCCCGCATCCAGAGAGTGGTGTCGGTGCGCAGGGTATAGCCCGCGCCCGGGTCGGCCATCCAGTCCTCGGGCTTGCGCTGGGGCAGAGCCTTCTGGGCCAGCATGCTCATGATCACGCCGCCGTGGGTCACGCAGGCGGCCTCCTCGGTGCCGGAGCGGATCATGTACTCGAACAGCTTCATCAGGGTCTCGCCGCAGCGCCGGTGGAACTGGGCCGTGGGCTCCGCGCCCTGGGGCGTAAAGCCGGAGGTGGGGTCCATCCAGCGGGCGAAATCCGGCTCGTGCACCAGCTCGCTCACCTTGCGGCCCTCAAACACGCCGAAGCCCGCTTCCCGCAGCTGGTCGATGGCCAGCTTGCGGGCGGTGGGGAAGAGAATGTCCGCGGTCTGGGTGGCCCGCAGCAGGGGCGAGGTGAACACCAGCGGAGGCTGGGGGTATTCAAACCGGCCGCACAGCTCCTCCAGCTGGGCACGGCCCTCATCGCACAGGGGCAGATCGGTGCCGCCGCCCACATAAAGCCCGTCCAGATTGCCCTGGGTCAGCCCGTGGCGGATCAGGTGCAGGGTAAAGGTCTTCAAAAAAATCCCTCCTGAAAGCAAAGAAAATGGTTACAAAATAGTAACATAATACTAAATGGAAAATTCTTGAAACACAATATTTAGAAAAGAACTCCTGTTTATTATCATACATCTAGGTGTCAAAGTCAATATTAGGCAAAACCTACGAAAAAACAAATAGAATATTGGCGAAAATTGTATTTACAAAGCGTTTTGGTTGTTTTATAATTTACGATACGTAATTGTCTCTGCGGGTGGCCTGTGCCAGGCGCAGACAGGACGGACTTGCGGAACAAAGAGGTAGATAGTGCATGACGACTGAATTTAACCGGATCATTACCCTGCTGCGCAAAGAGCGGGGCATCACCCAGAAGCAGGCGGCTGCGGATCTGGGTGTATCCCAGGCTTTGCTGTCCCACTACGAGAAGGGCATCCGCGAATGCGGGCTGGACTTTGTGGTGCGCGTGGCGGAGTACTATGACGTGTCGTGCGATTACCTGCTGGGCCGCAGCCCGGACCGGAACGGTCTGACCCTGCGGGTGGAGGACATTCCCAGCCCGGACGCCGCGCGGGACAGCATCTATCGCGGCAGCACCCTGCCCACCATGAACAAAAAGCTGATCTCCAACAGCCTGAACATCCTGTACGACAAGCTGGGCGCCAGCCAGAACAGCGATCTGATCAGCGAGGTGAGCGGCTATCTGAGCGTGGCGGTGTACAAGATGTTCCGCCTGCTCTATTCCTCCAACGCCAAGAACGCCAGCAGCCTGTTCAGCGTGAGCAACGGCCGCTGGAACGGCTATTCCTCCGCCGCCATGGATACCGCCGAGGCCAACGTGGCCGCTATCCTGGCCGGGGAAGAGGTGGGCAGCAGCGCCCCCATGAAGGACACCGGCTGCTTTGCCATGACCAGCCAGAGCCTGGAGCAGGATTACCGCCTGTATTCCGGCAGCCTGATGATGCTGATCAAAAACAGCGAGAAGCGCATCGACAAGCAGAAATAACCAAAAAAGCAAAAGACCGGAGCCCCGCAGGGTCCCGGTCTTTTTTTGTGCATTCGGTTTGGAAGATTACAGCTGGCCGATGGCTTTGCGGCACTCGGCGCAGATGTTGCGGCCGTGAAACTGCATCACGCCCTTGGCCTCGCCGCAGAACACGCAGGCGGGCTGATACTTTTTCAGAATGATCTCGTCGCCTTCCACGAAGATCTGCAGGGAGGAGTCCTGGTCGATCTCCAGTACCCGGCGCAGCTCGATGGGCAGCACGATGCGGCCCAGGTTGTCGATCTTGCGGACCATGCCAGTGGATTTCATAATGCGATCTCTCCTTTTGTTTGGGAATTGGGTTCTTGGGAAAAGAGTCGGTCATGGGAAACGGGCGAACAGGGAATACTCGCCCGTTTGCTTCATTATAAACCACCATGGAAAAAATGTCAATATATGGCAAATAATTGGAAAATGCTTTTTTCCGGGGCGAAACCCGGATTTTTAGGCAAAAAAAGCAGCCCGTCCGGCCGCCGAATGGCGTGCCCGGACGGGCTGCTTTGAAATGTACAGGGATTACAGCTGCAGCATGCCCACTTTTTTGTAGACCTTGCTGACCATCCGGTCGGCCATGCGGCTGGCCTTTTCGGCGCCCTCGGCGAGCACGCCGTCCAGATACTGCTTGTCGGCCAGGATGCGGGCGTATTCCTCCTGGATGGGGCGGAAGGCGTCGATCACGCTGCCGGCCACGGCCTCCTTGAACACACCGTAGCCCTGGCCCTCGAACTCCTTCTCGATGGCGGCGAAGTCCTTGCCGGTGAGCACGCTGTAAATGCTCATCAGGTTGGTCACGCCGGGCTTGTCCTCACCGGCGCGCACGGTGCCCTCGCTGTCGGTCACGGCGCGCTTGAACTTGCGCAGGATGGTGTCCGTGTCGTCGGTCATCAGGATGAAGCTGTTGGCGTTGGTGTCGGACTTGCTCATCTTCTTTTCCGGCTCCTGCAGGCTCATGATCTTGGCGCCGGTCTTGGCGATGTAGGGCTCGGGCAGGGTGAAGGTGGGGCTGTACTGATTGTTGAAGCGCTGGGCCACGTTGCGGGCCAGCTCCAGATGCTGCTTCTGGTCCACACCCACGGGCACCAGGTCCGCGTTGTACACCAGAATGTCCGCCGCCATCAGAACAGGGTAGGTGAACAGGCCGGCGTTCACGTTGTCGGCGTGCTTGGCGCTCTTGTCCTTGAACTGGGTCATGCGGCCCAGCTCGCCGAACTGGGTGTTGCAGGCCAGAATCCAGGAAAGCTCGGCGTGGGCGCGCACGTGGCTCTGCACGAACAGCACGCTCTTCTCCGGGTCGATGCCGGTGGCCAGCAGCATGGCCGCGGCCTCCCGGGTCTGACGGCGCAGGGCCGCCGGGTCCTGCCGCACGGTGATGGCATGCAGGTTCGCCACCATGTACAGGCAGTCGTATTCTTCCTGTAAAGCGCCCCAGTTGCGCACCGCGCCCACATAGTTGCCCAGGGTAAAGGTACCGGTGGGCTGGATGCCGGACAGGATGCGCTTCTTGCGCTGTATTTCTTCGCTCATTGTTTCTGCCTCATTTCTTTTTGGGCGCTGCAAAACGCCCGTAACTGATACTTGTATTATAGCCGCTGGCTGTGTGCTGTCAAGCCTTACTGGGCCAGCCGCAGGGGATTGCCGCTGTCGGCCAGGGCGGCGTCCAGATAATCGGTGTCGATCAGGCCCTCCAGAATGGTGCTCTGCTCGGCCAGCTGCCGGGTGAGCCGGGCGTAGACCCGGTCGCCGCCGTGGTAGCCGTCGATGTACTCGTCGTCGCTGGTGTCCGGCATATAGCTGAAGTCGTAGACCTCGTAGCCGTAGGGCGCGCACAGCTCGGTGAGGATCTTGGGAATCCAGTCGAAGTAACCGTAGTTGCCGCTCTCGGCCATCCGCTCGTAAACGCTGGGGGCGTAGGGCGGGATGATGAGCACCACCTGAATGCCCCGGTCGTTGCACCAGGCCAGCAGACGCTGGACCACCTCGGTGCTGGTGGGATACACATACTCGCCGTATTCAAAGCGGTTGGTGCCTTTTAAAATGCGGTCGTAGGTGTCGTGGAAGCCCACGTCGGTGCCCTCCTCCGGGTGATCCAGAAGCCGCCCGTAGCAGTAGCTGCCGTCCGGGTTGAAGCCGCTGCCCCGGCCCACCGCCGCCATGCCGTACACATCCGGGTGGGGGGGGAACACATCCAGCAGGGAGTATTTGCCCGCGGCCCAGCCCCGCATGGCCTCAGACAAAGCGGTCTTGGCGGAAAATTCATAGTGCCCGTAGTCGAAGGCCTCCGGCATGCCGCCGGTGCCCACCCAGGCCTGGTTGAAGAAGTACTGGTCCATCACCATGATGAGGGTGTCGGGCAGGCTTTCCTCGGGCAGGTTCTCCAGAAAATACTGAAACTCGTTGATGTAGCCGCTGCCGCCGCCCGCATTGTAAAAGCTGTCGGTGGTGAAGAACTCGCTGTGGAACTGCATGCTGCGGCTGGTGCCCAGCACCAGCAGGTCCGCGCCCTTGCCGCTGGCCACCAGATGCTTGTAGTAACGGGTGTTGTCCCGGTAGGCAAGGCCCAGGAAGGCGGGCTCGCCGTCCAGCACCATCTGGGCCACCTCTTCCTCGGTGCGCCATTCGCCGCTGGTGTATACCGCCAGCCCGAACACACCGCACACCAGGATTACCGGCGCGAGGAACAGCGCCACAACTGCCAAAAATCGTTTCATACCGGCCTGTCCTCCTTAAAATGCGAAATAGACGTTCTGCAGGGTGCCCGCCGCGCCAAAGAACAGGCTGGCAAACACGCACAGATAGCAAAGCAGCACCAGCGGCACCGGCTTCTGACGCGCCGCCCAGGCCCCGAAGCCCTCCTTGCGGGAAGACCAGTCGATCCCGGCGGCCAGCAGGGTGAACAGCCCCAGCTGGAGCATGCTGGCCGGGGTGTAGCCCAGCTGGGTGAAGCTCTCCTTCAGATATTGCAGGCTGAAGGAGAAGGGCTGGAACAGATACTGGGCCACCAGCTGTGCCTGATGCAGGGTGCCGGTCATGAAGAAGAACCAGCCGATGTTCACCAGCACGAAGGTGAACAGACAACCCACCACCGACCGCAGCGGGCTGTTTTCGCCCTGACCGAGGGCGCCCCAGGCGGCGGCACGGGCCTTTTTGGTGGCCCGGCCAATCAGCAGGTAAACGCCGTGCAGCGCGCCCCAGACCAGGAACCCGGCGGTGGCGCCGTGCCATGCGCCGGAAAGCACGAAGGTGACCATGGTGGCCAGAACCAGCACCGGCACGCCGTTGCGGCTGCCGCCCAGGGGAATGTAGATGTAGTCCCTTAAAAAGCTGGAAAGGCTCACATGCCAGCGTCGCCAGAACTCGCCGATGCTGCGGGAGAAATAGGGGCTGAGAAAGTTTTCCTCCACCCGCAGACCCAGCAGATTGGCCACGCCGATGGACATCTGGGAGTAGCTGGCAAAGTCAAAGTACAGATACAGGGTGTAGGCCAGCAGCGACCAGACGATGCCCAGGCTGTAGTAGTGGTCCGGCTGGTACAGCGCGCCCTGATAGCCCGCCAGCTGGTCCGCCAGGCACTTTTTCAAGAACATGCCCCAGCAAAAACGCACGCAGCCGGTGTAGGCCAGCGCACGGTCGAAGGTCATCGCGGGGGCTTTCAGCTGCGGCAGCAGGCTGCCCGCCCGCTGGATGGGACCGCTGGCCAGCTGGGGGAAGAAGCCCACGTAGTTGAAGTAGCACAACGGGCACTTCTCGGCCTGGATGCGGCCCTTGGCCACATCCGCCAGATAGCTGATGGTCTTGAACACATAAAAGCTCAGGCCCACCGGAGCCACAAGCCCCTCGAACAGGGCAGGGGAGGCCAGCGGCAGGTATTTGTAGGCCGCCAGCGGAGCAAGGCTCAGCAGCACGCCCAGCCACATGGCTGCCCGGCCGCCGCCCTTCTGGGCCCACAGGCCGCACAGATAGCCCGCCAGGCAGATGAGCACCAGGCAGATCACCGCCTTGGCCCCGAACAGCCCGGCAAAGACCAGGTTCGCCGCCGCCAGCAGCCAGGGCCGGGCCTTGGCGGGCAGACCCCACCAGCCGGCGAACACCAGCGCGCCGAACCCGGCAAAAGACAAAGAAAGAAAATTCATGGAAACGCTCCTTTTGCATGGAAAAATCCAACAGGTCTTTTCCTATTATAATAAAAGGGGCAAGGGCTTGTAAAGCGAAGAAGTTTTGCGGCCCGGTTGACAAGCCGATGTGCGCACCTTACAATAAACAAGAGAAACAAACCGCCCGTCCAGCGCTGCTTGCCGCCCCGGGCGCGTGAGGATAAAAGGAGTAGAAACGATCATGGCGAACAATACCGTACGCACCCGTTTTGCGCCCAGCCCCACCGGCTACATGCACGTGGGCAACCTGCGCACCGCTCTGTATGCCTACCTGAAGGCGAAAAGCAAGGATGGCACCTTCATCCTGCGCATTGAAGACACCGACCAGGAACGCTACGTGGACGGCGCGGTGGACATCATCTACAACACCCTGCGCCAGACCGGTCTGCTGTGGGACGAAGGTCCCGACGTGGGCGGCCCGGTGGGTCCCTATGTGCAGAGCGAGCGCATGGGCATGTTCAAGGAATACGCTGAGCAGCTGGTGAAGGCCGGTCAGGCCTACTACTGCTTCTGCACCCCCGAGCGTCTGGAAAAGATGCGCGAGGAGCAGAAGGCCGGCGGCGCCGTGGTGGGTCATTACGACGGCCACTGCCGCAACCTGAGCCAGGCTGAGATTGACGAGAAGCTGGCCGCGGGCGTGCCCTACGTCATCCGCCAGAAGATGCCCAAGGAGGGCGTGACCAGCTTTGACGACGTGGTCTACGGCCACATCGAGGTGAACAACGCCGAGCTGGAGGACCAGATCCTCATCAAGACCGACGGCATGCCCACCTACAACTTCGCCAACGTGGTGGACGACCACCTGATGGGCATCACCCACGTGATCCGCGGCTCGGAGTACCTGTCCAGCGCGCCCAAGTACAACCTGCTGTACCAGGCCTTCGGCTGGGAGGTTCCCACCTACATCCACTGCCCGCCTGTTATGAAGGACGCTCAGAACAAGCTGTCCAAGCGCAACGGCGACGCTTCCTATCAGGATCTGGTGGCGAAGGGCTACCTGAGCGAGGCCATCCTGAACTACATCCTGCTGCTGGGCTGGAGCCCCAAGGGCGAAGAGGAGATCTTCACCCTGGAGGAGATGGTCAAGATCTTTGATGAGTCCGGCATCAGCAAGAGCCCGGCCATCTTCGATCCCCTGAAGCTGCGGGCCATCAACGCGGAGTACATCCGCCGTCTGCCCGCCGAGAAGTTCCGCGCAATGGCCGATCCCTGGATCGACCAGGCCGTGCATGTGGAGATCGACCGCGACCTGCTCTGCGCCAACCTGCAGCCCCGCTGCGAGGTGCTGGGCGAGATCCCCGAGCAGCTGGACTTCTTCGACGCCGTGGTGCCCTACACCACCGACCTGTACACCAACAAGAAGCAGAAGACCAATCCCGAGACTGCCAAGCAGGCTCTGGAGGCTCTGCTGCCCCTGCTGGAGAACCTGGCGGACTGGAACCGGGACGCTATCTTCGAGGCCTGCAAGGTGAAGGCCGAGGAGATGGGCGTGAAGAACGGCTGGCTGCTGTTCCCGCTGGGCATCGCCCTGTCCGGCAAGCAGCGCACCCCCGGCGGCGGCACCGACCTGGCCGCCATGATGGGCCGCGAGGAGACCGTCAAGCGCATCCGCGCCGCTCTGGAGCTGCTGTAAAATGCATTTTGCCCGCTTTCCGTTTGGAAAGCGGGCTTTTTGTTTGTTCCTGCCCCTTTTTGCAAAAGCAAGGCCCTGCGGCATTTTTTGCCGCAGGGCCTTTTTATACTGATTCTATGCAGGTCCGGGGCGGATTATGCCCCGGCGGCAAAAATCAGAAAAAACGAGGTGGAATGTTATGGGTGAAAAATTGCGGCTTTTGCCCCTGCGGCGGCTGGCCGGCTGGGGGCCGGGGCTGCAGCAGCTGGCGTCCGGCGCGCTGGGCGCGCTGCTGGCCGCGGGCAGTGTGTTCGGGGGACTGCACCCCTTTGGTCTGGCGCTGCTCATGGGAGCGGGCACGGCCCGGCTGTGGGCGGCGGGCGCGGGTGTGCTGGCCGGGTATCTGATCTTTCTGCCCCTGGCCGACGGGCTGCGCTATCTGGCGGCGGCCGCGGTGGTCCTGGCCGGGCGGGCCATGTTTCGGGAGCAGTTCTGGCCCGCCGCCGCGGGGGGGTGCGGAACCCTGCTGACCGTTCAGCTCATGCTGGCGATGAGCGGGCTGGCAGGCCCGGCCCAGTCGGTGGCAGCGGTGGGCGACGCGGCTCTGGCCACTGCCTGGGGCTGGGGGCTGTTCCGGGCGGGCGCCAGAGCCCGGAGAGGCGGGCCCCTGGGGGCCGAGAGCCTGCTGCTCTGCTGCGCGGGGCTCTGCGGCCTGCAGCAGCTGCCCGCCATGGGGCTGCTGCCCGGCGTGGTGGTACTGGCGGCGGGCGGCCTGGCTCTGGCCTTCCGGGGCAGGCTGCGGGACTGCGCCATCTTCTGTTTGTGCGGGGCGGGGGCGCTGGCCGCGGCGGACCCGGATCTCTGCTTTGCCGGGCTGGCGGTGGCGGTGGGCTGTCTGGCGGCAGCCTACTTCACCCCCGGGGAGCGGCTGGGCTGCGCCACCCTGTTTCTGGCGGGCGGGCTGCTGGGGGTGCTGGCCGCACCCCAAAGCAGCCTGGCAGTGGGCTTTCTGGGCAGCGCCGCGCTGGGGGAAGCGGCCTTCTTTGCCCTGCCCGCCCGCCTGCTGGCCTCGCTGCCCGGACAGACCGATCCCGCCGCTGCACAGCGGCCCCGGGTGGCCGGAGCGGTGAGTCAGCTGGAGAGCGTGGCCAACGCCCTCACCGGCATTGCCGACACCGTGAACCAGGTGTATGAGACCCTGCCCCGGCGGGGCGAGAGCTACAACTGGGTGGTGGACTATGTGGCCGAGGAGCTCTGCCGCACCTGCGGCAGCCGGGAGCGCTGCTGGGTGCAGGACTACAGCACCACCATGGACGGCTTCTACCGGCTCAAGCCCATTCTGGAGCAGCAGGGCCGGGCGGCACTGGAGCAGTTACCCGGCCAGTTCTGCCGCTGCATCCATCCCACCGAGCTGTGCAGCTGTTCCAGCCGGGGGTACGCGCTGTACCGGGGCAGGCGGGAGAGCCGGGTCAAGGCCGGAGCCATGCGGGCGGCTCTCACCGAGCAGTACAGCGCCATGGCCCAGGCGCTGAGCCAGATGGCCGGGCAGCTGGGTCAGAGCATTGTGCCGGATGTGGGCAAGACCGAGCAGCTGGGACGGCTGTTTTCCTCCATAGGACTGGAGCCGCTGGAATGCCAGGCGGGCTTCGACGCGGCGGGCCGCCTGCGGGCGGGAGTCACGGTGAGCCGTACTCCCTTCAGCCAGCAGGAGCTGAGCGAGATCACCGAGGAAGCCCAGCGCATTCTGCACCGGCCGCTCACCCTGCCCCGGGTGGACCACTGCCGGGCGGTGACCACCATCACCTTCAGCGAGCAGCCGCTGTATTTTCCCCGGTATGGGCTGGCGGCACGTCCGGCCAAGGCGGGGGCCTGCGGCGACGCGGTGGAGCAGTTCTGCGATTGCTTCGGCAATGCCCATCTGCTGCTCTGCGACGGCATGGGCGTGGGCCGCCCCGCCGCCATCGACGGCACGCTGGCAGCCACCCTGGCGGCAAGGCTTTTGAAAGCGGGCTTCGGGGCCCAGAGCGCCGCCCGGCTGGTGAATGTGGCTCTGGCCTTAAAAAGCGACGAGGAGAGCGCCGCCACCATGGATCTGGTCACGGTGGACCTTTACACCGGCCGGGCCAGCCTGTTCAAGGCAGGGGCCTGCCCCACGCTGCTTTTGCGGGGGGGCAAGGCTCAGGCGCTGGATGGCAGCAGCCTGCCGGTGGGCATTCTGGAGCAGGTGGTGGGCCAGCAGGATGCAGTGGCCCTGAACGAGGGGGACTGGGTGGTGCTGGTGAGCGACGGCGCGCTTACCGACGGCAGCGGCTGGCTGTGCCAGCAGCTGGAGCTCTGCGCCGCCAGCGGCCATACCCCGCAGCAGACCGCCGAGCTGCTGGCAGATATGGCCCAGAAACGGGCGGAGGGCCGCCGCAGGCCGGACGATATTTCGGTGGCGGTGCTGCGGCTGGAACGGGCGGTGGACTGAACCGCCCGCGCCCCGGACAAACAAAAAACGCCCAGCCGGATGGCTGGGCGTTTTGCTGTTTCAGATCGATTAGGCCTCGGCAGAAGCGGAAGCAGCCTCGCTGGAAGCAGCCTCAGAAGAAGCGGCCTCGGAAGCGGCAGCCTCGCTGGAAGCAGCCTCAGAGGAAGCGGCCTCGGAAGAAGCAGCCTCGCTGGAAGCAGCCTCAGAGGAAGCAGCCTCAGAGGAAGCGGCAGTGCTGGTGGAAGCAGCAGCGCTGGAAGCAGTGCTGGTGGTCTCGCTGCCACCGCAGGCAACCAGAGACAGGGCCAGAGCGGCCACGCAAGCAACGGCGATGATCTTAGAAGACAGTTTCATGATGTCATTCTCCTTTTCGTTTTGATTCGGAAAATCGCCCCATAAACCATAGGGCGCCGGATTGTTCCGGTGGGCACGTTTGCGCCACTGCCTCGGAACGTTTTCCTATCATACCCTCAATGTATGAACATTCTATGAAGAAACAGCATCAAAAAAGTAACAATTTGTACAAAAAACTGAGGAAGTTTTGTAACAAAATGGCTACAGAGCAGGGAGATAAGCCGGTTCAAAGGGGCTTGCGGCCTTGCTCTACATCTGTTAGAATAAAGATGGGACTACAAGATGTAGAAATGAATTGCTGGTCAAACAATGGAAGGAGCGCGCTTATCATGCGACTGTCGGAAGCGGAACTGGAAATCATGGAGCAGATCTGGAAGCTGGGGCGGCCGGTCACGGCTGCCGAGCTGGCCGGTCCGCTGCAGCAGAAGGGCTGGAAGCCCACCACCCTGCTGACCTTTTTGGCCCGCATGGCGGCCAAGGGGGCGTTGAAGGTGGAAAAGCGGGGCAAACAAAATGTGTATACCGCCTGCGTGAGCAGCGAGCAGTACCGGGCGGCTGAAGCCCAGGAGCTGCTGACCAAGCTGTACAGCGGCAGTGTAAAAAGTATGGTGGCCGCCCTTTACGACGGCAAGGCCCTTTCCGGCGACCAGCTGGACGAACTGCGGGACTGGCTGGAAACGAGGTGAGCGAAGCCGATGTATGAACTGTTCTACACCTGGCTGCTGCCCACCAGCCTGGCAGGCGCGGTGGCGGCGCTGCTGGGGCGTGCCCTCGCTCCGCTGCTGAAACGGCTGAGCTGGCGCTGGCAGCGGCGGGCGCTGGGGTGTATCACGGGCTTTTTCCTGCTGCCGGTGGGGCCGCTGCTGGCTCTGCTGCCGGGTTTGAAGTACTCCACCGGGCTGGAACCGGTGGGGCAGGCGCTGGAAAATGCGGCCCAGACGGCGGTGCATACCGTGAACATCAGCGCCCGGCCGGTGATGACCGCCCCGCTGGCCCAGCCGGTGGAGCCGGTGCAGCCTCAGTTGGCCGGTCAGCTGCTGGCGGTGCTGCCCTGGCTGTGGGCGCTGGGGGTCGTGCTGTTTACTCTGTGGCAGCTGGCGGGGTACCGGCGTTTTTGCCGGGCGCTGCGCCGGGTGCGAGGCCCGCTGAGCGAGACGGAACAGCGCCTGCTGCGCCGGGTCAGTCTGGAAAGCGGGCACATCGCCCCGCCCCGGGCTTACGTCTGCCCGGGCGTGAGCACGCCGCTGCTGGTGGGGGTGCTGCGGCCGGTGCTGTATCTGCCCCAGGGCATGGACGAGGGAGCGCTGGAGCTGGCGCTGCGCCATGAGCTGGCTCACCTGAACGGCGGCGATCTGTGGGGCAAGGCTGCGCTGCGGCTGGCCTGCCGGGTCCACTGGTTCAACCCCCTCTGCCACTGGCAGGCCGCCCGGATGGAACGGCTGTGCGAGCTGGCCTGCGACGAGGCGGCGGTGCACGGGCTGAACAAGGAACAGCGCAAGGCCTACGGACGGGTGCTGCTGGCGGCCGCGGCCGGGCCGCTGCCCGCCGGAGCCTCGGGCATGAGCGCCGGGCCGGACAATCTGAAAACGCGGCTGCTTGCCCTGTTCGAGCAGCCCAGGGCCAGCCGCCGTCAGATGCTGGCTGCGGCGGCGGGGCTGCTGGCTGCCGTCTGCCTGACCGCCTGCACGGCGGCGAGCCTGTCGGCGGGGGTGTCTGCCGAGCCGGAACGCCTGGCCGCAAACGGGCTGGAACAGCTGAGCTTTTTGCAGCAGCAATCCCAGTCCGCCGCCCGCCAGGCGGTGCCCGCTCCCATGCCGGAGCCGGAGGAAAAGCCTGCTCTGGCCGAGGGGCAGGCCAGCGTACAGTGGGTGCGCGAGGAGCAGAGCGTGGCCGGGGAATATGAATATGAGCAGGATGAGAGTCTGGCCGACGGGCAGTATGTGATCGAGCGCCGTGCGGCGGACGGACTGGACGAGGTGAGCGGCTGGGCCTTTTACGACGAGCAAAACGTTCTGACAGATTACCAGGAGGTGGACCGCATCACCCTGCAGGCCCCGGTGAAGGGCATTGTGCGGTATAACGGCGACCTGAACCTGGTCAAAAACGCGGTGGAGAGCAGCGAGACCGGGCAGCAGAATGCGGTGGACAGCGAAACCTCGGTATCGCTGATCTGGCCGGTGCCCGGCTACACCTATGTGAGCCGCTGGATGAGTTATTACCACAAGGGCGCGGATGTGATCGCCCCCAGTGGGTCCCAGGTGTGCGCTATGGCGGCCGGTACGGTGACCGCCGCAGGCTACCACTATAGCTACGGCAATTATGTGATCATCGACCATGAGGGCGGGGTGCGCACCCTGTATTCCCATCTGAAGGACCTGAACGTGGGCGTGGACACCCAGGTGGAGCAGGGCGCGGTGATCGGCACCGTGGGCAGCACCGGAAACTCCACCGGAAATCATTGCCATGTGGAGATCTACGTAAACGGCGAGCGCCGCAGCCTGCGAGAGTGGTTCCCGGAGTATTGATTTGAGAAAAAGGCAGGGCGAATCCCACCCGGGATTTGCCCTGCCTTTTTATTGTGTGGATGTTATGATGTACCGACCGCCGCATCCTCGATCACGATCGGCCCGGCGGAGAAGTTCTGCACATAGAAATACACCTCTCCGGCCTCGTGAGCTGTATAGGTGTATTCCAGCTTCGCGTCCTTGCCGCAGGTGAGCTCACAGGGGATTCCGTCCACGATCACGCCCAGCGCCAGGCGGTCGCCGCCCGGGCTGGCCTGGGGATTGTCCTCTGTGTTCTGCCGCAGCGAGAGGGTGAGCTGGCCGTTTTCTTCCAGGACCCAGCCGCTGCCGTCCTCCTTTGTGAGAATGGCAATTTCGCCGTTGTCGAACACAAATGCCGGGAATTCCATGCATTCGCCGTTCGCCACGCCGCAAACCGTGCCCACCTCGTCGAAAAACAGCACGTCGTTTTCTTCCAGCCAGTCCACATCCAGAATCTCTCCGCTGAACCCGGCAAGCAGCCGTTCGCCCGGCTCTTCATCCGGCTGGCTGGCGCTGGTGCTCACGGCATACAGGGGCTTTTGCAGCTGCTGCTTTTCCTGCCGGTCAAACAGCCGGACGCCCCACACCTGCGCCGAAACCGCGCAGGCACAGGCGGCCAGGGCCACGGCCAGCGCCGCCGCCAGTCCGGTGAGGAAAAATTTGCGGGGAAGCCTGTGCGCCGGCCGTTCCGTCCCGTCCAAAAGGGCGAGCTGTTCCAGCGTCCGCTTTTGAATCTTCCCGGCATCCGCGCCCTGTGGGTCGGTCTGCCGGACATCGTCCAGTGCCGCAAACAGTTCGTGCAGTTCCATCGGCTCGTTCATTGCTGCTCCTCTCCCTCCAGGTTTTTCTTCAGCTGCGCCCGCAGCCGGAACAATCGCACCCGCAGTGCGCCGGGGCTGATCCCAAGCGCCCCGGCGATGGCGGCAATGCGTTGGTTGTCGTAATAAAAGCGGAGCAGCAGCTCCCGGTCCGCCGGGGAAAGCGCTGCCAGATGTTTGTTCAGCCGGCGCACCGCTTCCTTTTGCTCCAGCCGGGTTTCCAGCGGGGTCTCCTGCTCCAGAATCTCCTCCAGCAGCGGAAGACATTCCGCTTTCCGGCTGCGCAGAGCGTCCACCACCAGGTTTCGGGTGATTCTCACCAGGTATCCCTTCAGCGAACGGTCCGGGTCCAGGTCCTGCCGGTGACGCCAAAGACGGACGAAGGCGTCGGAGACGATCTCCTCCACGTCCTGCGGGGTGAGCGGCGGCACCGCCAGGTTTGCCGCAACGGTACACAGATAGGGGGTGTAGAGCGCCATGAGCTTCTGCAGCGCCTTGCTGTCGCCCTGTCTCAGCTGCCGGACCAATTGCTCCTGTTCCATGGATCATCCACCTTTTCGATCGATCTTGCCTTTTCAATACGAAAGCCGGCAGCTTTTGTTACAAAAAATATCGCCTGCTTTCCCGCATCGGCACACGGGGAAGCAGGCGATGAAAGCGCACGGGTCACAGATACAGCTCGTTCTCTTTGCGGTCCGCGCAGACCTTGGCCAGCTTGTTGCTCAAAACATCCAGCATTTCCGGTGGCAGCTGCCGGGCGGAGTGGGGACACACCGCGATGCAGCGCATGCAGGAGATGCAGGCATCCTTGTTCACCTTGCTCACGTCCTGCGGGTCGATGGCCTGCGCCGGGCACTCCTTCGCGCACACGCCGCAGGAAACACAGCCGCCGGTGGGGGCGGGGAGCATGGGCAGCACGCCGAAGGGCTTGTAGGGGCGGTTGCCGGGCAGTTCCGGCTCGGTCAGCTCGCCGCAGGCCAGTTTCTCCCGGATCGCTTCGCCGAATGCCGAGAGCCGGGCCAGATCCTGTGCGTCCGGCCGCCCGGCGGCATACTGGCGGGCAATGGAATGCTCCGCGATGGCCGCCACCGCCGCCACCACCCGGAATCCGGCCTCGCTGGCCAGATCCTGCAGCTCCACCAGGCAGTCCTCATAGGCGCGGTTGCCGTACACGCAGAGCAGCACCGCGGGAGCGCCGCCTCCCTTCAGCTGGCGGATGCGCTGTGCGGCCAGAGGGGGCACTCGCCCGCCGAAGGAGGGCACGGCGATCACGGCGGCGTCGGCAGGGGCCGACTGGGCCGGATGGACCGTCAGGTCGGTGCAGAGGGTCTCGCCGCCCAGCGCACCGGCCAGATGCTGCGCGGTCCTTTTGGTGCCGCCGGTGGGGCTGAAATAGAGCACATTGATCTTCATGGTGCAGGTTCCTCCTTTATGGATTGCGCCGCAGCGGCCGCAGCTGCGGCGGGTACAAAAAAACGATGGCAGGCGCGACGGCCTGCCATCGTTTGCATTCTGCGGGAAAAAGCCCGTGGAAAAATGGGAAAGGCTTAGGCCTTGTTCACGCTGCCGAACAGCTCCATCTTCTCCTTAACGGTAGCCTTGATGCCCTCAAAGCCAGGAGCCAGCAGCTTGCGGGGGTCGAAGCCCTTGCCTTCCAGATCCTTGCCAGCCTCGATGTACTTACGGGTGGCGTCGGCGAAAGCCAGCTGGCACTCGGTGTTCACGTTGATCTTGGAAACGCCCAGGCTGATGGCCTTCTTGATCATGTCGGCGGGGATGCCGGTGCCGCCGTGCAGAACCAGAGGAATGCCGTTGGTGGCCTCGTGGATCTTCTCCAGAGCCTCGAAGTCCAGGCCCTTCCAGTTGGCGGGGTACTTGCCGTGGATGTTGCCGATGCCGGCAGCCAGGAAGTCGATGCCCAGGTCGGCGATCTTCTTGCACTCAGCGGGATCAGCGATCTCGCCGGCGCCTACAACGCCGTCTTCCTCGCCGCCGATGGAGCCAACCTCGGCCTCGATGGAAATGCCCTTGGAGTGAGCCAGCTCAGCCAGCTCGGTGGTCTTGGCAACGTTCTCGTCGATGGCGTAGTGGCTGCCGTCGAACATGATGCTGGAGAAGCCAGCCTCGATGCAGGCCTTGGCGCCCTCGTAGCTGCCGTGGTCCAGATGCAGGGCAACGGGAACGGTGATGTTCAGGGTCTCGATCATGGCCTTAACCATAGCGGCCACGGTCTTGTAGCCGGTCATGTACTTGCCGGCGCCCTCGGACACACCCAGGATCACAGGGCTGTTCAGCTCCTGCGCAGTGAGCAGGATGGCCTTGGTCCACTCCAGGTTGTTGATGTTGAACTGGCCAACGGCATAGTGGCCGTCGCGGGCTTTGTTGAGCATTTCGGTTGCGCTTACCAGCATGATAATGATACCTCCATTTTCTCTCTTAAAAAACCGCACCGAGAGCGGTGCGGAAGAATAAAAACATGATGTTAAGTTTTTATCCTGCCAACAGTATAACCCAACTTGGCCGCAAAATCAATTCCCGCTTGCTTCTTTGACCTGCATTTTTCGTGCGGATTTTTGATTTTGGCCGCTGGGAAGATGGTGGCGGGCATAGTCGAAGATGAACTGCTGGGCAATGCCCTCATGGCCGCGGCAGCTCACCGGCACCCCGCGGGGGAACAGCTGGCACATGGCTTTTTTCATCCATACGTCCATGGGAAAGGCCTTCCAGAAGGAAAGGCTGTACAATAGCACGCAGTCCGCCACCTTGGGGCCCACGCCCTTCACGGTGCGCAGAACAGCCCGGGCGTTTTCCATGGGCATGGCGCGCAGGGCGGCTTCATAAATTTGACCGCAGGCCACCCGGCGGGCGGCGTCGATCAGGTATTCCGCCCGCCAGCCCGCCCGCAGAAAGGCCAGGTCCTCCGGTTCCAGCGCCGCCAGGGTTTCGGCGCTGGGGAAGCCGAAGCCGCCGCCCTCCAGCGGCTGGCCCAACCCGGTGCACAGCCGCTCCACAATGGCCTTGATGCGGGGAATGTTGTTGTTCTGGCTGATGATAAAGGTGCACAGCGTCTCAAAAAAGGGCTGGCGCAGCACCCGGATGCCCGGCTTGTGGCGCACGCACTCGGCCAGCTTTTTGTTGCCGGAACAGAACTTTTCCAGCAGGGCGGGGTAGTCCATATCCAGGGCAAAATAGTGCACCCAGAACGCCCGGTCGGTCTCCGATGCGCCCTCCAGAATCAGCGAATCGCCCTCCATCCGGGCGGTGACGGACCGGTTTTCCACAATGCCGTGCCAGGCCTCTCCATCGGCCTGCCATCGGAATGCCTGGCCGCAGTCCAGGGTGGCGGCCAGGTCCATGCCGCCGCAGTTTTCCACAATGATCAAAGCGGTACCTCCCGATCGGTAAGAATTTTGCGGCTTTTGGCCGCTTGCTGGTAAAAAAAGAGAAAAAATCCGCCCGCATCCACTGGGTTTTGTCGAAAAAGAGAAGGACATATTTCATGTTCAACAGCCTGTTAAGAAGAAAACTTTCCACTGTGATGTTGAAAACCCGTTGGGAATTGTGAGCAAATTTTGAAAAAACGGCTCAAAACAGCCACTTGTCAACACTTTCAACAGGGTTTTCAACATGTGGAAATCTTTTCGCGGTTTACAACTGGTATAACGGGCTGATGGAAGCGGGCGAAAAAATTCCTCTTGCATTTTACCGCGTTTTGTGCGTTTGGAAAAGCCCTCGCCCGCCCAAACTTCAGCGGAAGGGGGACTGTCCGGGCCGAAAACTTGGCTTCAAACAGTGGCAAAAAACGCCGTATGGTGTTATACTTTAACTTATATGCGGGAACCTGCGGGAAAAACCGCAAAGGATACCGCAAATCACAGCGATAACACGGCCCGGTCCACGGGCTTTGACAAAGGAGACGGCCCATGCCTCAGAAGTTTGATAAAAAGTTCAGCCCCAACGCCCAGCGCCCCGCCCGTCGGCCCGGCCCTGCCCGCCCCGAAGGCGAGCGGCGTGCCCCCCGCGGCCCGGAGGCCGAGGAGCCCTCGTCCAGCCTGGTCTACGGCAAAAACCCGGTGACCGAGCTGCTGAAAAGCGGCGCGGGCGTGGATACGGTGCTGCTGGCCGACACCCTGCCCGAGGCAGTGGCCGCCTATTACACCGCTCTGGCGAAAGAAGCCGGTGCGGTGGCCAAGCGGGTGCATGCCAACAAGCTGCGCCTGACCTGCGGCACCGACAGCCACCAGGGCGTGGCCGCCTTTGCCAGCGCGGTGGAATACGCCAGCCTGGACCAGCTGCTGGAGCTGGCAAAGGAAAAGGGCGAGCCTCCTTTCCTGGTGCTGTGCGACGGCGTGGAGGACCCCCACAACCTGGGTGCGATCATCCGGTCGGCGCTGCTGTGCGGCGCTCACGGCGTGGTGATCCCCAAGCGGGGCGGCGCGGCCATCACCCCCACGGTGCTGAAGAGCAGCGCCGGTGCGGCGGCCCGTCTGCCGGTGGCCCGCGTGGCCAACATCGGCGAGAGCATTCGCCGTCTGAAGGACCAGGGCGTCTTCGTCTACTGTGCCGACATGGACGGCGCGCCCCTGCACAAGAACGATCTGTCCGGTCCGGTGGCCCTGGTTATGGGCAGCGAGGGCCGGGGCGTGAGCCCGCTGGTGAAGAAGCTGTGCGACGGTGTGGTCAGCCTTTCCATGGCGGCCCGCGGCACCGGAGTGGACAGCTTCAACGTGAGCGTGGCGGCGGGCATCATTTTGTATGAGATCGCCCGCCAGCGCGGCCAGGGCTGAAGCATAGCCCAGCCAGCAACTAGCATACGGAGGAACAAAGAGCATGGCGGATCAAAGAAATTCCAGCTCGGTGGATGATATCCTGGAGACCCTGAAGCAGGGGCAGAGCGCCCCGGCGGCGGGCGGCTCGGTGGAGGACATCCTGGCAGATCTGGGGTTGGAACAGAAGAAGGCGGCTCCGGCAAGGCGCGAGACGCCGGAGTCCCCGGCCGCCCCGACGGGCCGGACGGTCCAGAATTTCTGGCAGGAGCCGGCGCCGGAGCCCCAGAAGCAGCGCAGTCAGAGCCGGGCAAAGCAAAAGCCCGCCAAGGCGGCGCCCCCGCCCCAGCAGGAGGAGCCCGCAGCGCCCCGCCTGTCCGATACGATCCAGATGGACAGCGACTTCCAGAAGTTTTTCAGCGAGAGCGTGGCGGTCATTCCGGATCTGGAGCAGGAGCAGCACCCGGGCTTTTTCGCCCGGTTCGTGGGCCGCAAAAAGAACGCGGAGGCCCTGGACGATGAGGAGGGCATGGACGCGGAGGATTACTCCACCGAGCTGAATCCGGAGGAGGACGAGCCGGAGAAGCAGGCGCCCAAGCGCCGCCGCTTCGGCTTCTGGCACAAATGGAGCGAGGACGAGTACGAGGAAGACGAGTACGACGAGGAGACCGGCGAAGAGCAGGAGGACGCCCCGGAAGAGGACGAGGAGCCGCCTGCCCGGGAGCGTGAGCCCTTCCGGCTGTTCCACCGGGAGCGCCGTGCCCAGTCTCAGGAAGACCCGGCCTCCGGCACGGTGGAGCTGCCGCTGCCGGACGAGACTCCGGCCCGTTCCACACCCTGGGTGGACCGGGCGCCCACCCGGCCGGTGGCCGAGCCGGTGAATCCTGTCCGGCAGCAGCCGGTGGGCGCGGTAAAGATCGAGCCGGTAGAGAGCCCCACGGTGGAGGCCGAGCCTGCAAAGCCTGTCCGGCAGCAGCCGGTGGGCACGGTGCAGATCGAGCCGCTGGAAAGCCCCACGGTGGAGGCCGAGCCTGCAAAGCCTGTCCGGCAGCAGCCGGTGGGCACGGTGCAGATCGAGCCGCTGGAAAGCCCCACGGTGGAAGCTGAGCCGGTAAAATCCGACCGGCCGCAGCCCGCCGAAGAGGACCAGCCGACCATGGTGCTGCGGCCCGAGGAGCTGGAGCTGGAGGAACATCCCACCGGTTCGGTGCAGCTGGATGTGGAATGGGACAACGAGCCCGGCTCGGATGCCACCCGTGTGCTGGAAAAGGACGATGGGGGCAAGGGCGGTGCGCCCCGCCTGCTGGGCGACGAAGTTCCCGGCGAGCCCTTTGCGGAGGAGCCCGGCCCGGAATATGTGGAGGACTACGAAAACCCGGCGGACGCGCCGATTGTCCAGCAGGATCTGGACCGGCTGCGCCTGACCACCGCCATCCGCACCGGTGTTTCCGCCGCGGCGGGTCTGGTGCTGCTGTATCTGGGCCTGGCGGTGGGCGACAGTCCGCTGCCCGCCATCGGCGCGGTGGACCCGGCGGTGGCGCCCATGGCTTACCTGGCGGTGAACCTGGTGCTGCTGGCTGCGGCCTGCGCGGTAAACTGGCGGGTGTTCTGGAACGGCATCCGCGGCCTGTGGGGCGCTCCCACGCCGGACAGCGTGCTGGCTCTGGCAGGAATGGGCGCGCTGGCCCAGCTGCTGGTGCTGATGATGAAGGCCGACTCCTTCGAGGCCGACAAGCTCACCCTGTTTGCCGCCCCGGCGGCGCTGCTGCTCTGCTTCGGCGCGCTGGGCAAATATCTGATGAGCGGTGTGATCAGCCGCAACTTCGGGCTGGTCAGCACCGGAAACGAGCACGTGGCCGCCTTCCGTCTGGCCGACAGTGAGCTCTGCACCCGTCTGGCCGAGGGCCTGGGCGAGCCGGAGCCCTGCTTGGTGGCCAGCCGTCCCACCACCCTGGTGGAGGGATTTTTGCGCCGCAGTTTCTCGGTGCGCGCCAGCGACCGGATGCTCCAGCGCATGAGCTGGGTGCTGGCCGGTGCGGCTCTGCTTACCGCATTGATCGCCCTGTTCTCCAAACAGGGTCTGGCCATGGCCTTCACCGCCTTTGCGGGCACGCTGTGTCTGGGCGGCCCGGCCAGCGCCACCCTGCTGGCGGCGGTGCCCGGCATGCTGATGCAGAAGAGCGCCGCCCGGGTGGGCGCTGTGGTGCCCGGCTGGAGCTCCATCGAGGAGCTGAGCGGCGCCAACATGATCGTGGTGGGCGCAAAGGATCTGTTCCCCGCCAAGAGCGTGCGGCTGCACGGCATCAAGACCTTTGAGAAGGAGCGCATCGACCTGGCCATCCTGTATGCCGCGTCGGTGCTCATCGCGGGCTGCGATACCCTGCGGGATGTGTTCATGAACATCATCCAGGGCAAGACCAACATTCTGTTCCCGGTGGAAAGCCTGGAAAACGACCCCGGCTTCGGCTTCACTGCCTGGGCGGGCGACAAGCGGGTGATCATCGGCAACCGGGCCATGATGGAAAAGCAGGGGGTGGAGATCCCCTCGCTGGACTACGAGAACCGCTATACCAAGGGCAAAAAGCAGCCCATCTATCTGGCGGTGAGCGGCCGGCTGTTCGGCATGTTCCTGGTCAGCTACAAGGCCGACGAACAGGCCGCCCATGTGCTGGAAGCGTTGAACCGTCAGGGCGTGTCGGTGCTGGTGAAGAGTGATGACTTCTCGCTGACCACCGAGCTGATCAGCCAGCTTTACGGTCTGGAGGAGGGCAGCGTGAAGGTGCTCAGCGGCGCCGAGCGGCATGCCCTGGCCCCGGCCACCGAATACCGGCAGTACAGCCCCGGCTGTATGGCTCACATCGGCAGCTTCACCTCCTTCGTGGGCGGTCTGCTGGCGGCGGCGGGCGCAGCTTCGGCTGAGCGCACCTCCTCTCTGGTGCAGGCGGCGGGCATCCTGGTCAGCGTGGTGCTGGCATTGCTGTTGGCCTTCACCGGCGGCATGGCCGCATTGGCTCTGCCCGCGCTGGTGCTCTACCAGGCGGCCTGGGCGGTGCTCACCCTGATGATTCCCATGCTCAAGCGATACGAGTGATAGAACGTGTTTTAAAAGCTGCCAAAAGGCGCGCCCAAAACGGGCGCGCCTTTTGTGCGTTTTGGCGCAAAAACAAGGCTCTCTTTTCCGTCAATAGGCAATCTGCACAAAGCTTGCCATGGATTTTGTGCAGGGAAACCAGCCTTTTTTTAGAACATTATCTTTAAAAAGCTTGGTGATTGTGATAAGATTTTTGTATAGATTGCTGCCGCTGCAATTTCTCGTGGCAAAACAGGCGGCAGAAGAGAGGGTATTAACTTATGAATTACGCCAACAAAGACATCCGAAACATCCTGGTAGCCGGCCACGCCGGCTGCGGCAAGACCACCCTGATCGAAGCACTGCTGTTCAGCACCGATCCTGAAATGCAGCGCGCCGGTACCGTGCAGGACGGCAACACCGTGTGCGACTTTGATCCCGAGGAGCAGAAGCGCCACGCCAGCCTGGCAGCGGCCGTTGCCCCCGTGGAGTACGACGGTGTGAAGCTGAATTTCATCGACGCCCCCGGCCTGTTTGATTTCGAGCTGGGCATGTACGAGGGCATTCAGGCGGCAGAGAGCGTTCTGATCACTGTGTCGGCCCGTTCGGGTGTGACCGTTGGCGCGGAAAAGGCCTTCCATCTGGCCGAAAAGCACGGCAAGAGCAAGATCGTGTTCGTGAACAAGACCGATCTGGAAAACGCCAATTACTATAAGATTCTGGAAAACCTGAAAACCAAGTTCGGCCCCAGCATCTGCCCCTGCGTGGTGCCTGTGCGGCAGGACGACGGCACCATCCTGTATGTGAACCTGTTCAGCCAGAAGGCCTTCAAGTATGAGAGCGGCAAGCAGGTGCAGGTGGAGCTGCCCGAGATGGGCCATCGTCTGGAGGGCCTGGTCGCCGCCATGAGCGAGGCCGTGGCCGAGACCGACGACGAGCTGATGGAGAAGTTCTTCTCCGGCGAGCCCTTCACCACCGAGGAGATCGTGAATGGCCTGGCCAAGGGCTGCCGCACTGGCGCCATCACCCCCGTGTTCTGCGGCAGTGCCGTGAACCAGCAGGGTCTGGACATGCTGCTTTACAACCTGAAGGTCCTGCTGCCCAGCCCGGCGGATGCACCCGCTGTTCTGGCCGAGGATGCCGCCGGTGAGCCGGTGGAGGTCACCTGTGACGAGGCTGCCCCCCTGGCTGCCTACGTGTTCAAGACCGTGGCCGATCCCTTTGTGGGCAAGCTGTCCTACGTGAAGGTGGCCAGCGGCACTTTGAAGAGCGACAGCGCCCTGGTGAACGCCCGCACCGGCGAGGCCGAGCGCATGGGCAAGCTGCTCTACGTGAAGGGCAAAAAGCAGACCGATACCAACGTGATCTGCGCGGGCGACATCGGCGCAGTGACCAAGCTGCCTGCCGCCCAGACCGGCGATACCCTGTGCGAGGCTGGCCGTGTGGTCAAGCTGCCCGCACCCACCTTCCCCACGCCCACCCTGTCCATGGCCATCCGCGTGGCCAAGAAGGGCGATGAGGGCAAGATCGGCGCGGCTCTGGCCCGCCTGATGGAAGAGGACCCCACCCTGACCTACCGTGTGGATACCGAGACCGGCCAGCAGATCATCAGCGGCCTGGGCGAGCAGCATCTGGACGTGGTGGTCGCCAAGCTGAAGGCGAAATTCGGCGTGGATGTGGAGCTCACCGTGCCCAGAGTGGGCTACCGTGAGTCCGTGCGCAAGAAGTGCAAAGCCCAGGGCCGTCACAAGAAGCAGACCGGCGGCCACGGCCAGTTCGGTGACGTGTGGATCGAGTTCGAGCCCTGCGACAGCGAAGAGCTGGTCTTCGAGGAGAAGGTGTTTGGCGGCAGCGTGCCCAAGAACTACTTCCCCGCGGTGGAAAAGGGCCTGCGCCAGGCAGCCGAACACGGTGTGCTGGCGGGCTACCCGGTGGTTGGCCTGAAGGCCACCCTGCTGGACGGCAGCTACCATCCCGTGGACTCCAGCGAAATGGCCTTCATCATGGCCGCCAAGCTGGCTTATAAGGCCGCTCTGCCCGAGGCCGGTCCCATGATCCTGGAACCTGTGGGCACCCTGAAGGCCCACGTTCCCGCCGACAACACCGGCGACGTGATGGGCGACGTGACCAAGCGCCGCGGCCGCGTTCTGGGCATGAACCCGGACGAGGACGGCCTGCAGGAGGTCGTGGCCGAGGTACCCATGGCCGAGATGCAGGACTTCACCACCTTCATGCGCCAGCTGACCCAGGGGCGTGGTCACTTCACCCTGGAGTTCGCCCGCTATGAGCCCCTGCCCTCCAACCTGGAAGGCAAGGTCATCGAGGAAGCCAAGAAGCTGCGCGGCAACACCGATGATGAGGAATAATTCCTTTGCCCCTGACATAACAATGAATTGAAAACGGGACCCGCGGAAGGGAAAAATCCCTTTCCGCGGGCCCCGTTCCGTTTGCCAAAAAGCAGAAGGAATTTTTGGTCATTCAGCCAAAAAAAGGGGGTTCGGTTGACAAATCATCCAGAACTCGTTATACTATCAAAATTAAATGGAAGCAAACCGCGGCCCATTGTGATTTGTGAACAAGCATACCCCCCTTGGGCACCGCCGGTACCACAGGTCCGGCAGGGCATTTGGCGGCCGCGGCTTCCCACAGATTAAGGAGTAAACAGAACCATGAGCAATGTAAAAGAAGTTGTTGTGACCGTCGCCGGCCTGAAGGCCCTGGAGGACGAGCTGGAGGAACTGAAGACCGTCCGCCGCAAGGACGTTGCGGAGAAGATCAAGGTGGCCCGTGGCTTCGGCGACCTGTCCGAGAACAGCGAGTACGACGAGGCCAAGAACGAGCAGGCCTTCATCGAGAGCCGCATCGCCCAGCTGGAGGCCATGCTGAAGAACGCCCGCGTGATCGATAACGACGAGCTGAACCTGGACACCGTTTCCGTGGGCACCCACGTGAAGATCGAGGACGAGGACGGCGAGGTTGAGGAGTACGACATCACCGGCTCCACCGAGGCGGACCCCCTGAACGGCAAGATCAGCGACGAGAGCCCCGTGGGCGCTGCCCTGATGGGCCAGAAGGTGGGCCAGACCGTGACCGTGACCCTGCCCAACGGCGGCACCATTGATTTCAAGATTCTGGAGATCAGCCGCGCTGCCCTGTGATCGGCGAAAATCACAAAAAAGAAGATCGTTTTTCCGCAAAAAGAGGTGCCACGGCGCCTCTTTTTGTGCTATAATAAGGCAGTATGCCCGCCGTGTGCGGGCCAAACTATCATATCCGCGCCAACCGGCGCGTTTTTTGGAGGGAATAGCATGGAGCTGAACGAGAACAAGAACCCCAACCCCCAGCAGGATCAGGAGCTCAGCGAAAAGGCTTACAACGAGCTGGTCGCTGTGCGCCGCGACAAGCTGAAAGCCCTGCAGGAAGCGGGCAACGACCCCTTCCAAAAAACCAAATATCCGCAGGACGCTTTCGCCGCGGACATCAAAAAGGAATACGATTATCTGGCCGCTGAGGAAGAGACCGACCGCACCGTGTGCATGGCCGGCCGCATGATGAGCAAGCGCGTGATGGGCAAGGCCAGCTTTGCCGACCTGCGCGACGCTTCCGGCAACATCCAGCTGTACGTTCGTCGCGATGTGATCGGCGAGGAGGAATACGCCGGCTTCAAGAAGTTGGATATCGGCGACGTGATCGGTATCAAGGGCCAGGTGTTCCGCACCAAGATGGGCGAGATCAGCATTCGCTGCACCGAGGTGGTGCTGCTGGCCAAGAGCCTGCTGCCCCTGCCCGAGAAGTTCCACGGCCTGAAGGACCAGGAGCTGCGCTACCGCCAGCGTTATGTGGACCTGATCATGAATCCCGAGGTGCGCCGCACCTTCGAGATCCGCTCCCGCTTCATCCGCTTCATGCGCTCCTACCTGGATCAGCGCAACTACATGGAAGTGGAGACCCCGGTGCTGAACACCATCGCCGGCGGCGCGGCTGCCCGCCCCTTCATCACCCATCACAACACCCTGGATCTGGACATGTACATGCGAATTGCCACCGAGCTGCCCCTGAAGCGGCTGATCGTGGGCGGCATCGACCGGGTGTATGAGATCGGCCGTATCTTCCGCAACGAGGGCATGGACCCCAAGCACAACCCCGAGTTCACCACCGTGGAGCTGTACCAGGCCTATGCCGACTTCCACGACATGATGGACATCGCCGAGGGCATTCTGTCCGGCGCCGCCAAGGAGATCCTGGGCAGCTACCAGGTGAAGTGGCAGGGCGAGGACATCGACCTGACCCCCGGCTGGCGCCGCCTGACCATGGTGGACGCCGTGAAGGAGTACACCGGCGTGGACTTCGGTGTTATCACCGATGACGCTGAGGCTGTGGCTGCTGCCAAGGCCATCGGCGTGGAGCTGGCCGACACCGCCGACAAGACCTGGGGCAACGCTCTGTACGCCTGCTTCGACCAGAAGGTTGAGGAGCAGCTGATCCAGCCCACCTTCATCACCATGTACCCGGTGGAGGTATCCCCGCTGACCAAGCGCAGCCCCGAAGATCCCCGCCTGACCGAGCGCTTCGAGCTGTTCATCTGCCACAGCGAGCTGGCCAACGCCTACTCCGAGCTGAACGACCCCATCGACCAGCGCGCCCGCTTCGAGAAGCAGCTGGAGCTGCGCGACCGGGGCGACGACGAGACCGAGATGATGGACGAGGACTTCCTCACCGCTCTGGAGTACGGCATGCCTCCCACGGGCGGCATGGGCATGGGCATCGACCGCTGCGTCATGATGCTCACCGGCTCCGACACCATCCGTGAGGTCATCCTGTTCCCCACCATGAAGCCGCTGGATGCGCCCAAGAAGCAGGAGAAGGCCGCCGTCAAGGCCCAGCCCGCTGCTGCTGTGGCTGAGCCTGCCGCTGCCGTGGCCGAGCCCATCGACTTCTCCAAGGTGGAGATCGAGCCCCTGTTCGCCGATATGGTGGACTTCGAGACCTTCTCCAAGTCCGACTTCCGCGCCGTGAAGGTGAAGGCCTGTGAGGCCGTGAAGAAGTCCAAGAAGCTGCTGAACTTCACTCTGGACGACGGTACCGGCACGGATCGCACGATTCTGAGCGGAATCCATGCCTACTACGAGCCTGAGGAGCTGGTGGGCAAGACCCTGATTGCCATCACCAACCTGCCTCCCCGTCCCATGATGGGCATCGAATCCTGCGGCATGCTGCTCTCCGCGATTCATACCGAGGAGGGCGAAGAAAAGCTGCATCTGCTGATGGTGGACGAGCACATCCCCGCGGGTGCCAAGCTGTATTGATCCCGCCCGACTGAACTGCCCCAAACGCCCTGGCTTTTCCTTGAAGAGCCGGGGCGTTTTTTTGCGGGCAGCGTGAAAATCCGGCTGCGGCGAAACGGGAAATGCAGAAGGACACCGGCTTAGCCGGTGTCCTTTTGTTCGTTATTCACAAGAATTGGTGTGTCTGTTTAGATAGATCTGCCGAATTTTTCTGACCGCGCTTGACAAAAAAATACTCTAGCTGTATAACTGTTATATAGCTAGACAGCTTGTGCGATTTTATTAAAAAGAAAGGAAGCTCAGTATGGAAAAAGCGGCATACAGTAAAAAGCGGCTTCGCAAAGCCGCAATAGTGACGGCAGCCCTGTTTGTGGTAATGCTGGCGTTTAGCGTCCTGCAGTGGGGAATTGCTTCTGATTTTGGCAACATCAAAATCACCCGCGTGACCTTTGTGGGGGAGGGCGGCGCGGAGCAATCCGGCTTGATGTTCATTCCCAATGGGGTGAGCGCGCAGAACCCGGCGCCCGCTATCATCAACTACCATGGGCGCAACAATTCCAGCTACAATATGATCAACTGGGCCATTGAGGAGGCGCGCCGAGGATATATCGTGCTGAATCCAGACCTGGCCGGTACGCTGGAGACTGCTCTGAACGAAAATAATACCACGGATAATCTGGCGGTTTCCCCGGTGGAATATCTGGAATCGCTGGATATGGTTTCCGAGATTACGGTGACCGGTCATTCCATGGCCAATCTTTCGCTTCAGGTGATCGAGCAGCGCGATACCGAATTCAAGCCCAAGCTGAAGAACATCGTGGGCGTGGGCGGTGCGTTTTTCTACTCGGTGACCGGCAACGATTTCACCACCCAGACCAACCACTACATCATTGAGGCCACCGCTGACCTGTATGAGGATGCAGTGATGGGCGGTACGGCCAATGCCCGTGCCATGATTGCCGAGCGCAGCGGCCTGGGGGATACCATGCAGGACGATACGCTGTATGGGGACCCTGCCGCGCAGACTGCCTTCATGTATTCCGAGATCGAGGGAATGAGCCACCAGGGACTGCTGTATAACCATGAGACGATTACCGACATCCTGAACTTTGTGCAGCTGTCCAGTCCTGCGCCCAATCCCATCGATAATACCCAGATGGTGTTCTACGCATATCTGGTCTGCTCTGCAGTTGCGTTCATAGCGTTCCTGTTCTTCATTCCCTCTCTAGCCTACACGCTGACCAGTCTGCCCCTTTTTTACAGCGCGGTCAACGTTCCTCTGGTGCCCTCCCAGGGCAAATCTGGCAAAAAGTGGGCTATGCACCTGATCACCGATCTGGCCATCCCACTGGCACTGTTTGTACCGGTGACCATGTGGGCGAAGAATTTCCCCACGGATTTCTGGTCCTCCCTGTGGGTCAATCAGATCTTCCTGTGGCTGGTGGCCTGCGCACTGGTGGGGATTGTTCTGCTCATCGTCAAGCTTTATCGCAAATCCCGCACCGAAACGATTACCGCGGCCGACTTCGGTTTTGGACTGGCCAATGAGAAGCTGTTTGTGTGGAAGAGGATTCTGTGTGCGGTGGCCATCACCCTGATTGTGGTGGGTGTCTGCTACGGCTGGCTGGATATCGTTACCCGTACTTCGGGGCTGGACTATCAGCTCTTCTCAATGCCGGGCCAGCTGGTGCGCATGACTCCGGAACGGGTGATCTACACCCTGCGTTACATGCTGATGTTGATTCCTGTTTACTTCATGATCGGGGTGAACGTATCCAACTCCCGCCGCCTGAAGGATACAGGCAACGAGACCCTGGACACCGTGAAGGCTGTGGCACTCAACATTCTTTTGTCTGCCGGTGTTCTCACCGCACTGGTGATTATCCAGTTTGTGGGTGTTCGCGTTCTGGGTGACGGCACCACACCGTTCCCTCAGTCCTATTGGGACTCCATCTCCTACGGCTGGACCTTCCCGTGCATGATGGGAACCGCCGCCGGGGCATCGGCATTCCTGCATCGAAAGACCGGTAACGTCTGGGTGGGTATGCTGGTTACCTGGACCATGGTCATCGCAATGACGGTCATGCAGTGCTGCCTGGTGCCCTCTGCCAATGTGGCCTGATTCAATAGCAACACGCTGCATCGATCTGTTTTCTGTGTTATAATAAAACACAAAAAAACAGATTGTGAGGCATCATCGTGGAAAACAACAAGTCGACACCTGTCAAGCTGCAGCGCACCAGCGTAAGCGAACAGATCTTCGCCATCCTGAAGCAGAAGATCGCGTCCGGTGAATGGCAGGACGGGCAGAAAATCCCTTCTGAAAACGAGCTGGCTGCCCAGTTTGGCGTCAGCCGCATGAGCGCGCGCAGCGCACTGCAGCGGCTGAGCGCGCTGGGGCTTCTGGAGACCAGGCCAGGTGACGGTACCTTTGTGCGCGCGTTCAGTCTGCTGAATTACTTCCAGGAAGCCACAGACCTGATCGCCACGTCAAACAATATGGAGCAGATCCGTGAATTCCGCAACTTTTTTGAATCGGACTGCGTCCGGCTCGCCTGTGCGCGCCGCTCCAGGCAGGACATTGAGGAGCTGAAGGCGATCTGGCAGCGGATGCAGTCGGCGGCAGAGGCGGAAGACTTTGACGGCTTCTTTGAGGCGGATATGGATTTTCACGACCAGATCTGTGCCATGACCGGCAATGAACTGTTCCAGATGGTGAACAGCTGGCTGCGAAACCTGATGATGCCCCAGCTGAAATTCAATACCATGAATTTTGCCAGGATTCGCGGCTGCTCGCTGGACCGTGAAGCGCCCAATTATGTTCTTCGGGTTTTGACCGAGGAGCATCAGGACTATATTCACGCGATTGAGCAGCAGCAGCCGCAGATTGCGCTGAAAAACATGCCCCGCTATTTCGGTGATGCGGCAGGTTCCCAGGCGCAGTAAGACATCCCCATCCCCCGGCGGTTTTCGCCGGGGGCATTTTTGAAACAGGTGATTTTTATGATCCAGACTCTTTATGACGACGCTCAGGCGGTGATCAAGGTGGCGCTGAGCCAGGTGAAACCGGATGCCGCGGTGCAAAGAGCGCTGCAGAGCTTTCAGCCGGGGGAACGCACCGTTCTTGTGAGCGTGGGCAAGGCGGCATGGCAGATGGCCGCTGCTGCCGAAAAATGCCTTCCGGGCCCGCTGGCGGGAGGCATCGTTATCACAAAATACGGTCATGTGAAGCACCCGCTGCCGGGCATTGAATGCTATGAGGCTGCTCACCCCGTGCCGGATGAGCAGGGCTTTGCGGCAACCGAAAAGGCGCTGCGGATGGTGGAGCAGCTGAACCCGCAGGATACAGTCCTGTTTCTGCTTTCCGGAGGCGGCAGCGCATTGTTTGAAGCGCCGCTGATCCCGGGCGGCGAGCTGCAGGAGATCACCAGTCAGCTGCTGGCCTGCGGCGCGGACATTGTGGAGATAAATACCATTCGCAAGCGCCTGTCGAGGGTGAAGGGCGGACGCTTCGCCCGGGCCTGTGCGCCTGCGAGGGTGTTCAGCATCGTTCTGAGCGACGTTCTGGGCGATCCGCTGGATATGATCGCCAGCGGCCCGGCTGCGCCGGACACCTCCACCTGTGCGCAGGCAGTGGCCATTGCAAAAAAATACCAGCTGAAGCTTTCGCCGGAGGCGCGGGCGCTGCTGGAGCAGGAGACCCCCAAGCAGCTGGACAATGTGACGACCTGCATCACCGGAAGCGTTCGGCAGCTGTGTACAGCGGCGGCCGATGCATGCCGGACGCTTGGTTATGAGCCGCTGCTTCTGACCGATCAGCTGTGCTGCGAGGCACGGGAGGCGGGCAGCTTTTTAGGGGCAGTGGCGCGCACCCACGCCGCACAGGGAAAGAAAACCGCATTCATTGCGGGGGGCGAAACAGTCGTCCATCTGACCGGTACCGGCTTGGGCGGGCGAAATCAGGAGCTGGCCCTGGCCGCTGCGCCCCTGCTTGCGGGCCTGGAAAATTGCTGCGTATTTTCGGTGGGCAGCGACGGCACGGACGGCCCCACCGATGCGGCGGGAGGCTATGTGGACGGCACCACCGATCAGGAGCTGCGTGACCGGGGCTGGGATGTATTCCGCACGCTGTCCCAAAACGATGCCTATCATGCGCTGAAGGCGGTGGATGGTCTGATCGTGACCGGGCCCACCGGAACCAATGTGAACGACGTGGCGGTGGCACTGGTGCGCTGATTCCTGCGATTTTTCAGCAAAGGGCGGGGTCGGTCAAGCTTGCAGCGGGATCGGCCCCATGCTATACTCAAAAGGGCTCCGCTTCTGCCCGGACAC
This sequence comes from Gemmiger sp. An50, assembly GCF_002161595.1. GTDB lineage: Bacteria > Bacillota > Clostridia > Oscillospirales > Ruminococcaceae > Allofournierella. The sequence goes on from NZ_NFID01000004.1 coordinate 32,402, forward strand.
CGCAGTGGGAGCGCGCGGCGCCAATCGAACGGAAAAGGAGAGCATACCCCATGAAAATCCTAGCTGTGGACTACGGCGACGCCCGCACCGGCCTTGCCATCAGCGATGCCAGCGAGCTGCTGGCCACCCCTTTGCCTCAGATCGAGGAAAAGAGCATGAACAAGGCGGCCGCCGCCATTCTGGAAGCCGCCCGCGCCCAGAAGGCCGAGATGATCGTGGTGGGCCTGCCCCGCAATATGGACGGCACCGAGGGCTCCCGCGCCCAGAAGACCCGCAAGATGGCGGCGATCCTGGAACGGGACGGCCAGCTGCCGGTGCGCTTTTGCGACGAGCGCCGCACCACCGTTACCGCTGCCGCCCAGCTCAGCGAGGTGGGCACCTTCGGCAAAAAGCGCAAGGAGATTCTGGACTCGGTGAGCGCCGCGGTGATTCTGGAAAGCTTTCTGGCCTGGCGCAAGCATCACCCGGAGGAGGCCTGAAGCCCTCGGACGGGCTTCGTGAGAAAATCGTAAGATTTCCGCAAGCAAAAAGAAAGGCACATCCGCGCCCTGTTCTGGTAGGATAATACCGGAGCAGGGCGTTTTTTGCGGGCGCTTGCGCCGGGTGGGTGTTTGCCGTATCATAAAAGGCGGAACAATAAAGGAAAAAAGGGGGATGGCAGGAATGAGTGCGAAGATCCTGCTGGTGGATGACGAGGCCGCCATTGCGGACCTGGTGGAGGTCTATCTGACGAACGAGGGCTACACGGTATACAAATGCGAAAACGCGGCCCATGCGCTGGAATGCGTGGCGGAAAAGCCGGTGGACCTGGCCATTCTGGACGTGATGCTGCCGGATCTGAGCGGCTTTGAACTCTGCCGCCGTATTCGCAAAAAGCATCTGTGGCCCATCCTGATGCTCACCGCCCGGGTGGAGGATCTGGACAAGATCCAGGGCCTGATGCTGGGGGCGGACGACTATATCACCAAGCCCTTTAACCCTCTGGAGCTGCTGGCCCGGGTCAAGACCCAGCTGCGCCGGTACACCCAGTACAACCAGTCCGCCCAGCCGGAAAAGAGCGGGGAATACGAGTTCAACGGCCTGTGCATCAGCGAGGTTACCCACAAGTGCACCCTGTACGGGGAGGAGCTGGCCCTCACGCCGCTGGAATTCTCGATTTTGTGGTATCTGTGCAGCCGCCGGGGGCAGGTGGTGCCCAGCGAGCAGCTGTTCCAGGAGGTGTGGGGCGAAAAGTACATCGACGGCAATAACACCGTGATGACCCACATCGCCCGGCTGCGGGAGAAGATGCACGAAAAGAGCCGCCAGCCGAAATTCATCAAGACCGTTTGGGGAGTGGGGTATACCATTGAGTGAACTGCGTAAAAACTGGGCCCACCGGCGCGCCGCGCTGGGTCTGACCCTGCAGCTGGCCGTGATGCTGGCAGCGTTCTGGGGCGGGAGCTGGCTGCTGCTCAACGGCGCTTACTTTGTATATTTTCAGCTGGACTTGGGCCGCTACTGGTGGGTGTTCCTGTTTAAAGAGATCGTAAAGCACCTTCTGCCGGTGCTGGGAGTATTGTGGATTGTAGTGGGAACGGTGCTCATCACCGGCTGGGTCTTTTGCAAGCCGCTGCGTTATCTGGACGAGGTGACCGAGGCCGCCGGCCGTCTGGCCCGCCCGGGGGAGGACCCCATCCGGCTGCGGCCCCAGCTGAAAACTGTGCAGGACCAGCTGAACCAGGCCCGGGAGCAGGGGCTGCGGGCAGCGGCGGCCCTGCGCCAGGAGGAGCAGCGAAAAAACGATCTGATCGTCTATCTGGCCCATGATTTGAAAACCCCGCTCACCAGCGTGATCGGCTATCTGAACCTGCTGGTGGACGAACCCAACATCAGCCCGGCCACCCGGGCCCGCTACACCGGCATCGCCCTGGAAAAGGCCCTGCGGCTGGAGGAGCTGGTGAACGAGTTCTTCGAGATCACCCGATTCAGCCTGAGCCATCTGGAGCTGGAGCTTTCCCGGGTGGACCTGTCGCTGATGCTGCGCCAGATGGTCAGCGAGTTTGCGCCGGAGCTGGCGGGAAAACATCTGGACTGCCAGGCGGATCTGCCGCCCGAGCTGCCCGTCCGCTGCGACCCGGCCAAGCTGGCCCGGGTGTTCGACAATCTGCTGCGCAACGCGGTGAGCTACAGCGACCCCGGCACCACCCTGCGGGTACAGGGCAGGCTGGAGGGGGAGACGGTGGTGCTGCAATTCGTGAACCAGGGCCGCACCATCCCGCCGGAAAAGCTGGCCCGTATCTTCGAAAAGTTCTTCCGGGCGGACGAATCCCGGGCCAGCGCCAGCGGCAACGCCGGTCTGGGCCTGGCCATCGCCAAGCAGATCGTGGAGCAGCACGGGGGCACCATCGCCGCCGCCAGCGCCGACGACCGGGTGGTGTTCACCCTGCGCCTGCCCCAAAACGGCCCTCAAAATTGATTGATACAAGATTTGAAAAAGAGCTCTGTGCGCTGCACAGGGCTCTTTTGGCGTTCTCCGGGTGTTCCACCCTTGACAGAGCGGGGCGAAAACGCCTATAATACAAAAGTTAGCTTGCTAATTATTAGAATACTAATGAATTCGAATGCCGAAAACGGGAAAGGGATCACCGCAATGGAACACAGCTTTCACTATCTGCTTTTAGCCAACCAAGCCATGGTGCACCGGCAGCTGCTGGCCAAACTCAAGGACACCGGTCTGACTCTGGGCCAGCCCAAAGTGCTGGACTATCTGCAGGACCACGACGGGGCCAATCAGGCCGAGATTGCCCGCGCCTGCCACATCGAGCCCGCCTCCCTCACCTCGGTGCTGAACCGGATGGAGGAGAAGGCGTTGGTGGAACGGCGCACACAGAAGGGGGACCGGCGCAGCTTTTCGGTTTACCTCACGGAACAGGGCCGTCAGATGGCGCTGCGGGTCCAGCAGGCCTTTGAGGAGCTGGAGGAGCAGGCCTTTGCGGGGGTGAGCGAAGCGGAGCGGGAACAGTGCCTGGCGGTGTTCCGCCGCGTTTACGGCAATCTGAAAGAGGGGGAGCGTTAATTCGTTTATGGAAAAAGCAAAGCGATATCTGGTGTTTTTGTTCGGGCTGTTCATCAGCTCCTTTGGCGTGAGCCTCATCACCAAGGCAAATCTGGGCACCTCGCCCATCTCGGCCATTCCCTATGTGCTCAGTCTGAACTTTCCCTTCACGCTGGGCCAGTTCACCATTGCGTTCAGCCTGTTTCTGATTCTGCTGCAGCTGTTCATCCTGCGGCGGAACTTCAAGGCCGAGCATCTTTTGCAGATTCCCATTTCAGTGGCCTTCGGCTATTTCATCGACCTGACCATGGTACTATTGGGATTTGTGGCCCCCGGCAGCTATCCGGTCAAGCTGGTGGCCCTGCTGATCGGCTGTGTGATTCTGGGCTTCGGCGTGTACCTGGAGGTCATCGCCGACGTGGCCATGCTGCCCGGCGAGTCCTTCGTGCGTGCGGTCACCCAGACCTGGAAAACCGACTTCGGCACCACCAAGATCTGCTTTGATGTGTCCATGACCGTGATCGCCGCGATGATCTCGCTGGTGCTTGCCCACACGCTGTACGGCATGCGTGAGGGCACCGTGATCGCCGCCCTGCTGGTGGGCTTCATTGCCCGTCTGTTCGGCCGCCTTCTGCCCTTTGTGCCCGACCTGCTGTTTGGTAAAAAAGAGGAGAGCGAAGCCGCCGCAGCGGTGGAAAACGGCCAGGGCGGCTGGGTCATTGCCATCGGCCGCCAGTACGGCAGCGGTGGACGGGTCATCGGCCAGAAGCTGGCCCAGCGGCTGGGGTATGAGTTCTACGACGATGTCATCGTGCAGATGGCCGCGGGAACCACCGGCTACACGCCCCAGTTTGTGCGCCAGCGGGAAGAGAACATGACCAACAGCTTTTTGTACGACCTGGTGAACCAGATGTACGCCTACGCCCCGGAGGAGGAATCCCCCAAGGACAGTGTCTTCCTGGCTGAGAAAAAGGCCATTGAGGAGATCGCAACCAAGGGCCGCTGTGTGATCGTGGGCCACTGCGCGGACTATCTGCTGCGGGACGATCCCCACTGCCTGCGTGTCTGGCTGCATGCGGACAAGGCCCGGCGGGTGAAGCGGATCATGGAGCTGGAGCAGCTGGACGAAGCGGCGGCCAAGACACGCATTGCCCAGGAGGACCGGCGGCGGGCCACCAACTACCAGTACTACACCCGGCGGGTGTGGGGCCTGGGCAAAAACTATCACCTGACGCTGGACACCGGCCTGGGGGAGGAGTATGTGCAGACCTGCATCGAGGCCGCGCTGAAAGCCCTGGAGACCGGCCAGAAGGCCACCGTATAAACAAAACAGCACCGGCAGATGCGTTGCCGGTGCTGTTTTTGTATACAAGTCAGTGGGCGGGTTTGTCCACCTTTTCGTTGTTGATTTTGGAATACATGATCTGCTGGCCGGAATAAAGGCTGTAGTGGCCGCTGAGCAGATAGCTCACCGCGCAGGCCAGCGCGAAGAGCAGCATGGACTCGGCCCCGAACAGCTCCACTCCCAGCACGATGCTGGCGAAGGGGCAGTTGGTCACGGCACAGAAGGTGGCCACCAGCGCCACTGCCGCCGCCAGACCCGGGTCCAGCCCCAGCAGCGGCCCCACAAGGCAGCCGAAGGTGGAGCCCACAAAGAAGGTGGGCACGATCTCGCCGCCCCGGAAGCCGCAGCCCAGGGTGATGGCGGTGAGCAGCAGTTTGAACAGAAAGGCCAGCGGATGGACCAGCACGCCCTCGGTGATGGCCTGCTCGATCACCTGCATGCCCGCGCCGTTATAATCCCGGGTGCCAAGCAGCAGGGTGCAGACGATGATCAGCGCTGAGCCCGCCAGAATGCGCAGGTATTGATTGGGCAGCCAGGTCTGGTACAGATGGCTTGCGGTGTGCATCACGATGCACAGCAGCATGCCCACCAGCGCGCAGCCCACACCCAGAATGACCACCCGCCAGGAATTGCCCCAGCCAAGGCCGCTGGCCTTGTGGATGACGAACTGCTCCGGTACCGCCCCCAATGCCCGGGAAACACCGTAGGCCACCAGGCTGGACATGGTGCAGGGCAGCAGCGCCGCGTGGTAGACCACACCCACGCTGATCACCTCGATGCTGAAAATGGTGGCGGTGAGGGGAGTACCGAACAAGGCGCTGAACACTGCGCTCATGCCGCACAGCACCATGAAATGCTGGCTGGGCTGATTGAGCCGCAGCTTTTCTCCCAGCCATCCGCCCATGCTGCCGCCGATCTGCAGCGCCGCGCCCTCGCGTCCGGCACTGCCGCCCAGAAGATGGGTGATGAAGGTGGCGAAGATGATCAGCGGGGTCATGCGCAGCGGAGCACGATGGCCGTTGCGGGCGCTCTCGATCACCTGATTGGTGCCCCGCTCGGTGCTCATGCCGCACAGCTGATACACCGCCACAATGGCCAGACCGCCCACCGGCAGCAGCCACAGCAGCTCCGGATGAACCGCCCGCACCCGGTTGGCCCAGCTTACCATATGGTAGAACACCGCGCCCACCGCGCCGCCCGCAAGGCCCATCAGCCCGGAGCAGATCATCCACATCAGAAAGGTCTCGCTGTAGGGGAACAGTCCCTCAGCAATATTGGTCAGCGCCTCTTTGCGCCGCAGATTCATGCTACCGCCTCCCACCGGCCCGCCAGGGCCGTTTTTGCACATTGATACCGGCTCATATTATAGCAAATCTCCGGAAAAAATTGAAGCCAAAGCCCTTTTGTGCTATGATAGAAACCAGCGAAACAGCAACAGGAAACGGAGTGTGACACCAATGAAACAGGGCTTTGAGAACAGCAGTCTTTCCCAGGAGGTACTAAGCTTCCACTGCCCCCGCTGGGCTGAGCTGCCGGGCATCGCGCTGTATATGGATCAGGTCACCGGCTACATCAATGAGATTTTTGCCCCCATCGCCCCTCAGGAGCAGCAGATCACCCTGACCAAGGCGATGGTGAACAACTACGTGAAGCAGCGGGTCATGAGCCCGCCGGTGAACAAAAAATACGACCGGGCCCACATGGCCTATCTGGTCACCATCTGCGCGCTCAAGCAGGTGTTCAGCATCCCGGAGATCGGCAGCATGATTCGCGCCCAGATGGACCACTGCCCGGTGGAGCAGGCCTACGACTGCTTCTGTGAGGAGCTGGAGGGCGCGCTGCGGGCGGTGTTCCTGGGCCAGGCGGCCCCCACCCAGATCGGCAACGAACAGAACCCGGCGGCCATCACCCTGCTGCGGGGCGCGGTGCAGGCCTATGCCAGCAAGGTGTATGTGCAAAAGCGGCTGGCCTTCGCCGAGCAGGCCGGCGGGCAGGAATGAGAGGGCGGCAATGGAACGATGGAAACGCATTCAAGCGCTGATGGAGGCAAAGCGCCGGGGGATGGAGGCCCACGAACGGTACCTGAACCAGGCGCGCAGCTATGCCCCCGGCGAGGAGCTCTATATGCGCGAGATGCACTTTGTGATGGCAGTGGGCCCCAGCCAGTCGCCCACCATGTCCGAGATCGCCAAGCGGCTGGATGTCACCCACGGGGCGGTTTCCCAGATCGCGGCCCGGCTGGAAAAGAAGGGACTGATCCGGCGGGAAAAGGACCCCGCCGACCGGCGGCAGACCGTGGTGATGCTCACCGAAGCGGGGCAGGCGCTGTATCAGCGGCATCTGGAATACGACAAAAAGCAGTACCAGGTGATCGGCGGCCAGCTGGCGGAATTCAGCGACGAGCAGCTGGATTTTTTGATCCATTACGAGACCCTGCTGTGCGAGATGTTCCAGCAGGTGAATCAGGACCCGGAAAAATGGGAACCGTAAAAGTGCACAAAAAATCAAAGGATTACCCTCTGTTCTGTCAATTGACAGCGGAGGGTGATTTTATTATATTTATGTTAGCTGCTAAAATATTTTAGAGCCGCTTCTTTTCGGGAAGCGGCAACACTTTGGCCAAAAGTTTTAGATGCTAACGGAAAAGGAGAAAACACATGGAAATCACAAAGGTACAGGCAATTTATTTTTCGGGCACCGGCACCACCCGGAAGCTGTGCGCCGCTGTGGCCGGGGGAACCGGCCTTGCGGTGGAGGAATGGGACTGCACGCCCCAGCGGGCGAAGGCTCCCTTCCAGCCGGATGCGCACACGCTGACGGTTCTGGCCGTGCCCTCCTTCGGCGGACGGGTGCCCGCGCCGGTGGCCCGGCGGCTGGAGCAGCTGCAGGGCTGCGGCCCGGCGGTGCTGCTGAGCGTATACGGCTCCCGGGCCAGCGAGGACACGCTGGTGGAGCTGCACGATCTGGCGGTTAAGGCGGGGTATCGGCCCATTGCGGCCGCCGAATTTGTGGCGCAGCATTCCATGGCGCCCCAGATGGCGGCGGGCCGCCCCAACGAAAGCGACCTGGCTCAGGCCGGGGAGCTGGGCAAACAGGCCCTGGCGCTGGCCAAGAGGCTGGCGGAGGGCGCTGCGGTGCAGCTGGAGCTGCCGGGCAACCGGCCCTATCGGGAGTTCGGCGGCGTGCCGTTCCATCCGAAGGCCAGCAAAAAGTGCGTGGAATGCGGCCGCTGTGCCGACCAGTGCCCCGTGGGCGCGATCCCCGCACAGAATCCCCGCAAAACCGAAGACAAAGCCTGTATCACCTGCATGCGCTGTGTGGCGGTGTGCCCGGTAAAGGCCAGAAGTCTCGGCAAAATCGCTGAGATGGCCGTTCCGGCAAAGCTGCGCAAGGTGTGCGATTCGAACCGGGCAAACCAGATCTGGCTGGGGCACCCGGAGACGTAACCAACAAACCTGAAAAGGAGAGAAAGGAAAATGTCACAGCAAACCACTGCGGAAACGAACCAAAAACTATCCCGTGCAGATCTGTTCTCCATGGCCATTGGCCAGATCATCGGTGTGGGCATCATGACGATGACTGGCATTGCCATCGGCTTTACCGGCCGTTCTGTGAATCTGGCGTATCTTTTGGCCGGTGTGCTGACCATCCTTTCCGCGATCCCGCAGATTTACATCGGCGGTACCGCGAATTTCCCCGGCGGTCAATACTCGCAGATCGCCGTACTCAGCGGGCAGCGGCTGGCGGGGGTGTATACCTTCGTAAACCTGGCCATGACGCTGGCTCTCTCCATGTATACCCTGTCCTTTGCGGACTACTTTATGTCGCTGGTGCCGGGCGTGAACGTGAAGCTGCTTGGCTTTGTGGTGCTCACCGCGCTGTTCGCTCTGCACCTGGTGGGCGTCAAGCAGGCAGCCCGCCTGCAGAATGTCCTGTGCGTGGTGCTGGCGGTGGCCATCGGCGCTTACGTCGCCTTCGGCGTAACCCACATCCAGCCGGACTACTTCGCACCTGACCAGTTTATGACCGGCGGTGTGCCCGGTTTCCTGCTGGCCTCCATCTATCTGAACTTCGCCTGCGGCGGCGCCACCTATGTGGTGAACTACAGCGGCGAGGCCAAGGACCCCACCCGCGACATCCCCTTTGTCATCATCGTTTCCACCGGTGCCATCGTGGTGCTGTATGCCCTGATGAGCACCATTGCCGCCGGTGTGCTGCCGGTGGACCAGGTGGCGAACCAGCCGCTCAGCGTCTCGGCTGCCACCTTCATGCCCAAGGCTGTGTTCACCTTCTTCGTGGTGGGCGGCGCCATGTTCGCCCTGCTCACCACTCTGAACTTCTCCATCGGCATGTGCACCTATCCGGCGCTGCGCGCCTGCGCGGACGGCTGGCTGCCCAAGGGGCTGGCCGTGCGCAACAAGCGGTTCGGCACGCCCCACTGGATTCTGCTGGTCTTCTACCTGATCGGTTTTCTGCCCATCCTGTTCGGCATTGACCTGAGCACCGTTGCCAACAGCACGGTCATTCTGACCACCGCCATCCGGGGCGTGATCGCCTATTCGGCCATGCAGCTGCCCAAGAAAATGCCCGAGCTGTGGAAAAAGAGCAAGTTCTATGTGAGCGATGCAAAGCTGAAGGTAATGAGCATCATCACGATTGTAATTACTGTGATCTCCATTCTGCTTCTGCTGGTGAGCACCTCGCCCGTCCAGATCTGCTGCAACTGCGGCATCCTGCTGGTCAGCGCGGTGCTGGCCTTCGCCCGCAACCGGTATGTGAAGCTGGAGGCAAACTACGAAGCCAAGTAATGGCTGTTCCAGGGAAAGGAAGATGGTAATGATGAAGTACGATTTTGACCGTGTGATCGATCGAAGCGTTACCAACGATATGAAATGGCACACCGGACCGGTGCGTAGCTACCTGAACGTGGAGGTCCGGGAGGACATGATCCCCATGTGGATCGCGGACATGGATTTTGCCTGCCCGCCCTGTGTGGTGGAGGCGGTAAAAGCCCGGGCCGAAAAGGAAATCTACGGCTACTGCGCCCCCGGCGTGGATTACTTCAAGGCCGTAACTTATTGGTACAAAAGCCGCTACGGCATTGCGCTGGACCCGGCCTGCATCTGCGTGGTGCCCAGCGTGGTGGGCGCCATCAACGCGGCCATCCGGGCCTTTACCCAGCCGGGCGAGGGCGTGATCATCCAGCAGCCGGTGTATGAGCCCTTTGCGGGTCTGATCCAGCAGACCGGCCGGACCGTGGTGAACAACGGCCTTGTCTGTGAGCAGGGGCGCTACCGGATGAACTTTGAGGAGCTGGAGCAGCTGGCCGCCAAGCCGGAGAACAAGCTGCTGGTGCTGTGCAGCCCCCACAACCCGGTGGGCCGGGTGTGGAGCCGGGAGGAGCTGGCCCGCCTGGGCCGCATCTGCAAGGAGAACGGCGTGCTGGTGGTGAGCGACGAGATCCACAGCGACATCGTCTACCCCGGCCACAAGCACACCCCCTTCTGGACCGTGGAGGAGGACTTTGCCAAGCACTGCATCGTTTGCACCGCGCCGGGCAAGACCTTCAACGTGGCCGGATTGAAGATGGCCAACACACTGATCTTCGATCCCGACATGCGCAGCCGGTTTGATGCTCAGATCAAGGCCATGTCGCTGGATGTGCGCAACACCTTCGGCCTGGAGGGTGTGGCTGCGGCCTACAGCCCGGAGGGCGAAGAGTGGCTGGAGGAGCTGCTGGTCTACTTAAAGGGGAACGCCGAGCTGGTGCGCGATTATGTGCAGGAACATCTGCCCCAGGTGGATTTTGTGGAGCCGGAAGGCACCTTCCTGTGCTGGCTGGACCTGACCCGTACCGGCCTGACCGATGCGGAGATCCTCAAGCGGGTGGACGTGGAGGCCGGCGTGATCTGTGTGCCCGGTCCCTGGTTCGGCAAGGGCGGCGAACGCCATCTGCGGCTGAACATCGGCTGCACCCGCGCCAATCTGGCGGCAGCCATGGAGCGCATCGCCCAGGCGCTGCAAAGCTAAGCATATCGAAAAAAGCCCGTGCCGGAATTTTTCCGGCACGGGCTTTTTGCTTGCTGCTTGGGGGGGATTATGAAAAATTACTCCTGGCTGAACTGGTCCTTACCAACGCCGCACAGGGGGCACTCAAAATCCTCGGGAACATCGGCCCACAGGGTGCCGGGGGCGATGCCGCCGTCCTCGTAACCCTCTGCCTCGTCGTAGACCCAGCCGCACACGTCGCATACAAAACGATTCATAACCAATACTCCTTTTCGCTCTATTTAGAAGTGAATGAATTTTTATGGGAGGGACCGTTTGGTCCATAGCTATAGTATATGCGGCAGGAGGAAAAAATCATGTTGCCGTGGCAACAAAAATTATCCCAGACTCAGGATGCGGCGGGCCGCGTCGGCAATGTATTCCGCCAGGGGCAGCTCGGGCAGGCCGCCGATCTGCACCCCGCACTTGCTCACCGGGATCAGCACCTTGCGGGCGGAGGAGTCCGCCACGGCCAGGGCCATGGCAGGGCTGCATTCGCCCATCATGCTGTTGGCCATCACGATGCCCATGGGCCCGGCGATCACGTCTGCCCGGCGGGCGTTCACGATCACTGCATTTTCGCCGGTGGCGCCCGCGGTGGCGCCCGCCTTCATCATGGCGCTGGTGGCGGCGGCGTTGGTGCCCACCGCCAGGATCTCGCCGGTGTAGCCGCCGGTGCGCAGCTTTTCGATCAAAGCGCGGCCGAAGCCGCCGCCCTGGCCGTCGATCACAACGATTCTCATGCAAAAACCTCGCTTTTCTTTGTCACAGCAGCGGCGCGAACAGGCGCAGCACCAGCTGAGCCACCCGCTTGGGCAGCGGGGTTTTATAAGTGTCCTCCAGGAACACCTCGTTGCTCACGCTCATGCACTCCTCCAGGTCGGCCCGTACGTCCTGCACCATCTGCCCGCCGTAGAAGGCGCAGCAGTTTTCAAAATGCAGATACAGGCTGCGGTAGTCCATGTTGGCGCTGCCCACGATGGCGGTCTTGTCGTCCGACACATACATCTTGGCGTGGATGAAGCCGGGGGTGTATTCAAAGATGCGCACACCGGCTTCCAGCAGCACCCGGTAGTAGCTTTGGGTCACCCAGTACACATACCATTTGTCCGGGATGCCGGGGGTGATGATCCGCACGTCCACGCCGCTTTTGGCGATCAGGGTCAGGGTGGTGATCATCTCGTTGTCCACCACCAGGTAGGGGGTGGCGATATACACGTAATTGGTGGCCTGCTGCAGCACGTTGAAGTAGGCGTTCTCCGCCACGTTTTCCTCGTCCAGCGGGCTGTCGCCGTAGGACTGCACAAAGCCCCGGGCGGTGTAGCGCAGGGTGGGCGCGTAGTCCTTCGGGTCGCTTACGCTGCCGGTGGTGAAGTCCCACATTTCCAAAAACAGCGCGGTCAGCGACTGCACGCCGCTGCCCTTGAGCATCAGGCCGGTGTCCTTCCAGATGCCGAAGCGCTTTTTCCGGTTGATGTATTCGTCGGAAAAATTCAGTCCGCCGGTGAAGCCCACGTTGCCGTCGATGACGGTGATCTTGCGGTGGTCCCGGTGGTTGAGCATGGTGTAGTCCGAGATCCGGCGGGACAGGCGGGGCGGTGCGAAGGGATAGCACTTGATGCCCTTGCGCCGCAGAGATTCGTCGTATTTTTCCGGCAAAGTGAACATGCAGCCGAAGGAGTCGAACAACAGGCGCACGTCCACGCCCTCGGCGGCCTTCTGGGTGAGGATCTCCAGGGTGGTGTCCCACATGTAGCCGGGCTTGATGATGAAATACTCCATGAAGATGAAGTCTTTGGCGTTCTTCAGCTCCTCCAGAAAACGGGGGAAGAAGTCCTGGCCCCAGGCGTAGTATTCGCTCTGGGTGTCGCCGTAGAGGGGCGCGCCCGCGCAGTGGGACAGATAGGTGGCGCTGCGGGCCAGATTTTTGTCTTTCACCAGCAAACGGCGCATGGGCTCCGGGTCCTGCTGCAGGGATTTGGTCCCCCGTTCGGTGATGGACTCCAGCCGCTTGGCGTGCCGGTTGCCGGTGTTCCGGTGGCCCCAGAACAGATAGAACAAGGTGCCGGTGGGCGGCATGACCAGAATCATGATCAGCCACATGATCTTGTAGACCGGGTTCACCTTGTCCTTATCCAGCAGCGTGAGCACCGCCAGGGCGCTGAGCAGCATCAGAAACAGATAAAAATAGGGGAAAAACTTGCCCAGCTCGATGGCGACGCCCACCACCAGAACGATCTGAAGCAGCAGCAAAACCGCGAAGAAAAAGCTGCGGGACAGCAGGCCCCGGCCCAGCTTTTTGCGGGCTTTGCTTACCTTTTTTATTTCCATAATAATAAAATGCCTCCTGCATGAAAAAGAAAAACCAAAAGGAACAGCCTTTGTGGGATATTATATCACAGTTTTCCCATGAAATCGACGGTAAGGCAATGCCGCATCCTTCCGGGTGGCGGAGCGCGCCGGAAAATATCAGGGAAAATCTTGGCGCGATACACCGCCTGAAGCGTTTGCCGTTTATCGTGCGGGGCTGCCCGATAAGCCCCCTCGGCCAAAGAAAAAGAGCGCACGTCCGCCGGAGCGGCAGGTACGCTCTTTGAAAGAATTATTCCGCTTGGCTGGCGCTCTGACTGGCGCTCTGTGCGGCGCTGGAGGACTGGGCCTGGGAAGAGGCGTCCGAACCGTCGCTGCCGCTGGCAGGGGCGGGGTCCGCCGCGCCGTAGGTGCTGATGGTCACGCTGTTGAGCAGCACGTCCTCCACCGGCTTGCCGTTCTCGTCCACCTCGCTCTGGGCCAGGGTGTCCACCACGTCCATACCCTCGTAGACCTGGCCGAACACGGTGTCGGTGTAGTCCAGATAGGGCAGACCGCCCGCCGCGTCGTAGGCCTCGATCACCTCGGTGCGCACGCCTGCCTCTTCCATCTGAGTACGCAGGCTGCCGTCCAGCTTTTCGGGCAGCGACTGCACGAAGTAGAACTGACTCAGGCCCGAGACGTTTTCATCCGGGCTGAAAGCGGCGCACAGGGCGCCGGAATAGTGGTGCAGCTGGTCCGAGATCTCTTTCGGATAGGGATTGTTGTTCCAGATGGTGGAACCGGTGGTGCCGCTGCCGGAGGCGTCGCCTCCCTGCACCACAAAGCCGGAGACGATGCGGTGGAAGCTGGTGCCGTTGTAGTAGCCCTCCTGAGCCAGACGGGTGAAGTTCTCCACCGCCATAGGCGCCTGGTCCGGGTAAAGCACGGCGCGCACCTCACCGGCGCTGGTGTTGAAGATGGCGATGGGGTCGCCCTCGGCGGGAGCCTGGAACTGAAGCTCTTCGCTTTCCACCTTGGGGCGTTTGATGGAGCTGCCGGTGATACCGCCGCCGCAGCCCGTCAGCAGGCCGGCGGCCAGTACGGCGGCCGCAGCCAAAGCAATGAATCTGCGCAAGGAAGATGCCCTCCTGATAAATTTATGATAGAAGTAATACATATTATACCACAAAGCTGGGGAAAATAAAAACCGATCGCTCCAAGTATTTTATAAAACTTTCACAGCGGGTTTTGTTGCGTTTTTCTATTGACGCAAAGGGCAAAAAAGGGTAAACTTTATCTAGCAGATCACACAGGCGAGGCCGTTAAGGCCCGCCCGAAAAAGGAGAGCAAACATGGCTGAGAACAACACCCCTGTCACCGAGCAGGAAGAAGATTACACCCCCGACCTGGTGACCCTGGAGGACGAGGAAGGCAAAGAGCACACCTTTGAGGTGATCGACGCGGCCGACCACAAGGGCGTTCACTACATGGCGTTGGTTCCCTACGTGGAGAACGAGGAAGAGCTGGAGGACGCCGACCTGGATCTGATCCTGATGAAGGTTGGCCAGGACGCGGAGGGCGAATACCTGGATATCGTGGAAGACGACGAGGAGCTTTACGAAGTGAGCAATATGTTCGAGAAGCGCCTGCGCGAATTCTTCGACATCGAGCAGTAAGCCTGCCGCCCAAACACGCTTAGCATCCTGCCTTGTGCGATTTGTTGCAGCTTTAAATAATCCTACTAATCAAATTCAGGGAGCCCGGAGTTGACCGCCGGACCGCAGACCTCCCGCCCATCAAGGGGAGCACGGAAGAAGGGAGTGGAAAAGCGGCCACAGGGCACCCACCTGCCATCCGGTAGGTTTTGATTGGCTGCAGACGGCAAGGCGGGGCTATTTGAAAACAAAAGTGCCCCCGGTCCTTTCAAGAACCGGGGACTTTTTGTATCCCGCAGCAAAAGGAGGGAGCCCCCATGGGAAAGGGCGATTACCACGGCGCAAGCCACATCTATGCCAGCCGTGCGGGTACCAGCCCCCGCGCCGAGTACCGGGAGTTCGATTTTGAGCCCGGCCGCGAGGCGGAAAAGGACGAACTGCTGCGCAGGGTGCGCCGCCCGGAGCTGACCATCCAGGCGGGCTATCTGCGCCGGCCTGCCCGGAAGACTGCAAGCAAGAAATAAAAAGCGCCGCCCCCGGCAAAAAGCCGGGAGCGGCGTATTTTTTGCGATGGAAAAAATGAATCAGAAGCCCAGGGGCTCGCCCACCAGCAGCACCTTGATGCGGCCGGGAATCCGCTGATAGCGGTGGATGGTGGTGGTGCAGCAGATCCGGGCGGGGCTGTGGCAGTCCGCGCAGGTGCCGGTCACGGCGCAGGGGGTCTTGCAGCCCAGACGGTCGGTGTTGGCGGGGGCGGCGATCTCCTTCACACGGCGGGCGGCGGCGTGGATGTCCTTCACGATCTTGTTGCAGCCCACCACCAGCAGCACGTTCTTGGGGCCGAAGGTCATGGCGGCCACCCGGTTGGCGGTGCCGTCCACGTTGTAAAGCTCACCGGCCTCGGTCACGGCGTTGGTGCTGGCCAGATACCAGTCGGCGCTGAACACCTGGCGGAACAACGCGTCCAGCTCCTCGCCGGTCACCTTGCTGCGGTCCAGATACTGGTAGCGTCCGCTGGCCAGCAGCTCCATCACGCCGGTCTCGGCCAGGCTCACGCTGCCGCCGTTGGAGACAACGGCGCCCTCGGGAATCATCTGCTCCACAAAGGGACGGACCTCGGCGGCGGTCTTTACGTAATAGGCCTCCATGTTATTGGCGCGCAGGGCTTCCATGGTGCGCTGGATGCGGCGCTCGGTGTTTTGGATCACTGCTTCATGCATGGGAATTCCTCCTTCAAAAGCTTGCCCGATGGGCTTGGATGTTTTTTTTCTATTATAGCACATCTTTTGCCGCCCGGCGCTGCGGGAGCGACCCGCTGCACAAAAGTTTTACAGACGGCTGGCAGGGGCTCCCATTGCAGGAGCCGGGGCGGTTGTGCTACAATGGTTTAAAGCGGCAGCGCGTGGGCGCGGCTGCGTATTATGCGATTTTTACCGGTGCCAGGCGCCGGGTCGCATCAAAGGAGTATGACTTGCATGGCCAAGCGCTTAAAGGCCGGTGATAAGATCCCGGCGTTTTCCTACGACACCCCTTACGAACCGCAGAAAAGCTTTTATGGCTTTCTGAAGGGGGACAAGCCGGTGGTCCTGGTGTTCCTGCCCAACTTCGGGCATCCCATCACCCGGCACTTTATCACCCAGTATCTGGAGACCATCTACGCGCTGCGCAGCGTGCGGCTGGCCTGTGTGGTGCGTTCCCGGCCGGAAGCCATTTCCAAGGTCGCGCCCAAGGGCTCGCTGCCCTTTGAGCTCATCTGCGACGCGGAGGGCGCGCTGTACGATTACTTCCAGATTCCCCAGAAGCAGGGCATGCTGCGCTGCTATTCCCTGGAGGGTCTGCGCATCATCAAGGAGGCCCGGCAGCAGGGGTATTCCCCGGCCAAAAACGAGCGCCACCAGCTGCCCCTCACCCTGGTACTGAGCGAGAGCGGCCAGGTGCTGTTCGCCCATTACGGCCACAGTATGACCGACCTGCCGGCGGACTGCTCGGCCATGGAGCGCGTGGCTCAGGAGCTGCCCCTGCCCGCGCCGGAGCAGCCCGAGCAGGCACAGCCGCAGACGGATGCCTTTGGCGGCTTTGAAAACCGGGACCAGGGCGCGCTCACCGAGGAGGAGCTGCTGGCCGCGCTGGAGGAGAACAAGGCCTTTGAGGCGCAGCAGGCCGTGGAGGACGAGCCCTCCGCTCTGCCGGAACCTGACCACCGGCAGGAGCCGCAGCCCGCACCCCGGGCAGAGCAGCCGGAGCAGGGATGGAAGGCCGCGCCGGAAAGCGGCGTCTATCCGCCGCAGGAAGCGCCGCAGGAACCGCAGGAGCCCACCGAAGCGCCCCAGGAGCCGCAGGACCCCCTGCCCGCCTCGGTCTGGCGGGGCAAGATGATCTATCCGCCGGATCATGTGCCGGTGAAGGTGGATTTTTCCGCCTTGGGTTTTGGCGACAAGAAATAATGAAAAGAAACCGGGCCGGAACGCGTCGGCAATGCCAGCGTTCCGGCCCGGTTTTTGTTTTCAATTGGAAAAGTGCCGCTTACAAAAGCGCCGCGCACAGCGAGATCAGCAGCGGCACCGCGGCCGAGCAGACCACCCCGTTGAACACCGAGAGCACCACCGTTTCCTCGTCGGTGAAACGGATCATCATCGAGAGGGTGGTGTCCTCACTGGTGGCGGCGGCGGGGGCAATGCAGGTGTAGTAGTTCAGGCGGCGGGAGATGGGCGGAATCACGAAAAAGGAGAAGATCTCCCGCATCAGGTTGCTCAAAAAGGCAATACTGCCCAGCTGCGCTCCGGCCAGATTGCCCACAGTCACACCGGCCAGGCTGTACCAGCCCAGACCGCTGGCCACCATGGTGCTTTCCTCAATGGAAAAGCCCAGCAGCGGGGCGCACACCGCGCCGCCTACCAGCGAGCCCGCGATGATGCCGATGGGAATGAGAAAAGCCTTGATGTGGTATTGCTTGATCTTCGCCAAGATGCCCTCGTGCAGGCCGATGCTGATGCCCACCAGGAACATGAGCAGATACAGCACCAGGTCCGAGTGACCGGTGAGCAGGGTCAGCAGGGGAAATTCCAGGCCGGAAAGCCCGTAAAGAACGCCGCCCACCAGGGCGATCACTGCCAAAATCACCATGAGTCGGTCACCTCCGTTTGTTGCGTTTTTCCCGTCCGTTCATGAAACGGCAGGTGAGAAGATAGACAAAAAGCACCGAAAAAGCCACAGGCACCAGGCAGAACACCAGACTTTGCAGCCCCAGCTGGCCCAGCTCCTGCAAAAAGCCCGGCCGCTGCCCCAGCATGACGCCCATGCAGAAGATCAGCGCCAGGGTGCACACCACCTGCAGCCGCTCGCAAAGCTTTTTGTATTGCTTCGGGAAAAACCGGCTGCCCACCAGCACTCCCAGACACATGATCAGGATTACATCCACAAACGGTCCCCTCCAGTTCGCGCAATTTCTCCCTATTATAGCAAAAAAGCGCTGGGGTGGCAATGCACCCCAGCGGGAAAAACGGTGTTATTGGATGGGCTCGGCGGGCTGTGCCTCCACCGGGCGGGGCAGCTCCACCACCGGACCGGTACGGAATACCTTGGAGGCGAAGAAGGGCAGGTACAGCACGGCCATTGCCGCCATGCCCAGCAGCACGCTGGTCCAGTCCAGCACCTGATTCTGGATGGCGCTGGGGTCGGTGAACAGGGTGATGGCGTTGTTGTTGAAGAAGTGGATCAGCACCGGCGCCCAGATGCTCTTTGTCTTCATGTAGGCGAAGCCGAAGAAAACGCTGTAGCAGATGCAGAGTACGATCTGGTTCACTACGCTCAGACCCCAGGTGGCAGGGCTGTAGAAAAAGATGTTGATGGGCAGGTGCCACAGCCCCCAGGCCACGCCCAGCACCACAATGCCGCCCCGCAGGCCGAACCGCTTTTGCAGCAGAGGCTGTAAAAAGCCGCGCCAGCCGTACTCCTCCCCGAAAAAGGCGGTGTATACCAGCAGGAAGTTCAGCGGCATACTCACCAGCATGCTGGTGAAATAGAGCGGGTCAACGGAAGTGGATTCTGCTTTTGCCAGAGTAGGGTCCACCAAAATCATCAGCCCGCTGAGCAGGACGATCCGGACAAAGTAGAGAACCGCAAACACCGCAAACACCGCAAATACCCAGCGGTTGAGCCGCATGCCCCAGGCGGTGCGGCGTGCCTTGCCGTCGAGAAAATAAAAGACCCAGCACAACACGCTGCCCACCATGATGACCCCGTTGCTTGCCGCCACCCAGGGCAGGGCGGGGGCAATGGCGCTGGCAAGGGCGCACAGAGCCATGAGGACGGTCACCAGCAGGAAACAGATGTAAAATTTGCGGGGGATGGTTTTGTCCTCCCGGCGGGTGAGAAGAATGGCAAGGATAGCGCCGGCGGCAGGGTAGAACATCTGGGCCGAGGGAAAGGCCCTCACGTCGCTGCCTGCGTGGTAGGCAAGGCCCATGGGGATGCCCAACAGATAGGGCAGCACAAAAGCGACCAGTCCGAAGATAATCAGCTGCCGTTTTTCCACGGCGGTCCAGTTGGTTTTCATGACAGATTCCTCCTTTTCGTGTTTGAAGTCAACGGTTGGGTTTTACATGTTGCAGCCAGTAATTGCGCAGCTGATAGGTAAGGGTCTGCATCATCCACAGCCCGCCCAGCAGCACGAACCACAGGGCGCTGATGGACCAGGCGGAGCCCACCATCAATAGTACCAGCAGAACGAAGGGGTAGACGAAATTCATGATCTGGAAGGTAAAGTAGCTGCAATCACCGATGGCCTTCTGCTCCGCCTCGTCGCAGCTGGCGTACCAGTCTTTGTGGAATTTGGTGTCAAATACATTGCCCTGTTTTTCCGGGTAGAGTTTTTTGGTGGCCCCGATCACCAGGGCCTGTAGTGCGGTAAGCCAGACAAGTTGAAGAATCAGCAGCCCAAACCCGAAGCCGGCAAGCGGGATTGATTCCGCCCGAATGGTCCGCCCAAAGGCCAGCCCCGCAGTCAGCATAAACCAGGGAAAGCCCAGGGTGGTCAGGATCAAGGCAAGGCATAGCAGCCGGTTGGCCTTCTCATAAGCCTCGTCGTCCTCATCGGCACGGGCCATGGGTTTTTTCGCCGCCAGATACAGGGTGGTGGCTGCCGCAGACAGCAGCAGACCCAAAGCCATTAGCGGAACGCCTGCCCTGTAAAGACCAAGGCTGATCGCATCACTCAGGCTGGAAAGACCGTCGAATCCCGACCCGATGAGCATGCTGCATGCGGCACCGAACAGGCCGCATACCACAATGATGATCGCAAATTTCACATAGACCCAGGTGTTTTTCTTTTCCGCTTTCGGTTTCATTGTTCTTCCTCCCCCGTCAGATAAAATACCTCTTCCACAGGCGTTTCAAACACCTGTGCGATGCGCAGCGCCAGCGTGATGGAGGGGTTATAATCTCCCCGCTCGATCAAACTGATGGTCTGGCGGGACGCCCCCACCAGCTGCCCCAGCTGCTGCTGGTTCAGCGACTTGGCCGCGCGAAGCTCCTTGAGCCGGTTTCCCAGCGGCATAGGCTCGACCTCCTTTTCGTTGCAAAACATCCCTGTCAAATTGACAACTATCTTTGTCATCATCAGTATAGCAATGACAAGGATTTTTGTCAACTGGTTTTGACAAATATTTTTGTCATTTTCCCGGCGGGCAAAAATGGGCAGAAAAAATCCCCCCGGTGAAAACCGAGGGGAAAAGGCTTATTGAATGTTGAAGGCCCGCTGCACCCGGTAGATGATGTAGCGGAAGGTGTCCACAATGAGCCACAGCTCGATGAGGATGTAGTTGGGCAGATTCTTCAGCCGGAACTTGGGCTTTTCCAGCTTGCCCATCACCTTCAAGGCTTCTTTAAAGCCCTGGCCGTAGGCCGGGCCAAAGCCACGCAGCCGGAACATGGCAGCCTTGAGCAGGTAGCCCGCCGTCAGGGGCAGGATGTTCAGAATAAACATCAGAATGGGCATGTTCTTGTAAGGCAGCAAAATGCTGTTGCGCCCGCTCTGGATGCTCTTGAAGGGGTTGTAGCGCACTGCGCCGGTGGTGGCGCCGCAGATGTGGTAGCACTTGGCAGTGGGGCAGTAGACGTTTTTATAACCCAGGCTGTTGGCCCGCCAGCTGATGTCCACGTCCTCGTAGTAGGCGAAGAAGTTTTCGTCGAACAGGCCGATCTTGTCCAGAATGCTCTTGCGGTAGAGCGCCGCGCCGCCGCAGGCGGAGAACACCCGGCAGGGCTTTGTGTAGCGGCTGGCCTTCATGCCGTCGCCCCGCTTGCAGGCAAAGCCCAGAATGGTCACGTAATCGCCCGCGTCGTCCGCCAGCTCCCGCTCGAAGTGGCGGATCATCAGGCTGCTCACCGCGAAGATGCGCTCGTCGGCTTCGGCGGTGCGAATCAGGTTTTCCAGCCAGTCCGGCTCGGCAAAGGCGTCGTTGTTGAACAGGGCCACGAACTCGCCCCTGGCGGCCCGGATGCCCTGGTTCACCGCGTAGGAGAACCCGGTGTTGCGGTCGTTTTCAATGAGGATATAGTTTTCCCGGCCCACATAGCTGCGGGCGATCTCCAGGCTCTCGTCGGTGGAGGCGTTGTCGATCACGATCAGTTCAAAATCCCGCATGGTCTGGGCCCAGACGGATTCGATGGAATCCCGCAGCCAGCCAGCCCCGTTCAGGTTGGGGATCACCACAGTGGCTTTCATTGGCGAAAACCGCCTTTCTCTTTTGTATTTTTAATCCATTTGCCATTATAGCAAACTTTTGCCCGGCGGGCAATGCGAGCTTTTTCTCTTTATCACTTTATGATATGATGAGAAAAACAGCGATTCTGAAAACGGGAAGGAGGAGCGAACCATGAGCAGTGTATTTGGAATCACCGCGATTTTCAGCTGGCTGGTGCTGCTGGTGAATCTGGCGCTGGTGGCGCTGGGCGTTGCCGTGCTGGTGCTGAGCATCAAAGTTTTGCTTCTGATGATCCAGGCGCTGCGGATCTACATCCGCAAAA
Source organism: Gemmiger sp. An50 (assembly GCF_002161595.1). Classification (GTDB taxonomy): domain Bacteria; phylum Bacillota; class Clostridia; order Oscillospirales; family Ruminococcaceae; genus Allofournierella. The sequence goes on from NZ_NFID01000004.1 coordinate 53,805, forward strand.
ACAGCGACTGAGCGGCAGACAAAAGGCTCCGGTCTGCGCCCCTTAAAGAGGGGAACGCGGCCGGAGCCTTTTTCGTCGGATTATTTCAGCGCGGTCTCAATGCTCTGGAACACCTGGTCCTGATTTTCACACATCACCAGAACCACCTCGCCGCTTTTCAAGGTCTCCAACTTGGCAGCCTTGGCAATGGCGTACTGGTCCGCCAGATAGTTCTCCTGGGCGGATTTCTGGGACTCGATGAATCCGGAAAGGGCTTCCTTTACCGCGTCGGTCTTGCCCTCAGCGGGCTTCACGATGGCCACGCCGTAGGCCTTCACGTTCATCAGCGACACGCTGTAGGAGGTGCTTTCCACGTCCTCGGCGGTCAGGCCCAGTACCTCCAGGCTCATCTGGCCCTGGCTGGCAATGGCTTCCGAGTCCAGATGCTCGGCGTAGCCCTTGCTGGCGGTGTAGCTGTCACCCTCCAGGGTGAAGATGGTGTAGTTGCCGTTGTCCTCCTCGGTGCGGCTCTCCGCCAGGGCGGCGGTGTAGTCAGCGGGGGTATGGCTGGCAGCGGAATCCGTGCCGGAGGAGGCGCAGCCCACCAGACCGGCGGCCAGAACACCGGCCAGAAGAATCGAAAGTAAACGTTTCATAAAAACACTCCTTTATCAATGGGCAGCCCCGCCGACGGCGGGAGAAAACGGCCCTTTGCTGCAAGTATGCCCCAAAGGTCGCCGGAATTGCCCCTGTGACTGGAATACGAAGCAGCGCCCCGGATTATTGCGCCGGGCTGAAAAAAGAGCCCCGTTCCACTGGAGTGGACAGAATGATCTGGGTGCTGGTGGGGCCCATGCGCTGGAACCGGGTGATCAGCTGCTCCAGCTGCTGCATGCCCTCGCAGCTCACCTTCACAATGAAGCTGTGGCTTCCGGTCACGTGGAAGCACTGGCGCACCTGGGCGTCCGCCCGGGCCAGGGTGAGAAATTCGTCCCGGTCCGCCGGTGCGATGGATACGCTGATCAGCGCATCCACGCTGCTCTGGCGCTGGGGGTCCCGAAGCAGGGCGGTGTAGCCCGCGATCACGCCCTGTTCCTCTAGACGCCGGATGCGGCTGGATACCGCCGGGCTGGTGAGGGCTACCTGACGGGCGATGTCCTTCACAGGCATACGAGCATTTTGCTCCAAAAGCATCAGGATCTTTTTGTCTAAATCGTCCAAAAAAACAGCTCCTTTCAAAGAGATAACAAAATGACATAAAAAATTGACAAAGTTAAGAAAAAATATAGAGAAATTATACAATCAAAAGAGATGAAAAGAATTTTGTGGGTTCACTTAATTATATAAAGCAAAAACGCAAAAGTAAAGGGAAAAAGGAAAGAAAAGACTGGCATTTCCATTTGACATATTAAGAAAAATGGGTATACTAAAGACAGTGCCAGACAGGCACTCCTAAATTTGATAACTTCTCACTTATTATACTTTCCCACCCCTCTATGCAGAAAGGCCCGCCGGTTTTCCGGCGGGCCTTTCTGCTTTTTATTCAGTTTTCCAGCAGGTACGGCAGATAAATGTGCAAATCGCTGCTCTTCACAAAGCCCTCGAAGTAGACTCCGTTTTCCCGGTAGTCCTCCACCGAAACGCTGCCCCGGCTGCGCATGGCCTCGGCCAGACCCAGCTTGTCGTAGGGGAGCACCAGCTTCACCGCCCGCACCCGGTCCGAGAGGGCGGCGTCCAGCGCGGCCAGCAGGTCGTCCAGGCCCTGGCCGGTCTTGGCGCTGGTCAGAATCACCGCCGGGTCAAAGGGAGTGGCCCCGGCCTTGTCGCACTTGTTGTATACGGTCAGCTGAGGAATTCCCTCGCAGCCCAGCTCCGCCAGTACCTGATCGGTGACGGTCAGCTGCTCCTCCCGCTCCTCGTCGGCGGCGTCCGCCACCTTCACGATCACGTCGGAATAGGCGGCCTCCTCCAGGGTGCTCTTGAAGGCCTCCACCAGCTTGTGGGGCAGACGGCTCACAAAGCCTACGGTGTCCACCGCGATCACGTTCAGTCCGCTGGGCAGGGTCAGCTTGCGGGCGGTGGGGTCCAGGGTGGCGAACAGCATGTCCGCCTCCATTACCTCGGCCCCGCACAGGGCGTTCAAAAGGCTGGACTTGCCCACATTGGTGTAGCCCACCAGGCTGATCACCGGGGTACCGGCCTTCTGGCGGGCCCGGCGGTTCTCACCGCGGCGCTTTTCCAGCTCGGTGAGCTTCTGCTCCAGCGCCTCGATGCGCCGGTGGATGTGCCGCCGGTCGTATTCCAGCTTGCTTTCGCCCGCGCCGCGCCGGGCACCGCCGCCGCCACCGCCGCCGCCGCCCTGGCGGGAAAGGCTCTCGCCCAGGCCCTGCAGCCGGGGCAGCCGGTAGCGCAGCATGGCCAGTTCGGTCTGCACCTTACCCTCGTTGGTCACAGCCCGGCTGCGGAAGATCTCCAGAATCAGCATGGTGCGGTCCAGCACCTCCACGTCCAGTAGTTCGGACAGGTTGCGGATCTGGCTGCCGGAAAGCTCGCCGTCAAAGATGGCCGCCTCGGCCCCCAGATTCTGGCAGTAGAGCTTGGCCTCCTCCAGCTTGCCCTCGCCCAGCAGGGTGCCCGCCTCGGGGGCGGCGCGCCGCTGCACGATCTGGGCCACCGCCTCCATGCCATTGGCCTCGCACAAAGCGCTCAGCTCGTCCATGCTGCGGTCTGCGTCGAACTGGCCCAGGTCCAGCCCCAGCAGGACCACCTTCACGGGCTCCTTGTCTTGGATCATCAATTCACTCATATAAGCTCCTTTTATCGCATCAAAGATTCGTGTTTCGGTTCACATAGCACCGGCAGGCCACCGGGGTGCCGTCAAATTTGGTGTAGAGGCTGTCGTGGTCCCAGATCCATCCGGCCTTTTCCATCACCCGGCCGCTGGCGGGGTTTTCGGTAGCATGGCAGCAGGCCAGCCAGGACCCGCCCACCTCCTTGAACCAGAAATCCCGCACGGCGCACAGGGCCTCGGTGGCGTAGCCCTTGCCCCAGAAGGCGCGGCCATAGCAGTAGCCCGCCTCCCACACACCGGCGGAATGGTCCAGGCCGGGAGCATGCCAGCAGGCGGGGTCCTGTTCCTCGCCCTCCATCACGCTGATGCTGCCGAAGGGTGCATCCGACCCACGCAGGCAGACGGCCCACTGGTAGTAGTCCGGATTTTGGTAAAGGGCCTCCCAGGCGGCCAGCAGCTGGGCGCTCTCCAGCCAGTCCTTGTGAGGGTCCCAGCGCAAAAAGCGGGTCACCTCCGGGTCGCTGGCCCAGTTTTCAAACATGGGAATTGCGTCGGCGGCGGTAAATGGCCGCAGAATCAGCCGCTCGGTCTCCAAGATCGGTGTGCCCAGATGGCGCATGGAAATCCCCTCCTCATAGCCCCTTTTGCCGGGGAAAGTGCTTTTATTATAGGTGCAAGCGGGCAGTGTGTCAATTTTTTTGAAAAAAGATGAAGAACCGGCAGATTCAGGCTCGTTGTATGAGCAAAGGGAAACCTACTGAGTCGATAGGAAGTACCGGGACCATGCATACCGCCCGCCCGGGGAAGGGAAAGTACCGCCCGCAGAGGGCCGCGGCGAAAGGAGTCAGAATCATGCCGAATGTTTACTTATTGTTATCCCGCACCGATACCCTGTTTGCCCGGGCCATGCACGGCCTGACCGGCAACCGCTATACCCACGTGAGCCTGGCGCTGGACCGGGACCTGGAGCAGATGTACAGCTTTGCCCGCCGCTACGAGATCGCGCCTTTGCCCGCCGGATTCATCCGGGAGAATCTGTACGACGGAGTCTACGGCCGCAGCGGCACGGCGGACAGCCTGGTGCTGGAGCTGCCGGTGAGCCAGAAGGCCTACGGCCGCATCGCCCGCCGGCTGGAAAAGATGGAGCGCCGCCAATTGGATTACGGCTACGACGTGCTGGGTCTGGCGCTGGCCTGGCTGGGTATCGCCCACCAGCGGCGGAACAAATTCGTGTGCAGCCAGTTTGTGGCGCAGACTTTGCAGGATGCCGGGGCGCTGGAGCTGCCGGACCATCCCAGCCTGGTGCGCCCGGAGGATTTTGCCTATCTGGAGCCGCTGCGGGTGGTGTATCAGGGGCCGCTGGCCTGGGCGGGCCGTGTGGGCCGCCGGGCGATGGCCGCCTGACCGGTTACAGAATCAAACAGAAATAAAAGCAGCCCGCCATGGTGCAAAGCCATGGCGGGCTGCGTTTTTCATGTGGGCAGCTCAGATCAGGAATGCGCCGTCCAGCGCAAGGAAGGTGAGCTGGGCGGTTTCCTCCGAAACCCCGTAGTCGGCCCGGTAATTGCCGGAAGCGGTGGAGATCAGTACCGGGGCAAGGTTGTTGGAGGACTCTTCGGCAGGCTGCACGGATTCCACCACAGGCAGGCCCATCTCATCAAAAAGGTCGGGCACAATCGCCTGAAACTGCTCCAGTGAGCCGGAGGAATCGGAGGAATGGAGCCCGCTGTTCATGGGCGGAGCCACCCTCAGCGAGAGCAGCTGGCCGTTGATGGCGTCCAGCAGGGCGATGAAATGGAAGCTGCCCTCGTCGGTGCCGTCCGGGGCCTGCCAGCAGTCCACGCTCCAGATGGTGCGCTCGCCGTTCTGGTAGTCGGTGCGGCGGAAGGCATAGGTAGTGAACTGGTATTCCCCCAGCGGGATGCCGCTGGCGGTTTCCATCCAGCGGGCGGCGGTGTTTACCGCCTGCTGCACGTCCATACAGGCATCGTCCGGCTGAATATAGATTTTGTAGTAATCCGGCATACCCTCCAGCCCGTTGTTGAGCTGGACCGGGTCGGGATGTTCAGCCACAAATTCCTCGGTGTAATCGTGGTAGGCGTAGTCGCAGGCGTCCAGCGCGGCGCTTACCGGGTCCGGCGCGGAGCTGGAAGAGACACTCACCGGGTCGCTCACCGCCACCGGGGTCTGGCCGGGGGCGGAGCAGGCGGAAAGGAGCAGCACGGCGCAGAGGGCAGTGGTAAAAACAGAACGGCGTTTCATGATGAATCCCTCCTCAGCGGTCGATGGCATCTTTTTCGTGCAGGGCGTCCACCCGCGCCTGCCCACCGGTGGCAGTCACATTCTCAAAGTAGGTGAGGGTGTTGCCGGTGGAAAACTGGAACAGGGCGGTGTCGCCGTTTTCCAGAACCGCCCAGAGCCAGTCCTGATGGGCGCTGCCCTCATCCGTAAACTCGGTGCTTTGGATCTGGCCCAGGCCCGCGGCGGTGCAAAAGTCCTGGGCCAGCTGAGGCCAGGAGTCCTTTTGAGGCTGCTCCGGGTCGGTGCAGCCATCTGCCGGGGAAAGGAAATAGCTAAACAGATCGCCTGTCACCGAATCCATTTGCAGGAATACCGATGCGGCACGTTGAAAGAGCGGGTTTTCCTGATTGCTGGGAATGGGCACGCTGGCCTCCACCACAGACTGGGTCCGGGAAAGGTTCGGGTCCTCCATGTAACACAGCGCAATCAGCTGGGAGGAAAGGTCCATCCCCAGGGCAGACTGGCACAGCTCACCTGCCTTTTTGGCAATGTCCTGGGTGGGCAGAAATTCCGGCCGGGGCAGAGTAGGGACAGGCTGCCCCTCGGCGGGGTCGTAGGTTTTGTATTCCTCGATTTTTTCCGCAGTGCGGTCGATAAAACGGAAGTCATAATCCTCCACGATCTGCCCGGTGGCGGCAGCAGAGCTCACCGGATCGCTCACCGCCACCGGAGTTTTGCCGGGGGCGGAGCAGGCGGTGAAGAGCAGCACGGCGCAGAGAGCGGCGGTCAGATATTGGTAAAATTTCATTGCATCATCCCTCCATCATCCACGATTTCATTCTTCAGCAGCGCATCCACGCGGCCCTGGCCACCCATTGCGGTGGCGTTCTCAAACGTCAGCACGGGCTGATCCAGATGGAACACCACCCGGTCGCCGTTGTCCAGCGTGGCCCAGAGGGACTGGGTGAAAGAGTCAGCGGCGGAATATTGGCAGTCGCTCAGCTCGCCAAGTCCCGCAGCGGCACACAGCGCCTTTGCCCGTTCCAGATAAACGGTTTCACGGGTATCGTCGGTCACCGGCTGCTGCGGAGTAAACGAGCCGGAGTAGGAAAGCAGCCGGCCGGTCGTTGCGTCCAGCTGGGCGCTGACGGTCAGGGTCGGGTTGCCATTGGCGTAGTCCGTCAGGGTTTTCGGCTCCTGCGTTTCATCACAGCCGGGCAGATATGCCGTCACATCCACCAGGTCGTTGGTCACATCGAACCAGGTCTGCCGGTGAAAGACCAGCTCAAACTGCTGCTGAGAGAAATCAAGCCCGGTATCCTTTTCAAAAATTGCGGCGGCAAGGTTTGTAAGCTCCTGTTCGCTGAGAAAATTTTCCTCCCGGGGAGCGGGCAAAAATTGGTCGATGGGGTCTGTGCTGGGACTCAGCTCGAAGAGTTCCTGGGTAACATCCTGATAGCTGTAATCATAATGATTCACCAGCTGGTCCACCGGGTCGGCAGTGGTGTTGGCGGCGGCGCTCACCGGGTCGTTGACTGCCACCGGGGTTTTGCCGGGGGCGGAGCAGGCGGAAAAGCCGGTCAGGGCCAAAGTGGCCGCCAGGCTGAATGCAAGGGTACGGCGGTTCATTCTAATATCCTCCTTGGCAGGGCCGGGGAGAAGGCCCCGGCGTATTTTCTGGCTTTAGTCTACTTCTCGCCTGTTGCCGCAAAGAGCGCGGAGTGTTGCGGAGCGGTAAAAACTTATTGCAAAGTTGTAAAAGTCACCGTGGCCCGGGTGCCCCGGCCCGGCTGGCTCTCGAATTCCAGCTGTGCGCCGTGGCGGCGGGCGATGGCGAAGCAGAGCGAAAGACCCAGCCCGGCCCCGCCCTCGGCCCGGCTGCGGGCCTTGTCCGCCCGGTAGAAGGGTTCGCCCAGATGGGCCAGCGTCTCCCGGTCCATGCCCCGGCCGTCGTCGGTCACCACGAACAGCACCCGGCCCGGCGCACGGTGAGCCAGCAGCCGCACCCGGCCCCCGGCGGCGCAGGCCTTCACCCCATTGTCGCACAGGTTCACCAGCAGGCTTTCCAGCAGAACCTCGTCGGCCGAAAGCTCCACCGGTCCGTCGGGGGGCGGCACCGCAAAGTCCACCTGGCGGGCCCGGGCCTTGGGGCCGATGGTCCGCGCCACCCGGTGCAGCAGCTGGGCTGCATCCACCGGAACCAGCTCCAGCGGCTCGCTGCGCAGCACGCTCAGCTTCAAAAGCTGTTGGCTCAGCGCCAGCACCCGGCGGCTCTCGAACAGGATGGTATCGGTGGCCTCCATCAGCTCTTCCGGATCCATCTGGGCCCGCTGCATGGTTTCGGCCCAGCCGCCGATGGCGGTGAGCGGGGTGCGCATCTCGTGGGCCAGGTTGTCGATCAGCTGCTGCTTCTGGCTGGCGGCGGTCTCCAGCTCGTCGATCTTGTGCTGCACCTGGCCCGCCATCTGGTTCATGGCCCGGCCCAGCTCACCTACCTCGTCCTGCCGCTTATCCGGCGCACGGGCGGCAAGGTCGCCCGCCGCAATGGCCCGGGCGGTGCCGGTCACCTGGGCAAGCGGCCGGTACATCCGGGCAAGCACCAGATACAAAGCGATGGCAAACACGCCGCTCACCACTCCGCCGATGATGAGAAACAGCAGCCGGATGCGGGCCCACTCCTGATAAAACCCCTCCATGGGGAAGGCGCAGGTGACGATGGTATCCGGCGAAACGGTGGACAGCCGGGAGGAGACGAACAGCTGCCGCCCCTCCTCAGTGGGCAGCACCAGATAGACCCGCTGGCCCTCGGGAACCTCCGGCCGGGTGCGTTCGCCCTCCACGGCGGGTAGGGTGGAATAGGCCACAGTGCCGTTTTCCGCCACTTCCAGCGGGATGCCGCCGCCCGCGTACTGAGTGGCGTAGTATTCATACAGATTGGGCAGCGCCGCCGGGCGGGAGGCCGCCACGGCCTGGGCGTCCTGCACAAGGCTCTGCATCAGGTATTGCTGCTGGGCCAGGGCCTCGTTTACGGTGGAGGAAAAATTTTGCCGCTGGCCCAGGCTGAACACCGCCCCGATGCTGCCCGCAAGGCAGCAGAGAAACAGCGCCAACGTGGCCAGATAGGTTTTCTGCCAGTATTTCAGGGTGATCTTTTTCATGAAAAAGCCCCTTTCAGCGGGTGCTGAGCCGGTAGCCCAGCTTGTAAACGGTCTGGATGCGGTTTTCCAGCTCCAGCTTTTTGCGCAGCCGCTGGATGTGGGCGTCCACCGTGCGGCTCTCGCCCTCATAGTCGTAGCCCCAGGCCAGGTTCAGCAGCTTTTCCCGGCTGAGGGCCAGATTCCGGTTGGTGATGAGCACCTCCAGCAGGCTGTATTCCTGGGGTGTGAGGGGAACTTCTTCCTCCCGCAGAAAGACCCGGTGGGCGTCCAGGTCCACCCGCAGCTCGTCCAGCGTGAAGGTGCGGGCGGATTTGCCGCCCCGCCGCAGCACGATCTCCACCCGGGCCAGCAGCTCCAGCACCTCGAAGGGCTTCACGATGTAGTCCTCCGCGCCAAGGCCCAGCCCCTGCAGCTTGTCCGACAGACTGGTCTTGGCGGTCACGAAGATCACCGGCAGCCCGGCGGGCAGCTTGGCCTTCACGGCAAAGCCGTCCAGCCCGGGGAGCATCACGTCCAGCAGCACCAGATCAAAGGCCTGGCTTTGGGCCAGCTCCAGCGCCTCGGGGCCGGTGAAGGCCTGGGCGCAGCTGTGGCCCACCAGCTTTAAAATAGAGCGGATCAGATTGTTGATGGCGGTTTCGTCTTCGGCGATGAGAATGTGTGCCATGGAGCGGGTCTTCCTTTCTGCGCACGGCTGAGAGCGTGGATATTCTGCCTTTATATTATAAAGAACTTGTTGCGAACTTGTCATGGCTTTGGTCAAATTACCGAATTTGCGCCAAACAAATAACGATGGTCGACACGGCGGTGCAATCGTGCTATACTGTTCTGGTTTTCAAGAGTTTTTATGAGGGCCGATGCCCCCGGGAGTGAATTTTAGAAAAGAGGTTTTTGTGATATGTCGCGTTCCGTCAGCGCGGAAAACCAGATCACCCAGGGCGTGATCTGGAAGCAGATCCTGGTGTTCTTTTTCCCCATCCTGTTCGGTACCTTTTTCCAGCAGCTTTACAATACCTTCGACGCCATCATTGTGGGCCAGTTCGTGGGCAAGCAGGCGTTGGCCGCGGTGGGCGGCGGCACCAGCAACCTGGTGAACATTGTGGTCAACCTGTTCACCGGCGTGGCGGCCGGTACCACTGTGGTCGTGGCCCAGGGCGTGGGTGCACGGGACCCGGAACGGGTGCGCAAGACCGTGCACACCTCGGCAGCCATGTCGCTGCTGGGCGGTTTGGTGTTCACGGTGGTGGGCGTGCTGGCAGCCCGGCCCGCTCTGCTGGCCATGGGCACCCCGGACGATGTGATGGAATACGCGGTGCAGTATCTGATCGCCTACTGCCTGGGCATGATCCCCTCCTTCTTCTACAACGTGGGCGCGGGCATTCTGCGCGCGGTGGGCGACACCAAGCGCCCGCTGTACTTCTTGATCGCGGCCTGTCTGGTAAACATCGTGCTGGACATCCTGTTCGTGGCAGTGATGGGCATGGGCGCACTGGGCGCAGGCCTTGCCACCATGATCTCCCAGTGGGTGAGCGCCGTGCTGGTGTACATCTCGCTGGCGGGCACCTCGGCCATCTACCGGCTGGAGAAAAGCCAGCTGGGCTTCGATAAGGCCAGCCTGAGCCGGGTGCTGCAGGTGGGCATCCCGGCGGGCATCCAGGGCAACATGTACGCCATTTCCAACGTGATTTTGCAAAGCTGCATCAACTCCTTCGGCACCGACACGGTGGCCGCATGGACCAGCTTTTCCAAGGTGGACGGCTTCTTCTGGATGGTCAGCGGCGCTTACGGCATCGCCATCACCACCTTCGCGGGCCAGAACTACGGCGCGGGGCTGTACAGCCGGGTGCGCAAGAGCGTAAACGTGTGTCTGGCTATGTGCGCGGGCACCGCGGTGGCCATGAGCGTATTGATGGTCAGCTGCTCGGGAATTTTCCTGCGCATGTTCACCCAGGACCAGGCCGTGCTGGAGATCGGCACTGTGATGGTCCGCCATATGATGCCCTATTACGTGACCTTCGTGTGCATCGAGATTCTGTCCGGCGCGATCCGTGGCTGCGGTCAGGCGCTGATCCCCATGATCCTTACCGGCAGCGGCGTGTGCGGTTTGCGTATTTTGTGGGTGTTCCTGGTGACTCCCTTCCGCAAGGAGATCACCACCGTGCTGGTCAGCTATCCCATCAGCTGGGTCATCACCAGCATCTGCTTTGTGATCTATTACAAGTGCGGCAAATGGCTGCCCAAGGAGGACCGCCAGCCCGCGGTCTCCGCTGAGGCCTGATTCCAAGAGCAAATAAAAAAGAGGAAGCCCATGCGGGCTTCCTCTTTTTTGCTTGCTTGCATTTGGGGGGATGGGGGAGATTTACTTCGAGAACACGCTCAGATCGGCGGTCTTGCCCGGGTAGATCCCCATGGGCTCGTAGTGGGGGGTGACCACGCTCACGATGTGGGTGCCCTGCTCGGCGTTAAAGTCATCCAGGTAGGGCTGGTGCTGGAAGTAGTTGGCATCCAGGCTGCCGTCCTCCACGGCGGTGTTGGGCATCACGTAGTCGTCGAATTCCACGATCTCCAGGGTCACGTTGTGCTCGGCCAGAATGGGAGCGGCGTACTCCAGGATCTCGGCGTGGGGGCTGGGGGAAGCGCCCACCTTCAGGGTGACGGGCTCGGCAATCTCGGGGATGGCGGCGTCGGTTGCGCCCATGGGCATCACCACGCCGTTGTAGTTTTCAGCGATCCAATCCTGCACGTCCTGGCTCACCAGCACGGCGGCCAGCGCCTGGATGGCGGGCTCATTCTCCCGGCCTTCCTTCACGGCCAGCACGTTGCCGTAGGTCTGGGCGGCTACGCTCTCGGCGTCCTCGCTCACCAGAACGGTGTCGCCGATGCCAGCGCCGGAGGCGTAGTTGCCGTTGATCACGGCGAAGTCCAGATCGGGCAGGCTGCTGGGCAGGGCCGCGGCCTCCATGGGAACGATCTCCACATTGTAGGGGTTTTCGGCAATGTCCCGCTCGGTGGCCTCCAGGCCAACGCCCTCGGTCAGGGTCAGGATGCCCTGCTCCTGCAGCAGCTGCAACGCGCGGCCGCCGTTGGTGGCGTCTGCCGGGATGCCGATCTTGTAGCCGCCGGACTTGCCGCCGCAGGCGGCCAGGCTCAGGGCCAGCACGGCGCACAGAGCCAGAGAAATCAGTTTTTTCATGATACACACTCCTCTATGTTGATGGGTTGAAATAAGTGTTATAAAACGAAAACAGCACCCGGCTCAAGGCTCGCGCGCCGCCCGAAGCGGGGCGCTGTTTTTTCAGAAGGGGATCAGCGGTTGCGTTTGTCGGCCTTGCGGGCCAGCAGGTTGCACACGCTCTGGATGATGCACACCAGGATGACCACCAGAACGATGGTGGCGTACATCACGTCGCTCTGGTAACGCTGGTAGCCGAAGCGGAAGGCAATGTTGCCAAGGCCGCCCGCACCCACAGCGCCGGTCACAGCGGTGTAGCCGAAGATGGTGATGATGGTGATGGACAGGCCCCGCAGCAGGCTGGGCACGCTTTCCACCAGCAGCACCCGGGTGATGATCTGCCAGTTGGTGGCGCCCATGCAGCGGGCGGCCTCCACCACGCCGGCGTCGATCTCCTCCAGGCTCTGCTCCACCATGCGGGCCACGAAGGGCGCCGCCGCGATGGACAGGGGAACGTTGGCGGCAGTAGCGCCGATGGAGGTTCCCGCGATCAGCCGGGTGCAGGGGAGAACGAAGAAAATCAGAATCATGAAGGGGATGCTGCGGAACAGGTTCACGAACCAGCCGAACACCGCGTTGAAGCGGGGGGCGGCCATGATGCCGCCGGACTTGGTGGTGGTGAGCAGCACGCCCAGGGGCAGGCCGATCAGATAGGCCACCAGGGTGGGAACAAAGGTCATGTAAAGGGTTTCCAGCGTGCCCTCCCACAAAAGGCTGCCGTACTCCGCGAAAAATTCTGCCATGGGTTTATTCCTCCTTGCCCAGCAAAAGGCGGGCCACGTCGCTTTGCGGGTGTTCAAAAATCTGAGCCGTGTCGCCCTGCTCCACAAAGCGGCCGCCGTCGATGACCACCATCCGGTTGCAGATGGCCTTGACCACCGCCAGCTCGTGGGTGATGATAATGACCGTCACGCCCAGCTTTTTGTTGATGGCCTGCAACAGCTCCAGCACGCTCTTGGTGGTGAGGGGGTCCAGGGCGCTGGTGGGCTCGTCGCACAGCAGTACCTGAGGGTTGGACGCCAGCGCCCGGGCCAGGGCCACACGCTGTTTCTGTCCGCCGGAAAGCTGGCTGGGATAGCTCTGCGCCTTATCCGCAAGGCCAACCAGCTCCAGCAGCTCGGCCACCCGCTTTTCCACCTCGTCCTTTTTGTAGGCGGTGAGCTTCAAGGGGAAGGCCACGTTCTCGGCCACGGTCTTCTGCATCAGCAGGTTGTAGCCCTGGAACACCACACCCATCTGGCGGCGGGCCTCCAGCAGTTCCTTGCCCTTCAGGTGGGCAAGGTCCTTGCCGTTCAAAAGAATCTGGCCCTCGGTGGGCTTTTCCAAAAGGCACAGGCAGCGCAGCAGGGTGCTTTTGCCCGCGCCGCTCATGCCGATGATGCCGAAGATGTCGCCATCCTGAATGGTGGTGGAAACATCCCGCAGGGCTTCCACCTTGTTGGCGCTTCCCGTGAAGATTTTGGTCAGATGTTTGATCTCAAACATGATTGCTTTCTTTCTCTCCTTTTTTCGGTCCGGCGGTAAAACGGCAAAACAAAAAGGCTGCCGTCCTTGCAACAAAACAAGGACGACAGCCTGTAACAGACTTCGTGGTACCACCTTGATTCACCGGCCCCTTGCGGGGACAACGGCCTTTCCGGCTGCGGCAGAAATGAACTGATTACAGCCTGACGCTTTAACGGGCGTTCCCGGCGGGCACTTAGAACTCCTGCTCTTCGCACACGCAGCTCCGAGACCATGTTCAGCTTCCTGTTCCCTGCCCGTTTCCACCGTCGGGGCTCTCTAGTAAGGGTCGATGCCGAAAGCCTACTCTTCTCTTCCTAGCTTTTGGATGATAGTATGCGTTTATGATACCGTCGAATTTACGGTTTGTCAAGCACTTTTTTGCGCGATATTACCAGAAAAACAAAAAATGCCCCGCTTTTTCGCCAAAAAGCGGGGCAGATAATCATAAATTGTGATTATTTATTCTCTTCCCAGATGGGGTGGTTCAGCACCCAGCGGCCGTACTCGTCCTTGTGGAAGATGTCGGTGTTGTAGAACTTATCCAGAATGGCCCAGAACTCGCTCTCGGTGTAGCCGCAGAATTCGCAGAAGTCACGCACGCACAGCGGGTCCAGCGCGCCATCCCGCTCCTTGATCAGGGGGATGGCCTCCTCGCGGGTCATCAGGCCGTAGCGGATGTAACGGGCGGTGTAGTCGGTGGCGGCGGCGTGGCCGAACTTGGGGTACTTCAGCCAGGAGTGCACCAGATAGGCGCGGGAGTCGATCTGGTCGAAGTTCTCCACGTGATGGCGGCGGTCCCACTCGTGGGTCAGGTCGTGGAAGCCGCGGCTCTTGGCCAGCTGATAGTTCTTGTAGCTGTTCCAGGGCAGGAAGTAGCTCATGTAGAAGGGGTCCAGCTTTGCCAGCTCCTCGGCGGTGGGGGCCTTGGTCAGAGCCAGGTCGTTGGCGGAAACGCCGTAGCTGAGCAGCTCCTCCTCGGGGAAACCGACGGCCACGCCGTTCTCGATCTGGCCGCGGGCGGAGTAGGTCTCCTCGTCGGCGTTGCCGCCGTACTCAAAGCTCACGTTCTCGCCGTAGCACAGCAGGGGAGTGTTGAACTTCAGCGCCATGTGCAGAGGGAAGGTGTAGATCAGCCGGTCCACGTACCAGGTGGGCTTGCCGTACTTTTCGAAGAAGGCGCGCATCAGGGTCTTCTGGGCCTTGATGTTGGGCTTGCAGCTGATGATGGTGCAGCCGAACTCCTCGCTGATGTTCTTCAGGTTGTGCTTGCCTGCCTCGGTCATGGGGAAGTTGTCCTCCACGCTGAACAGGATGGGGTTCATCTTCATGACCTCTTTCAGGATGTACACCTGGAAGTGGCTGTCCTTACCGCCGGACACAGCAACAGCGCAGTCGTAGCCGCCGGGGCCGTTGCAGCCGCGGTATTTGTCGCACAGGGCTTCAAATTCCTTCCAGCGGGCATCCCAGTCCACCTTCGAGCGGCTCTCGTAGTGGCGGCAGGCGCTGCAAACGCCCTCGGCATCGAAGGTGATGCCGGGCCGGGTGTCGGGCATGGTGCATTTTTTACAGTATTTCATGGGTCGGTCCCCTCCCTTGAAGTTAAGGCTTGCGCACAGGAGATTCCTGTGCCGTCGCTTCATTATAGCATGCCCTGGCCCATATTACAAATTCCCACCGGGTTGCCGGTGTGAAATTTATGATTTTTTTGCAAAACCGCGCGCCGCCCCGCCCGCAAAAGCGCCGGGCCCAAAAGGCCGGGCAAACGGCGCAAAACCGCCCGCCGCCGGGTTTGACCGGCCCCGGCGGCAAGCGGTATGATAACAGTAGAAAAATATCCGCATCCCATGGGCGGTGCTTTTCGTGATACAGCGCCAGTCCCGGGATGCCCGAGCAGGAAAGGAAGTGCTGTGGGATGAAAAAGCAGATACAAACTCCGTTCTGGGCGGGCCTTGCGGCCTGCGCTCTGCCGCTGGTGGCCGGGCTTTTGGCCTATGGCCGCCTGCCCGGGCAGATGGCGGTGCAGTGGAGCGGCGAAACCGGCGAGGTGACCAGCCTGATGAGCAAGCCCTGGGCGGTGATCGCCATTCCCATTGTGCTCATGGTGATGCACTGGGTGGTGTATGCCACGGTGCATAGCATGGTGCTTGGACCCCGGCTGATGGGTGCGCTGCGGGAGGGCCTTGGATGGCTGATTCCGCTGCTGAGCGTGGCCATGTACAGCGTGATTTATGGGGCGAATCTCACTGGCCGGATACAGGTTTTTGTGCTTCTGTTCAGCCTGATGGGGCTGGCAGTGCTGATCGTGGCGGCCCATGTGGCCGAGCTGCCCTTCGGCTCCCGCTGGGGCGTGCAGGACCGGTTTTCCATGGCCAGTGAAGAGAACTGGAACCATATCCACATGGTCACCGGAGGCATCTGGGGCCTGTGCGGTGTGGCGGTGATTCTGGGCAACTGGCTTTTGCCGCAGAATACCGGCAGGATAATGATCTGGCTGGTCTTCATGGGTGTGCCGGGACTCTATTCCCACTGGATGGGCCGCCGGATGCAGAACGGCTGATTCATACAAAAGCAGACGAAATGAACAACGCCCCGTCCCGGTTAAGGGACGGGGCGTTGCTGCGTTAAAAATCAGATTGGATCTTGGTGTAATTCGAATTGGAGCTCCAGTAATCGGAAACCGTGATCAGCGCGTGCATGGGGCGAGGAATCTGAACGGTAACGGCAGTGCCGTCGCTGCCGGTGGTCTGCACGTCCACCATGGTCTCGCCGGTCTCCACCAGGTAGACCTCCTGCCCGGGGACCTTGGCCAGGATGACAACCGGCCGCTGGCTGCCCATGGCGCTGGAATACGCCAGAGTGAAGGGGGGCTGCTCACCGGTGGCCGTGTCGATGGCAAAATAGCTGGTCTCGCCGGTCTCGTAATCGTCCAGGAGCATCAGCACATGGCCGTCCCGGCTGCTGCCCAGCAGGGCATCCTGGGCTTCGCTGAGGGGGTCCAGTTCACAGACCACAGTGTCGTCCAGGCTGGCGCAATCCAGCGCGTGCAGCTGATTTTGCGCAATGTAATACAGCTGCCCGTTCTCCAGCCGGTAGGTGGAAATATCCGGGGAGATGGTCAGCAGCTCCTCCTTTTGCAGGGAAGCGGCGTCCATCCGCAGAAAGACCCGCTGGCCCTGCTTGTTGTAGCTGCTCAGGATGAAGGCTTCGCCGCAGGCACCGGACAGGGTCTCGCCCACGGAATCGTCCAGCGTGCAAAGGGCGGTCATTTCGCCGCTGGTGAGATCAATGCATACCAGCTCCTTTGTGGTCTGGCCACCTTTGGTGGTCATCAGGTTGCAGTAAAGATTCTGGCCGTCGGTGATGTAGGGGTCGAACAGCTCCTGCCCGGATTCAAAACGGAGGATCGGGGTTCGTCCGCTGCCGTCCGGCTCCATAGTTTCAATGCGGGGCAAAGCGCCTTCGCCCAGATCCTGGCTGGAGGAGGGGGCGCCGGTGTAGACCAGCACCAGCTGCTCGCCCACTGCAAGAGGAACGTAACCACCGCCGGAAGCGGGCAGATTGGCCGGGCACTCCGGACCATTGTGCGGGCAGCCGGGGGAGGAGCAGAGGGGCAGCTCCACGCCCTTTGCAAAATCCAGATACATCAGGGTAACAGAGCCGTCCGAATTCTGAATGGGGTCAATGAAGTAATAGCCCTTGCTGGTGGCTGCGCCCATGTTCAGCTCACGCAGCGAGCTGCTCTGGGCAGGGCGGGATGGTTCCGAGGCCGCCACGGAGCCGCCGGTGCTTGCGGCGGGTGATTCTGCCGGTTCCTGCGCGCCGCAGGCAGAAAGGGCTGCCAGCAGCGCCGCACACAAAAGAAAACAAAAACCACGGTTTAACATATTGCTTCCTCCTTTTGGGGGTGTTTGAATCCGTGGCTTTACTGTAACAGGAAAGCGGCATCAAAATCCGGTATCAAACTGTAACGGAAGTGTAAATTTGGAGACAAATAAAAACAGCGCGGCATTTTCGCTCCCAAACAGGAGAAAACGCCGCGCTGTGCGGTTTTGAACGATGAGGTTAACCGGCCGAGAACTGCTTTTTGCACCGAACGAGCAGGAAGGCCAGCAGAGCGATGGCCTGTACGCCGATGCCCAGGATGGTGGCCCAGGCCGCACCGTACACATCGAAAGCGCGCAGCAAAGGCTGGCTGGCCAGAAGGGCAGCGGCAAGGCCCGCCAGATTGCCCAGAATCAGGCCCCACATCTCCCGGGCGATGGTGAGCAGGTGACACAGTACCGTGGCCGCCACTGTGCAGACGGTGGCCAGCACCAGCGGCTGCAGCAGGGGCGCATAGTCCAGCACCTCGGGGGTGGTGGGGTACAGAATCGAAAGCCCCCAGCGGCCCAGCAGAGCCACGCCGATGGTGCCGGCGATCCACAGGGCCACCAGGGCCGCGCCCAGCAGGCGCAGTCCCTTGTAAAAGCCCTTGCCGTTCCGGTCGGTCCACAGGTGGGCGAAGGTGGTGATGAAGGGCACGAACAGGTAGATCACCGCCACCTGTAAGATCATCACCGGCAGGAAAACGTTATTGAAATAACCCAGCTTCACGCTGCCCAGAATCCGCTCGCAGTAGTAGCGGGGCACCGAGGCGATGGTGGTGTTCAAAAAGGCGTACACCGCCAGCGGCAGGCATTCCAGCAGCAGCGCCTTCACGCCTGCGCCGCCGGTGCGTCTGAAATCCGCCCGGCGGCGGGCCAGGGGAATATCCACCACCAGCACATAGGCGGCATTCAGCACGAACAGAATGGCCAGGGTGAGCACCAGGTCTTTGGTGAGCAGAAGACCCAGGGTCACGCTCAGGGCGGTCACGATGCCGCGCACCCCGAAGCTGATGCCCACGATGTCGATTCGCTCGGCCTTTTGCAGGTAGCCGTGCCACACATCGGACCAGCTCTCGATCAGCCGGTAGCCGGTGTAGAGGAAGATCACCCACCGCTGCTCGGCGGAATAGCTGTTGATAAACGAGAACACAAGGCAGCCCAGCCCCGCCGCCGTCAGGGTGATGTAGCGGCTGAACAGGTAGCTGCGGTCGGTGTATTTGCCCGACAGGTCCGACACCTGGAAGGTGCGCATACCATAGCTGGCGGCGGACAGACAGACGTTGGCGATGGTCATGCCGGTGGCCAGCAGGCCGTTGGCCTCGGCTCCGGCCAGGGCGGTGACCAGCAGGGTGATGGCTGCCTGGCAGATGTAGAACAAAAGGCTGCCCGCGGTATTGAACAGCACGTTGCGGCGCATCTGGCGTTCCATGTCCGGTCAGTTGCCCCCTTTCATCACAAAGGGACGGATCTTGTCCTCCATGGCCTTGATCTGCGCCTTGGGCACATAGGCTTTTTCCACATAACCGTAGATGCGCTGTGCAAAATCCGCCAGACCCTTGTGGAAGAAGAACACCTTTTTGGGTGGCAGACGCAGGGCGAACAGGATGTGCACGCCCCACAGCGCGAAGAATTTGAGCAGGTTGAAATGAGGCGTAAAGCCTTCGCCCATGGGCTCGTCCCGGGGCGGCTCCTTGTACACGGTCTCCAGCAGGTCCGCCATGCGGATGTAGGCGGGGGTCTCGCTGGGGTCGAAATAGCCCTCGATCACCTCTCTGGCAATGGGGAAGGGCGGGTTCTTGTCCGCCATGGCGGCGAGAAATTCCTCGTAGCTGGTCACGTAATGGGCTCCGGCATAGATCACCGGGTCATACTCGTGCTCGATGGGAGCTGGGCGCAGGATGTGGCAGCTCTTGCCCGCCATGTACACCTCAGCAATGGCGGTGCTCATCCAGATGGAGATGGAGTCCGCCGCCATGATCCAGTCCTTCACGCCGTAGGCAAAGATCACATGGAAGTTGGGCCGCTTTTTGGCCAGCTCGGCCAGCTGGGGGCTGTTCCATTCGCTGGGGTGGCGGCGGTAGACCAGCTCCACTTCCGGGTGCTGGCGCAGATACTCGTCGAACCAGCGCAGGGTCTCGGCCATGCTCACCCGGTTGGTGGCGGCAAAGCCGGTGAAGTCGGTGCCCGCCATCTCGCTCAGCTCTTTGACCTCCTGCTCGGTCATGCTGGCATAGCCGAAGCTGGAAATGTAAAGGTGCAGCTCCTTGGAGGCGTCCAGCCCGAACTCGGCGCACAGGTCTTTCTTGTTTTTGAAATAGCCGGAAAATTCCGGCCGCACGAAGTCCATCATCACCGCGCCGGTCACCGGGCAGTTTTTCTCCTCCATGCCGTGGGCGATCAGCCGGTCCGCGGTGCGGCGGCCCCAGCAGGTCTGCACGCACTTTTTGGCGTTGCCGTTAAAGTTGAACCAGTCGCCCTCCTCCTGGGTGTCGCTGAGCATCTGCTCCCAGTGCAGGTTCACGATCTTGTTCAGCCTGCCCACGTTGTTGTAAACGTGGCTGTTGATGGCTTCGTCGTCGTACATGCAGCTGGACACCAGCACCTTGGGCTTTTTCCAGGTGAAGTATTTCAGCTTTTTGCGGTCCAGCAGCTGGCGGATCTCGGCGGTATAGCCCCGCCGTTCCAGCTCCAGCTTTAAAAGAAGGTCGCTTTCGTATTCCCGCACCGTATGCTCGTAGAGGATCAGAAAATCAAGACTCACTTTTTTCTCTCCTTTTTTGGGGGCTTTTGGGGCAGCATCCGCCGGACTGGCGGGGTGCTGCTGTTAGCCCAGATCGGTGAACAGCTGCTCGGTCCACTGGGGCAGGCCGTAGCGCTCGTCCAGGTGGAAGCCGTCGTAGAATTGGGTGTCGTCGTCAAGGTCCGGCCGGTCGGTCCATTCGTAGTCCAGCACCGAGAAGCCCAGTTCGGCGGACTGTTCCGCCAGCTGAGGCAGCACGGTGGTTTCCATCTGCTCGGTGATGGTACCGCCTTCGCCGTACACGTCGCATACCTCGGTTTTCACGATATCCGCCATGGGGGCCAGCACCACGGTCAGCTTCACGCCCCGCTCGGCGCAGCGGGCGGCGGCCTCGTACAGCCGGTCCAGCTGGCTGGTGTTCAGCGCCCAGTTCTCGCATTTGGTGATCAGGGCGGCGGGGTACTCGGCCAGCAGGGTGTGAACCTCATACACCGTGCCGTCAGCGGCGGTGTAGTCCTGCGGGTAGACCCAGTCGCCGGTCTCGGGGGCGTCCACCCGGCCGGTGATCTGGTTTTGCAGGTTGGTGAGCATGTTCACGTTGTATTCCAGATTAAAGAAGTAGGCGAAGGGGTTGTTCAGGGTCTTTTCCAGGTTGCTCATCCGGTCGGTGTCGTAGCCCTGGTTGATGGTGTAGAAGGAAAAGCCGAAGATCACTTCCTCCAGGTTGGGATTGTTATCCAGCGCCCAGTTTAAAAGGTCGATGCCCTCCCGCAGCGACGCGCCGCCGAAGGCCAGATTCTGCCAGGGGCGGCCGCTGGTTTGTTCCACCAGATCCATGTCGAAGTGGGCAAAGCGGGAATCGCCGATGATGATGGAATTGCCGGGCTGGCGTTTGAAATCCTTCAGCCGGCTGATGGGGGCGTCGCTGTCGGTGTTCGGGTGCAGGCCGAAATAGTTGTTGGGCTCAAAGGCCGCAAACAGGCAGAAATACGCCAGCACCGGAACCAGCAGCAGCGCAAGGTTGCGTAAAATATGTTTCATGGGGCCGTGGGCTCCTTTCCGCGATTCGAATTAAAAACCGCCGTAGGCAAAGCTGCCCCCGGCAAAGCCGCCGTTCTGCATGATAAGACCGGCGAAGCTGAACAGCACCAGCGCGTAGTAAAGTGCCCAGCGCACAGCGGGCTTCTGGGCAGTGAGCACCAGCTCCTCGCTCTTGTTCTTGAACTGGAAGTTGCGCTGCCAGTCCAGCCAGAAGGCCAGGGCCAGGGTGCAGGCCAGCATCACAAGCCAGGCCGCGCCCATGAGGGTGTTGTTGTAGAAGCCGCCCAGAATGGCCTGCCAGCTCTCGGAGGCAAAGCGGGCGGGGGACCAGCCCGAGAACCAGCCCTTCAGAATGGCGAAGGCCTGGCCCACGCCATAGCTTTCGCCCTCCGGCTGGCCGATGGCGCTGCCCATGGCGAAGAACACCATGCTGAAATTCCAGAGCAGGAACACGCCCAGCCGCTTGGCCCACATCTGGCGGGCAGGGGCTTTCTTTTTGGGCTTGCCCAGCTTCTGATGCAGCAGCTCCTCACCCACCCGGTAGGCGGCCTGTAAAAGGCCCCAGATCACAAAGGGCAGGGTGTTGCCGTGCCAGAAGCCGGAGACAAAGAACACGCAGAATACACAGAACACCGGCGAGAACCGGGTGATCTTGCGGCCCAGCAGGGGCAGCTTGGAGGCATCCGCCCAGACCAGCGGGGTGAACAGATAGTCCTGCAGCCAGCTGGAAAGACTGATGTGCCACCGGCTCCAGAAGCCGGAGAAGTTGGTGGCAAAGAAGGGGGTCTTGAAGTTTTCCGGGATCTCCAGCCCCAGCAAGAGAGCGCTGGCCCGGGCCATCTGGGAATAACCCACGAAATCAAAGTAAAGATAAAAGGTGTAGCCGAGCGTGGCCGCCAGCAGCGCCGGGCCGCCGTGGCCGGGGATGTCGGCGAAGACCTGGCTCACGTACATCATCAGCACGTCTGCCACCGCCACCTTTTTGAAGAAGCCCAGGGCGAACAGCTGCAGCGCCCGCACGGTGCGGGCCGCGTCGAACCGGTGCTCCTCGTTCAGCTGGGGCAGCACCTTCTGGGCCCGGCAGATGGGTCCGGCGGTGATGGTGCCGAAAAAGCTGAGGAAGGCCGCCAGATTTACAAACCGCTTTTCGGCGGGCATGTCGCCCCGGCTCACGTCGATCAGGTAGGAGAGGGCAGCGAAGGTGTAGAAGCTGATGCCCAGCGGGAAGGGCAGGCGGTGCAGCACGCCCGGCGCAAAGGGCAGCACGGCCAGCGCCAGATTGAAATACTTGAACACCGCCAAAACTGCCAGCAGCACGATCACCGCCGCCGCCAGCCTGCGCCCGCGCTGTTCGGGCGGCGCGGCCTGCAGGCTCAGGCCCATGCGCCACACGAATACACAGCTGGCTGCCAGCAGGGCGATGGGCAGCGCCTGCCACAGGCCGGAAAAATCGCTGCCCGTGGGGCGGTTGCACCAATAGAAAACAAGGCTTGCCGCAAGCAGAAAATGATTTTGCCAGCGCCGGGGCATAAGCTTCAGGTACACAAAAGCCACCAGCGGCGCAAAGGCAAGGTAAGAAAGATTTTGAAAGCTCAAAACGGTTGCCCATCCTTTTTATTTCGGTATATTGCGGGAAAACCTTCCCAAACCCTCATTATACCGGCTTTTCTGGCCACTGTAAAGGAAAACAGGCTTCCAGGCGAGGGAGCGAAGGGAAGGGGTGCTGTTTTTAGGCAACGCCGCATAATTCCAGGAGGTGGAGCACGCCAGAAAATTTTTTGCGATATGAACCAAAAAGCGCAGGCAAGCCTTGGTGGCTTGGCGAGCATTTTTGGAAAATTCCACGGAAAATTTTGGCGCGATACGCCGCCTGAGGCGTTCGCCGTGAATTGTGCGGTGTTGTCTTTGTTGAAATTAATGGCGGTTTATATTATACTTAGTAACAACTAGGTAACAACCGAACCGGCCCCGACCCGCAGTGCGGCGGGCGGCGGCGCGGCTGGATATTTGGTATAAAAACAAACGAAGTTGCAAAGGAGATTCTGCGATATGGCGAACACTGTGATGGTCACCGGAGCCGACGGCTTCATCGGCAGCCACCTCACCGAAGAGCTGGTACGAAAGGGCGAGAAGGTCAAGGCCTTCTGCTACTACAATTCCTTCGGCACCTGGGGCTGGCTGGACACCCTGCCCAAGGAGATCAAAAACGAGATCGAGGTATTCATGGGCGACATCCGTGATCCCAACGGTGTGCGTCACGCCATGGAAGGGCAGGACATTGTGTATCACCTGGCGGCGCTGATCGCCATTCCCTTCAGCTACCACAGCCCGGACAGCTACGTGGACACCAACATCAAGGGCACCCTGAACGTGCTGAACGCGGCCCGTCAGGTGGGCACCAAGCGCCTCCTGGTCACCAGCACCAGCGAGGTGTACGGCACCGCCCAGTATGTACCCATCGACGAGAAGCACCCCTACCAGGGCCAGAGCCCCTATTCCGCCACCAAGATCGGCGCGGACCGTCTGGCCGAGAGCTTTTACCGCAGCTTTGATCTGCCGGTCACCATCGTGCGGCCCTTCAACACCTACGGCCCCCGCCAGAGCGCCCGGGCCGTGATCCCCACCATCATCACCCAGCTGCTCACCGGCGCCACCGAGATCAAGCTGGGCAGCCTGACCCCCACCCGTGACTTCAACTACGTGAAGGACACCGCGGCGGGCTTCATGGCGCTGGCGGGCTGCGAGGCAGCCATCGGCCAGGAGGTGAACATCGCCACCGGCGAGGAGCATTCCATCGGCGATCTGGCCAACGAGCTGATCCGCCAGATCAACCCCGAGGCCAAGATCGTGTGCGACGAGCAGCGCCTGCGCCCCGAGAAGAGCGAGGTCAACCGCCTGCTGGGCGATTCCACCAAGATCCGCTCCATGACCGACTGGAAACCCCAGTACACCTTCGAGCAGGGCCTGGCGGCAACCATCGAGTTCTTGAAAAACAACCTGGACCGCTACAAGCCGGACGTTTATAATCTGTAAGGCGATACCACATAATTTCAGGTGGTGGAGCGCGCCGGAAAATTTTTTGCGGGATGAACCAAAAAGCACATACAAGCCTTGGTGGCTTGGCGAGCATTTTTGGAAAATTCCACGGAAAATTTTGGCGCGATACGCCGCCTGAGCCGCCAGGCGTGAATTATGTGGTATTGCCATAAGCTCACGGGCAGGGCATGCCCCCGGGCTTGCCTTGCCATTGCCGGGCGGACTTTTGCAAAAAGGTCTGCCCGGCTTATGCCGTTTAAAAAGGGGAGTTTTCCCGCCGCTGTGAAACGGCAAAAATCAACGAAGCGAAAAGGAATTTCTATGACGCAACAAAACATTTTGGCCCGGCTGCGGCGGCTGCCCGGCGGGGTGTTCTGGCTGCTGGGTTGGCTGTGCGCCTGCGCCGGGGCCGTGTGCTTTGCCTATTACTGGCGGGTGTTTTATTACCTGGAGGGACGCATCGCGGCGCTGCCTCTCACCGCGGCTATGGTGGGCCTGGCCAGCCTGGCCACCCTGGCGGTGTTTTTGCTGGTACGTTTTGTCAAACAGCTGGATACCAAGGCCGCCGTCTGCATCTTTTTGTGCGGCGCGCTGTTCTGTTTTGCCAACCCGCCCCTGCAAACGCCGGACGAGACCAACCACTTTCTGCGCAGCTATTCGCTGAGCCTGGGGCATCTGGATTTTGATGCCAGCCGCACCTATCCGGACGATGTGGCCAAGCTGGTGGAAAGCTTCCCCGGAGCCTGGGTCAACAGTCACACCAGCCAGGGCATGACCACCGACGAGGACGGCAATCCCAGGGTCTACACCACCGAGGGCTATGCTCTCAAGCAGCAGGGCGAGGGCGGACCGGTGAGCGGCGTGGCCGACGGCTTTGCCGCCTATTTCGACGGCCAGCCCGCCGAGAATTCCGTGAGCGAGCCCTATTTCTTCATGACCATCTCCATGGCGCCCCAGGCGCTGGGCATTCTGATCGCCCGGCTGCTGGGCTTCGGCGCGCTGGGCTGCATGTACGCCGCCCGGCTGGCGAACCTGGCTGCCTATGCGGTGCTGTGCTGGCTGGCGCTGCGCAACTGCAAGCGCTACAAGCCGGTGTTCCTGGCCTTCATGCTGCTGCCCCTGAGCCTGTATATGGCCGCCTCGGTGAGCTACGACGCCACCCTGCTGGGTTTTTATTACCTGGTGGCCAGCTTCTACTGCAAGGACGAGATCACCGACCGGGACATTGCCCTGTTCCTGTTTGCCTTTGTGATGATGAACGTGGCCAAGCCCTACATCAACCTGCTGTGGCTGGTGCTGCCCATCGTGCTGCCCAAGAGTGCCTGGAAGACCCGCTGGAAGAAGTGGCAGCTGGCGGTCGCCTGCCTGGTGGGCGGCTTTGCCCTGGGCAAGTTCTTCGACTGGTACGGCACCGCCTTCCGCTACAACTACCCCTATGTGGGGCGGCAGATTGCCGGGGCCGGCGAGGTGGAGCAGCTGGCGTTCATCCTCTCGAACCCGCTGCGCTATATCGCGGTGCTGCTGGGCACCTTCTACGAAAACAAATTCTACGTGGGCCAGATGGGCCTGTTCGGCGCGCTGGATCTGGAGGTGCCCTTCATCAGCCTGATCAGCCCCATGCTGCTGTTGTTCGGCGCGGTGCTGTCGGTGCATGAGAAGAGCAGCCTGAAGCCCGCGCCCGCCCTGGGCCTGGGCGCGCTGAGCGTGCTCTACATCACCGGCGCGGCCACTGCCATGTATATCACCAGCACACCGGTGGGCATGATCCGCATCATCGGTGTGCAGGCGCGGTACTTCCTGCCCGCGTTCTTGATGCTCACGGTGCTGCTGGCGGCGGTGCTCAGCCATGTGCTGGAGCCGCGCCTTGCCGCGGGGCAGAAAAAGCCCCAGGCGGTGGCGCTGTGGACCTTTGCCGCCTTCGGCATGCTGGGTGCGGTGCTGCTGTTCCAGCATTACTTCATCGGGCCGGTGTTCGTTTTGCCCGGCTGACCGATTTTAACTTGACTGAAAAGGGGGAAAACGCGTGATGGTAACGATCAGCGGATTCCTGGCGCTGGCGGCCATTGGGCTGTACAGCGCCTTCCTGGCCCGGATCTGCCGGGCGGATGCCGCCCTGTTTGCGCTGCCGGTGATCGGCGGCGGGGCGGTGTGGCTCTGCCTTTGGGGCTTTTTGGGCCTGCTGCCGGTGGGCGGCTGGCTGTTTTATCTGGGCGCGGCGGCGCTTGTGGCCGTTCTGCTGGCTCGCCGCCGGCTGGCCGAAACGCTGGAGACCCTGTTCACACCGGCCTTCGGTGTGTTTTTAGCGGCCAGTGTGTTCTTTCTGGTGGTGTTTGCCATCACCCGGCCGGAGTTTGCCCAGAACGACGAATTCACCCTGTGGGGTTCGGCGGCCAAGCTGACCAAGCTGCAGAATGTGCTGCACCCGGCAGCTCATGGCAATCTGCTGGCCAAGGCCTCCAACCCGGGCATGATGCTGGTGGTCTATCTGTTCCAGTTCTTCAGCGCCGGGTTCTCGGAGTGGAGCGCCTACTTTGCCTACGACGCCATGCTGGCCGCGGCGGTGGCCGCCATGGCTGCACTGGCGGGCAAACGCTGGTCGGGCACTCTGGTGCTGGCGGGCTGCGGGTTCCTGCTGCCTTACTTTTTCAGCGCCCCCTCGGTGGGGGAGCTGTCCACCGTATATCTCTCGGTGCTGGGCGATCTGCCCCTGGGCTTTGTGTTCGGGGCCACGGTCTGCCTGTATTTTGCATTAAAAGACAAGATCTGTTGCCTGCCGGTGCTGCTGGTGCAGGTGAGCTTTCTGACCCTCATCAAGGATATGGGCCTTGCCTATGCCCTGATCGCGGTGGGCCTTATCTGCGCGGATGCGCTGCTCACCGGGTCGCTGGCGGGCTTTGTCCGCCGGCTGGCCAAGGCAGTGGGCGGCGGCGTGCTGCTGGCCGTTCCGGTGGCGGGCTTTTACCTGGGCTGGACCCGCTATGTGGCGGCTATGACCGGCGCGGATAAAACCACCGTGGGCAGCGGCGACGCGGCCATGAGTCAGGGGGCGGCCATCCTTTCCGGCGTGCGGCAGCTGCTGCGGCTGGAGGAGCCCACCGAAAAGTTCACCCAGGTGAGCGCCCTGATGCTGAAAAGCCCGGTGAGCGTGCCGGTCTGCCTTTTGGGCGGCGGTGCGCTGGCGCTGGCGGCCATCTTCCTTGTGCTGGCTGTGGTGTTCTTTGCCCAGAAAAAGGGGGAGGAGCGCCGCCGGCCGGTGGTGCTGGCAGTGTTCGGCACCCTGGCGCTGGTGGCTTTTCTGGTGTTCCACCTGTTTTTGTATGTGTTCAACTTCAAGGACGCGGAGGCCCTGGAGCTGAAGGATTACATCCGCTACATCGGACCTTATTATCTGGGCTTTTTCCTGATGGCGTTGGGCCTTCTGGCCCGGGCGGGCTTTGGCGGCGCGTGGGCCAAGCTGGCCCGGCTGGCCGGTGTGGGCGTGCTGGCGGTGTTCTGTGTGCTGATCGGCTGGCGGGGCGTGCCTGCCGCGGGATTCTGGAACTATCCCCATGTGGTCTACGCGGTGCGGGATGACGTGAAGGAGCGGGCCGGGCAGGTGAACGACCTGCTGGATTGGGACGATACTGTTCTGCTCATCAGCCAGGGCGACGACGCCACCCGCTGGAACTACTTCGGCTACGACCTGAACGCCACTCTGGCCCGGGGCTTCGGCGGCTTCGGCTACGGCCACGAGGGCGACTGGAGCTGGGACACCACCCACATGAATCTGGTGGACCCGGCCCGTGCGCAGGAGGGCATGCCGGAGGTGTACCCCTACCAGACCGTCTGCACGGCGGACGATCTGCGGCTGTTTTTGCTGGACAAGCGCTACACCCACATCCTCATCGACGAGAGCGACGATTACATCGCCGGGATCATCGGCCCCGCCTTTGGCATCGACGATCTGCCCGACCGGCGCACCGATTCGGTGATCCTGCTGCGGGTGGAGTATGAGGGCGACACCGTGCGTTGGGTGCGCGAGGAAGGAGGCGCGGCATGAAACGACCGATTCGCTGGCTGGCGGCGGCCTACCTTGCCGTGCTGGCCCTCTGGCTGATTTTTGGCGGGGTGAGCCTTGCCAAAAGCGCCTGGTATGCCCATAAAGGAATGAAGACACAGACCGAGCTTGCCTGGCAGGACCTGACCGGCGTGGGTGTGCAGGAGCTGGAAGGGCAGGGGGAAGGCGTGTGGTACGTCTCCACCGACACCGACCCCCAGCTGCACTGGACCGCCCCGAATCCGGAAGGGATTTATCTGGAAACGGTGGAGCTGCGCGTGGAGCAGCTCACCCCCGGCCAGGCGGTGGTGCTCTACTGGAAAGAGCCGGGCCAGGCGGATTTTTCCGCGGCCCAGATGGTGTATGCACAAAAGACCGCGGATGGCGTGTACCGCTTTGATCTGGGCGGGTGCGTGGTGAGTGAGATTCGTCTGGACCCGGACAGCGTGGGCGGCGTGACCACCCGCTTTAACGGGGTGACCCTGAACCCGGCCGAGGGCTGGTACACCGCCTTTGTTCCCACCGCCACCGGCCTTGTGCTGGGGCTGCTGGCGCCGCCGGTGGCTGTTGCGGTGCTGTGGGAGCTGTGGGCAATTTTAGAGCCTGAACCTTTCCGGGCAACACCGCGTAATTCACACCGTAAAGGTTCAGGCGGCGACCCGCGCTGAAATTTTCCGTGATGTTTTCCCAAAATGCTCGGCAATCCACCAAGGATTGCCTGTGCTTTTGGGTTCGCCTCACAAAAAATTTCCAAGCGCGTTCCACCACCTGGAATCACGCGGTATCGCCTTTAAAAAGGAGAAATGAGCTTGCAGTATTTTGATCTGGTTTTGAGTTTTACGGCCCTGTTCGGCCTGTGCGCCTTCCTTACGCTGAAGGCACGGCTGCACAGTGCGCTGGCTCCGCTTGCCGCGCTGGGTATCACCAGCATCTGGTTCACCCTGGCGGGTGTGGCGGATCTGCTGGTGGCGGGCGGCTGGGTGTTCTATCTGGCGGCCTGGGGCCTGGGCGTCTTTGCCCTGGTGACCAAACGCAGCGAGGCCCGGCGGCTGCTCAGCCCCGGCGCGGTGGTGTTCTGGGGGCTGGCTGTCAGCTTCGCGGTGTATTTTTCCATCCGCCAGCCCATGTTTCACGATTTCGACGAGTTCAGCTTCTGGGGCCCGGCGGCGCAGATGACCAGTACCACCGATCATCTGTACACCATCTGTGAATACGGCACGCCCTGGCAGGCCACCCAGAACTGTGGCCTGATCGTGTTGAGCTACTTTGTGCAGTTCTTCGGCGCATTCGCGCCCTTTAAGGTGTATCTGGCCTACGACCTGCTGCTGTTCGCCTGCATCGCCGCACTGGTGGGCGTCATTGGCTTCAAGCATTACCGGCTGGCGCTGCCCATGGCGGTGATCGGCTGGTGCACCCCCTGGTTCTTCACGGTGTACGCCCGTACCATCTTCCTTGACGATACCTACATGAGCGCCTACGGCGACATACCCGCCGGCATGCTGGCGGGCGGCGCGGTGGCCATGTGGATCGCTCTGCGCAGCGAAAAGGGCGCGGGACCCCGCTGGGCGGTACTGCCGGTTCTGGCTTTGCTGGCCAACATCAAGGACAACACCTTCCCCATTGCGTTGATTGCGGCGGGCTGCATCGCGGCGGATGCCTTCCTCTTTGATTACAAGGACCGCTGGAAGCAGGGTCTGGCCCGGCGGTTCGGCTTCGCGGTGCTGTGTCTGGCAGCGCCGTTGGCTCAGTATAAAATATGGAGCAATTACATCGCGGTACTGGTGCAGAAAAACGCTGAGAGCGGCGGCACCGGTGTGACCTCCCTGAGCCCCTTTGGCGCGGCACTGCAGGGCACCAAGATGCTGCTGGGCCTGCCGGTATCGGAGGAGTACGCAGCCCGGCAGGAGCAGTTCTACACTGCCATGGCCGACATGTGGGACGCTTTTTTCAGCAGTGAAAAATGGACCCTTTCCATGATCGGCCCGGGTGTGGTGGTCGCGGCGATGATTCTTGTTCTGTTCGTGATCGCGCTGGTGTTCGCAAAAGGTATGCGCCAGCGGCTGCGTGTACTGTGCTGGATGGGGCTGAGCAGTCTGGGCTTTGTGGCCTACAGCTATGTGATTGCCTTGAGCTACGGCTTCATCTTCAAGCCCTCTCAGGCGGTGAATCTGGATGATTACAGCCGCTACATGAACACCTACTACATCGCCTGGTTCCTGATTGCCGCGGCGGTGCTTTCCTGGGTGGTGCAGACCGGGCGCTGGCGGCTGCTGGCTCAAACCGGTGCACTGGCCTTTGCCTGCCTGATGCTGCTGCGGGTGAATATGATGGTGCTACCCCAGATGAGCGTGCTGGGCTTTTCCGATGCCACCTTCGCGGACCAGTACCTGATCATGGAAAAGGTGGACGCGGTGAAGGCCCAGATCGACGAGGACGACCGCATCTTCTTTGTGAGCCAGGGTGACAACGGCCTGCTGTGGTTCACCTACAGCTGCTACTTCCAGCCCAACATTCTGGACTACAGCGGTTGGGAGGAAAACAAGGAGACCGGCCTGTATGGCGCGGGCGGCGGTACCTTCTGTCTGCCCGAGAACATGCCCTCGGAGGATGTGGAGGGCGCGATCTATTTCCATGCTTACAGCACCGAGGACTTTGCGAAGGCCGTGGCCGAGAGCGGCTGCGAATACATCTTTGTGGACAAGCTGGACGCGGGCTTTGTGGCCGGATACGGCAGCCTGTTCACCGATGGCCTGGCCGCCGCCGAAAACGGCGAAACGCTGCTCTACCGCATCACGCCCGACGGCTATGAGCCGGTGGCGATGGAGGTGCCCCGATGATTCCGAAACTGAAACAATGGCTGGAACGCCCGGCCTTTCTGCCCCTTTTGTGCTATGTGGTGGCGCTGATCGTCTGGCTGGGGGGCAGCGTCTGGAGCCTTGGAATGGATACAATTGCCAAGGCGGGCGGAAACCTTTACCAGTGTGAGCTTACCCTGGAGAATTTTGAGCTGGTGGACATGCAACTGCTGGAGGACGGCAGCTACATCACCACCAGCGGCGACCCCCAGATGATCTGGCATAACACCGACGGCATGACGGTGCGCACCCTGCGCCTGACGGCCACCTTCGACCGCAGCCCCCGGGAGATGTGCCTGTATTACACAAACGCCGAGGGCGAGGACTTCAGCGTGAACAAGCGGGTCTTTGCCGCCCAGCAGGACGACGGCAGTTATGTGTACACTCTGCCCCAGAGCAGCATTGCCGCCCTGCGGCTGGACCCCTGCAGCCCCGAGGAGGGCAAGCCCGTGACCATGACCTTTTCCGGCTTTTCCATGAACGAGCCGGCCAGCGTGGTCAGCTACTTTGCCCCCGGCTGGTACGGGGCCATGGAACTGGTGCTTTACCCGGGGCTTGCGGCCTGCGCGCTGTCGCTGGCTCAAAGCGCCTGGCAAACATATCAAGCAAAGAAAAAGCGCTGAGTGCCGCTTTCAACAGCGGCACGGCGCCAGCCCAATCTTTGGAAAAGAGGTTATTGAAAATGGCAAACTTTATTCCTTTGTCCGTTCCCAATTTTTCCGGCAAGGAAAAAGAATATGTGAACGACGCGGTGGTCAGCGAGTGGGTGTCCACCGGCGGCAGCAAGGTGGGCGACTTTGAAAAGGCCATCGCCGACTATGTGCACATGGACCGGGCCGTGGCCTGCAACTGCGGCTCCTCCGGCCTGCACCTGGCCATGCTGATCTCCGGCGTGGGCATGGGCGACGAAGTGATCGTGCCCACCCTCACCTTCATCGCCGCGGTCAACCCGGTGCGCTATGCCAATGCCGAGCCGGTGTTCATCGGCTGTGACGACAGCCTGTGCATGGACCCCGCCGCCGCCGAGCGCTTCTGCAAAGAGGAGTGCCACATGGAAGACGGCAAGCTGATCAACAACACCACCGGCCGCCATGTGAAGGCCCTGCTGGTGGTGCATGTGTTCGGTAACATGGCGGATATGGTGGAGTTCACCCGCATTGCCAAGGAATACAACCTGATTCTGATCGAGGATGCCACCGAGGCTCTGGGCACCTACTACACCAGCGGTCCCTTCGCGGGCAAGTACGCCGGTACCATCGGCGACGTGGGCGTTTACAGCTTCAACGGCAACAAGCTCATCACTACCGGAAGCGGCGGCATGGTGGTCTCCAACCATCCGGACTGGGCCGAGCATGCAAAGCATCTGTCCACCCAGGCCAAGGTCGACGAGCTGCAGTTTTTGCACGACGAGGTGGGCTACAACTACCGCCTGACCAACCTGCAGGCGGCGCTGGGCCTGGCTCAGATCGAGCAGGTGGAGGGCTTCATCGCCCACAAGCATGAGATGTGGCAGATGTACAAGGACGCCCTGGACGGCAAGAACGGCTACCGCATCCTGCCCTTCCGGGACGACTGCACCCGCTCCAACAAGTGGTTCTTCTCCCTCTATCTGGAGGATTCCCGCCACCAGCGTGACGCCATCATTCAGGCACTGAAGGAGCAGAAGATCCAGACCCGTCCGGTGTGGGCGCTGATCCACGAGCAGGCGGACTACGGCAAAAACCAGGTGTTCAGCGACGAGAAGGCCCAGGACTACCGGGCTAAGATCGTGAACCTGCCCTGCTCCACCAACCTGACCCGCGAGGACTGCCAGCGGGTCATCGACGCGCTGCTGGCGCTGTAACAATACATCCACGAAAGAGAGGCGAGCGCCCATGCTGCGCATCGACGAGCTGCTGATCGACGAAAATACCAGTGTGCTGAATACCCTGAAAAAGCTGGACGAGACCGGCCAGCGCATCCTGTTCATTGCCCCGGAGGGCAAGCTGGCGGCGGCGGTGACCGACGGCGACATCCGCAAGTACATTCTGCGGGGCGGCGCGCTGGAGGGCCCGCTGCGCGAGGCCGCCAACTACCACCCCAAAAGCCTGCCTCTGGAGCAGCGCGGTCGCGCCCGGGCCTACATTGAAGAGCAGGGCATCGACGCGTTGCCCCTGCTGGACAAGCAGGGCCGCATTGTGGACATCATCTTCACCAGCGGCGTGGATCTGGACAACCGCACCTGCGCCGGGCTGTCGGTGGTTATCATGGCCGGCGGTCTGGGCACCCGCCTGTACCCCTATACCAAGATCCTGCCCAAGCCCCTGATCCCGGTGGGCGAGCGCCCTATCCTGGAGCTCATCATCGACCGCTTCTGCGATTTCGGCTGCACCGATTTCCATCTGGTGGTCAACTATAAAAAGAACATGATCAAGAGCTACTTCAACGATCTGGAGAAGAGCTATCAGGTTTCCTACGCGGATGAGGACCAGCCTCTGGGTACCGGCGGCGGTCTGTGCCTGTT
Organism: Gemmiger sp. An50; assembly: GCF_002161595.1. Taxonomy (GTDB): domain Bacteria; phylum Bacillota; class Clostridia; order Oscillospirales; family Ruminococcaceae; genus Allofournierella. The sequence goes on from NZ_NFID01000004.1 coordinate 86,789, forward strand.
GAAGGGCAAGCTGGACCACACCTTCTTTCTGTCCAACTGCGACATCCTGCTGGATGCCGACTACGGCGATATCCTGAACTACCACAAGAGCCAGGGCAACCTCATTACCATGGTCTGTGCGGTGAAGCACTTCACCGTGCCCTACGGGGTCATCGAGCTGAACAACGACGGCACCATCCAGACCATGCGGGAAAAGCCGGAGATGAACTTCCTCACCAACACCGGTGTGTATGTGGTGGAGCCCCGCGTGGTGGAGGAGCTGGAGGACGGAAAGAAGCAGGGCTTCACCGACATCATCGAGCACTACCGCTCCATCGGTGAAAAGGTGGGCGTGTACCCCATCAGCGAGCAGAGCTGGATGGACATGGGCCAGATCGAAGAGCTGGACCACATGCGCCGCCGCCTGGAGGGCAACAGCTGATTTTTCCGCAAAACGGCCGCGCCTGCGGCCGAAAACCGGTGAAAAACAGTTGAAAAGCAAATAAAAATTACGTTTTGTATAAGAAATGGAGCGATTCCATGAGCGTTTTGATCATTGCGGAAGCCGGTGTGAACCACAACGGCAGTCTGGAGCTGGCCAAGAAGATGGCCCTGGTGGCCAAGGAATGCGGCGCGGATGTGGTGAAATACCAGACCGCCGTGCCCGAGCTGGTCATCTCCAAATTCGCCCAGAAGGCGGAGTATCAGAAGCGGGAGACCGGGGCCGAGGAGAGCCAGCTGGAGATGGTGCGCCGCATCCACTTCGGCTTTGAGGCCCATAAGGAGCTGAAGGAATACTGCGATTCCATCGGCATCCAGTATCTGTCCGCCCCCTTCGACCTGCCCAGCGTGGAGTTCCTGGCCAGCCTGGACCTGCCCATGTGCAAGGTGCCCAGCGGCGAGATCACCAACCTGCCCTATCTGGAGGCGGTGGGCCGCACCAAAAAGCCGGTGATCCTGTCCACCGGAATGAGCACCCTGCCCGAGATCGAGGATGCCCTGAGCATCCTGGAGGAAAACGGCTGCCCTGAGGTGACCGTGCTGCACTGCAACACCGAGTACCCCACCCCCTACGAGGACGCGAATCTGCTGGCCATGCTGGAGCTGGGCGAGCAGTTCGGTCTGCCCTACGGCCTTTCCGACCACACCTCCGGCTGGGAGTGCGACGTGGCTGCGGTGGCTCTGGGGGCAACGGTCATTGAAAAGCACTTCACGCTGGACAAGACCATGGAGGGCCCGGACCACAAGGCCAGCCTGGAGCCCGCCGAGCTGAAAGCCATGGTGGATGCGGTGCGCCATACCGAAGCCGCCCTGGGCACCGGCTGCAAGGCGGTGAGCACCAGCGAAGCCAAAAACAAGCCCATCGCCCGCAAGAGCATCGTGGCGGCCCGGGACATCAAGGCGGGGGAGACCTTCACCGCCGACAACCTGACCACCAAACGCCCCGGCGACGGCATCAGCCCCATGCGCTGGTACGAGGTGCTGGGCAAGACCGCCAAGCGGGATTTTGAAGAGGACGAAAAAATCGAGCTGTGAGCAAAGCGGCTTGATGGAAACTACAAAAGGGGGTGCTGCCCATGGCAGCCCAGCCAAAGACCCTTGCGGTCGTCACCGGGACCCGGGCCGAGTACGGTCTGTTGCGTCCGGTGATCCAAAAACTGTTAAAATCTGACGATTTTATACTAAAAGTATTGGTGACCGGTGCCCATCTGGCCCCGGAATTCGGCAATACCGTGCAGGAGATCGAAGCGGACGGGGTACCCATCGCCGCCCGCATCCCCATTCTGAAATTTGGTAACGGCCCGCTGGCCACGGCGGACACGGTGGCCTATACCATCCAGCAGTTCAGCCGCTGGTTCTGGGAGCATAAGCCGGACGCGGTGCTGGTGCTGGGCGACCGGTACGAGATCTTCGCGGCGGCCCAGGCGGCGGCCATGACCGGGGTGCCCATCGCCCATATCAGTGGCGGCGACGTGACCCTGGGCGCGGCGGACGACTACTACCGCCACTGCATTACCAAGATGGCCCACCTGCATTTCCCCAGCTGCGCGGAATATGCCCGGCGGGTCATCCGCATGGGCGAAGCGCCGGACACCGTGTTCAACGTGGGGGGGCTGGGGGATGAGAACATCCGCACCATGCCCAAGATGAGCCGGGAAGAACTGAGCGAGAGCCTGGGCTTTGATCTCTCCGGCCCCTTCGCCCTGGTCACCTTCCACCCGGAAACCGCCGGCGGGGCCAGCCCCACCGAACAGGTGGCCCAGCTGCTGGCCGCCATGGAGCAGCTGCAAAAGACTCGCCCGGTGCGCTGGCTCATCACCAAGGCCAACGCGGACGCGGGCGGACTTGCCATCAATGAGCTGATCGACCGTTGGGTGGAACAATATCCCGACAAGGCCATTGCCTTTACCAGCCTCGGGGTCAAGCGGTATCTCTCCGCCATGGCCTGCGCGGCGGCGGTGGTGGGCAATTCCTCCTCTGGCGTGGTGGAGACCCCCACCTTCGGGGTGCCCACGGTGAACATCGGCGAGCGGCAGGCCGGGCGGATCATCTGCCCCAACGTGCTCTGCTGCAAGGCTGAGGAGGGCGAGATTCGGGCGGCTCTGGAAACCGCCTTCAGCCCGGAATTTTCCGCCAGGGCAAAACAGACCGTGAGCCCCTACAACGGGGGCGATACCAGCGGCCGCATTGTGGAAGTTCTGCGTCGGCAGCTGGCCCGGCCGGACTTCGGCGCGCCCAAGGGGTTCTACGATGGACCCGTGGAGTAAGCGGTACCCGATGGCCCCGGGCATGCTCCGGAAAGCGGAGTTCAAGCCGGGCCAGCGGGTGCTTGCCATCAGCGATATCCACGCCTGCAAGGCTCTGCTGGAACGCCTTTTAAAAAAACTGGATTACCGCCCCGGCACCGATGCACTGGTGCTGGCGGGGGACCTTCTGACCAAGGGCGAAGAGAACATGGCCATGCTGGACCTCGCCATGGAGCTTGCGGCGCTGCCGGATGTGTACATCCTGCTGGGCAACTGCGACGGCATGAACGACGAGGCCGAGGCCCCCTGGCTGCCGGTGTTTCTGGACCGCCAGCCCAGGCAGCTGTTCTGGGAGCAGTGCGCGGCTCAGGGCATCGGCCGGAGCGAGGCACTGGCGGATGCCCACGGCACCATCCAGGCCCTCTGCCGGGCCTATCCGGAGCAGGCGGCCTTTCTGACCGGGCTGCCCCGCATCCTGGCAAGTGAGCAGTATTATTTCGCTCACGCGGCCATGGATGCGGCCAAGCCCCCGCAGGAGCAGGACCCGGTGGATGTGATCACCCGGCGGGGTTTTCTGCAAACCGCCGGGCGTTTCGACCGTCTGCTGATCGTGGGCCATTATCCGGCCTGCAATTACGACCTGACCGAGTGCCGCCTTTCTTCTTATTATGACAAGGCGCGGAACATCCTCTGCATCGACGGGGGCAACCGGGTCAAGACCGGCGGCCAGCTGAACGGCGTGGTTTTACAGGACGGCAGATATCTGGGCTGCGAATGGGTGGACGATCTGCCCGCCGCCCGGGTGCTGCGCCCGCAGGCGGAAAAGCCCGCCACCGTGAACATCAACTGGCCCAGCTATGGGGTGCAGCCCCTGCAATGGCAGGGCGAACTGTGCCGCTGCCGCCACGAAACGACCGGCCGGGAATTCTGGGCCCCGGCTCAGCTGGTGGAGCAGACGGAAAGCGGCTGGAAGCTGGCGGACGACTACACCGACTACCGCCCGCCGCTGCAAACCGGCCAGCAGGTGGGCCTTGCCGCCCGGGCAGGGGACTGGGCGCTGATCAAAACCGGCGACCGGCCCGGCTGGGTCCCGGCCAGCTGGCTGCAACAGGAATGAACCCCGGCCCATGCCAGAACGGGCGGGCCGGAACAAAAAACGCGAGGTGTGAACAAATGAAACTTTTGATCGTGGGTCTGGGCAGCATGGGCAAGCGCCGTGCCCGCCTGGCCAAGGGAATGGATGCATCCATCCAGATCAGCGGCGTGGACACCACCGAGTCCCGCCGGGCTGAGGCCGAGGGTCTGGGCATCACCGCCTATGCCAGCATCGGCGAAGCGGTGGCGGCCGAGCAGTTCGACGCGGCACTGGTCTGCACCGCCCCCATCACCCATGCGGCTATCATCAGTGAGCTGCTGGATGCGGGTCTGCCGGTGTTCACCGAGCTGAACCTGGTGAGCGACGGCTACGAAGAGAACATGAAAAAGGCGAAGGAAAAGGGCCTGCCCCTGTTTCTTTCCTCCACCATGCTCTACCGGGGCGAGACCCAGTACATCAAACAGCAGGTGAAAGCCTTTGACAAGCCGGTGAACTACATCTACCACATCGGCCAGTACCTGCCGGACTGGCACCCCTGGGAGAACTACAAGAACTTCTTCGTGGGCGACAAGCGCACCGGCGGCGTGCGGGAGATCTTCGGCATCGACCTGCCCTGGCTGCTGGACACCTTCGGCCCGGTGAAGAGCCTGCATGTGGAAAAGGACAAGATCAGCCAGCTGGAGGTGGACTACCCGGACAGCTACTTTGTGACCCTGCGCCACGAAAACGGCGTGAAGGGCATGCTGGCGGTGGATGTGGTGAGCCCCAAGGCGGTGCGCAACTTTGAATGCTTTGGCGAAGGACTGCACCTGTTCTGGGAGGGCAACCCCAAGAGCCTTTACACCTTCGACCACGACAAGGGCGAAAAGCTGCCGGTGAACACCTACGAGAGCTTTGAGCACGATTCCCGCTACAGCGACAACATCGTGGAAAACGCCTACGTGGACGAGCTGGCCAACTTCTTCGCGGTGCTCAAGGGCGCCGAGCAACCCCGCTACAGCTTCGAAAAGGATCTGGAGACCATCCGGCTGATCGAGGCCATCGAGGAGGCATAAGGCCGGTTTTCGGAAAAATGCAAAAGGAGGAAGTACCATGAAAGTATTGTTTGTGGGGCTGGGTTCCATCGGCAAGCGGCATCTGAACAACCTGATCCACATCGCCTCCCGGCGGGGCATTCCGCTGGAGGTGGACGCGCTGCGCTCCAGCTTAAAGCCCCTGCCCCCCGAGCTGGCGGCGGTGATCAAGCACCAGTACATCGACTTCGAGCAGCTGGGTCACTACGACGTGGCCTTCATCACCAACCCCACCGGCCTGCATGCCTCCACTCTGGCGGGCCTGGCGGGCAAGGCGGAGAACCTGTTCATCGAAAAGCCCATCTTCGATCACACCGATTACGACCTGGCCGAGCTGGGTCTGGAGACCCAGAAGGCCTATGTGGCCGCGCCCATGCGCTGGTGCGGCACCTTCCTGGCGCTGAAAAAGCTGATGCCCACCCTGCGGCCCTACTCCGCCCGGGTCATCTGCTCGTCCTACCTGCCGGATTGGCGGCCGGGTGTGGACTACCGCAAGGTCTACTCCGCCCACAAGGACATGGGCGGCGGTGTGACCATCGATCTGATCCACGAGTGGGACTACATGGTGGAGCTGTTCGGCAAGCCCCTGGAAAGCTACAACTTCAAGGGCACCTATTCCGATCTGGAAATCGACTCGGACGATCTGTCTATCTACATCGCTCGCTATCCGCATATGCTGGCGGAGATCCATCTGGACTACTTCGGCCGCACCTACCGGCGCACCATCGAGCTGTTCTGCGCCGACGGCACCGTGACCGCCGACTTCGGCGAGGGTACCCTGACCCTGGCCAACGGCCTGGTGCAGCATTTTGAGGAGCCGGTGAACGACCGCTACATGCGGGAGATGGAGTATTTCCTGGACTACGCCATCAACGGCCAGGGCGAGAGCATCAACAGCCCGGCCATGGCGCTGGACGTGCTCAAGCTGACCCTGGGCGAGGAATAAAAGGAATCAATCCGAAAGAAGGAACGAAACGTGGAAAAACTGCTCATCACCATCTGCGGCCGCGCAGGCAGCAAGGGATTCAAAAACAAGAATCTGAAGGTGTTCTGTGAAAAGCCGCTGGTGTATTACACCCTGAGCGCCGCCTCCCTGTTCAAGGCTGCCCGGCCGGACGTGCAGGTGGACATCTGCCTGAACACCGACAGCCAAGCCCTGGCGGACCTGGTGGCCGCCAAATACCCCGAGGTGGTCTTCCTGCCCCGCGGCGAGGCGCTGGGCGGCGACACGGTGCCCAAGATGGCCGTCTTTCAGGACAGCCTGGCCCGCATGGAGGAGAAAAACGGCTGCACCTATGATTACGTGATGGATCTGGACATCACCAGCCCGCTGCGCACCGCCAAGGACGTGCAGAACGCCTTTGAGATGAAGGCTGCCCGTCCTGACCTGGACCTGGTGTTCAGCGTCACCGAGTCCCGCCGGAACCCCTGCTTCAATATGGTGCGGGACTGCGGCGACCACGTGGAAAAGGGCATCGACAACGCCACCTACACCGCCCGTCAGCAGGCCCCGGTGTTTTACGACGTGAACGCCAGCATCTATGTGTTCCGCGGGGATTTTTTGGCAAACAACACCACCGGCATTCTGTGGGACGGCAAGATCGGCGTGAGCAAGATGCTGGACACCGGCGTGCTGGACATCGACAGCGAAGAGGACTTCCTGCTGATGGAGGTCATCGCCGGGCATCTGTTCAAGACCTTGCCGGAGTTTGCCCAGGTGCGGGACAACATCCGGGAATAAAACGCGGCGCGGGGGCCTGCGGCTCTCGCGCCGAAATCTGCTATCGAGGAATACCATGGGAAAGACACAAAACTCCTGCGCCCGGGCGCAGCGGAACAATCTGATCTTCTGCTTTACCCTGGCCATGGTGCTGGTGGGCGGCGTTTATCTGCTGCTGGGCTTCTGGCCCTTCGGCGACGGCACCATGCTCACCGGCGATCTGAACGGCCAGTATGTGGCCTACCTGGCGGATTTGAAACGCCGCCTGGGCGAGGGCGGCCTGTTCTACAGCTTTGCCAAGCTGTGCGGCGGCAGCACCCTGGGCCTGTTTGCCTATTACATGGCCAGCCCCTTCAATCTGATTTTGCTGGCGCTGCCGCTGCGCATGATTCCGGTGGCGGTGCAGCTCATGTTCTGGCTGCGCACCGCCCTCACCGCCACGGCCTGCTGCTTCTTTCTGCAAAAGCACCTGAACAGCGCCAGCCCGCTGCTGGCGGCGCTCAGCCAGGGGTATGGCCTCTGCGCCTTCTGCGTGGTCTACAGCCAGAATGTGATCTGGATGGACGTGGTGCTGCTGGCGCCGCTGGTGCTGTGGGCTCTGGAACGGCTGGTGGATACCGGCCGGCACTGGGCGCTTTTGTGGCTGGTGTTCGCCTGTGTGCTCCTGAACTTCTACACCGCCTGGGCGGTGTGCCTGTTCAGCGTGATCTACTTCTTCTACTACTGGGCCACCAGTGAACAGTTGGGCGAACGGACCGGCCGCCTGTTTGCCCACCGGTTTGGCCGGTTTGCGGCCAGCGGCGTGCTGGGCGCGGGGCTGGGCATGGTGCTGCTCTATCCGGCGCTGGTGGAAATTGAGGAGAGCAAGGGCGCACTGTTTGCCATGGAGCTCTCGCTGGAGCCCAATTTCAGCCTGCCCCAGCTGGTGTGGCAGCTGTTCTTCGGCAACTTTTTCTGGGAGGACGTGACCGGCGGCCTGCCCAACATCTACTGCGGCGTGTTCTGCGTGGTGCTGGGACTCTTCTTCTTTTTCAATGAGAAGATTCGCCTGCGGGAAAAGCTAGCCGCCGCCGGGGTGCTGGCGGCGCTGGTGCTCAGCTTCTGGGTGAGCGGCATTGATCTGATCTGGCACGGCTTCAAGGAGCCGGTCTGGTTCCCGTATCGTTATAGCTTTTTAGCCAGCCTGTTCCTGCTGCTGCTGGCCGCCCGCGCTCTGCTGGCGGCTCGGCCCAAGGTCTGGGCATTCGCGGCGGCCGGGGTACTGGGCGCGCTCTGGCTGGCCGGCTACACCGCCACCGCCGGGGAGGAGTTTTCCGCCCTCAAGCTGGTCATGTGCGGCGGGCTTTACTTCGGCACGCTGGTTTGCATCTGGCTGCTGGGCACAAAGCGCAGTGTGGCTCTGCTGGGCACCGCGGGCTTCTGCTGCCTGGCTGCGGCGGACATGGGTGTGAACAGCATGCTCAGCCTGCGCAAGTTTGAAAGCTACCCCAAAAGCGGATTCGAGACCTTCTACGACCAGGGCCGTCAAGTGGTCCAGGCGCTGGAGCAGAAGGACGATGGCTACTACCGGCTGGAAAAGAACTTCATGCGCACCCTGAATGACCCCATGCTGCTGGGCTACTGGGGCATCAGCCATTATTCCTCCACCAAGGCCAGCACCGCAAAGCCCATGCTGGAGCAGCTGGGCTATGTGAACTACACCACCTACGGCTGGGGCTCCACCGCGGTGGCGGACAGCCTGCTGGGCATTAAATATCTGTATACCGACGGCAGTCGCCCGGTACCCGCGCCCTATCAGAAGCTGGAGCTGGGCACCGAGCTGGAGGTGTATGAAAATCCCTATGCTCTGCCGCTGGCCTATGTAGGCAGCGCGGATGCTCTGACCGTGGACGTGGAGGGAAGCAGCAATACCTTCCAGTTACAGAATGAGATGCTGCGGGCGCTGGTGCCCGGCGGTGCCGACGCGCTTCTGCCTGCTCAGAATGTGACGGTGGACGAGCAGGGCAAGGGGCTCACCGTGTATTTCACCATACCGGTGAGCGGGCCCTGCTATCTGGCGGTGCCGGATACCGGCAACTTCCTGCCGGCGGACGTAAAGCTGGACGGTGAGCTGCTGGGCGAGTACTTCCAGGGCGACTCGTTGGGCGGCGTGTTCCCGCTGGGCAGCCTGGAAGCCGGGCAGACGGTCTGCCTGCAGCTGGGCGTGGAGGACCCGGCCCAGTATATTGATAAGCTGCAGATCTACAGCCTGGATGAGACAGCGCTGGCGGGGGCCATTGCGCAGTTGAAGAAAAACGCACCCACCGAGCTGACCATCCGGGAGGGCGGCAGCATCCAGGTGACCGCCCAGGGCAGCGAAGAGAACGATCTGCTGATTTTGCCCTTCGCCTGGGAGGACGAAGCCCACTGGACCGCCGAGCGCAACGGCGAGCCGGTGCCGGTGGAGCAGGTCTTTGAGGGCATGATGGGCGTGCGGCTGGAAGAAGGGGAAAATCAGATCCGGCTGACCTACCATCACCCGGGCGCGGCCACAGGCGCGGCGGTGAGTGGCCTGTGCCTGATCGCCGTGCTGGGCTGGTATGCGGCCGGGCGGCGCAAAACGCAGAAGGATAGGGGAGAAATGTTATGAACGACCAGCAGCGTGTGCTGGAATTTGTGATGGCGGCGGGCGAGGTGCTGCTGAAAAACGGGGCCGAGGTGAGCCGCACCCAGCAGACCATGGAGATCATGGCCAAAAGCCTTGGGGTGGACAGCTTCCACGGCTATGTGCTCACCAACGGCCTGTTCGCCAGTATGGGCACGGATTACGGCCAGCCGGCCCAGATCCGCAGCGTGCCCGCCAGTGAGGTGCACCTGGGCCGGGTGGAGGCGGTGAACGCTCTTTCCCGCAAGATCGCCCAGGGGCATGTGACCCTGGATGAGGCCTACGAAGAGCTGGAGCGAATCAAAAAGATGCCCTACGCCCCCAGCCGGGATCAGATTCTGGCCTGCGGCGCGGGCAGCGCCTGCTTTGCGCTCATGTTCGGAGGCATCTGGCAGGACGGCCTGATCGCTCTGGCGGTGGGCCTTGGCTTGCAGGTATTTTTGCTGTGGATGGGCCGCTGGGGTCTGAACAAGCTGTTTACCAAGTTTTTGGGGGCAGCCTTTGTGGCACTGGCCACCATGCTGCTCTTCCTCACCGGCTTTGGCCAGAATATGGATAAGTCCATCATCGGCGCGCTGATGTCTCTGGTGCCCGGCATGGCGCTGACCCTGGGCATCCGCGATCTGATCATGGCGGACTTTTTGTCCGGCACCATCCGTCTGCTGGACGCCCTGCTCACTGCCGCCTGCATCGCCTGCGGCGTGGGCCTCGTGCTGGGCCTGGCCACCATGATCCCGGGGGTGAACGTATGATGCTGATGATGATCGAGTTTCTGCGCCAGCTGGCGCTGGCCTTTCTGGGCACCGTCTGCTTCGGCCTTTTGTTCCATGTGCCGCCCCGGCATTTTGCCGCCTGCGGTACCGTGGGCGCCATCGGCTGGCTGGTCTACTGGGCTATGATGCAGATGCAGCCCAGCTCGGTGCTGGCAAGTCTGGTGGCGGTGATCCCGCTGACCATCGCCACCCGGGCCTTCGCCATCGTGCGCCGCGCCCCGGTGACCCTGTTCCTGATTCCCGGCATCTTCCCGCTGGTGCCCGGCGCGGGCATCTACTACACCGCCTACGCCTTCATCACCGGCGACACCGTTCAGTGCGCGGCCAAGGGCGCGGAGACGCTGAAAATCGCTGTGGCGCTGGCCATGGGCATCGCGATGGTCATGTCCATCCCGCTCAAGCCCAGCAATCTGCGCCGAGATAAGCGCTGACGAAAATCCATAAAAATTCTTTTTGCGGAAAGATCCCCGCGCGGCAGGCAGGCCGCGCGGGGATTTTTTGCGTAAAAAAGCAGACTTTGACGGCGGGCGGCTCGCAGGGCCCGGCACCCCTTTTCCTCGTTCAGCATAGGCTGTCGAAAAAAAGGGGGGATTCGGGTGAAGAAAAAATTCATCCTGTCCGTGGGGGTTGGCGCGCTGTGGCTGGCATTGTCGGTCTGGCTGTCGGTCCCCTGGATTCAGGAAACGGCACAGGTGCTGCCGCCGGTCTATGTGTGGGCAGTGGTGGTGGGCATCGCCTTTTTGCCGGGTTATTTAATGAGCGCCATGTTCTTTTCCAACCTGCTGCACCGGAAGGTGCGTCAGTATCCGCAAACCTGTGAGGACACCACCGTCGTCTTGTGCGCCCACAACGAGGAGGGGATCATCGCCGGGACCATCCAGGCGCTGTTCAGCCAGAATTATGCCGGGCGCATCTGCATTCTGGCGGTGGATAATGCTTCCACCGATGGCACCAAACGCCAGATCCAGGCCCTGGCCCGGCTGGCTCCGGCAAACCGGCCGGTACGCTATTTGTATTGTGAGCAGCTGGGCAAGGCCAATGCCCTGAACATGGGCCTGGCGCAGGTATGCACCCGGCATTTTCTCACCGTGGACGCGGACACCTGGCTGGAGAAAAACGCGGTGCAGCGAATTATGAACCATATCACGGCGCAAAGAAAGGGCTGCGTGGCGGGCAACCTGTTCGTGCAGAACCCCACCCGGGGTCTGGCGGCAAGGCTGCAAAATTACGACTACCTGCTCAGCATCGCGGCGGTGAAACGGTTTCAGGGCAGTTACGATTCCACCCTGGTGGCCCAGGGGGCCTTCAGCGCCTACAATACCTGCGCCGTGCGCCAGGCGGGGGGCTGGCGGCAGGTGATGGGCGAGGACATCGTGCTCACCTACCGGCTGCTGGAGCTGGGCTATGCTTCCGGCTATGAGCCCGCCGCCGTGGGCTATACCAAGGTGCCGGAGACGCTCGGCGGGCTCTACCGGCAGCGGCGGCGCTGGGCCATGGGCATGCTGGAGGGATTGCGGGAGGTACCGCCCTGGCGGCAGCGGGGCTATGCCCGGTATTTCACCAGTGTGAACCTGAGCATCCTCTATCTGGACCTTGCCTATCTGTTCGGCTTTGTGCCCGGGGTGATTCTGGCGCTATTCGGCTATTGCTATCTGGTGGGTCTGCTTACCCTGTTCACCGCGCTAGTGGGGGCGCTGTTCTTCTGGACCGTTTACCGGTACCAAAAGCGGCTGGGCATTCCGTTCAAAAACACGGTATTTGGATTTGTTCTGTTTCTGCTTTTCTTCCAGCTGGTGCAGAGCACAGCATCCTTGAACGGTTATCTGTGCCACATCATGGGCAAAAAGGGGGAGTGGAAATGAAAGCAAAAGAGCTTTTGTTTCCGGCAGGGGTGCTGCTTGCCGCCGCTCTGGTGGCGGCACTGCTGCTGGGATATATCTTCCGGCGGGTCCAGCGGGCGCCCATCCCGCCGCAGGAGCTGACGGGCAAGCCGGTCGTGGCGCTGACCTTCGACGACGGGCCGAACGTCCGGTATACCCGGAGGCTGCTGGATGTACTGTATGAAGAGCAGGCGCCCGCCACCTTTTTTCTGGTGGGGGAGCAGATCGAGGGCAATGAGATTATTGTGAAGGAGATAGCGGCCAGCGGGCATGAGATCGACAGCCATACGAGCAGCCACCCCAATCTGAACCAGCTCACCGAGGGCGAGACGCGGATTGACCTGGAGCGGATAATTCCGGAGCTGCGCCGCCGCGGCTTTGCCTTCGCAACGCTCAGCCAGATGGAAGCGGCCGGTTATCATGTGACTATCTGAAATCCGGGCAAAACAAAAAAGCCCCCTGCCGGTGAGGCAGGGGGCAAAATGGTTTGATGCGAAACGCTTACAGAGCGGCGTACTCCCGGGCGATGCGGGCAGCCACACGGGCGTTGTTGTAGGCCAGCTGGATGTTGGTGGCCAGGCTGCGGCCCTGGGTGTACTCCACGATGTGAGCCAGCAGGTAGGGGGTGATGTTCTTACCGCGCACGCCGTCGGCGTTGGCGCTGGCCAGAGCCTTGTCGATGATGGCGCTCATCTCGTCGAAGTCCATGGCGAACTCTTCAGGCACCGGGTTGCCGATCAGCATACCGCCCTCCAGACCCAGATCCCACTTGGTCTTGGCGATCTTGGCCACGTCGGCAGCGTCCTTGGCGGCGTAGTCCACGCCGAAGCCGCTCTTGCGGCAGTAGAAGGCGGGGAAGTCGCTGGTCTGGTAGCCCAGAACGGGAACGCCCATGGTCTCCAGGTATTCCAGGGTCAGGCCGATGTCCAGAATCATCTTGGCGCCCGCGCAGACAACAGCCACGGAGGTGTGGGCCAGCTCCTGCAGGTCGGCGCTGATGTCCATGGTGGTCTCGGCGCCGCGATGCACGCCGCCGATGCCGCCGGTGGCAAAGATCTTGATGCCGGCCAGGTTGGCCAGGATCATGGTGGAGGCCACGGTGGTGGCGCCGGTGCCGCCCTCGGCCAGGATCATGGGCAGGTCGCGGCGGCTCACCTTCACAACGCCCTCGCCCTTGCACATCAGCTCCAGCTCGCCGGCGGACAGGCCCACCTTCATGCGGCCGTCGATGATGGCCATGGTGGCGGGCACAGCGCCCTCAGCCCGGATGATCTTCTCCACCTCGGCGGCGAACTCCAGGTTCTGGGGGTAGGGCATGCCGTGGGAAAGGATGGTGCTCTCCAGGGCAACAACGGGCTTGCCCTCTTCCAGGGCGGTCTTTACTTCGGGGGTGATGTCCAGATACTGCTTCAGGTTCATTTCACATACTCCTTTATCATTTGATGAATGGCTTCTTCGCTCATGTCGGGATTGATGGTGTCCTTGCCGCTGATGGCCACAAGGCCCGCGCCCAGCGCCCAGTCCAGAATCTCGCTTTCACTGAGACCCTTGCGGGTGGCGTGCAGGATGCCTGCCATGGTGGCGTCGCCCGCGCCGGTGGCGTTGACCATCTGGTCGAAGCGGCGGCTGCGGCGATGGATGCTGCCGCCCGGGCCCTTGTAGTAGATGCCGTCTGCACCCAGGCTCACGAAGACCCGGCGCACACCGGCGGCCAGCACGCGGGTGCAGGCCTCTTCCAGGTCCTCCTCGGTGGCGATGGGCATGTCCGCCAGAATCTCCATCTCCAGCCGGTTGGGCTTGATGGTGTCGAACCGGCCCAGGATGGGCACCAGCTTGCGGGCCCAGGTGGTGCTCACCGGGTCCACGCACAGGGGCGCGGTGCAGTGGGCGGTCAGATAGTTCAGCGCGCTGGCGGAAAGGTTTCCGTCGCAGACCACCAGCTCCGCTCCGTTCAGCAGCTCCAGCTGCCCGGCCACAAAACCCTCGTCCATCTCGGTGAGGATGCGCATGTCGCTCATGGCCACCAGCATGTCTCCGGCGGAGTCCATGATGGAAATGTAGGTGGAGGAGGAATGCCCCGGCCGGGTGAGCATGCCCTCGGTGCCCATGCCCAGCGCCTGGCATCCGGTGCGCAGCATCTGGCCGTAGGCGTCGTCGCCCACCGCGGTCACGATCTGACAGGCTTCGCCCAAACGGGTGAGGTTGTCCAGGATGTTGCGCATCACGCCTCCCATGGACAGATGCAGCCGCCCGGGGTTGGAGTCCCGCATGATCAGGGGCGCGAAGCTCTGGCCGTGGATGTCCACATTTGCGCCGCCGATACCGGCGATGTAAGGTTGTGTCAAAAACAGCCCTCCGTTCCGTTGAATTGGCCGCCGCTTGCGGCCGGTGACGTTTTTCACCCTTATTGTACTATTCAGAAAAGGGGATTTCAAGTGACATCCGGCACATGTATAAACTGGCATTTTTGGCGCAAAACTAAAGGCAAAGCGGCAACGGAACACTGGTGGGGCAACCGGCTGTGCCGCCGCAAAACTGCAAAAGATAAGGAGCAAAGGGAATGAAATGGATCGCTTCGTTGTTTCGGGGCAGGGGGCTGTACTGGGCGCTTTCGCTGTGCATCGTGATCGCGGCGGCGTGCAGCTTTTTTGCCGTGAAAAACATTGTGGAACAGAACAAACCGCAGACAGATCAGGGAGGTGAGGCAATATGGGACTTGCCCAAGGCGCCGGTCGAACAGGATGTGGAGGATGTGCCCATCAAGGCGACTCCCGCCCCCACCGCTACGCCCAGGCCCAGCGCCTCGGCCAAGCCCTCGCCCTCGCCGGCTTCCTCCTCTGGCTCGCAGGAGCAGCCCGCGCCTACCGCCGTACCCGAAGAGCCTGCCGCTGCGCCGGCGCCGTCCTTCGTGTGGCCGGTGGATGGGCAGACTGGGCAGGAATATAGCGGCGACGAGCTGGTGTACAACGAGACCATGAAGGACTGGCGCACCCACAACGGGCTGGACATCTTCTGCGAGGCCGAGAGCCCGGTGAAGAGCGCGGTGTCCGGACGGGTCACCGCCGTGTATGAGGACGGCATGTGGGGCCAGATCGTGGAGATCGACGACGGCGCCGTCACCTGGCGCTATTGCGGCCTTGCCAGCGGCAGCGTGCTGGTGAAGGCAGGCGACGAGGTGCTGGCCGGTCAGGCCATCGCCACGCTGGACCAGGCCCCCGCCGAGAGCGCGCTGGAGCCCCACCTGCATCTGGAAACGCTGCGGGGCGGCAATTACGAGGACCCCCGCCAGTATCTGAGTGAGAGCTGAACACAAAACAGAAAAAACACAAAGCCCCGGCCTGAAACCAGGCCGGGGCTTTGCGCATCTGTGTATTTAGGAGTTGAGAGGATAGCAAAAATCAGAAGACTTCCATCACCGCATCGCCGGCCTTTACCTCGCCGGTGCGGGTCAGCTCAAAGCCGCCCAGATCGTCCAGGTTGCCCACCACGACGGGAGTCACGGTGCGGTAGCCCGCGGCCAGGATGGCCGCCCGGTCCATGGTGCCGATGGGCTGGCCTGCCTTCACGGTGTCGCCCTGCTGAATGTTCAGGGTGAAGGGCTCGCCGTTCAGGCGGATGGTGTCGATGCCCATGTGGACCAGCAGGTCCACGCCCTGGGCGGTGCGCATGGTGAAGGCGTGCTTGGTGTCGAACACCAGGGTGATCTCGCCGTCCGCCGGGGCCAGAACTTCGTCGGCCTCAGGCTCCACGGCAAAGCCGTCGCCCACCATCTTTTCGCTGAATACGCCGTCGGCAACCTCTTCCACCGGAATGATCTTACCGGCCAGAGGGCTGACCACGGTCAGGCGCTCGCCGCCGGCCTTGGGAGCGTCGGCGGGCTTGGTTTCGGCCTTTTTAGGCTCCTGGGCGGGCTTGGTCGCCGGAGCGGGATGATCGGAAGCGGAGGATTTCAGGTAAGCCTCCAGGTCAGACTTGATGACGGATACCCGGGGACCATACACCACCTGGACGCCCTGGCCCTTGCACAGCACGCCGGAAGCGCCGCTGGCCTTCAGCAGCTGCTGGTCCACCTTGGCGGGGTCCTTGACGGTGCAGCGCAGGCGGGTGATGCAGCAGTCCACGTCGGAGATGTTGTCCTTGCCGCCCAGGCCCTGGGTGATCTGAGCGGACAGCTCATCGGCTGCCTCGGCCTCGGTCACTTCACCGGCCTTCTTGCGGGCTTCCAGGTCCTTGCGGGTGTAGAGCTTGGCCTCGGTGTTGTCATCGCGGCCGGGGGTCATGTAGTTGAACTTGCGGATCATGAAGCTGAACACGAAGTAGTAAACCGCGAAGTAGACAACGCCCACCACGGGAATCCACAGCCAGCTGGTCTTTTCGTTGCCCTGCATGATGCCGAAGAGGGTCAGGTCGATCAGGCCGCCAGAGAAGGTCAGGCCCACGCCCACGTTCAGGATGTGCATGATCATGTAGGAGGCGCCGGCCAGCACACAGTGCACCATGTACATAGCGGGGGCCACGAACAGGAAGGTGAACTCCAGGGGCTCGGTGATGCCGGTGAGCATGGAGGTGAGGGCCGCGCTGAGCAGCAGGCCGCCCACCGCCTTGCGGTTTTCAGGCTTTGCACAGCGGTACATGGCGAAGGCTGCACCGGGCAGGCCGAAGATCATCAGGGGGAACTTGCCGGTCATGAAGCGGGTGGCGGATACCGAGAAGTGCTCGATGCCGGGAGCAGCCAGCTCGGCGAAGAAGATGTTCTGGGCGCCCTCCACCAGCTGACCGGCCACGGTGGCGGTGCCGCCCACGGCGGTCTGCCAGAAGGGGATGTAGAACACGTGATGCAGGCCGAAGGGAATCAGTGCGCGCTCGATGAAGCCGTACAGCCAGGTGCCCGCGTAGCCGGAGGCCAGCACGAAGCCGCCCAGGGCGTTGATGCCGATCTGAATGGTGGGCCAGATGTAGTACATGGCAATGCCCACCAGCAGGTAAACGGCAGAAGAGATGATGGGCACGAAGCGGGTGCCGCTGAAGAAGGAAAGCACCTGGGGCAGCTGGATCTTATAGAACCGGTTGTGCAGCGCCGCGGTGCCCAGGCCCACCAGGATGCCGCCGAACACGCCCATCTGCAGGCTGGTCATGCCCAGCACATCGGCGGTGGCGCCCGCCAGGTCCGGCGCGCCGAAGGCGCCGATCATGGCGCCGATGGTGGCGTGCATGATGAAGAAGGCAATGGCGGAAGCCAGGGCCGCCACTTCCTTTTCCTGCTTGGCCATACCGATGGCGACGCCCATGGCAAAGATGATGGGCAGGTTGTTGAACACCACCGAACCGGCAGAGTTGAGCACCTGCAGAATGGCATTGGCGAAGGTGCCGGGGCCCAGCAGACCCATCAGGCCGTAGGCCTCCAGCATGGTCTCGTTGGTCAGCGAGCCGCCGATGCCCAGGAACAGGCCTGCCACCGGCAGGATGGCGATGGGCAGCATGAAGGAGCGGCCCACGCGCTGCAATACGCCGAAGATCTTGTCTTTCATTGGTTTCATTCCTCCTCTGTACTCAGGCCCATCGACACCGACAGCCGGTGCAGATGGACGGTCAAAAAGAACTGTTCGCTGCTGGGAAAGTTCAAATCGAAGGTTTCCCGGATGTGCTGGCCGATGGCCTGGGCACATTCATAATCGGCCGCGTAGTGGCGGGCGATCAGGTTCTGGAAGCCGGTGTCGCCGTCCGGCGCGTAGCGGCCCTGGAACAGCCGCTGGGCCAGAAACTTCAGGTGCACCACGAACCGCTCGTAATCCACCGAGCTTTCGTCAAAGGTCACCCCGTAGTAGGCCTGGGCGTAATTGACCACCTCGCGGATCAGCTTGGTGATGGGAACCATGTCCGCCATGCGGCCGTCCAGCTCGGCGTTCACGATGTGAAGCGCCATGAAGCCGGCTTCGTCCTCGGGCAGCCGCAGGCCCAGCACGCTTTCCACCACGTCCAGCGCCTGCTGGCCCAGGGCGTATTCCTGGGGGTAGAAGTTTTTGATCTCCCAGAGCAGCTGGTTGGGGTATTCCACCCCGTTCCGGAGCCGCTCCACCGCAAAGGAGATGTGGTCCGTGAGGGTGATATACACGTTTTCGCTGAGCCGCCGTCCCAGCACCCGTTCGGCGGTCTCGATGATGTGGGTGCTGATGTCCAGGTATTCGCTGGGCACGTCCTGCATCAATTGCATCAGCCGGTCGCACTGACCGGGGTCCCGCAAGGCGTATACCTTTTCCACCCGGGCGGCAGGCAGCAGGTCCCCGGCGGATTTTTTGAATCCGATGCCCAGACCCCGCAGGATGATCTCCTGGCCGGTGGAATCCTGCGAGCAGACGAAGTTGCTGCCGATCACCCGCAGGATCTTGTAGGTGCCGTGCTGTTCCATGGGGGAGGTCATGGGCTCATCCCCCCACAAACCGCACCGGCAAACATGCCGTGCTTCATGCGTTTCATCACCTTTCCTTACATCGCGCTGCATTCCGGCGGACCGGTTTTGGCAAATAAAAAAGACCAAACCACACCCGGCGATGAAATCGCACCGAGAGAAGTTTGGTCTTGCCTGCATTACCAGTCACAAGCCGTATCGACTTTGAACTGTTCACAGGATAGCACAGGACAGAAAGCTTTGTCAACAAAAAAACAGGAACGGAAAAAACTTTGGAAGTTCTGCCGGGAAAGAAATGAAAAACTTGTGAATTATGCCAAGTCAGAAGGGGGAAGAGGCAGATACTTGGCCTCGAATTCCTCCACACTGATGGGCCGGTCGAAGTAATAGCCCTGGGCCAGATCGCAGTGCATGCTGCAGATGAAGTCCAGCTGGGCAATGGTCTCCACGCCCTCCACCACGGTGGTGATGTGCAGCTCCTGGGCCAGATGAATCACGTTTTTCATCACCAGATCCCGCTTTTCTTCGTCGGTCTCGTCCCGGGCAGCCAGGAATACCCGGTCCAGCTTCAGCTCGTCGATGGGCAGGTCCTTCAGGGTGTTCAGCGAGGAATAACCGCTGCCGAAATCGTCCATCGAGATGGAGAAGCCCTGGCTGCGCAGCCCGATCAGTACGGCGCGCACCCGGTCGATGCTTTCCAGCGCCAGACTTTCGGTGACCTCCAGCACGATGAGCCGGGGCGGGATGTTCCAGCGGTTCAGAATGCCGCAAAGACGCTGCACATAGCCTGCTTCATACAGCATCAGGCGGCACTGGTTCACCGAGATGGGAATGACCGGGCGGCCCTCGTCCATCCAGCGGTGCAGGGTGCGGCAGGCCTGCTCCACCATGTAAAAGTCCAGCTCCACACAGAAGCCGTTCTTCTCGAACACCGGGATGAACTGATCCGGGTAGAAGGACAGTCCGTCCGGCCGAATCCAGCGCACCAGCGCCTCGGCGCCGCCGGGCTGGCCGGTGGCCAGGTCGATTTTGGGCTGCAGCTTCATCACGAACTCGCCGGTGAGCAGCGCCGCGTCCATGCTTTCCTCAATCTGATTGCGCAGGATCACCGGCTCATAGATGGCCGGGTCAAAGAAGATCAGCTCGTCCTGCCGGGAGCCGGAGGTGGTTTCGGCGGTCATGGCCGCTTCGGTGATGGCCCGCTCCAGGTCCGGGGTAGTGTTGGTGACAAAGCGCACACCTGCCGAGCAAACCGCCTGATAGTTCTGGTGTTCCGATACCCGGAACTGGCGGATCTGGGAGAAAAAGCGGCTCATGCGCTGGCGCACCTGCTCAGGCTCAGCACAGTCCAGCAGCAGAAGGAAACGCTCGTTGCGGCCCATGCAGAACAGCTCGGTGGGGCCCATCTGCTGGTCCAGCGCCTCCTTGATGTGGCGCAGCAGGGAGTTGAAGCGCTCCAGTCCGTACAGGTCTTTGATGGTGGGGGCGTTGTCGATGTCCAGCACGATCAGGGCCTTGGGGTCGGCGGTGAGCTTGGTGGGCATCTCCTGCAAAAAGCGAACCCGGTTGTAGGCCCCGGTGATGGAATCGAAATAAGTCAGTTGGTTCATAGAGCGGTTGTTCTGGCGCATCATCCGGTAGATATAGAGGGTAAGCAGGATCACCAGCAGGAAAATCACAAAAAAGGTGATGCGCTGCAGGTTAAACCACTGGCTCAGATTGGTGACCAGGATACGCTGGGGCACCACGCACATGACGTACCAGTCGTTGACGTCCATGGGAATCAGCGCCACCTCATACAGGGTACCCTCGTTGGTCAGGCTGAAAAAGGCGGATTCGTTCACGGCGAAGGCGCTCAGGATGGTCTGCTGCAGCTCATCGCTGAAGGCGGGGGTATCGAAGATGCTGCGGGCGTCTTCGCTGATGAAATAGGTCTGGTTGCGCACTACGAACTTGCCCTCAGAGTTTACGATATGGGCGTGGACCTGGCCGTTGAGCAGCAGGCTGGGGCTGAGCAGCTCCCGCAATGCGTCGGTGTTGTTGGTGCCGGTGAGCACTCCGATCACCGGACCGTCCACGCCGCCCTGGTAGATGGGCACCGCGTACCGGTTCACATAGCAGCCCAGGGTATCATCCCAGAAGGTGAAGGAGATGTTGCCTTCACCGGCCAGTGCCCGCTGCACGGCGGAATCCTGGCTCAGGTCCTGCTCCAGCTGGGAGCTGCCGTCCAACAGAACAAAGCTGCCCTGGCCGGTGGTGTCCACCACGCCCATGCGCAGAAATTCGTTCTGGGAGTTTACCACATCCAGCTGGGCCAGAAAGGCCGGGTCGTGCGGCAGCTGTTGGGGGGGGAGACCTTCGTCAGAATCGTAGCCGATGAAGGCGGAAAGGGTCACCAGCGTTTGCAGATTGCCCTGAATGTGAGAGTTCACGATGTTTCGGGCGGTTTCTGCTGTGGCCTCCAGCGAGTGGGCGGCCTCCTCGTGCTGTACCTGCGCACCGTTGCGGGAGAAGATATAGAAAGAGGCAGTGAGCGCGATGCAGACCGCCAGAATCAGTGAAAAGGCAATGACGATCTGGCGATGGATGTGCTTTGGCACGGGTAAAGTTCCCCCCTTTCCTGGCAGTGGCCCCGAATCAGCAGACGCGGGAAAATGTTGTAAATTTTCAACTGTGTTTTTATACAGTATAAACGAATTTTGTCTTGAAGGAAAGAGCAAAGCCCGGATTTTGAGCCATGAGACATTGAAAAAAAACTCCCCAGTCATAGACTGGGAGAAAAAATCAATCATGCCGCTCCGGCTCGGTCGGAACATCCGGCAGCGGCTCCGGCACAGCTTCCGCCGCGGGCGGCGGGCAGAGGGGGAACTCCACCAGCACGCAGAACAGGTCCGCCACCGCGCGGACCGAGAAGCGGCCGCCGCAGGCCTCGGCAAAGCTTTTCGCGATGGAAAGCCCAAGGCCGCTGCCCTCGCCGGTGCGGGAGGAATCCCCCCGCACGAACCGTTCCAGAAGATGCTCGGCATCCTCGGGGGCGATGGGGTCACGGGTCACGTTTTTGATGCTGATGGAGACTCGGCTCTCGCCCCGCTCCATCTGGGTGTAGACCCGGCTGCCGGGCAGCGAGTAGGCCAGGGCATTGGTATACAGATTCTGGAACACCCGGTACAGCCGGTCGCCGTCCGCGCAGATCCAGGCCTGCTCGGGCAGCTGGGTCACAAAGGAGAGGGGACTGGCTTCAATGGCCTCATCCATATCCGCCAGGGTCTGGCGGATCAGCTTGGCCAGGTCCAGCGGGCGGGTCTGCAAGGGCAGCTCGCCGCTGGCGGCCTTGCTCACCTCGAATACGTCCCGCACCATGGTCTTCAGCCGGTCGGCCTTGACCTTCAGGATCTTGGCGTAGTCCGCCGCGGGCTGCTCTAGTGGCTCCTCGCAAAGAAGCCCCGCGTAATTGATGATGCTGGTCAGGGGCGTTTTCAGATCGTGGGACACATTGGTAATGAGCTCCAGCTTGAGCCGCTCCGCCCTCATCTGCTGCTCCACCCGGGCTTGGATGCCCTCTTCCAGAGCGTTCAGGTCCTCCGCGGGCACCGCACAGAGGGAGGTCTCGGGCAGGGCCAGCGGGGCGGTGTGCTGCCCGGCGCGCAGGGCGGCCAGCTTATCCGCCAGCTGGTTCGCTTGATTCAAAAAGCGATTCAGGCGCAGAAGGCCGGTCACAAAGAGGAAGGCGCCGCCCAGGAACAGGGCAAAGAACAGTAAGACAGCCAGCGGCAAATCCAAGAAATAAAAGACCTTGTAATAGCAGAAAAACGACAGAGGCAGTGCCAGCATTATGCAGGGGGGGCCAATTACGATGGGCGCCAGCAGGCTCAGAACAGCCCGACGCTTCCAGGGCTGAGCATCGGCGAACTGCTTGCAGCGGCGGATCAAGCGGGCGGTCAGGCTGGTGCGCAGGGTGTGGCGCAGGTTGAAACGGAATTCCAGCCAGAACAGCCAGACCAGAGGAATATCTACCACCAAGAGAAGTGCAGCCGCGAAGGGCGAAGCAAAGAAGGTGACCGAGTAGCCGTACAGGTAGCTTTGCGCCGCACAGCTCAGGATGGCAAGCAGAAGATAGCCGGAGAAGAGCAGGAAAATCAGTACAGGCAGCTTCACCAGCAGAGGGACCCGGCGCAAAAACCCGGCCGCCCATTGGGCCGCTGCCCGCCGCTTTTTCCACAGAACCAGCCACACTGCCAGGCAGAGCAGGCCCCAGGCACCCAGCCCCACCAGAATCCAGGCCAGGGTGGGTACAGCGGAATTATTGATCCAGCGGTAGGCAAAGCCCAGGGTGCCGGTGTCGCTGGAGGGCACCTGCTTGACCGCCACCACGATCTCAGCGTTCGGCAAAAAGCTTTGGGGCTCCACCCGAGTAGGGGTGACTCCCTCCAGCAGTATCTCCTGGGTGCTGCTGAAGGCGGTGCCGTCATCCGGGAGCACCATCCGGTCATAAACATCCAGCAAAAGGCGGATGCCTCCGGTTTTGCCGCCGGTCAGCTGAAAAGCGATTTCGTAACCTTGGGGAATCTGGTCCGGAGAGCGGAGCAGGGAAGAGGAGATGGTCTCCTCGCCCTCGGCGCTCAGATACAGCAGGATGTCCCGGCTGGTGTATTCTTCACTCTGCCGCAGCTGGTCCAGCGCCTGGCGGGACAACAGTTTTTGCTGGGAAATCGCCTGAGGCGTGAGCGCCTCGCCGCCCGGGGTGACCAGCCCGTCGGCACACAGCACACGGGCGTGGTAGTACACGGTGCTTAAAAAACGCTGGTAATCCGGTACCGCCTCGATCTGCCGCTGCATCAGCGCGGAATAGGACCGGGGCCCCTGCAGGAAGACCTGCAGCAGCCGGTCGTCCAGCGGAATGCAGTAAAAAATGACAAAAAAGCATACCGCCGCCATCCAGCCCGCGAAAATGCGAACCACCAGCGGCCATTTCTTTCCCTCAGTGTTTTTCCAGTTTATAACCAAGACCCCACACCACCTTTACATATTCCGGTTCCTTCGGATTCAGTTCGATCTTTTCCCGGATGCGCCGGATGTGTACCATCACGGTGTTTTCCGGGGCGTACACGTTGCCCTCGCCCCAGGCGCCGGCGTAGATTTCTTCGGCCGAGAACACCCGCCCCGGGCTGCGGAAAAACAGCTCCATGATCCGGGTCTCGGTGGGTGTCAGCCGCACTGGCTCGCCGTCCGCGGTGAGCTGATGGCCTTCAAAGTCATATTCCAGCCGCCCCACCCGCACCAGCGGGCCGCCTGCCTGTGCGCCGCCCAGGGTCAGGTACCGGCGCAGATGGCTCTTCACCCGGGCCACCAGCTCGGTGGGGCTGAAGGGCTTGGAGATATAATCGTCCGCCCCGATGGAAAGCCCCAGCACCTTGTCGCTGTCCTCGGTTTTCGCGCTCATCACCAAAATGGGCAGGTTGCGCTTCTGCCGGATGCGCAAAATGGCGGAAAAACCGTCCATCCGGGGCATCATCACGTCCATTAAAATCAGGTGTACCGTGCGCTGCTCCAGCACGTCCAGCGCTTCAAAGCCGTCCGCTGCACCGTACACGCAAAACCCTTCTTTTTCCAGATAAAGCCGCACCGCGTTCACGATGTCGGCGTCGTCGTCCACCACCAGGATACAGGCCTGCTGGTCCATATAACCGCCTCCTCTTGCCAAAACCGCTCTTTTGTTGATTGTAGCCAAAACCAGGGCGTTTTCCAAGGCCCCTTTGAGCGCATCCTTATTATAGCAAAGGTTTCTTACGGCCGGAGGGTGGTTTCTCTTACGGTTTTCTTACAATAGAGAAAGGCTCTCTGAGGGCGCGAACCTTGTAACTTCGGGGCTTTTTGTGTATAATGTACCCTGTATGACTATGAGAAAACGCGGCGAAAGGAGCAGCAGCATGGCAAACAGCGTTCTGGTGGGCAGCACCGGCTTTGTGGGAGGCAACCTGATGGCCAGCCATCCCTTCGATGCGGCCTATCATTCCAGCAATGTGCAACAGGGCTTCGGCAAGGAAAACGATCTGGTGGTTTACGCCGGTGTTCCCGCCGCCATGTTCCTGGCCAACCAGGACCCACAGGCCGATCTGGCGGTGATGCGCGCGGCCCGGGAGAACCTGCGCCGCCTGAACCCGAAGAAGCTGGTGCTGATCTCCTCCATCTGCGTTTATGCGGACAGCAAGGGAAAAACCGAGGCGGACGAGCCCCAGCCCGAGGGACTTGCGGCCTACGGAGCCAACCGGCTGCAGCTGGAGCGCTGGGTGCGCGAGGATTGGCCGGACGCGCTGATCGTGCGCCTGCCCGCCCTGTACGGTCTGGGCCTGAAAAAGAACTTTTTGTACGACCTGCACACCATCACCCCGGCGCTGCTGCGCCCGGCCAAATACGAGGAGCTGGCGGCAAAGAGCGAGCTTGTAAAAGCTGCCTACTCCGACGCGGGCAACAATTTTTATAAGCTGAACGGCACCCAGGACCCGGCGGAATTGAAGGCCTGGTTTGCGGCCAACGACTTCAACGCGCTGGCCTTCACCGACAGCCGTTCGGTCTACCAGTTCTACGACCTGCGCCGTCTCTGGGCGGACATTCAGAAGGCCATGGAGCTGGATCTGAGGGTGCTGCATCTGGCAACGCCCCCGGTGAGCGCCGCCCGTGTGTATGAGGCGGTGACCGGCGGCCATTTTGAAAATCATCTGGCAGCGCAGCCCTTTGACTACGATCTGCGCACCCTGCATGCCGAGGCCTTCGGCGGCAAGGGCGGTTACCTCTGCACCGAGGAAGAAGAGCTGGCGAATATCTGCACCTTTATGAAAGGATGGACGGAATGAAATTATCGGCTTCCAACATCGGCTGGGCCGCGGACAACGACGAGCAGGTCTGGCAGCTTTTGAAGGACCTGGGCTACCAGGGCATCGAGATCGCCCCCACCCGGGTGATCCCGGAAAACCCCTACGACTGCCCGGCGGGCGCGGCCCTGTTTGCAGGGGTGATGCACCAGAAATACGGCTTTGCTATCCCCAGCATGCAGAGCATCTGGTTCGGCAAGACCGGCAATATCTTTCATCCGGACGAGGCCAGGGAGCTGGAGGAGTACACCCTGCGGGCCATCGAGTTCGCGGTGAGCTGCCGCTGCCGCAATCTGGTATTCGGCTGCCCCCGCAACCGGAACATGCCCGAGGGGGCCGGCCCCCAGCAGGGCGAGGACTTTTTAAGCCGCATCGCCTGGATGGCAGCCCAGCGGCAGGTGGTCATCGGCCTGGAAGCCAACCCTCCGGTTTATAATACCAATTACATCAACACCACCGCCGACGCCTTTGCCATGGCCAAAAAGCTGGACAGCCCCGGCCTGGGCGTCACGCTGGACGTGGGCACCATGATCGCCAACGGCGAGCGGCCCAACGACTTCGCGGCGGATATGAAATATGTGAGCCATGTACACATCAGCGAGCCGGGCCTTGCCCCCATCGAGAAGCGGGCGCTTCACCGGGAGCTGGCGCTGCTGCTGGGCGCGCTGAACTATCAGGGCTATGTGTCGGTGGAGATGAAGACTGCGGACACGGACACCGTGCGCCGCAGCCTGGAATATGTGGCGGAGGTGTTCGGCGCATGAGCGAATGGGTGAAAAACGTGCCCGGCGTGCCGGACTATACGGTGGATGCCTTCCGGGAAAAGCGCAGTGAATACTGCCTGCTCATTCCCATCATCAACGAGGGCAGCCGCATCCTCACCGAGCTGGAACGGGCCCAGAAGGGCGCGGTGGACGGCCTGTGTGACATCATCCTGTGCGACGGCGGCTCCACCGACGGCAGCATGGAGGCCCAGGGCCTGGAGCGCCGGGGCGTGAATACCCTGCTCACCAAAAAGGGTCCCGGCAAGCAGGGGGCCCAGCTGCGCATGGGCATCCACTATGCGCTGGAGCGGGGCTATGAGGGCATTCTGACCATCGACGGCAACAACAAGGATTCCATCGAGAGTGTGCCCCTCTTCATTGAAAAGCTGGAGGAGGGCTACGACCTGATTCAGGGCAGCCGGTTCATCCCCGGCGGCAAGGCGGTCAACACCCCCTTCAGCCGCTACTGGGCGGTGCGCCTGATCCACGCGCCGGTGATCAGCCTGGCGGCCCGCCACTGGTTCACCGACACCACCAACGCCTACCGAGGCTACAGCCGGGCCTATCTGACCCATCCGCTGGTAAAACCTTTGCGGGATGTGTTCGTGGGTTATGAGCTGCTGGCCTACCTGAGCGTGCGGGCTACCCAGCTGGGCCTCAAGGCCTGCGAGGTGCCGGTGGAGCGTGCCTACCCCAAGAACGAGCCCACCCCCACCAAAATCAAGGGCTTGCAGGGCAACACCAATCTGCTGAAAATTTTGTTCGCCGCACTGCGGGGAAAATACAACCCTTAAAGGGGAGAATGCGACATGCAGGTTTACGATAAAATCATTGTGGGCGCGGGCCTTTACGGCTTGTACGCGGCGCAGAAGTGCGGCGCTGCGGGCCAGCGGGTGCTGGTGCTGGAAAAGGACCCCGGCCCCTTCATGCGTGCCACCTATATCAACCAGGCCCGGGTCCACATGGGCTACCACTATCCCCGCAGCTATTCCACGGCCATCAAGAGCGCCCATTACTTCGAGCGCTTCTGCCGGGATTACGACTTCTGCCTTTTGAAGGAATTCGACCAGGTCTACGCCACCAGCGCTCACTTCTCCTGGACCAATGCCCAGGAGTTCCGTTCCTTCTGCGCGGCGGCGCACATCCGCTGCGACGATGTGGCCCCCACCAAATACTTTAATCCGGGCCAGTGCGACGGCGCGTTTCTGACCACCGAATACACCTACGACGCTCAGGTGCTCAAGGAGTATTTTCTGAAGGAGCTGGCCAAGCTGCCGAACGTGACCATTGCCTACAGCCGCAAGCCGGAGGCAGTGGAGCGGGCGGGCAGCGTCTGGCGGGTGAAGGCGGGGGACATCACCGCCGAAGCGCCCTTCCTGTTGAACGCCACCTATGCCGGAGTGAATGAGCTGCACGCCATGCTGGGCTATGAGCCCTTCAAGATCAAGTATGAGCTGTGCGAGATCATCCTCTGCACCGTGGACGACAAGCTGAAAAACACTGGCATCACCGTGATGGACGGGCCGTTTTTCTCCATCATGCCTTTCGGTCAGACCGGTTACCACAGCCTGACCAGCGTGACCTTCACCCCTCATGTGACCAGCTACGACAGTGTGGCAACCTTCGAGTGCCAGAGCCGCAGCGAGGGAAAATGCCGCCCGGGCGACCTTTACAACTGCAACGAGTGCCCGGCCAAGCCCGCCAGTGCCTGGCCCATGATGAGCCAGCTGGCCCGCAAGTATCTGAAGCCGGAATATGGCTTCCAGTATGCCGGAAGCCTGTTCAGCATGAAGCCCATTCTAAAGGCCAGCGAGATCGACGACTCCCGCCCCACGGTGATCCGGCAGTATGCCTCGGACCCGGCCTTTGTGAGTGTGCTGTCCGGCAAGATCAATACCGTTTACGATTTGGATGAGGTGCTGCAATATGGCGCAGATCACGAATAAGGAAAAGAATTTTGTCTCGGCGGTGGTCTACCTGCACGACTGTGCCGGGCAGGTGGAGCCCTTCTTCGACCGGCTGCTGGCCCGGCTGGAGGAGCATTTTGACTACTACGAGATCGTGGCCGTGAACGACGGCTGTACCGACGATACCGTGGTCCGGCTGAAGGAATTCGCGGCCGGGAAGATGGAAAAGCCCCTGACCATTCTGAACATGAGCCTGCACCAGGGGGTGGAGCAGGCCATGAACGCCGGACTGGACGCAGCCATCGGCGACTTTGTGTTCGAGTTCGACAGGCTGGATACCCCCTATCCCGCCGAGCTGGTCTGGCAGGCCTACGAGACGGCTCTCACCGGCTTTGACGTGGTGACCGTCAGCCCCAGCCGTCAGAAGACGGCCAGCAAGGCATTTTACACCTTGTTCAACGCCTTCAGCAACAGCGTTTACAAGCTGGAGAGCGACGCGTTCCGGCTGGTGAGCCGCCGGGCCATCAACCGGGTGAAGGCCATCAGCGAGAACCTGCCCTACCGCAAGGCGGCCTATGCGGCCAGCGGTCTGGCCTGCAAGACCCTGCATTTTGAGGGCAGCATCCACGGCCAGCGGGAGGACCGGCTGGACAAGGCCATCGACAGTCTGGCCCTTTACACCAACGCGGGCTACAAGATCAGCTTCGGCATTTCCTGTGCGATGGCTCTGCTCACCCTGATCGCTCTGATTTACACCGTGGTGGTGTGGCTGGTGGGCGAGCCGGTCACCGGCTGGACCACCACCATGCTGGTGCTCAGCGGTGGCCTGGCTGGAATGTTCATCATCCTGACCATCGCGGTGAAGTACCTGAGCCTGCTGGTGGATCTTTCCTTCCGCAAGCAGGCCTACCTGATCGAGGGCATCGAGAAGATCCAGAAATAACCGATCCATCTACAGTAACAAAGGGAGAAACGCCATGAATGAACGGCTGCGCAGTGCGCTGCAACAGGATATGAGCCGCCGCACCTTCTGGGTGCTGGCGGCGCTGGTGGTGCTCGTCAAGCTTGTGATGACCCGCTTCCAGATGGTCTATGTCTGGGTGGGCGGCGCGCCGCTGGACGATGAACTCATGTTCCAGGCGGCCCAGAGCATCACTGCCGGGCAGTGGCTGGGAGCCTACGATTGGCTCACCCTTTCCAAACACATGTTCTTCGCGGTGTGGCTGGCGCTGTGCAACCTGCTGCACCTGCCTTATCTGGCGGCGGGCCAGCTGCTCACCTGCGGTGCGGCCCTGGCCTGTGCCTTTGCCTTTGCGCCGGTGCTGCGCCGGTGGAAGAGCCGGTTCGCGGTGTTCGCCCTGCTGGCCTTCAGCCCGGCGGCCACCGCCTCCTTCACCCTGCGCGTCTACCGGGACAACATCTTCCCCGGCCTGTGCATGCTGTTTTTTGCCGGGCTGTGCGGCTACGCGCTGCGCTGCCGCAAACCGGTGAAGCAGGGCATCGGCTGGCTGGTGCTGTCCGGCGTGGGGCTGGGCCTTGCCTGGCTCACCCGGGAGGACGGCATCTGGCTGCTTCCTTTTGCGGCGGCGGGTACCCTGATTCTGATTATCACCGCTCTGCGGGACAAGGGTGCTTTGGTCAAAAAGCTGGGCCGCTGCGCCCTGCTGGCGGTGCCCTACGGCCTGCTGGCGGCGGCGATCCTCATTTACAGCGCGGTGAACTACGCCTACTACGGTCTGTTTGCGGTGAGCGATTTCTCTTCCGGCAGCTTTGCCGCAGCGGTGGGTGCCATGAGCCGGGTGAAGGCCGAGGAATGGAAGCCTCTGTGCAGCGTGCCCACTGATGTGCGCATGAAGCTGTACGACGCGGTGCCTCAGCTCAAGCCGCTGGAATACTGGCTGGAAGAGGATGAGGACCTGCAAAACAGCTTCCGCAACCCGGAGCTGGACGATTACCAGTCCGGCAGCTTCTACTGGGCGCTGCGCAAGGCCGCCTGGAACGAGGGCGTATACGACAGCCCCCAGAAAGCAGCGGAGTACTGGCAGCAGGTGGCGGACGCCATCAACGCCCTGTGCGATTCCGGCCAGCTGGAATCCAACGGAGGAAAACGCAGCAGCACCACCCCGCCCATCCGGATGGAGTATGTGTCGGAGGTGCTCAGCGAGGGAATGAACAGCTTGTTCCACGCCCTTGCATTTATGGACTGCGCACCCTATTACCCGGACCAGCGCAGCCTGATTCTGCCGGAGGATGAAGCTGTTTATGAGGCCTATCTGGGCCAGCAGGTGAACAGCGCGGCCCAGGCGGGCAGCGACCTGCCCTATTACAGTCCGCTGCAGAAGCTGGCGTTCGCCGGTATGGAGGGCATCCGTCTTGTTTATGAGATTGGAGTGCCTATCCTGTTTGTGGCGGCGGTCCTGCTGCAGGCAAAGCAGGGATTTGTGCTGCTGCAGCTGCGCAAACAAAAAGCCATCCAGCCCGGGCAGGCCCTGTTGTGGGTGCTGCTGCTGGGCCTGCTTGGAATGGCGCTGCTGCGCTGCTTTATGATCGCGTTTGTGGAGGTGGCCTCCTTCAACATCGGCACCTCTACCATGTACCTTTCCACCGTGCATCCGCTGCTGCTGCTTTACAGCGGGGCCGGTATCCTGACCCTTTGGAGGAAAAATCAGTGGCAAACATCCTGATCGTGGGCGCGGGCGCGGCCGGTCTGATGGCTGCGGGCGCGGCCGTGCAGCTGGGCCATTCGGTCACCGTGCTGGAGCACACCGAAAAGCCCGGCCAGAAGCTGCTCATCACCGGTAAGGGCCGGTGCAATGTGACCAACAACTGCGACGAGAATACCTTTTTGCAGAACGTGCGCACCAATCCGCGCTTTCTGTATTCCTCGCTCTACGCCTTTCCTCCAGCCAAGACCATGGAGCTGTTTGAGGAGCTGGGCGTTCCCTTGAAAACCGAGCGGGGCCGCCGGGTGTTCCCGGTGAGCGACCGGGCGGAGGATATCCGCCAGGCCCTTCTGCGCTATGCGGACGGGGCACAGATTTTGTATGACGGGGCCGAAAAGCTGGTGATCGAGGAAGGCCGGGCCGTGGGTGTCGTGACCAAAAGCGGCCGCACCCTGGCCGCGGACGCGGTGCTGGTGGCCACCGGCGGTGTGAGCTATCCGGTGACCGGCTCCACCGGCGACGGCTACCAGCTGGCCAAGCAGGCGGGGCACAAGATCGTGCCCACCGTACCCAGTCTGTGCAGCCTGGTCTCGCCGGACGAGGACTGCCGGGCCATGATGGGCCTTTCGCTGAAAAACGTGACCCTCACCCTCTACCGGGACAAAAAGGCCGTGTTCACTGAAATGGGCGAGATGCTGTTTACCCACTTCGGCATCTCCGGCCCGCTGACCCTGATGGCCTCCAGCTACATCAAGGATATGCAGAAGCACAGCTGGCGGGCGGTCATCGACCTGAAGCCCGCCCTGGACGAGGAACAGCTGTATAAGCGGGTCACCAACGACTTTGCCCTGCTGGCCAACAAGAGCGCCCAGGGCGCGCTGGTCAAGCTGCTGCCCGCCAGCATGCAGCCGGTGATGGTCAAACGCTGGGGCGTGGACCCGGCCACCCGGGCCAATCAGATCACCAAGGAGCAGAAGCGGGAGCTGGTGCGGCTGGTCAAGCACTGGGAGGTGCCCATCACGAAGCGGGGCGACCTGGCCCATGCGGTGATCACCGCCGGCGGCGTGGACGTGAAGCAGGTGGACCCGAAAACCATGGAGTCCAAGCTCTGCCCGGGCCTGTACTTTGCGGGCGAGGTGCTGGACGTGGACGCCTACACCGGCGGCTACAACCTGCAGATTGCCTGGTGCACCGCCCAGGCCTTCGCGGCAAACCTGTGATACGGCGACACCGTGACACAAGCGGCGGGGCCGCTTTGCATAGAATACAATAAAAGGAAGTAAGGAAAACATGATCTCTGTTGCCATCGACGGCCCCTCCGGGGCGGGAAAATCGACCCTTGCAAAACGCCTTGCCAAGGAGCTGGGCTATCTGTATGTGGATACCGGCGCCATGTATCGTTCCATCGGCCTGTACGCTCTGCGCCAGGGCGTGGACCCCAAGGATGAGGCCGCGGTCACGGCCCTTCTGCCCCAGATTCAGATCGAGCTGCGCTATGTGAACGGCGCCCAGCGGGTGCTGCTGTGCGGCGAGGATGTGAGCGAGGCCATCCGGGCCGAGAACGTGGGCATGGCCACCAGCGCGGTGTCGGCCCATCCGCCGGTGCGCGCCTTTTTGCTGGAGCTGCAGCGAGGCATGGCACGCACCCACGACATCCTGATGGACGGGCGGGACATCGGCACCGTGATTCTGCCTGGCGCCACCGTGAAGATCTTCCTCACCGCCAGCGCCGAGGCCCGGGCTGACCGGCGCTTCAAGGAGCTGCAGGAAAAGGGCGTGGCCACCGATTACGAGACCGTGCTGGAGGATATCCGCCAGCGGGATTATCAGGACAGCCACCGGGCCACCGCGCCGCTGCGCCAGGCCGAGGACGCCGTTCTGGTGGACACCAGCGATATGGACCTGGAACAGAGTTTCCAGGCCATGAAATCGGTGATTCTCAGCCGGGTCTGAGAACCCGCAATCCAAGCCAATCGAGAAAGGAAACAAGCATGTTTTATGGTATTATGGTGACCGGTGCCTGGCTGATCTGGCATCTGGTCTTCCGCATCCGGGTGGTGGGCAAGGAGAACCTGCCGCGGGACGGCAAGGGCTTCGTGCTGGCGCCCAATCACATCTCCGCCATCGACCCGGTGTTCGTGGTCATCGCCCGGTTCTGGGGCAAACGGATGCTCATTATGGCCAAGGAAGAGCTGTTCCAGGTGAATCCGGTGCTGAGCTGGATGTTCCGCAACGTGGGTGTGTTCGGCGTGGAGCGGGGCAAGGGCGACACCGGCGCAGTGGAAGTGGCTATTGATAAGGTGAAGAGGGGCCAGGGCCTTTTGATCTTCCCGGAGGGCACCCGCTCCAAGACCGGCGAGCCCGGCAAGATCAAGAGCGGAGCTTTCGTGGTGGCCAGCGCCGCCGGGGTGGATATGATCCCCTGCCGCATCATCTACCGCCACGGACACATGAAGCTGTTCAGCGGGGTGAAGGTCTGCTTCGGCAAGCCCATTCCCGCCGCCGCGCTGGACATGGGCGAGCACAAGACCGCCGCAAAGCTGCGGGAGTGCAAGGCCATGCTGGCCGACGCCTGGGAAGAGCTGTATCAGCAGAATAAGTTTGAATAAACCCCGTGCAGGCGGGGCAGAATAAAGGGAGAAGCACCCATGAAGATTTTGAAAGCCAAGACCGCCGGGTTCTGCTTTGGCGTGGACCGGGCAGTGAAGCTGACCTATCAGCTGGCCGAAGAGGGCCGTAAGGTGGCCACCCTGGGCCCGCTGATCCACAACCCCCAGTGCGTGGCGGACCTGGAGTCCAAGGGCGTGGTCACCGCCGCCGGGCTGGAAGACGTGCCCGACGGGTACGAGGTGGTCATCCGCAGCCACGGCGTTGGCGCGGATGTGTACAGCGCCATTGCCGAAAAGGGACTGGTGCTTCACGACGCCACCTGCCCCTTTGTGGCCAAGATCCACCGCATCGCCAAGCGCGCCAGCGACGAGGGCAAGACCCTGCTGGTGGCGGGCGACAAGACCCACCCGGAGGTGCAGGGCATCGTTGGCCACACCAAAGGCGAGGTGTTTGTGTTCGCCGATTTGGATGAATTAAAGGCCTGGCAGGGCCCGAAAAATGGGCAAAATGGTATAATCGTGGTGGCACAAACCACATTTCAGGTAACAAAATGGTTAGAATGTACAAACTTTATAAAAAAAGACTATACAAACGCCGAGATTTTTGATACAATATGTAATGCGACGTGGACGAGGCAACAGGAGGCGGAAGACCTCAGCCGAAAATGCGACCTGATGGTCGTCATTGGAGGTCATCATTCTTCCAATACCCAAAAGCTTGTGAAAGTCGCTGAAAAACACACAAAGGCCGTTACGGTGGAGACCGCAAAGGAGCTTCTGCCGGAATGGTTTGAGGGTGTGGGCACAGTGGCCGTCACAGCCGGGGCTTCCACGCCATCGTCTATAATTGAGGAGGTACTTAACAGTATGAGTGAAGAAATCCGTGAAGAGATGAGCTTTGCCGAGATGTTCGCAGAAAGCGAGGCCAATCTCAAGCCTGTTTTCGCAGGTAAGGTAGTGGAGGGCACTGTTACCAGCATTACGCCCAACGAGGTGCAGGTTGATATCGGCACCAAACACACCGGTTTTGTGAAACTGAGTGAGCTTACCGACGACCCCGCAGCCCGTGCGGAGGATCTGGTCAAGGTTGGGGACAAGCTGGACCTCGTCGTTGAAAAAGTTAACGATCAGGAAGGCGTTGCCTACCTGTCCCGCAAGAAGCTGGAAGCCCGCAAGGGTCTGGAAGAGGTGGCCAAGGCCGCTGAGGAAGGCACCGTCATGGAAGGCGTTGTCACCGAGACCAACAAGGGCGGCGTGATCGTTCTGGTGAAGGGCGTGAAGGTATTCGTACCCCGCAGCCAGGCCACCATGCGCCGTGACGAGGACATCAACGCTCTGGTAAAGCAGAACGTGAAGCTGATCATCACCGAGTGCGCTGGCCGCAAGATCGTTGGTTCCATCAACAAGGTCACCGCCGAGGAGAACGCTGCCAAGCGTGAGGCCTTCTGGGCTGACGTTGAGGTTGGCAAGACCTACACCGGCGTTGTGAAGAGCCTGACCGCTTACGGTGCCTTCGTGGACATCGGCGGCGTGGACGGCCTGTGCCACATCAGCGAGCTGAGCTGGAACCGCATCAAGCACCCCAGCGAGGTTGTTGCCGTGGGCGACACCATCGAGGTGTATGTGAAGGCTCTGGACCCCGAGAACCACAAGGTTTCCCTGGGCTACAAGAAGGCCGAGGACAACCCCTGGGAGAAGCTGAAGAACGAGTATCCCATCGGCAGCGTGTTCACCGCTCCCGTTGTGAGCATCACCAAGTTCGGTGCTTTCGTTCGCATCCTGCCCGGTGTGGACGGTCTGGTTCACATCTCCGAGATCAGCAACGAGCGCGTGGAGAAGGTTGGCGACGTGCTGAAGGTTGGCGATGAGGTCAACGTGAAGCTGCTGGATGTCGACTTCGACAAGAAGCGCATCAGCCTGTCCATGAAGGCTCTGCTGGACGACGAGGCCAGCGACGCCGAATAATTGAATGGCTCAAAAGCCGCCCGGCAACTGCCGGGCGGCTTTTTTGTTTGCCACATGTATTTACGTGCAAATCACTAGGAATCAGGGCGAAAACATGCTATACTGGAACTATTCCAGAGCAGGGCGGACGGCGCTGCCACCACCGGCAGGCTGCTTTTTGCCCGGCACCTCAGGGAAAGGAGATCGTTGAATTTATGAAAGCGTTTCGTTTGACCGGCCTGATTCTTGGGATCGTGGGCGTGATCCTGTCTGTAACCGCGATTGTGTTCAGTGCGGTGGGCATGTACAAGGCCCGCCAGTGCAAGCAGTGCAAGTTGGGAGGTCAGATCAAATAATGGATAAAAAAGAAATTCTGGCAAAGGTTGACCATACCCTGCTGAAGGCCGACGCCACCTGGCCCGACATTCAGAAGATCTGCGACGAGGCCATGGAAAACCACACTGCCTCCATCTGCATCAATCCCGGCTATGTGAAGCAGGCCTGTGAATACATGAAGGGCGCGATCCCCGTGTGCACCGTTGTGGGCTTCCCTCTGGGCGCCACCGACACCGCCACCAAGGTGTTTGAGGCCAAGACCGCCATTGAGAACGGCGCCGAGGAAGTGGACATGGTCATCAACATCGGCCGCCTGAAGAACGGCGAGTACGACTTTGTGCGCGACGAGATCGCCGCCATCAAGAAGGCCATTGGCGACAAGGTGCTGAAGGTCATCATTGAGACCTGCCTGCTCACCGACGCTGAGAAGGAAAAGATGTGCGACATCGTGTGCGAGGCTGGCGCGGACTTCATCAAGACCAGCACCGGCTTCTCCACCGGCGGCGCCACCTTTGCGGACATCGAGCTGTTTGCCCGCTGCTGCCGCGGCCGCTGCAAGATCAAGGCTGCGGGCGGCATCTCCACCATCGAGGACATCGAGAAGTTCCTGGAGCTGGGCGCCGACCGCCTGGGCACCAGCCGCGCGGTGAAGATTCTGCAGGGCCTGGAGT
Source organism: Gemmiger sp. An50 (assembly GCF_002161595.1). Lineage (GTDB taxonomy): Bacteria > Bacillota > Clostridia > Oscillospirales > Ruminococcaceae > Allofournierella. Next base: position 122,870 of record NZ_NFID01000004.1, read on the forward strand.
CCAGCGGATACTAATTGAATCAAGTTTTTGAGCGGGCCGCCGGGGTTTTCCACCGGCGGCCCGCTTTTGGTTGAAAACCAGCCGGGTGAAATGCTATACTCAAGGCAAACAGAAACGCGGTGATGGAATGCCTGGAAACGGCAAACAAGAAGGAGGAGAACGCATGAGCAGAAAAATGGTTTTGGGGTTGGTCCTCATGTGTATGGGGTTTTTGGGCGGGATTTTGCTGATCGGCGCCATGGTACTGAGCCCCATGAATCCCTGGAGCTACAACGGAATTACCGGCTGGTACGGCTGCCTCCTGGGAATGCGTCTACAGCTTCCGTTGGGGGTCTGTATTGCTGTGACACTGGCCGGATTCGCGCTCAGTGTGATTGAAGCATTCCGGAAAGAATAATCTCCAAAAGAGGAAAGGACGGAACGGATATGAAGCCTGCATTGGCGGGGATTTTGACCTTTGTGGTATTTTTCTTTGGCAACAGCTATTTTCTGGGCGGGCTGGGTCAGCTGTGTCTGATCGGGGGCGACGCCTTTGTGAATTCCTATTTTGCCCCTATCATGACCGGTCTGGCGCTGCTGGCGGGCCTGGTGGTGGGCTGCACGCTGGCGTTGCTGCAAAAGTTGGACGCAGTGCAGAAGGCCCTGAATGACAGGAAGTCCCACGAACAATAACACCGGCACGCAGCGCGGCAAAACTGAGAAAACAGGTCCCGGACCCGAGGAAAGGGTCCGGGGCCTGTTTTTTCGTTGTGCCGTTTGCTATCATGGAGAAAAGCGGAACATTTTGTAACAACTCCGAAAGATAGCGCTGTTATCATCAAGGTGGAAAACGAGAACAGGGGGCATGAGAAATGAAGCCGATTTTGATCGTAGATGACGAGGCGGCCATCGCGCAGCTGATCGCCATGACGCTGGCCCGGATGGGCTATACCTGCCAGATGGCCTTTGACGGGCTGAAGGCCGCCGAGCTGCTGGAGAAAAACGAGTACGATCTGGTGCTGCTGGATATCATGCTCCCTGGGGCGGACGGCTATGAGCTCATCGACTTCATCCGGCCCACCGGCATCCCGGTGATCTTCATCAGTGCAAAGACCACCGTGGCAGACCGGGTAAAGGGGCTGCATCTGGGCGCCTGCGACTACATTGTAAAACCCTTTGCCCCGGAGGAGCTGCTGGCGCGGGTGGAGAACGTGCTGCGGCTTTCCGGCCGGGGACAGGCGCTGCTGAAGGCCGGAGACGTGACGGTGGACGTGGCCACCCGTCAGGTGAAAAAGGCCGGGCAGGAGGTGGCGCTCACTCCCACCGAGTACCACCTGCTGCTGGTGCTGCTGCACAACAAGAACATTGCCCTCTACCGGGATACCCTGTATGAGCGGGTCTGGGGGCGGGACGCTGAGCTGGACACCCGCACCCTGGACATCCACATCCACCGGCTGCGCAAAAAGCTGGGCTGGCAGCATATGATCCGAACCATTCCCCGGGTGGGCTACCGACTGGAGGAAACGTCATGAAACTTGCGCCGAAACTGGTTTTGACTATTCTGCTTCTGCTGGGCGTTTTGCTGGCGGCTGGCGGCGGCTGGCTGACCAAAACGGATTTTGAACGGAACTTCGACCAGGCCCGCACCCAGAATACGCTGGCCCACCGGCGGGACACCTATTCGCTGCAGAACGGCCTGCTGGCCAAGGTCAACGACGGAATGCTGAGCAGTCAGGCTGTGGTGGATTACGGGGAAAGTCTGGGCCGGTACGTGGGGCAGCAGCAGGGCGGCTTTGCGGTGTATCAAAACGGAGAAGCGCTGTATTCCAGCCTGCCCGGAACGCTGGGGCAGGAGGCGGCGCAGCGGGCCATCGACGCAGGAGAGGAAGCGCTGCTGCTGCAAAAGGCGGGGCAGGACAGCTACATGATGATGGCCAGCGAGGTGCAGGCGGCCGGTGAGGAATACTGGCTGGTGAGCGCCTACGATGTGACGGGCGTGTTCCAGGCTCGGGAGGCCAAATTCCGGGAGCTGTTCCGGCTGGAACTGGCGGCGCTGGCCCTGGCGGGCGCGGCGGCTGCTCTGGCGGTGAGCTGGATGATTCGCCCGCTGAAAAAGCTGGAAAAGGCCAGCCAGGCGGTGGCGGCGGGGGATTATACCCTCTCCACCGCCACCAAAAGCCGGGACGAGGTGGGCGCGCTCAGCCGCAGCTTTGACGCCATGACCGCCACCGTGCGGGACAAGGTGGACCAGATGGAGGATACCATCCTGCGGCAAAAGCAATTCGTGTCGGCCTTTACCCACGAGCTGAAAACCCCAATGACCAGCATCCTGGGCTATTCCGACCTGCTGCGCAGCGGCGAGATGGACCCGGAGGACCAGCGGCAGGCGGTGCAGTATATCCACCGGGAGGCCCTGCGGCTGGAAACTTTGAGCGGCAAGCTGATGCAGCTGATGGGCCTTGTGGAGCAGGAGGAGCTCACGCTGGAGCCGGTGCGGCTTGCGCTGGTGCTGCGGGATACGGCGGCCAGTCTACCCGAGCTTGCCCCCATGCTGGAAATTCAGTGTGACCCGGCGCTCACGGTGCTGGCGGACCGGGACCTGCTGGCGGATCTCGTGCGCAATCTGGTGATCAACGCAGCCCGGGCTCAGCCGAAGGACGGCCGGGTGCACATCACGGCGGGCCGCACGGAAGAGGGCATTGTGCTGCGGGTGGCGGACCGGGGCCGGGGCATCCCGGAGGCGGATCTGCCCCACATCACCGAGCCCTTTTATATGGTGGACAAGTCCCGCGCCCGGGCCCAGAACGGCAGCGGCATGGGCCTGGCTCTCTGCGCCCGAATTGCCCGGCTGCACGGCAGTGAACTGCGGTTTACAAGCAGGCTGGGTCAGGGCACGGTGGTGGAACTGAACTTGCGGGAGGGGACGGTATGAAACAGAGGCTTTTTACGGCGGCGGCCTTCCTGGCGGCTTTCGCCTTTCTGGCTCTGGTGCTGGCCGCTCCGCTGCCCCTGATGGAGCGAAGCGATGAGGCGTTGTACGCCCAGGTCATGCCCCGCCAGCTGACGGCTGACGGGCAGAGCACCCAGGCGAGAAGCATTGATTTTGCCCGCCAGCTTTACGACCGGGATCAGCTGCTGGGAATCAAAAACTACGCGGGAGCGCTTTTGCAGATGACGGATCAGGAAGCCCTGGGCGACGCGCCCGACCGGCTGTATGACTTTTTGCGGCAGATGGATTTCTGGAGCGAGGAGGAGCAGGCGGAGCTGGAACGGCAGATCGCAAATGCAGACCACTGGCGCTCCGCCTCGGACAGCGTGGGATTTTCCGCATGGAATCTGAACACCACGCAGGACTGGGAACAATGCTCCTCTCTGCAATGGGAAATGAGCGCCGAGGGGCAGCTGGTGCGCATGCTGATGAGAAACTCGCGGGAATACACCGGGCAGGATCTGGAGCATCTGATGGACGAATATCTGGCGGTTACCGGGCTGGATGTGCTGGATGACTGGCAGGTGCTGGATGTGCTGATTCAGCCTTATGTGACAGAGGGAAACACGAGCGAGCTGCGGGCCCGGTATTCGCCGGGAGCGAAGCTGTATCTGTATGCCAATTATGTGAACGGCATGTTGGTGTTCGGGGTCTGCCCGCTGGAGCAGGAGGAGCTGGCTCAGCTGGATGTGAGCCTGCCGGAACAATGACCCGGAAGGAGGGGCCTGGATGAAACGGAATCATTGGCTGCTGGCAGTTGCGCTGCCTCTGCTGCTCCTGGCGGGCTGCGGCGCGAAGGAGCCGGACCCGGGGGCAGAGGCGCCCACACCAACGCCCGCGATTCAGATCGAGAAGCCGCAGAGCCAGGTGCTGCACAGCACCGACAGCCGGAGCTATTACACGCAAAACACACGCTATGATCTGGAAACCATGACCGCCCGCGACTGGAGACCGGAATTGCCCCGGGGATATCAGATGACCGCCGAGGGCCCGGTCTCGGACGGGCAGGCGCTGTATTTCGTCCTGACCCGGCCGGGAGAATCGTCCAGTAAGGCGCTGGGCCGGGTGCCGCTGGAAGGCGGAGAAGTGCAAATTCTTTACGAATGCGGCGAGCATGAGCAGATCGGGATTGCCTATACCGACGGTGCGGGCGAATACTACAAGCGGCCCATCCTGCTGCGCAGCGGCGAACGGCGCTGCTTCCTGGTGAACCGGTGGGGCGAGGAGGAAGAGGATTCCACCTGGCTTTATGCGTGGGACTCGGCGTCCGGCACCTGTGAGCCGGTGAAGCGGCTGGGCGGCCATGTGCGCTTCTGGGGCGAGTATCAGGGCCGGGCCGTGCTGCGGGATTCGTGGGAACCGGAGGCGGGCCTGTTCCAGCTGGACGCGGAGACCGGAGAAATGACGGTTCTTTTGAGCAGCGAAAATGCCGAGACCTCCCAGTTTGTTCTGGGACCGGCGCTGCTGATCCGGGAAAATTTCATCTGCGTGGGCAGCATTTTTGCCCAGAATCCGGACGGCAAGGAGCGGGTGTATTGCCTGGACCTGGAAACCGGGGCGGTCCGGCAGCTTGCCAGTTCGGATGACGGTTATCTGCTGGTACGCGTGCAGGATATCTGGGACGGAAAACTGCGCGTTCGGGGCTCGGAAGGCTACGAGTCGGAACTGTGGTATGTGGACTGCTCCACCGGTCAGAAGGTAAAAGGCATGCTGGCAGATGAAAGTGGCACACCAATGCACATCCGGGCGCAGATCGGGGAATATTACCTGATCGATGTGGAAAGCGAGCGGTGGACCAAACAGCTGTGGATCAATGACCAGGGGGAGCCGGTGAATTCCTGGGTGAACCAACGCGGGCTGGCCCTTATTGCCAAGGAAGATTACTGGGCGGGCCGGCCCGACTATCAGATTTTTAAATGGGAAGGAGAGCAGGTACCATGAGAACGGCAAAACGGCTGCTGGCAGTGGCGCTGGCACTGCTGCTGTTAGCAGGCTGCGGGCAGCAGGCCGAACCCGCGGCTCCCGCTGCTTCAGCAGCGCCGGAGCCGGAGCAGGCGGAAGAGACCCGGCTGGAGGGCTGGCTTTTTCCCTGGGACGGGCAGCGGTACTACACCAGTGAAAATGCGGTGTGCGATACTGCGGATATGTCCGTCCGCCCCATCTCCCTGACCATGGGACCATGGGAACATCTGACTGGCTACCCGGTCACCGACGGCAAATTTTTGTACTACTCCACCTCGGATACCCAGTACATGCCTGACCTGAGCGAGCAGGTGTGGCGCTGCAATCCGGACGGCAGCGGCGCAGAAATGATCTGGAAGAGTGAGACGGGCGGGAAGGGAGTGCTGGAGAATACATGTCTGAGCAGCCGGGTGACGGATGTAACCCGCATGGTGGCCTTTGCGCAGCAGGATGCGGTCTGGTTCTTTTACCGGGGAGAAAACCTCTTTTCCAGCCCGGAGGTGTACCGGTGCGGCGTAGAGGAAACCGTTGCCAGCCGAGTGGAATACCCGGACCCGCTTCCCTGCGGCATATTCACCGGCGAGATGAACGGGCAGCCGGTATTCTGTGGGTTGCGGAATGAGGACCGGGAGTATTTTTTCTGGCTGCTGGATCTTACCACCGGCGAAACCTGCGAGCTTTTCACCCTGCCGGATACGACCGGGTATCTCAGTTTGATTCAAGACGGCATGCTGTATTTTCAGGATCAGGAATCGGCAAGCCTGTATGAAGTGGATCTGTCCAGCGGAAAGCAGCGGCTGGTGTGGCAGCAGGAGGAAAAAACGGCGGTCGCTTCCTGGGTGCAGTTTGTTTGGGACGGGTACGCTCTTTTGGAGAACACCAGCCTGCCTATGCTGGCCTGTTCGCTGGACCTGGCGGACGGCAGCATCACCGAGGCAACACTGCGGGGAAGGTATACGAACAGCGGCGAGGAATACGTGCTGCATGCCCTGGCCCCGCTGGGAGACTGCTATGTGGTGGAATGCCGGTCCCATTCCGGTACCCGAGCCGGTATGAGCCAAACGGGAGAACCCCAGCAGGAGCGGTATTACTGGCGGGATTATGCGCTCATCAAAAAAGAGGACTACTGGAACAACGTCCCCGAATACCGGTATTTCACCTGGGCGGACGGCAGATGTATTTTGCCTGCGGGCATTGTTTTGCGCCCCCTGCTCTGCTACAATAGGGGGCAGAAAACAACGTAAAAAGGCGGTCGAACATCCATGAACAGAAAACACATCGTATGCTATGGCGATTCCAATACCTGGGGCTACTGCGCCGCCACCGGCGGCCGCTATGAGGACGACGTCCGCTGGACCCGCCTGCTGCAGGAGCAGCTGGGCGAGGGCTATCTGGTGGCGGAGGAAGGGGTGTGCGGCCGCACCACCGTGTTTGAGGACCCGCTGGGCGAGGGCCTGTGCGGCTTTGCTCACCTGGTTCCGGCGCTGAACGCCCACAGTCCGCTGGACCTTCTGGTGGTGATGCTGGGCACCAACGACTGCAAGCAGCGCTATTCCGCCAACGCCCAGAACATTGCCGACGGACTGGCCCGGCTGGTGAGACGGGCAAAGGAGCTGCCGGTGTGGGCAGGCGAGCCGAAGGTGCTGATCGTGGCGCCCATGATGATCGATCCCCGGGTGCATCAGGTGCCCGGCATTGACCAGGAGATGGGTGAGGGCTGTGTGGAGAAATCCCGAAAGCTGCCCGCGTTGCTGGAGCAGATCGCCCGGGTCACCGGCTGCGAATTCATGGATTGCAACCCCTACGTGCAGCCGGGCGAGGCGGACTGGATGCACTTCGACGAGGCCAGCCAGGCCCGCTTTGCCCTGGCGCTGGAAGCCAAGATCCGGGTGCTGCTGAGCGGCCGGAGCTGAGCGTCCGCACGCATAGAGGTTTTTTACACCCCATATCCTTGTAAAAAAGGGATATGGGGTGTTGTTGTATGCTGCATGCGCTCACGTTGACAGTTCTGGCCGGGCTGAGCACCGGCATCGGCGGGCTGGCCGCCGCGCTTTTCCGGCCCGGACGGCGGTCGATGGCGCTTTGCAGCGGCTTTGCAGCGGGGGTGATGCTGGCCATGAGCCTGCTGGACCTGCTCCCTCACGCGCTGGCGGGCTGGCGGGCAGGGATGGGGCCGGTGGGCGCGGGGCTTGCGGTGACCAGTCTTGCGCTGCTGGGCATGGCTCTGGCGGCGCTGCTGGAACAGCTGCTGCCTGAGCCGGACCCGTGCCGGGGCGACGAGGGACGAGCCAGGGTGCTGCGGGGCGCGCTGGTCACCGGTCTTGCGCTGCTGGTCCATAACCTGCCGGAGGGGGCGCTCACCCTGTTTGCGGGTGTGGCCGACCCGGCGGCTGGCCTTCGGCTGAGCCTGGCGGTGGGGCTGCACAACCTGCCGGAGGGCATGGCGGTGGCCGCACCGATGTATTACGCCACAAAAAGCCGGGCAAAGGCGGCGGGCGCGGCCTTTGCCAGCGGGCTGGCCGAGCCGCTGGGGGCGGTGCTGGCCTTCGGGCTGCTGGGACCGCTGCTCACCCCGGGCTTTCTGAACGGGATACTGGCCGGAGTGGCTGGGGTGATGTGCTGGGCGTCGGCCTTTGAGCTGCTGCCCATGGCCTACCGGCTGGGTCCGGCGCCCAAGGCTGCGGCGGGCTTTGCGGCGGGGGTTTTGACGATGCTACTTGGAATCAGTGTGCTATCGTGATATAATAAAGCAGATTATCTTTTTTGGCCCGGGGCACGAGATGCCGTGGGCGGGAAGGGGGGAAGGCCGTGAAACGAATGGCTTTGGCGGCGCTCGCGCTAGCGGCAAGCCTTTTGTGCGGCTGTGCCAGCAGCATGAGCGGCGGCGTGGAGGAGCTTCTGCGCGCCCCCCAGCTGGCCGGTCCCCAGACCAATGTGCAGCGGGCGCTCACAGCCTATCTGGGCGAAGCGCCCCAGCTGAAATACCCCCAGAACGGGGAGATTCTTTCCCCCTTTCTGTTCGGCGACTGGAACGGCGACGGCTCGATGGACGCGGCGGCTTTGTATGTGAGCTCCGGGATGCAGAACGTCTGCCTGGCGATTTTGGAACAGTCCGGCGGCAGCTGGGTGGTGACCCAGGAGATCGAAGGTCTTTCCGCCGAGGTGGACAGCGTGAGCACCGCGGCCATGAGCGGCGACGGCGGCATGCAGCTGCTGGTGGGCTATGCGGGCGCCAGCGGGGAAAAATATCTTTCGGTATATGCCTATCAGGACCACACCCTCACCCAGGTGATGGAGCAGGCCTATTCCCAGTATGAATTGCAGGACATCACCGGCAGCGGCCTGAAGGACTTGATTCTGATCGGCCCCCAGACCAGCGACGGCATGAAGGTGCAGTTGCTCACCGCCATTCGGGGGGAATTCGCCATGGCGCAGGAGTTCTGGCTGAGCCCGGAGCGGTTTTCCAGCTGTGAGGGCCTGCACCTGAGCAGCGGTGCGGACGGCGGCTATTATCTGGTGCTGGACGGCTATGTGGGTTCCGGGGCGGCGCTGGCAAGCATTTTGCTGGGCTACAACGCCACGACCCAGCAGTTGGAGGAATACACCCCTCTGCTGCCGGTGGACGTCTACACCGAAAGCATCCGCTATTCCAGCCTGCTCACCAGCACCGACATCGACGGCGACGGAACGGTGGAGATCCCGGTGGAATTACCGGACGCCAACGGCCACATCACGGTGGGCCGGCTGAGCTTTGTGGCCTGGATGGACTACACCAGCACCACACCGGAGAAGAGCTTCGGCATCGTGGACCTGGAGAACGGCTTTTATCTGGAGCTGCCTCCCAGCTGGGAGGGCAAGATCCAGGTGAAGGAGGGCTCGCAGGAGGGCAGCTGGGCCATCCGCAGCCTGGAGGACGGCACCGGTTATCTGGAGGTCCGGGTAGTGGAGCCCAGCACCGAGGGTGGGTCCTACTTCCGCCTGGGAAATGTGGGCGGCAAAAAGGTACAGGCCAGGATTCTGGCTTCCCATATCGGAGAAAACGGCGAAAACCTGCAGCCGGCGGCACTGACCGACTGCTTCCGGGTGCTGTGAGCGGTTTTTGTGCCGCCCGTCCCGTTTTTATAGGAGGTTTGATTGCATGCGTAGAGTGTTAGTTGTGGAAGACGAGACCAGCATCCGCGAGCTGATCGCCTTGAATCTTCAGATGGCGGGCTACCAGGTGCTGGAGGCCGGAAGCGCCGAGCAGGGCCTGGCGCTGCTCAGCCAGGGCCAGAAGTGCGACGCCGCCGTGCTGGACGTGATGCTGCCCGGCATGAACGGTTTTTCCCTGTGCGAGACCATCCGCCGGGACGACCCGAACATCGGCATCATCATCCTGAGCGCCAAGAGCATGGAGCAGGATAAGATTCGGGGCCTGTCCATCGGAGCGGATGACTATATGACCAAGCCCTTCAGCGTGTCCGAACTGTTGGCCCGCATCGAAGCGCTGTGCCGCCGGGTCAACCGGGGCGCGGCGGAGGCTCCCGTGCCGGACGAGACCCGCATGGTGAGCGGCCAGTTCATTCTGGACCAGAAGAGCCGGGTGCTGTATAAGGCGGGCAAGCCCATCGACCTGACCCAGGTGGAGTTCCAGATCATGGAGCTGTTCTTCCAGAACCCCGGCACCGCCCTGGTGCGGGAAAAGATCCTGGAAGGGGTCTGGGGCGAGAATTATTACGGCGACGTGAAGATCGTGGACGTGAACATCCGACGCCTTCGCATGAAGGTGGAGGACGAGCCCTCCAGCCCCAAGCATATCCTCACCGTGTGGGGCTACGGCTACCGCTGGAACGGATGACAAACAAGCACGCAGGAAGGGGGCTGCCATGAACAGCATCACCAAGCGATGGCTGCGCAGCAGCCTTCTGATCACCTTTTTGCTGGTGGCAGGTGCGGTGAGCATCTATGTGTACACCCTGATCTCCGGCAGCTACAACGGGGTGCAGCAGGCCATGCTCAGCCGTATTTCCAGCATGGGCGGCCAGCTGAAGATCACCACCGGCCAGAGCGCGGAGCAGACCGCTCAGAACCGGGGCAGCCTGCTGCGCCGGATGGTGGAGCAGTTCGACGAGAAGGACAAGTTCGAGTTCATGCTGCTGGACAGTGAGGGTCAGGTGATCGCCACCTCCTCGGGCGGGACCCTGCGCTATGAAGAGGCCCCCGAGGACTTTCTCATGGCCATGGAATCCCCCAATAGCACCGGCCGCAGCGTGTATACCAGCGTGACCGGCGAGCGGGTGATGGCCCTCACCGTGATGGTGCCCTACCCGGCGGAGGATGTGGCCGCGCTGCGTATGGTGACCAGCCTGACCATGGTGGACCAGATGATGGTGGAACGGGTGCTGCTGGCTCTGGGCCTCGGAGCGGTGATTTTGCTGTTCAGCGCCTGGAGCGGCGTGTTCTTTATCCGCTCCATCGTGCGCCCGCTGGACGAAGTGGAGCAGACGGCCAACGCCATTGCCCGGGGCGATCTGAGCGCCCGCCTGCCCGAGGGCAGCGACAGCGACGAGATCGGCCGGCTGTGCAACACCATCAACCAGATGGCGGGGGAGCTTTCCAAAACCGAGCGGCTGCAGAATGAGTTCATCTCATCGGTAAGCCACGAGCTGCGTACCCCGCTCACCAGCATCCGGGGCTGGGTGGAGACCATCGCCCACATCCGGGACCCGGAGAACGAAAACTATCGCAAGGGCCTGTCCATCATCGGGCGGGAGACCGACCGGCTGTATGATATGGTGGAGGAGCTGCTCAGCTTCTCCCGGCTGCAGAGCGGCGTGAAGCTGGAATGCCGGCCGCTGGACCTGGTGGCCGAGCTTACCGATGTTGCCCTGTTCATGGAGGCGCGCATCCGCGCCGAGGGGCTGCATCTGGTATATGAGGAACCGGAGCTGCCCCTGCCCATCTGGGCGGACGGAGGGCGGCTGCGTCAGGTGTTCATCAATGTGATGGACAACGCGGTGAAGTATTCCTCGCCGGGCGGTGCCATCACCCTGGACCTTTTGCAGGACGGCGAGAACGTGTATGTGCTGATCCAGGACGAGGGCCGGGGCATTGCGCCGGACGATCTGGAAAATGTGAAGCTCAAATTCTTCAAGGGCAAGGGCGCGGTGCGCGGCAGCGGCATCGGCCTTGCGGTGGTGGACGAAATCATGACCGCGCTGGACGGCTCGGCGGATATTTCCTCCGAGCTGGGCAAGGGCACCACCGTGACCCTGCGCCTGCCCATCTACCGGGGCAGCGGTGAAGCGCCTGCCTGGGCGTTGAATGATCCGGCGGACAGTTCGGAAAAGGAGTAACCCTGTGACGATTCTGATTTTGATCGTTCTGGCGGCGGCGCTGGCTCTGGCGCTGGAGCGGCCGCTGGAACGCACGGTCCCGGCGGTACTGGCCGGGACCGCTCTTGTGACCTATTGTGCCACGCTGGCCGGGCACAAAAGCGCGGCGCTGGCTGTGATGGCATTGTGCGCCGGTGCGGCCTGTTTGGCGGCGGTGGTTCGCTGCCGCAAAGCGGGGGCGGGCCGGTGCGCGGCGATGCTGGTGCGGCCGGGTGTGCTGGCGCTGGTTCTGGCACTGGCCGCGGGCTGGCTGCTGATGCGGCAGATCGGCTTCGTGATGCTGGACGATTTGCTTCACTGGGCCCTTTTCAGCAAGCAGATGTGCGGGCTGGAAGCATTCCCGGACGGAGTTCAGCTGGCCAGCGCCTATGCGGATTATCCGCCCGGCGCCCAGATGCTGCTGGTGTTTTTGCAGATCGGGCAGCCCTTTTCCCATCCGATGCTGTTCTGGGGTCAGCTGTTGTGGTACACCGGCCTGACGCTGCCCCTTTTGGAGAAAACCGGCGAGGGCGGCAGGCTGCAAAGAATCGCTGCCGCAGCGGGCGGCGCGGTGTTCCTCCTGCTGTTCCCGGCGGTGTTCAACCACTACTATACCGAGAGTCTGGTGGTGGAACCCCTGATGGGCCTGATGCTGGGCTGCATGGCCTACACCGCCTGGCGGGGCCGCACCTGCCCGGACCTTCTGGACGGAGTAACCGTGAGCCTGCTGGCCTGCCTGCTGGTGCTGACCAAAAGCACCGGAATCCTGTATGCGGCGGCGGGTCTGCTGGCCGCGGCGATTTTGTGGCGCAAGGCGCTGTTTTGCAGCGAGGGCCGGGCCCGCAGGCTGGTTTTTGCGGGCGTCACCGTGGCGGCTGCCGCTGGCCTGTGGCAGAGCTGGCGCTGGCTGTGCGTAGAAAAGGGCTATGTTTCCTATTTTACCGAGGATGCGCCCCAGGCCTATACGCTGGACAATCTGACCGCCTTTTTGAAGGGCGAAGGACTGGCGGGGCAGGTGATCCCCTCCTTTTTGCGGGCGCTGGCGGTGCAGCCGCTGGCCAAGCGCTGGGGGCTTTCCGCCCTGGCGATGCTGGCGGTGGTGTGGGCGCTGGCCTGCCTGATGCCCCGGCTGCGTTCGGCCGGGCTGCGCCCGGTGCTGGCGGCCTTCACTGTGATTTTTGTTGTGTACGCGGCATCGGTGTGCTACTCCTATGTGTACCTGTTCCAGGAGGGCGAGGCGCTGACCCTTTCCGCCTTCAGCCGTTACATCGGCCCGCTGCCCACCGGGGCGCTTTACCTGGTGCTGGGGGCGGCGGTGTGGCAGTATTGGGGCAGGGGAAAGTCTCTGGCCTGGTGCTGCGCGGGGGCGGCCTTCCTCGTATGCGTGAACTGGCATGCCCCGGCCCGGTGGCTGCCCGGCGCCTATCAGACGGTGTTTGAGCAGTTTATGGGCGATCAGGCCTCCGGAGTGGACGGCATCCTGCAGGAGGCCGAGGCTTTGCACGATTGCCTGGAACCCACCGACCGGGTGCTGGCAATCACCCAGACCTCCTCCATGGACCGGCTGGGCCAGCTGCTGCGCTATGCGCTGCTGCCCAATCAGGTGGAGTACTGGTCCCCCACCGAGTGCGGCGATTCCCACGGGCTTTCGCTGCGGTGGAATGAGTTTCTGGTGGAGCAGGGCTTTGAGTATGTATACTGCGCGGCGGATGGCCAGCCCACCGCGGACCAGGAGATGCTGACCGACCAGATGGGTGCGCCGGTGCGGTCGGGCTGGCTTTACCGGGTGGACACAGAGGACGGCACCGTGCAGCTGGAGCCGGTGTGCCAGCCCGGCTGAAAGGAGAAAGAATGGAAAAACCAAAGGAATGTTTTAAGACCAGCGTAGGCGGTCAGGCCCTGATGGAGGGCATCATGATGCGCGGCCCCAAGAAGATTTGTGTGGCCGTGCGCAAGCCGGACGGCGAGATCGACCTGACGCTGGAGGATGTGAAGCATCACGCCTGGCAGAAGGTCCCCTTTGTGCGGGGTGCCTGTGCCATGATTGAGAACCTGGTGCTGGGCTACCGGTACCTGATGCACTCCGCCGAGGTGAGCATGCCCGAAGAGGAGCAGGAGGAGCCCAGCAAGCTGGACCTGTGGCTACAGGAGCACACCGGGCCCAAGTTCCAGAGCTTTCTGATGGGGTTGGCCGCGGTGATCGGCGGCATGCTGGCCATTGTGCTCTTTATGGTATTGCCCACCGCCATCGTGGGCGGCGTGAGCCATTTTGTGCCCCTGGGCTGGAGCAAGGTGCTGCTGGAGGGCGTGCTCAAGATCGCCATGTTTGTGATCTATCTGTTCCTGTGCACCCGCATGAAGGATATTCACCGGGTGTTCGAGTACCACGGCGCGGAGCATAAGACCATCGCCTGCTATGAGGCGGGCGAGGAGCTGACGGTGGAGAACATCCGCCGCCACTGCCGCTTCCATCCCCGCTGCGGCACCAGCTTTATGATCCTGGTGCTGATTGTGAGCATCCTGTTGTTCAGCGTATTGCCCTGGAACAGCACCGGCCTGCGGGTGGTGCTCAAGCTGCTGCTTCTGCCGGTGGTCATGGGCATCAGCTATGAGCTGATCAAACTGGCGGGCCGGTACGACAATCTGGCTACCCGCATCATCAGTGCGCCGGGCCTCTGGCTCCAGCGGCTGACTACCTTTGAGCCGGACGATTCCATGATCGAAGTGGCCATCGCCGCGGTGAAGCCGGTGCTGCCGGAACGCCCGGAGGAGGGGCTGTGGTAAGCGGTGCGCCCCGGGCCGCCCATGCCTGGGCGCGGGCCCGGCTGGAAGCGGCCGGTGTGGAGGACGCGGCCTTTGACGCGGCCTGCCTGATGGAGCTGGTGGCGGGCAAAAACTGGCGCTGGATGGACGACGAGCTCACCGAAGAGCAGAAAACCCGGCTGGAGCAGCTGACCGAAAAGCGGGTGCAGCGCTACCCGCTGCAATATCTGGCCGGGCGCTGGCCTTTTCTGGACTTTGAGCTGGCGGTGGGGCCGGGGGTGCTGATTCCCCGGGCGGACACCGAACTGCTGTGCGAGACCGGCGCGGAGCTGCTGGCGGGTGTAAACGGCCCGCAGGTGCTGGACCTGTGCGCCGGAAGCGGCTGCGTGGGCCTGGGCATCAAGCGGCTGGTTCCCGCTGCCCGGGTCACCTGTCTGGAAAAAAGCCCCGAGGCATTTGTCTACCTGTGCCAGAACGCCGCAGCAGCTTTGCCCGGCTTTGACCCGGAGCGGCCTGCGGTGCAGCCGGTAGCAGGGGATGTATTCACCTACCAGAACGAGCTGGAGCCGGAGAGCTTGGACCTTGTTCTCTCCAACCCGCCCTATGTGACCGGCGACGAGATGAAGACTCTGGAGCCGGAGCTGCGCTTTGAGCCGGAAATGGCTCTGGAGGCAGAGCACGAGGGGCTGGCGTTTTACGAGCACATCGCTCCCGGTTATTTCGCCGCGCTGCGGCAAGGCGGCTGGCTGGCGGTGGAGATCGGCTGGGCCCAGGGCGCGGCGGTGCGCGGTATTTTTGAGGCCGCGGGCTACCGGAATGTGGCCGTCCGGCAGGATCTGGCGGGCAAAGACCGAGTAGTTCTGGGCCAAAAGCCCTGAAAAACGGAAGGAATTGTCCGATAAAACGGTCGATCAATAAGAAACTTACAACTTGCAGTTGTAAGTTTCTTTTCTTTTGTGTATAATAAGAGCATGCGAAACAAAAGCCGCCCGGGCCTATGGCCGGGGGCGGCGAAATCATGAATACAAATCCGGTTTGAATAAAGGAGCAAGAAACATTATGGCAGATAAGAAACCTCTTCCTTCCCCCAGCAAAAAGGCTGCGGGAGACAAAAAGGCCGCGCTGGAGACCGCACTGGCCCAGATCGAAAAGCAGTTCGGCAAGGGCGCGGTGATGAAGCTGGGCAGCAACGTGGCCATGCAGGTGGACGCCATTTCCACCGGCAGCCTGTCGCTGGACCTGGCGCTGGGCGTGGGCGGTATGCCCCGCGGCCGTGTGGTGGAGATCTACGGACCGGAATCCAGCGGTAAGACCACCCTGGCGCTGCATGTGCTGGCCGAGGCCCAGAAGGCCGGCGGCGAGGTTGCTTTCATCGACGTGGAGCACGCACTGGACCCGGTGTATGCCCGCGCTCTGGGTGTGGACATCGACAGCCTGCTGGTGAGCCAGCCGGATACTGGCGAGCAGGCGCTGGAGATCTGCGAGGCGCTGGTGCGCTCCGGCGCTATCGACGCCATCGTCATTGACTCGGTGGCCGCCATGGTGCCCCGCGCTGAGATCGAGGGCGAGATGGGCGACTCCCACGTGGGCCTGCAGGCTCGCCTGATGAGCCAGGCCCTGCGCAAGCTGACCGGTGTCATCGGCAAGACCAACACTGTGGCCATCTTCATCAACCAGCTGCGTGAGAAGGTGGGCGTGACCTACGGCAACCCCGAGGTGACCGCCGGCGGCCGCGCGCTGAAATACTACTCCTCCGTGCGCATCGACGTGCGCCGCATCGAGGGCCTGAAGGATTCCACCGGCGCCTTCATCGGCAACCGCACCCGCGCCAAGGTGGTCAAGAACAAGGTGGCCCCTCCCTTCAAGGAGGCCGAGTTCGACATCATGTTCGGCGAAGGCATCAGCAAGACCGGCGAGATTCTGGATCTGGCGGTGACCCTGGGCATCGTACAGAAGAGCGGCGCCTGGTTCAGCTACGGCGAGACCCGCCTGGGCCAGGGCCGCGACAATGTGAAGATCTACTTCAAGGAGCATCCCGAGCTGATGGCCGAGATCGAAGAGCTGGTGCGCCAGAACGCCGACAAGCTGGTAAAGGGCGGCAAGAAGGCGAAGGGTTCGGTGACTCCGGTGGTGGCTGCGCCCGCACCCGCCGCAGCGGAAGCCCCCGCCAAGGAGAAGGCAGCCGCAGTGAGCGAGGCGGACCTGGACATCATGGTCGAGGATTGAGCCGGTGCTGTTTGAAGAGGAGGACAAGGCCTACCGCCGCGCGCTGGACAAGGCCATGGAATACCTTTCGCTGCGGGACCATTCCAGCGGCGAGCTGTACGACAAGGTGCGTAAAAAGCTGGAGGACGACCGGGCGGCCGCGGCAGCTGTGGCCCGCTGCGTGGAGCTGGGACTGATCAACGACGAGGCCTTTGCCCGCCACCGGGCCAAATACCTGCTGGCCCGCCACAAGAGCCCGGCCCAGATCCGGGCCCACCTGGCGGAAAAGGGCGTGGACCGGCAGACCGCCGCCCAGGTGCTGGAGGAGCTTTTTGAAGAGGAAAGCCCCGCCGACGCGGTGTACCAGCTGCTGTGCCGCAGCTATGGCCGCAAGCTGGCCGCGGGCAAGCGTCAGAACGTGATCGCCGCCATGGCCCGTCGGGGCTTTTCCCTGGGGGACGTCAAGGAGGCGCTGGCCCGCTGGGAGGAGGAAAACCCGCCCGAGGAGGACCAGCCGGACTGGGAGCCGGATTTTTAAATGCCGGAACCGTGAAAAGGGTGGGGGAATGGCCGGATTTCTGCCAACTTCCACCCCGCAAAGCTGGACTTTGCCCCTATAAACATGATAGAATAACAAGGCGAGGGAGAGTTCTCCCTCGCCTTTTCCTGTAATGACCGCCCGCCCGGGGCCGAAGAGCCCGCACAAAAAGCGGAGCGGCGCAAACGAACCAGATAAAAAGGAGAATACTGCATTGAATATCGCAATCATTTCGCTGGGCTGCCCCAAAAACCAGGTGGATGCCGACGTGATGTGCCACGGTCTCATCGCTGCCGGTCACACCACCACCGCCGACCTGAGCTTGGCGGATGTGATCATCGTGAACACCTGCGGCTTCATCGAGAGCGCCAAGACCGAGGCCATCGAGAATATCCTGAACGCCTGCTCCTACAAGGAGCAGAACCCCAACCTGAAGGTAGTGGTCACCGGCTGCCTGGCCGAGCGCTACCAGCATGAGATCCGCACCGAGATCCCCGAGGTGGATGCGGTGGTGGGCATCGGCTCCAATAAAGCCATCCCCCAGATCATCGACCGTCTGTGCGGCGGCGCGGAGGACCAGAACCGGGAGTACTACGGTCCCAAGACCGACCTGCCTCTGGGCGGCCGCCGGGTGATCTCCACCCCCCATCACTACGCCTATCTGAAGATTGCCGAGGGCTGCAACAACCGCTGCCACTACTGCGCCATCCCGCTGATTCGCGGTCCGCTGCGCAGCCGTCCCATGGAGGACTGCCTGGCCGAGGCCCGCTGGCTGGCAAACGAGGGCGTGAAGGAGCTGGTGCTGGTGGCCCAGGACCCCACCGCCTACGGAGACGACTGGGGCAAGAACAGCATCTGCGAGCTGCTGGATGAGCTGAACAAGATCGAGGGCATCCGCTGGATTCGCATCCTGTATGCCTACCCCGAGCGCATCACCGACGCCTTCATCGCGGCCATGGCCCGCAACGAAAAGGTGGTGCCCTATCTGGACCTGCCCATCCAGCACTGCAACAGCCGGGTGCTCAAGGCCATGAACCGCAAGGGCAACCGCCAGGTGGTGGAAAGCGCCATCCAGCGGCTGCGCCAGGCCATTCCCGGCATCACCCTGCGCACCACCCTGATCGCGGGCTACCCCGGCGAGACCGAGGAGGAGTTCGACGAGCTGTGCCAGTTCGTGAAGGACACCGCCTTCGAGCGGCTGGGCTGCTTTGCCTTCAGCCCCGAGGAGGACACCGTGGCCGCCTCCATGCCGGACCAGCTGCCGGAAGAGGAGAAGCAGCGCCGGGCCGACATCATCATGCGCGCCCAGGCCAACATCAGCGCCGCCAAGCTGGAGGAGAAGGTGGGCAAGACCCTCACCGTGATCTGCGACGGCATCGACGAGGAGAGCGGCCTGTACCTGTGCCGCAGCGAGGCCGACGCTCCGGAGATCGACGGCAACGTGTGCGTTTCCAGCGAAGACCCGCTGTATCCCGGCGAGTTCTATCAGGTGTACATCGAGGAAAGCGATATGTATGATCTGTACGGTTATGTAGTGGAGGATGAGAAGGATGAATCTGCCGAATAAACTTACCCTGGCCCGCATCCTGCTGGTGCCGGTGTTCATGGTGCTGGCCCAGATGAGCCAGTACGGCACCTCCAATTTTGATCCCGCCTGGTATCTGGCGGCGGGCGTGGTGTTTGCAGTGGCCAGCTTCACCGATTTTCTGGACGGTTACCTGGCCCGCAAGTGGAACCTGGTGACCGACTTCGGCAAGTTTGCCGACCCTCTGGCCGACAAGCTGCTCACCACCGTGGCCTTTTTGTACATGATGCGGGACGGCGTGTGCAGCATCTGGGTGGTGGCCATCATCCTGGCCCGGGAGTTCGCCGTGGCCGGTGTGCGCATGGTGGCGGCTTCCTCCAACCATGTGATCGCCGCCAACATGTGGGGCAAGGTGAAAACCGTGCTGCAGATGCTCACGATCCTGTTCTACTATTTTGCAGCGGCCTTCTCCAGCGGCGGCGATATCATGGCCGTGGGCCTGATCTCCATGGTGCTGTGCTGGGCGGTGGCGCTGGTGACCCTGCTCTCCGGCGGCATCTACCTGTGGCAGAACCGGGAATGCTTCATGAACGCCAAGTAATTGGAACCGTTCCGCAAAGCAGAAAAGAAAAAGGGCTTGCCTTCCATGAGGAAGGCGAGCCCTTTCTGTGTGTAAAAACCGGATTACAGATGGCGGATGGCCAGCGCGTTGGCGGTCAGGTCCTTGTTGCGCATGGTGGTGTCCATATCCCGGCGGCAGAACTCGTTCACCAGCATATCCACCACGAACAGCATGGCCATCTTGGCCGCGATGCTGCCGGCCTGCAACGGGCGTTCGTGTCCGCCGCACAGCAGCACCACGTCCGCCATGCTGGCAGCGGGGGAGTCGGCGTAGTGGGTGATCAGCACGATCTTGGCGCCCCGGGCCTTGGCGGGCCGGAGCACGTCCTCCGCATCCCGGGTGGAGCCGGAATAGGAGACGAACAGGATCACGTCGTTTTTCTCCAGCAGGCTGGCGGCCATGATCTGCATGTGGTTGTCTTCAATGGTGAAGAACTTGGGGGTAACGGTGAGAAAGCGGCTCCAGGCCTCACGCACGGTGGACATACTGCCGCCGTAGCCAAGGCCCAGGATCTTGCCCGCTCCGGCCAGCAGGTCGCCCGCCTTGATGAGCGCGGCCTCGTCCAGCAGCGAAAGCGTCTGGTTCAGCGCCTGGATGTTCGCTTCGTACAGCCGGCGGCACATGGCCTCCACCGTGTTGTCCTCGGGCGTGAGCTCGCCGTAGGCCGCGTAGGGGTTGGGCTGATTCAGAATGCTGGACTTTGCCAGTGCGAGCTTGAATTCGTTGTAGCCCCCGAAGCCCAGCTGCTTGCAGAAGCGGAAAATGGTAGCCTCGGCCACCCCGCACTCACTGGCCAGCCCGGAAATGGAAAGATACTGAGCCTGGGCGCAATGCTCGCGCACATAGTCGGCGATCTTTCGGGAAGAGGGGGTGAACTGATCGTAGTGCGTATTGATTTGGTACATAACGTCTAACATTGGCGACACACTCCCGGAATGTTCCTTCCTGCTAAAATGCGAAAAAATTTTTCAAACATGTTTTAGGAAGGAGAAAATGCGTACACTTTGTAACTTTATGTAATCATTACAAAATGAAATTAATACTACCTATATTATAAGGCGAAAATGACGGAATCACAAGAAAAAAACACCCAAAAAATCGTTGTGCAAGTTCACTGAATATTCATAGAAAAGATAGGTGGAGTTTCCAATTGAAAAAATTTTTCATGGATGATAGAATTTGAGTAAAGCGAGACGGCGTGGTTTTGTCCGCGCCCTGATCGGGTCGAACAGACTGAAAAATCCTAAGGAGGAGAATTTCAAATGAAAAAAGCGTTAGCACTTGTCATGGCCGGCGCAATGGCGCTGTCCATGGTGGCTTGCGGCGGCGGCAGCACCAGCACCAGCACCGCTACCTCTGGCTCCACTGCGGCGAGCACCGGCACCAGCACCGCTTCCGGCGCTGCTACCGAGATCACCCTGTGGACCTACCCCATCGGCTCCTGGCAGAAAGAGGAGACCGTAAACGGCTTCATCGCCGAGTTCAACAAGCAGTACCCCGACATCAAGGTCAACGTGGAGTACCTGGACTACACCAACGGCGACGATAAGGTCACCACCGCCATCGAAGCCAAGAACACCCCCGACATCATCTTCGAGGGTCCCGAGCGTCTGGTATCCAACTGGGGCGCCAAGGGCCTGATGGTCGACCTGAGCGATCTGTGGACCGAAGAGGCCACTGCCGACATCAGCAAGACCAGCGAGGCTGTTGTGAACGCCTGCAAGGGCGCTGACGGCAAGTACTATGAGTACCCCATGTGCATGACCGCCCACAACATGGCCATCAACTACGAGCTGTTCGAGGAGACCGGCGCTCTGCAGTACATTGATCAGGAGACCCGTACCTGGACCACCGATAACTTCGTGAAGGCTCTGGAGACCCTGCGCGACAGCGGCAAGGTTATGACCCCCGCCATCGTTTACTGCGGCGGCCAGGGCGGCGACCAGGGCACCCGCGCTCTGGTAAACAACCTGTACAGCGGCACCTACACCAACGCTGACCACACCGCTTACACCGCTAACAGCGAGCAGAACGTGAAGGCTCTGGAGCTGCTGCAGAAGCTGAACGGCGAGCAGGCTCTGACCTTCGACCCCGCTCTGCAGGCTTCCGACGAGCTGCAGATGTTCGCTAACGGCACTGCTGCCATGACCTTCTGCTGGAACGCTTCCAACGAGGCTACCTACGCGGAGCAGGTTACCTTCACTCCCTACGCCATGAACTTCCCCACCGACGACGGCAAGGTTGAGCTGTGCGGCGGTATCTGGGGCTTCGGTATCTTCAACAACGGCGACGAGGCCAAGATCGAGGCTGCCAAGACCTTCATCAAGTTCATCTGCGACGACGCCACTCAGGGCCCCGCCAGCGTGCAGGCCACCGGCTTCTTCCCCGTTCGTGCTTCCTTCGGCAACGTTTACGCCGGCACTGAGAACGAGGAGCGCATGGCTACCTTCCAGACCTTCCTGCCCAACATGGGTGACTACTACAACGTGACCGGCGGCTGGACCGAGCAGCGCACTGCTTGGTGGAACATGCTGCAGGAAGTTGGCAACGGCAGCGACGTTCAGGCTGCTGCTGACAAGTTCGTTGAGACCTCCAACGCCGCTATCGGCTAAGGAGCACCGCTTCCAACTGATTCGTTAGAGCAGGGACGCGCACCTCTCTTTTTCGCCCGATGCGCAAAAAGAGAGGTGCGCTCTTTCTTAGAAGACGTGAACATGATTCACCCGCTGTTCCGGCGTTAGAGGAACCTGTGAGAGATGAGAGGAGAGGATCCATTTGACTACATCTGCCGCTAAGCAGCCTGTAAAAGGACCCAGCAAACGTTCCGGCCTTGGCATCAGCCGGGCGGAGGCACGCCGTGAGACCATCTCGGCCTACCTTTTCCT
Organism: Gemmiger sp. An50; assembly: GCF_002161595.1. Taxonomy (GTDB): domain Bacteria; phylum Bacillota; class Clostridia; order Oscillospirales; family Ruminococcaceae; genus Allofournierella. The sequence goes on from NZ_NFID01000004.1 coordinate 144,691, forward strand.
GTTGCCGTTTCTGATCGTTTTCGTCGGCTTTGTTCTGATCCCCATGGTCATGTGCCTGTGGACGAGCTTCTTCGATTCCACCATGGCCCGTGAGGACATTTTCGTTGGTTTTGGCAACTACATCAAGATGTTCCAGGACGAGATCTTCTGGAAGGCCTTGATGAATACCGCACTGATCGTGGTGGTGGCTGTGCCCACCGTTACCGCGTTCTCTCTGTGGGTGGCTTCGGCCATTTATAAAATGAAGGCGGCTTCCTGCTCCTTCTTCCGCTGCATCTTCTATCTGCCCGTTGTAACCGGTACTGTGGCCGTTACCGTGGTGTGGAAGTGGATGTTCAACAACTACTACGGCATCATCAACTATGTGGCCAAGGGCGTTGGCGTGATCGACAACAACGTGAACTGGCTGGGCAACCCCAAGACCGCCATCTGGTGCATTATCCTGATCCTGTTCACCACCAGCATCGGCCAGCCCATCGTTCTGTACGTTTCCGCTCTGGGCAACGTGGACGCCAGCCTGACTGAGGCTGCTCAGGTGGACGGCGCCACCAAGCTGCAGACCTTCTGGAAGATCATGTGGCCCCAGATCACTCCCACCACCCTGTACATCCTGGTTATCACCACCATCAACAGCTTCCAGTGCTTCGCTCTGATCCAGCTGCTGACCAGCGGCGGCCCCAACCACGCCACCGATACCATCATGTACTACATCTACTACCAGGCCTTCAAGCTGTATCAGTACGGCTACGGCAACGCCATGGGCGTGATCCTGGCCATCATCATCGCTCTGCTGTCTGCCCTGCAGTTCAAGGTAGCCGGCAAGGGCAACGACTAAGGAGGCATAGAAGATGAATACTGTGACTGGCAAAATGACTCCTTACAAGGTCATCTCCGGCATCATCCTTGCCATTTTGACCGTGTTCCTGGTGTTCCCCCTGTATTGGATCTTCACCGGTTCCGTAAAGACTGCGGCGGATATCAACACCCCCACTCCCCAGTGGTTCCCCACCAACCCCACCCTGGCCAACTACGAGAAGCTGTTTGACAACCCGGCTCTGCTGTGGCTGTGGAACACCATCTTCATCGCCGTGGTTGCCATGGCCCTGACCTGCATCACCGCCGCCATGGCCGGTTACGTTCTGGCCAAGAAGAAGTTCTACGGCCGCACCGTGATCTTCAGCCTGATCGTCTGCGCCATGGCTCTGCCCAAGCAGGTTATCCTGATCCCCCTGCTGAAGGAGATGTCCTTCCTGGGCATCCACGACACACTGTGGGCCGTGATCCTGCCCACCGTCGGCTGGCCCTTCGGCGTGTTCCTGATGAAGCAGTTCAGCGAAGGCATCCCCAACGAGATGCTGGAGGCTGCCCGCATCGACGGCGCCGGTGAGATCCGCACCTTCGTGCAGATCATCCTGCCCATGGTCAAGCCCGGCATCGGCGCTCTGGCCATCTTCACCTTCATCACCGCCTGGAACGATTACTTCATGCAGTTGATCATGCTGACCAAGAACACCAGCCTGACCATCTCGCTGGGCATCGCGAACCTGCAGGCCGAAATGGCCACCGACTTCGGCCTGATCATGGCCGGTGCTGCGGTTGCCGCCATTCCCATCCTGGCTGTGTTCCTGATGTTCCAGAAGTACTTCACTCAGGGCATCACCATGGGTGCTGTGAAGGGCTGATCCCTCAGACCCGTTTGTTTTCCAAAACCAGGTGGCTGCCGCCACCTGGTTTTTTGTCATCACCGGCGGCCGGACGAGAGAGCGGCCGGAGAAGGAGAGAATACCATGATCTATGATAATTTCAGCAATCTGAGCGCATACAAGGGATTTTCCAAGGGCCTGGACAAGGTGATCGAATGGGTCAAGACCCATAAGGTGGAGGAGCTGCCCCTGGGCCGTACCGAGATCGACGGCAGCCGGGTGTTCGTGAATGTGATGGAGGCGGATACCCGCCCGGAGGCAGGCGCTCACTATGAGGTCCACCACAAGTACATGGACCTGCAGATGGACATCGAGGGCTGTGAGGATTTCGAGGTGCCCATCAGCTACAGCCAGGACGAAAAGGGCTTTGACGACGCGGCGGACATCGGCTTCGGCGATGGCCCGGTGGGCGATCTGGGCCATCTGGGCGGCGGCAAATTTGCGCTGTTCCTGGCGGGTGAGCCCCACATGCCCACGCTATCCAACGGCAGCTGCACCCATGTGAAGAAGGCTGTGTTCAAGATTTTGAGCAACGAATATTACGACGAGGTCTGATCGGACCTTGCGGGCGAAAGGCCCAGGCGTATCCGCTGAGCGGAAGAGCGCCCGGGCCTTTTTTTGTTTTCTCTTTTTATGGAAAAAGCGGGGAAATATGGATGAAAAAACGGAAATCTGCCAGGGCATGGGTCCAAAACGTGAAAAAAATTTTTCATTTCAGCCACTGGGGAGAGGATTTCACGGAGAATGCCGGAAAGGGGAAGAACAGAAAAAGCGAAAAAAAGAAGCGTCAAAAGTAACAAAAAATAACAGAGCGCACTCTAGAAATGGCGTCAGATAGCCCAAAACAGGCGTTTTTGAAGGAGTCTTGTGCAAAGTGACAAAATTGGCTCGGGTAGATTCGTAGGACTTCATAATTGAAAATTTTTTTCACAAATGGTACCATAAGAGTAAAGCAAGGGGTGCACAAGGGCACGCCTTGTTCCAAGGGAAATGGAGCACCTTGGCTCTGATGCTTAGTTATTAATAAAGCGATCGGGGAAGGCGCTCTCGATTTTTGAAGGAGGCAAAAAACATGAAGAAAGTTCTTGCACTTGTTCTCGCAGCTGCCATGGCACTTTCCATGGTAGCCTGCGGCGGTGGCTCGACCACCACCACCAGCGGTTCCACCGCAACCAGCGGCGCATCCAGCACCGGTACTGCCGCTCCCGCCAGCGACGGCACTCTGAAGCTGGTCCTGTCCACCACCGACGGCAGCAGCACCGACGACAAGGTGCCCACTCCCTGGTACAACCGGAGCCTGCCCACCAACCTGATGTTCCGCAGCCTGTTCATTGCGGACAGCACCCTGAACGAAGTGACCCCCGACCTGGCCGAGAGCTATGAGGTCAGCGAGGACGGCCTGACCTACACCATCACCCTGAAGGACGGCCTGAAGTGGAGCGACGGCGAGCCCCTGACCGCTGACGACGTGCTGTGGTCCATCGACGCTGCCCTGCAGACCACTCAGGTGAACGCCATCTACACCTCCGCGTTCAAGAAGATCGCTGACAAGAGCGCCGAGGGCAACGTGATCACCCTGACCCTGAGCGAGCCCTACAGCTCCCTGCCTCAGATTCTGAGCCAGTTCGCCATTCTGCCCAAGCACAGCCTGGAGAACGTGGACGTTCTGAAGCTGGATGCCGACACCACCTTCTGGCAGAACCCCGTGACCAGCGGTTACTACATGGTTGGCGAGTTCAACGTGGGCAACTACTTCACCATGGTTCCCAACCCCAACTATGAAGGCACTCCCGCCAAGATTCAGAAGGTCACCGTTTCCTACGTGAACGATTACCTGACCGCTGCCCAGTCCGGCAACGCCGACTATCTGTACGGCAACGCCACCGACCTGGTAGAGGCCATGGAGGGCATGAGCAACTACACCTCTCACGAGGTCGACGTGCTGTTCTACAAATACTTCATCTTCAACATGAAGGGCACCGACGGCACCGAGAACCCGGCCATGCAGAACGTTGAGGTCCGCAAGGCCATCATGGAAGCCATCGACCGTGCTACTCTGGCTACCCTGTATCCCAGCGCCACCGTGCTGAACTCCGGCGTGCCCGATTCTCACCCCGCTTACAACGGCTTCAGCTACACCTTCGACGCTGAGAAGGCCAAGGCCGATATCGCCGCTTCCGGCTACGATATGAGCCGTCCCATCCGCATCTGCTACTACAACAACGATCAGACCAGCATCGACCTGATCAACACCATCGTTTACTACCTGGAGCAGGCTGGCCTGACTGTTGAGTCTACCCTGTCCAACGACGGCACCACCGATCTGTTCACCACCCGCCAGTACGACATCGGCTTCAAGGGCAAGAGCTCCTTCTCCCTGGACGAGTGGTACAGCGAGTACCTGAGCACCGACGCTCTGTTCCAGAACATCTGGGGCGGCGACACCGCCTTTGACGAGGCCATCGCCACCTACTCTGCCGCCACCACCGAGGAAGAGAAGAATGCTGCTCTGAAGACCCTGCAGGATCTGGAGCAGGAGAAGCTGTACAAGGTTCCCCTGTTCACCGTTGGTAACTACGTGTTCACCAGCAGCAACGTGAAGATTCCCGAGGGCGCCACCTTCTGCAACCCCCTGTACAGCTGCGACCTGGATTTCGCCAACTGGGAGATGGCCTGATCCGCTGATATCGCTGCGATCCCTAGCATAATGTGATTGCTGGAAAGGGAGAGACGTTGGCCTTTGCCTTTCGTCTCTCCCTTTCCTCTTCGGCAGGCTCCTCCGGCGGGCCTGTGCTTCGCCCCATTTGAATCACCGAGATTGGAGTGAGAACATGCTAAAGTTCATTCTCAAAAAGCTTCTTTTGATGATCCCGATGCTGCTTGTCATCAGCCTGATCGTGTTCTTCGGCCTGCAGGCGACCGGCATCGACCCCATCAACTTCATGCTCAGTCCGGAACAGCTTTCCGCCAGCCCCGAGGTGGTGGAGCAGCTGCGTGAGGAGCTGGGCCTGAACGATCCCCTGATCGTTCAGTACTTCAACTGGCTGGGCAACATGCTGCACGGTGACTTCGGATACTCCATCACCGACGGTACCTCCATCGCCAGCACCCTGGCGGTGCGTATGCCCTACACGCTGGAGCTGGCCGGTTACTCTCTGGTGCTGTCCGCCATCATCGGCATCGGCATCGGTATCATTTCCGCCATCCGCCAGAACGGCATCATCGACTACATCGGCCGCGTGCTGGCCGTTCTGGGCCAGGCGGTTCCTCAGTTCCTGGTCGGCATCATCCTGATCCAGATCTTCTCCATCAAGCTGGGCATCTTCCCGGCGGCGAACCGTGTGAGCCCGGACGCTACCAACGCCTTTGTGGACGCCTTCATGCATCTGTTCCTGCCGGTGACCACCCTGACCATCGGCATGGTGGCGGTTCTGATGCGCTACGCCCGCAACACCATGCTGGACGTGCTGAACAGCGACTACATCAAGACCGCCCGCAGCAAGGGCATCCCCGAGTGGAAGGTTTACTTAAAGCACGGCTTCCGCAACGCCATGAAGCCGGTTCTGGTTATCCTGATGTTCCGTATCCCCACCCTGATCGGCGGTTCCGTGGTTGTTGAGAGCGTGTTCTCTTACCCCGGCATCGGTATGACCATGACCAACGCCATCGTTGCCAACGACTACAACGTGGTTATGGTGACCACCCTGATCATCGCCGCCACCATGCTGGTGTGCTCCTTCATGGTGGACGTGCTGAACGCCATCATGGACCCGCGCGTGCGGCTGGGCGAATAAGCGAGAGGAGGAGTAGAATATGAGCAATCCCAATGCAGCAAGCATCAAGGAACAAAACAAAAGCGCGGCCTCCTCGTTGCTGAAAAAGAATATCCGCAAATTTTTGAACAATAAGCTGGCTGTGTTCGGCCTGGTGGTCGTTGTTGTGATGACCCTGGCCTGCATCATCGGCGCCGTTATGGGCGTGGACTACGCCACCCCCGACCTGACCAACATGAAGGCTGCCCCTGAGGCCGGTCACATCTTCGGTACCGACACCATCGGCCGTGACCTGCTGGCCCGCGTGCTGATCGGCGGCTGCTATTCCATTCTGATCGGCGTGTTCTGCGCCGTGCTCAGCAGCGTGATCGGCGCGGCGCTGGGCGCCATCGCCGGTTACTTCGGCGGCTGGGTGGACAGCGTGATCGTTCGTATCTCCGAGATCTTCCAGGCCTTCCCCCAGCTGGTTCTGGTCATGATGCTGGTGGCCATCCTCAACCAGCGCGGCCTGGGCAACCTGCTGTTCATCTTCGTGGTCACCGGCTGGATGACCACCTTCCGTATGGTGCGCAACGAGTTCATGAGCCTGAAGAACGAGACCTACGTTAAGGTCTGCGAGGCTTTTGGCATGAAGCGCAGCAACATCATGTTCAAGCAGATCCTGCCCAACGTGATGAGCCCCATCATCGTTTCCACCACCACCAACGTGGCGTTCTTCATCCTGCAGGAGGCCTCCCTGAGCTTCATCGGCCTGGGCGTTGCCGACAGCACCCCCACCTGGGGCAACATCCTGAACGCTGCAAAGTCTGTTTCCGTGGTTACCAACCAGTGGTGGATCTGGGTATTCCCCGGTCTTGCCATCAGCCTGTTCGTTCTGGCCATCAACTTCTTCGGCGACGGCCTGCGGGACGTTCTGGACCCGAAACAGCAGTAAGGAGGCGGCAGTATGGATACAAAAGAGATCATCTTAGACGTAAAAAATCTGAATACCACCTTTATTTCCGACCGCAAGGAGATTCGGATCGTAAAGAACGTTTCCTTCCAGCTCAAGCGCGGCACCGCGCTGGCGGTCGTGGGTGAGTCCGGCTGCGGCAAGAGCGTGACCATGAACTCCATCATGCGTTTTCTGGGCAAGAACGCCCGGGTCGAGGCGGACAGCATCCAGTACAACGCCCTGCGGGACGGCAAGGTGACCGAGTACCACCTGGAAAAGATCAAGGACCCCAACGGTCCCGAGATGCGCGCTCTGCGCGGCCCCGACATGTCCATGGTGTTCCAGGACCCCATGTCCAGCCTGAACCCCGTTTACAAGGTGGGTGACCAGGTGGCCGAGGGTCTGATTCAGCACACCGGCATGAAGAAGAAGGAAGCCCGTGTGAAGGTTCTGGAGATGTTCCGCAAGCTGGGCATTCCCGATCCGGAGGAGCGCATCGACAACTACCCCCATCAGTTCTCCGGCGGCATGAAGCAGCGCGTGGTCATTGCCATCGCCATGATCTGCAACCCGGAGCTGATCATCTGCGACGAGCCCACCACCGCGTTGGACGTTACCATCCAGGCACAGATCATGGAACTGCTCAAGGATCTGCAGGTGAAGGAAGGCAAGTCCATCGTGCTGATCACCCATAACATGGGCCTGGTGGCCGAGATGGCCGACGAGGTCTGCGTCATGTACATGGGCCGCGTGGTGGAATTCGGCAGCCTGGAGGATGTGTTCGACCGCACCTCCCACCCCTACACCAAGGCGCTGCTGCGCAGCGTGCCCGTGCTGGGCCTGGCCGATGGCCAAAAGCTGGAGACCATTCCCGGCTCCACCCCCAACCCGGCCAACCTGAAGCCCGGCTGTGAGTTCGCGGATCGCTGCCCCGAATGCACCGCCGCCTGCCGTGAAAAGGATATCCCGACCTTCGAGATCAGCCCCGGCCACCGGGTTCGCTGCTTGAAGTATAAGAACTTCCCGGAGGTGGACTGATCATGAGCGAAAATCGTGAAGTTATCTTTAAGATCGAAAACCTGAAAACCTGGTTCCCCATCACCAAGGGCGCCTTCAAGAAGGTCGTGGGCCATGTAAAAGCCGTGGACGACGTGAGCCTGGAAGTGTACAAGGGCGAGACCCTGGGCATCGTGGGCGAGTCCGGCTGCGGCAAGTCCACCTTCGGCAAAACCATCATGATGCTGGAGAAGCCCACCGGCGGCAAGGTGCTGTTCAACTACGGCGGCGAGTTCAAGGACGTGACCAAGTTCAACAAGGAGGAAATGTTCCAGTTCCGCCGCAAGGTGCAGATGGTATTCCAGGACCCCTATTCGGCCCTGAACCCCCAGAAGAAGATTTACACCTCCTTCGAGGAACCCCTGAAGGTTCACGGTGTGAAGAGCGAGGCTGACCGCGAGGCCGTGATGCAGAAGGTGCTGAAGATGGTTAACATCCAGCCCGACTACCTGATGCGTTACCCCCACGAGTTCTCCGGCGGCCAGCGCCAGCGCCTGTGCATTGCCCGTGCGCTGGAGGTTATGCCCGAGGTTCTGGTGTGTGACGAGCCCGTTTCCGCGCTGGACGTTTCCATTCAGGCTCAGGTGCTGAACCTGATGAAGGACATCCAGAAGGAGATGAACCTGACCTATCTGTTCATCGCCCACGACCTGAGCGTTGTGCAGTACATGTCCGACCGCATCGTGGTTATGTACCTGGGCAAGATCGTGGAGATCGCCGACAGCCGCGCGCTGTACGACGAGCCCCTGCACCCCTACACGCAGGCGCTGCTGAGCGCCATCCCGGTGCCCGACATCCACAAGACCAAGAAGCGTCAGGTGCTGGAGGGCGAGGTGCCCAGCCCCATCCACAAGCCCAGCGGCTGTGCCTTCCACAACCGCTGCCCCAAGTGCATGGAGATCTGCAAGACCGTGGACCCCGCTATGGTGCACCACGGTGCAGAGGGCCACATGGTCGCCTGCCATCTGTATGACAAAGAGGCGGCGAAGGCCTGATATGCGGCTGGAGTATACAAAGCACTGTGACGTGCTGGTGGTCGGCTCAGGCATTGCCGGGATCATGGCGGCTCTTGCTGCGGCGGGGGCCGGCCGTTCGGTGATCCTGGCAAGCAGCGGCCCGGTGTTCTCCGGTTCCAGCTTCTACCCTGGAACCTGGGGGCTCGGGCTGATCGGGCCGGAAAACGAAGCCGACCAGGAGGATCTGGTTCAGAGCATCCTGGAGGTGGGCTGCGACATGGCGGACGAGACCATGGTCCGGGCCTTCGTGGCGGGCATCGGCCCGGCCATCGAGGGCGTGAAGGCCATGGGCGTTCAGCTGAAAGCCGCCGCCGACCAGAACCAAAAGGATTTCATCCCTTGCTTTGACCGCAAACACCGCAGCTGGAACGGCCTGCTGTTCGACAGCATGCGCCAGGTGTTCTCCCGTAAAATGGAGGAATCCGGTGTGGAGCAGCTGCCCGGCTGCGAGCTGCTGCAGCTGATCAAAACCGGCGAGCGGGTGGGCGGTGCGGTGATCTGCCAAAAAGGCGAGCTGACCGCTGTCCGCTGCGGCGCGCTGGTGCTGGCCACCGGCGGCTACGGCGGCCTGTTCCGGGACCGGCTCACCACCGACGATGTGGCAGGCGCCGGCCAGTGGCTGGCGCTGGAGGCCGGGGCCGAGCTGGTGAACCTGGAATTCATGCAGATGATGCCCGGTTACCTGAGCCCCTGCCGAAAAACCATCTTCAACGAAAAAACTTTCCGTTATACCCGCTTGACAGGACCGGACGGAAGGGATATTCTGGAAAACGAGTGCGACCGGCAGGCCCTTCTGGAATGCCGGTCCACCCACGGCCCCTTCACCAGCCGCCTTGCCTCCAAACGGGTGGATCTGGCTATGGTGAAGGCCGCCCAGGCTGCGCCGGAGCAGGGAGTCACCGTGACCTACGGCCCCCAGATCCGGCAGGACACGCCGGAATTCGTGCGTACTTATTTTGACTGGCTCTGGGAGAAAAAGCATCTGACCATGGACGACCCGGTGCAGATCGCACCCTTTGCCCATGCGGCGAACGGCGGCGTGCGCATTGATGCCAATGGCTTTACCGGAGTGCCCGGGCTGTATGCCTGCGGTGAGGTGACCGGCGGCATGCACGGCGCGGATCGAATCGGCGGGCTTTCCACCGCCAACGGCCTGGTATTCGGCAAAAAAGCGGGGGAGAGCGCGGCGGCCTTTGCGGCAGCGCAGCCCGCGCCAAAAGCGGACGGACCGGTGGAGTTCGACGCCCGAATCATTCCGGACCAGGCCGGGCGCCGCCGCCAAATGCAGGACGTGATGAGCGAATGCGGCATGGTGGTGCGCAGCGGCGAAGCACTGGCCCGGGGCATCGAGCGCCTGAACCAGCTGACCGAGGGCTGCGAATTTACCGGCGGCAGCGACGCGGCACAGATCGCGGCCAGCCGCCGCCTGTGGTCCCAGCTGCATCTGGCCCGGGCGATTCTGAGCGTCCAGCGGATGCGCACCGAGAGCCGCGGCTCCCATTACCGGGCGGATTATCCGGACCGGGACCCGGCGCTGGAAAAACGCATCCTGGTGCGGATGCAGAACGGTACGGCCCAGGCTGCCTTTGAGCAGAACCTTGCAGAAAAGAGGTCTGAAGTACAATGATCTATACCAATTACCAACAGATGGAGCGTTATCTGGGCGTGAGCGATGCGCTGGATACCGCCATCCGTTACCTGAAAACGGCCGATCTGAGCCAGTTGCAGTTCGGCCGCAACGATGTGGACGGCGACAACGTTTACATCAACCGTTTTGATTACGACACGCTGCCGCTGGACAAGGCTGCCTGGGAGGGACACGCCCAGTATGCCGACATCCACGTGCTGCTCAGCGGCGAGGAAAAGATCGGCGTGACCGACGTCTCCCGCCTGACGGCCACCACCCGGGACGAGGCCACCGATTTCATCGGTTACGAAGGCCCGGTGGAGACCTGGTTCACCATGCACCCCGGCGACGTTCTGGTGGTATTCCCCGAGGACGTTCATATGGTGAAGGTGCAGCTGAACGGCGAGGCACATGTACAGAAAGCTGTGTTTAAAGTGCGGGCCTGAACCGCAGTTTAAATAAGGCAATACCACACAATTCCAGGTGGTGGAGCACGCCGGAAAATTTTTTGCGACAGGAACCCAAAAGCGCGGAAAATTTTGGCGTGATACGCCGCCTGAGGCGTTCGCCGTGAGTTGTGCGGTGTTGACAGAAGTCCTTGTGGACGAATTTTTAGGTGTATTTCCAAAAAAGGAGAGGAAAAACATGAAAGACATTTCCAAGTACCAGGGCATTATTCCCGCGTTTTACGCTTGCTACGACGACGAAGGCAACATCAGCGTTGAGCGCACCAAAGAACTGACCCGCTACTTCATCAAGAAGGGCGTTAAGGGCGTATACGTTTGTGGTTCCTCCGGCGAGTGCATTTACCAGAGCAAGGAAGAGCGCAAGCAGACCCTGGAGGCTGTGATGAGCGAGGCCAAGGGCAAGCTGACCGTGATCGCCCACGTGGCCTGCAACAACACCGCCGACAGCATGGAGCTGGCCGCTCATGCCGAGAGCCTGGGCGTTGACGCCATCGCTTCCATTCCTCCCATCTACTTCAAGCTGCCCGAGCACGCCATCGCTCAGTACTGGAACGACATTTCCTCCGCCGCTCCCAACACCGATTTCGTGATCTACAACATCCCGCAGCTGGCCGGCGTGGCCCTGACCATGCCCCTGTTCCGCGAGATGCGCAAGAACCCCCGCGTTGCCGCTGTGAAGAACAGCAGCATGCCCGTACAGGACATCCAGATGTTCAAGATGGAAGGCGGCCCGGACTTTGTAGTATTCAACGGTCCCGACGAGCAGTTCATCTCCGGCCGCGCCATGGGCGCTGACGGCGGCATCGGCGGCACCTACGCTGTAATGCCCGAGCTGCTGCTGAAGGCCGACGAGCTGCTGAAGGCCGGCAAGGTCAAGGAAGCTGCCGAGGTTCAGTACGCCATCGACGCCATCATCTACGCCATGTGCGCCTGCAAGGGCAACCTGTACGCTGTGATGAAGGAGATCCTGCGCATCCGCGAGAATCTGGACATCGGCGGCGTTCGCAAGCCCCTGCCCAACCTGTTCCCCGAGGATATGGACCAGGTCAAGAAGTGCGCTAAGATGATCGACGAGGCCATTGCCAAGTTCTGCTGATCGTACTTCGTTTCCAGCCCGGACCCTGCACTGACAGGGCCCGGGCTTTCAGAGATTTTAATAAGCGGCCCTTTTAAGCCGCTTCGCACAAGGAGTTGTGATTATCATGGATAAGCATGCAGAGCAATTGAAAGAGTATCAGAAGTGGGTTCGCGAGGAGCTGGAGCGCAGCGTGAACTTCTGGCTGAAGAACGGCATGGACCACGAGTACGGCGGCGTTTACACCTGCCTGGACCGCACCGGCAAGCTGTTCAGCACCGATAAGAGCGTCTGGTTCCAGGGCCGCTGCGCCTGGACCTTCTCCTACCTGTGCCATGTATACGGCAAGAAGCAGGAGTGGCTGGATGCTGCCAAGAGCTGCCTGGACTTCATGGAGAAGTACTGCATCAACCGGGAAGCCGGCGACCGCATGTACTTCACTGTGACCGCCGACGGCAAGCCCCTGCGCCAGCGCCGTTACTGCTTCTCCGAGGGCTTCTACGCCATCGCCAACGCCGAGTACTACGGCGTGACCGGTGAGAAGGAGTGCATCGAGCGCGCCCGCCGTGCCTACGAGCTGATCTATCAGCTGAACAACGGCCTGATCAAGGACCCCACCGGCATGGGCCCCAAGACCATTCCCGAGACCCGCACCGGCCGTGCTCTGGCCGATCCCATGATCTATCTGAACATCACCGCCGTGATGCGCCGCTGCGACCCCGAGAACACCGCGCTGTATGATGCCCGTGCCAAGGAGTGCTGCGAGACCATCTTCAAGTACCACTTCAAGCCCGAGCTGAAGTGCACTCTGGAGAGCGTTGGCCCCAACGGCGAGCTGCAGATGGACTACACCGCCGGCCGCGTGGTCAACCCCGGCCACGACATCGAGTGCAGCTGGTTTGTGATGGAGCAGGCCAAGCACACCGGCGACGAGGAGCTGCGCAAGAAGGCCCAGACCCTGTTCGACTACGCCTACGAAGGCGGCTGGGACAAGGAGTACGGCGGCCTGCTGTACTTCATCGACTGCAAGGGCCTGCCCCCGGAGGCTTACGAGCATGATATGAAGCTGTGGTGGCCTCACAACGAGCTGCTCATCGCCAGCATGATGATCTACCGCGACACCCAGGACGAGAAGTACCTGAAGATTTTCGACGAGACCCTGGAGTACTGCAAGAAGGTGTTCAGCGATCCCGAGTACGGCGACTGGTACGGCTACCTGCGCCGCGACGGCAAGCCCACCGAGCCCGCCTGCAAGGGCTCCACCTTCAAGGGCCCCTTCCATCTGCCCCGCTGCCTGATGATGGTGGATCAGCTGATCGGCGAGATCCTGGCCCGCTGAGCCTTGTCTGCTGACAGATAACATTACCAAATAAAGGAACCCCCGTACCGGAATTGCCGGTACGGGGGTTCTTTTTTTGAAAAACCATAGTAAAAATGTTGGAATTCACGTACATTTTACAATTCTGCGTGTACAGATGAAAAATTATACTGTATACTTAAAAAAGAACGTGTTCCAAAGCTGGGAAAATGTCCATACACAGAGCGCGACTGTGCGCGGTGGAAATCAGCTTCTTTTTGCCGGCAAACAATGCATAAAATGGCAGTGAAAAAGTAGGAAAAAACCAAAACCGAAAGCGTTCGGAAAATCCGCCGCTTTGCCCAACTAAGTGGAAAAAGCATTGTGCAAACTTGCTAAAAGCAAAAAAATGAAAAAAGATTTTTTGGCAGTATGTGACATGAAATACTTGAAAAATATCTTAAAAATGGTATGATAAAGGTAATGTAATGGGGCGCAAAAGCCCCAGGGAGGGAGACAGGCGTGAAGAAAGAACATAAACATGCGGAGCTGCCCGTATATTTGTTTAAGCAGGGCAACAATTTTGAGGCTTACCGGTTCTTCGGCGCCCACATGGAACGGCAGGGAGACCGGGAGGGGGTCGTGTTCCGCACCTGGGCCCCCCACGCGAAAGCGGTGTGCATCGTCGGCGATTTCAACAGCTGGGTGCCGGGCAGCCATCCCATGCAGCAGCTGGAGGACACCGGCGTTTGGGAAGCGTTCGTTCCGGGCATTCAGGAATACGATGTGTACAAGTACTGCATCACCACCCAGAGCGACGAGCTTCTGTTCAAGGCGGACCCGTACGCCTTCCATGCGGAGACCCGGCCGTCCAACGGCAGCAAGGTGTACAACCTGGAGGGCTACCAGTGGCAGGACGGCGAGTGGGAAGCCAAGCAGAAGAAGGCGGACCCCATCAACGGCCCCATGAACATCTACGAGCTGCACGCCGGCAGCTGGAAGGTGAAGGAAAACGGCGACCCGTATAATTACTCCGAGCTGGCCGACCAGCTCATTCCGTACTTACAGTACATGGGCTACACCCATGTGGAGCTGCTGCCGGTGACCGAGCATCCCTTTGACGGCAGCTGGGGTTACCAGGTGACCGGCTACTTTGCCCCCACCAGCCGCTACGGCACTCCCAAGGACTTTATGAACTTTGTGGACAAGTGCCATCAGGCGGGCATCGGCGTGATCATGGACTGGGTGCCCGCCCACTTCCCGAAGGACGCCTTCGGCCTGTATATGTACGACGGCGCGCCCTGCTATGAGGACCCCAACCCCCGCCGGGGCGAGCACAAGGAATGGGGCACCATGGTCTTCAACTACGGCATGCCCGAGGTGGAGAGCTTCCTGGTGTCCAGCGCACTGTTCTGGATCGAGCAGTACCACATCGACGGCCTGCGCGTGGACGCGGTGGCCTCGATGCTGTATCTGGATTACAACCGGCGTGACGGGGAATGGGAAGCCAACATCCACGGCGGCAAGGAAAACCTGGAGGCTATCGCCTTCCTGCGCAAGCTGAACAGCACCGTGCTGGGCCGCCATCCCCACAAGCTGATGATCGCGGAGGAATCCACCGCCTGGCCCATGGTATCCAAGCCGGCGGAGGACGGCGGCCTGGGCTTCAACTTCAAGTGGAACATGGGCTGGATGAACGACATGCTCAGCTACATGAGCACCGACCCGCTGTTCCGCGCAGGCAACCACAACAAGGTGACCTTCAGCTTCTTCTACGCCTTCAGCGAGAATTTTGTTCTGCCCATCAGCCACGATGAGGTGGTGCACGGCAAGGGCAGCCTGATCAACAAGATGCCCGGCGAATATCAGGACAAGTTCGCCAACCTGCGCACCTTCTACGGTTACATGATGGCGCACCCCGGCAAGAAGCTGCTGTTCATGGGCCAGGAGTTCGCCCAGTTCAGCGAGTGGAACGAGGCCAAGGGTCTGGACTGGATGCTGCTGGAATACGACAGCCACCGCCAGATGGAGGCCTATGTGCGGGATCTGAACCATTTCTACACCGAACATCCCGAATTGTGGGAAGTGGATTACAGCTGGGAGGGCTTCCAGTGGATCGTGCCGGATGACAACCAGCAGTCTGTGATCGCCTTCCTGCGGCGGGACGCCAAGGGCAAGATGATCATGGTGGTCTGCAACTTCAACCCCATCCAGCGCGTGGACTACCAGATGGGCGTGCCCAACCCCGGTACCTACAAGGAGCTGCTCAACAGCGACGATGTGAAGTACGGCGGCGGCGGGGTACATAACCCGGCCAAGCGCACCCGCAAAAAGCCCATGCACGGCTTCGATCAGAGCATTCAGCTCACGCTGCCTCCTCTGAGCACCGTGTATCTGGCCGTGCCGGAAACGAAGGCACAGCCCAAGAAGACCGCCGCGAAAAAGCCCGCTGCCAAAAAGCCTGCCGCGAAGAAACCCGCCGCAGCCAAAACGGCAAAAGCCGCATCCGCGGGCACCAAACAAGCCAGGAAGCCTGCCGCCCCCAAAAAGGCGGCTCCCAAGGAGAAGTGAATGCTTCTTACTGGGCGCTTTGGAATAAAACAGCACATTAAGGCGGAAAAACCGCCGATAAGGGGAGAAAAATTATGAAAGAATGTATCGCAATGCTGCTGGCCGGCGGCCAGGGCTCACGGCTTTACGCCCTGACCCAACGGCTGGCAAAACCGGCTGTACCGTTTGGGGGAAAATACCGCATCATCGACTTCCCCCTGTCCAACTGTGTGAACTCCGGCATCGACACGGTTGGCATCCTGACCCAGTACCAGCCTCTGGTGCTGAATGAGTACATCGGCAATGGCCAGCCCTGGGACCTGGACCGGCTGTACGGTGGTGTACATGTGCTGCCTCCGTACCAGACGGCCACCGGCTCTGACTGGTACAAGGGCACTGCCAATGCCATCTACCAGAACATCAACTTCATCGACCGGTACAACCCTAGCTATGTGGTGATCCTGTCCGGTGACCACATCTACAAGATGGACTACGGCAAGATGCTGGACTTTCACAAGGAGAACCAGGCCGACTGCACCATCGCTGTTATGGAGGTACCCTGGGAAGAGGCCAGCCGTTTCGGCATCATGACCGCCGACGAGAACAACGTGATCACCAAGTTTGAAGAGAAGCCGAAGGAGCCCAAGAGCAATCTGGCCTCCATGGGTATCTACATCTTCACCTGGGAGAAGCTGCGCAAGTTCCTGATCGAGGACGAGGCCAACCCCGCTTCCGACAACGATTTCGGCAAGAACATCATCCCCAGCATGCTGGCCAGCAAGGAAAAGATGGTGGCTTATCACTTCGAAGGCTACTGGAAGGACGTTGGAACCATCAGCAGCCTGTGGGACGCCAATATGGACCTGCTGAATCCCAACGTTTCTCTGGACGTTTGGAGCGACGACTGGAAGATCTACTCCCGCAACTCCGGTATGCCTGGCCAGTGGATCGGCGCCAACGCAGTGATCGACAACTCCATGGTCACCGAAGGCTGCCGCGTGGAAGGCAAGCTGATCCAGAGCGTTCTGTTCGCCGGTGTTAAGGTGGGCGAAGGCGCTTTGGTGGAGGATTCCATCGTAATGCCCGGCGCGGTGATCGAGCCCGGCGCAACCGTAAAATATTCCATTATCGCCGAGAACGTGGTTGTGAAGAGCGGCGCGGTCGTCGGTGAGCGCCCGGAAGACATGGAGAACGTGGACGACTGGGGCGTGGCCGTTGTTGGTGAGGGTGTGACCATCGGCGCGAATGCCAAGGTAGGCCCCAAGGCAATGGTTGTTAAAGATGTTAAGGATGGTGAGGAGCAATGGTAAAATCGAACACGGACGCTCTGGGAATTATTTTCCCCAACGCGCATGACTCCCTGGTGCAGGAACTGGTGGCCGAGCGTACCATGGCTTCCGTACCCTTTGGCGGCCGTTACCGCCTGATCGACTTTGTGCTGTCCAGCATGGTGAATTCCGGCATCAGCAACGTGTCCATCGTGGTCAAGCAGAACTACCACTCCCTGATGGACCATCTGGGCTCCGGCCGTGAATGGGACCTGACCCGCAAGCGTGGCGGTCTGAACCTGGTTCCCCCCTATGCGGAGGCCAATGTGAAGCTGTACCGCGGCCGCGTGGAAGCGCTGGCCAGCCTGGTGGAATTCCTGGAGGATCAGAAGGAAGAGTTCGTGATCATGAGCGATTCCGACGTGGCCTTCAACTTTGATTTCAACGAGCTGATCGCTGCTCATGTGGCCAGCCAGGCCGACGTGACCGTGATGTATCAGCGCAGCGTGATTCCTCAGGGCCTGAAAGAGGACAACTACACCCTGAAGCTGCAGGACGGCCGCGTGACCGAGCTGCTCACCAACGACTACCGTCCCGGTGTGCAGAACCTGTCCATGAACGTGTACATCATCCAGCGCGAGAGCCTGATCGCCATGATCAAGGACGCCTCCATCCGCGGCCTGCTGTACTTCGAGAAGGACATCCTGGCCCGCAACCTGGAGCTGCTGAACGTGCAGGGCTTTGAATACACCGGCTACACTGCCCGCATTGCGGACCGTAAGAGCTTCTTTGAAGAGAATATGCGTCTGCTGGACCCCAAGAATCTGGATGCGCTGTTCCCCGAGGATAAGCCCGTTTACACCAAGGTGCACGACAATGCGCCCACCCGCTACGCCATGGATTCCCTGGTGAAAAACAGCATGGTGGCCGACGGCTGCCTGATCGAGGGCGAAGTGGAGAACTGCGTGCTGTTCCGCGGCGTCAAGGTAAAGAAGGGTGCGAAGGTCAAGAACTGCGTGCTGATGCAGAACACCGTTGTGGAAGCCGGCGCCGAAGTGGAATACGCTGTGACCGACAAGAACGTGAAGATCACTGCTGATAAGAAGCTGTCCGGCACAGATACCTTCCCGGTATATGTGGCCAAGGGGCACACGGTATAAATAATCCTTGAAGGGAATCTGAGTATTCCCTGATCTCTCTCCCCGGGGCGGGAGCCGGGGATTCCACCGGCTCCCGCCCTATCCCATATATACCCCATTGAAGGAGGACGACACGATGAATGTTCTTTTTTGCGCCAGTGAGGCCAATCCCTTTGCCGCCTCCGGCGGTTTGGGCGATGTGGCGGGCAGCCTGCCCAAGGCCCTTGTGAAAAACGGCGTGGATTGCCGGGTGGTCATGCCGCTGTACGGCGATCTGAAATTCCGCGACCAGCTGACCTACGTGACCAACTTCAGTGTTCCGGTGGGCTGGCGCAGCCAGTATTGCGGCCTGTTCACCTGTCAGCGGGACGGTGTGACCTTCTATTTCCTGGACAACGAGTACTACTTCCGCCGCAGCGGCCTGTATGGCTTCTATGATGACGGCGAGCGCTTCGCCTTCTTCAGCCGGGCCATTCTGGAAATGCTGTTCTACACCGATTTCGTGCCGGATGTGATCAACGCCAACGACTGGCAGACCGCTCTGGTGCCGGTGTTCCTGAACCTGTACTACCGCCATCTGGACAAGTTCAGCCGCATCAAGACCGTGTTTACCATCCACAACATCCAGTACCAGGGCAAGTACGGCCTGGATATTCTGGAGGACACCTGTGGCATCGGCCGCCGGGATGCCCACATCGTGGAGTACGACGGCTGCGCCAACTTCATGAAGGGCGCCATCGAGACTGCCGACAAGGTGAGCACCGTAAGCCCCACCTACGCAGGCGAGATTCTGGACCCCTGGTTCAGCCATGGCCTGGACGGCCTGCTGCGCCAGAAACAGTACAAGCTGTGCGGCATTCTGAACGGCATCGATGTGGATTCCTACAATCCGGAGAGCGACCCCAACATCGCCGCCCATTACAATGCAGACACCTTCCCCGAGGGCAAGGCAGCCTGCAAGAAGGCGCTGCAGGAGGAGTTCAACCTGGATCAGGACGGCAGCCCCGTCATGGCCATGGTCACCCGCCTGGTGGGCCACAAGGGTGTGGACCTGGTGCGCAGCGTGGCCGAGGGCCTGCTGGAGCAGGGCATCGAGCTGGTGATCCTGGGCAACGGCGAACATGCCTATGAGGCGTTCTTCAGCGATCTGGCAGCCCGGCATCCCGGCCGGGTGGGCGTTTACATCGGCTTTGTGCCACCGCTGGCCCGCCGCATTTATGCGGGCGCGGATATGTTCCTGATGCCCTCCAAGAGTGAGCCCTGCGGCCTGGCCCAGATGGTGGCCTGCCGCTACGGCACCATTCCCATCGTGCGTGAGACCGGCGGCCTGCGGGATTCCATCCACGATTCCGGCGACGGCTACGGCAACGGCTTCACCTTCAGCCAGTACAACGCCCACGACCTGTACGAGGCCTGCTGGCGCGCCAAGGAAGGCTATTGGCAGAAGGAGGGCTGGCCGGTGCTGGTGCGCCGCGCCATGTGCTGCGACTTCAGCTGGAATGTGTCGGCTCAGAGCTACATCGACATGTACAATCAGGTGACCACTCTTTGGTGATTCGGCCAAAAGGATTCTGCTTGCTTTTTTGAATTTTGTATGATATTCTAAAAGCGAGGAGAGGAGGTAGGAATTATGAATTACGGCCCCAATCAGATTCAGCAAGGGCTGAATGCCAAGCTGTATACCGAGACGGAGGGCTTTTCCGCCGGTGCAAAGGACGCGGAAAAGGCGATGAAAGCCGCAGAAGCCGCCTACCAGAAGGAGCTTGGAATTTATAAGCCTACCCTTCTGGAGCGCCTCAAGGCGCTGTTCCGCAGCGCGTGAAAAGGAGTGGACGGTCATGAACAGCAGAATCCCGCGCACAGCCGCGGAGATGCGGCAGTTTGATGAGACCGCACGTTCCCGTCGGCAGACCGCCGGTCAGCGCAGAGCGGATAAACAGATGAAAGCGGCCGAAGAGGCCTATCAGAAAGAGCTTGGAACTTACCGGCCCGGACTTGGCCGGCGGTTGCAGACCCTGCTGAAACGATTCTTCAAATGAAAAAGGCGGGGGATGCGGTTGCATTCCCCGTTTTTTTGCGCACAGCCACCGGGGCTTGTGCGCGAGCTGGTACGAACGCTGTTGAAAGGAGATGCGCGTTTTATGTTGTTTTTGATGCCTGCACAATCCGGTCGGGTAAAGCCCGAGATCGAGATCGATGTGAACAGCTACGGAATGGTGAATTACACCACCGAGCAGCGCAAAGCGGATAAGGCAATGCGCGCTGCGGAAAAGGCATATCACAAGCAGTTGGGGACCTACGAGCCCACCTGGTGGGAGCGTATGAGCGACAACTGGAAAAAGGGTGCCTGAGGGTCGAACGTATCAGTAGCAGAAAGCCACGCCGGAAGTTCCGGCGTGGCTTTCGTTTTGGGGCAGGGCGATGGGCCCGGGAATTGAAAAATTTGTGTAATTGTCCTATTTGGGCGAATTTGTAGTATAATAGAAAAAGCGAGCCGGCAGGTGTTTTCACAGCCGGCAGCTTGTTTTTGGGGGAAAAGGGAGGAAACGAGGCGGCTTGCCCGCCGGACAAAAAGCAATGAAAACACAAACAAGAAACACCCGAAAGAAGAAACATGCCCGCTGGCCCTGGGTGGTGATGGCGGTGGTTATGGTCATGGTGATCGTGGCGGCCGCCCGCTCGATGATGCGGCAGGCAGTGGGGGCGGCGGCAAGCACAGCCGCAAGCCAGAGCAGCAGCCAGGCGCATCCCGCGCCCCAGCCGGATTCTGAACCGGAGCCCACTGCCGCGCCTCTGCCCACGGCCACACCGGAGCCGGAGCTGAGCAGTGACGAGCCCATCACACCGGCGGAAGCGGCCGAGATGAACGCGCTGCTGGACAGCATGCCCGGCAGCATCTCGGTGTGGATTCAGGATATCGGTTCCGGTCAGACCTATACATATCAGCCGGATAACGGCTTTTACTGCGCCAGCACCCTCAAGGCGCCTTATGCGCTGTGGCTCTGCCAGCGGGATGATGCGGGCCTGATCGACCTGGACGCGACCGTGGGCGGCAAGACCGGCTGGGAGCTGATCGATCCCATGATCGCCCACAGCAGCAACGGAGCGGCGCACGATTTGGGCCAGATGTGGCCCGGTAGCCTGGAAACCGGCTTCTCGGACTTTTTGACGGAGCTGAGTTTCGCCAGCCCGGAGGGCTGCGAGGTGGTGGAGGAAGGCATCCACGGCTGGGTCACCGGTGCGGACGGCGGCCGGGCAATGCGGGCGCTGTACGATTATTTTGAGACCGGAAGCGAGAATGCTCTGAAATTGCAGGAGTCCTTCCTGGCAGCAGACCACGATCTGCTGTATTGCCCGGCCCCGGCGGCCAAGAAATACGGCAGCTGGGATCAGGCGCTGCACGATATGGCTATCGTCTATGCGGACCGGCCCTACATTATCTCCATGTTCACCGATTGGGGCAGCGAGGACGTCTCCTTCCCCGAGGAGGGGCGTGAGCGAATGCAGCAGGTGGGCCAGCTGGCGGCGGAGATCATTCTGGAAAACTGAGCGGTCGTTGCGCCAAAATGAAATAAAAGCGGCCCCGCGTGCCTGGTTCAAGGTACGCGGGGCCGCTGCTTTTATGGGTCAGGCCTGGTTCAGATGGCTTTCCAGCCGGTGGATGAGCATTTCCAGAGCAACGGGATTCTTGCCGCCCTCGGGAATAATCAGGTCGGCCCGGCGCTTGCTGGGCTCCACAAACTGTTCGTGCATGGGCTTTACGGTGGTCAGGTACTGGGAGACGACGCTGTCCAGCGTGCGGCCGCGCTTTTTCACGTCCCGTACGATGCGGCGCAGGATGCGCACGTCGGCGTCGGTGTCCACAAAGACCTTGATATCCATCAGATCGCACAGCTCCTGGCTGGCGAAGATCAGAATGCCTTCCACCAGGATCACCGGTGCGGGCTTGATCTCCAGCAGGTCGTCCGAGCGGTTGTGCTCCGAGAAATCGTATACCGGGCAGTAGATGGTCTCGCCCTGCTTCAGTGCGGCCAGATGTTCCACCATCAGGTCGGTATCGAAGGCATCCGGGTGGTCGTAGTTGGTGCGGCAGCGCTCGTCGTAGGTCAGGTGGTCCTGACGCTTGTAGTAGTTGTCGTGGCTGATCACGCTGATCTGGTCGCCAAATCGCTCCTTCAAACGACGGGTCAACGTGGTTTTTCCGCTGCCGGTGCCGCCGGCTACGCCCAGTACCATAATATCCATGCCAGATTGCCTCCTTGCACATCCCTAGAGCCCCCGGGCCGTGCGGTGAACCGCCTGCCCCGGCTGAATCGTTATTTTATATATTATATCATATCTGTGCCCACAAGGGGAACAAAAAATGAGAATTTGGACGGGAAAAGGCGAGTTGTGTCACTGGATGGCGAACTGGCTGTTGTAAAGCCGAGCGTAAAAGCCGCCCTTGGCCAGAAGCTCCCGGTGGGTACCCTGTTCTACGATGTGGCCCGCATCCATGACCAGAATCTGGTCTGCCGTCTGAATGGTGGAAAGCCGGTGCGCCACCACAAAGCTGGTGCGTCCCTCCATCAGCTGCTCGAAGGCCTGCTGCACCAGCATCTCGGTGCGGGTATCGATGTTGCTGGTGGCCTCGTCCAGAATGAGCATCTGGGGCCGGCACAGCAAAATGCGGGCGATGCACAGCAGCTGTTTTTGCCCGGCGGAAAGGTTGCCGCCGCCCGGGGCGATGAGGGTGTCGTAACCCTGGGGCAGGCGCTGGATGAAGCCATGGGCATGGGCGGCCTTGGCGGCCTGGATGATCTGTTCCATGGTGGCATCCGGCTTGCCGTAGGCGATGTTCTCCCGCACGGTGGCATTTTTCAGCCAGGTTTCCTGCAGTACCATGCCGTACATCCCCCGCAGAGCGCTGCGCTTGAGCTGCCGCGCCGGAACGTCGTCCACCAGAATCCGCCCGCTGTCCACCTCGTAAAAGCGCATCAGCAGATTGATGAGGGTGGTTTTACCGCAGCCGGTGGGCCCCACGATGGCGATGCGCTGGCCCGGCTCCACCTTCAGGCAGAGATTTTGGATCAGCGGAACGTCCTTCCGGTAGGAAAAATCCACCCGGTCCAGCTCCACCCGGCCGCTGCAGCGCTCGGGTTCCAGTGCGCCGGGCGCATCCGCCGGTTCCGGCTTCAGATCGATGGTCTGGAACAGGCGCTGGGCGCTGGCCATGGCGGTCTGCAGCTGGGTGAGCACGCTGGTGACCTCGTTGAAGGGCTTGGTGTACTGGTTGGCGTAGGTGAGAAAGGCGCTCAGGGTGCCCACACTCAGCGCGCCGCTCAGAGCGGCCAGACCGCCGAACACACCCACCGCGCCGTAAACGATGTTGTTCACAAAACGGGTGCCCGGGTTGGCTGCCGCCGAGTAGAACACCGCCCACAGGCTGGCGCTGCGCAGCTCCTCGTTGATCTGGTCGAAGGTTTCGCAGCACTGAGTCTCATGACCGAAGGCCTTCACCAGATCCTGGCCGTTCACCATCTCGTTCACATAAGCGGAAAGCTGGCCCTGGGCCGCGGCCTGCTTGCGGAACAGCGCATGGGTGCGGCTGGCCACAAAGCGGGCAAACAGGATGGACAGCGGGGTGACCAGCACCACCACCAGTGCGATGAAGGGGTTCAGATAAAACATGATGACCAGTACGCCCAGAATGGTGGCCGCGCCGGGCAGCAGCTGGGTAAGCCCCTGCAGCAGACCTTCGGACACCGCGTCCGTGTCGTTGACCAGGCGGCTGACCAGATCGCCGTGGGGCAGCTGGTCGATGGTGGAAATGGGGACCGCATTCAGGGCATTGAAGGCCTGCTGGCGCATGTCCTGTGCGGCAAGGGCGCTGATGCGGCGGATGCACACGTTCATTACCCACTGGAACCCCGCCGCCAGCAGGATGCACAGGGCCATCGCTGCCAGCAGAACGGCAAGATGCCGGAACTGCACAAGACCCGGGCCGATCAGGCAGTCGATGGCGCGGCCGATGAGCACCGGCGTCATCAGGGTGAAGGCTACCTGCAGCACTGCGGAAATGCAGCCCAGCACAAGGCTGCCCCGGTAGGGACGCAGGTAGGAAAAAATCCGTTTCAGAATCGAGCGCTTCATCGGGCACTCACCTCACTTTCCGGGTTTGCTTGCGGCACCAGTTTCTGAGAAACACAGATCTCCCGGTAGACCGGGCAGGTCTGCAGCAGCTCCTCATGGCTGCCCTGGCCCACGAGCCGGCCTTCGTCCATGACCAGGATGCGGTCCGCGTCCTTTACGGCCGAGGCACGCTGGCTGATGAGCAGCACCGTCATGCCGCCGGTGTCCTGCTTCAGGGCGCGGCGCAGCGCCGCGTCGGTGGCGAAATCCAGCGCGCTGGAGGAGTCGTCCAGAATCAGCAGTGAGGGCCGCTTTGCCAGAGCGCGGGCGATGGTCAGGCGCTGACGCTGGCCACCGGAAAAGTTTTTGCCGCCCTCCTCCACCGGAGTGTCCAGGCCTTCCGGCTTCTGCTGTACAAAGTCCCGGGCCTGGGCGGTGGTAAGTGCTGCCCACAAGGCATCATCGTCCGCCTGGGGTGCACCCAGCTGCAGGTTGCTGCGAATGGTGCCGGAAAACAGCTTCACGTTCTGAGGCACATAGCCGATCTTTTCCCGCAGGGATTCCAGCGGATAGCTGCGCAGGTCTTGGCCATCCAGCAGGATGCGGCCGCCGGTGACGTCGTAAAACCGCAAAATCAGGTTGGCCAGAGTGGTCTTGCCGCAGCCGGTGCCGCCGATCACGCCGATGGTCTGGCCCTGTTCGGCGGTGAAGCTCACTCCCTCCAGGGTGTTTTTTCCCGCGGGGCCCGCGTAGGAAAAATCCACCTGCTCAAAGGCCAAAAAGGCACTCTGCTCCCGGGTATGGGGGACGCTCTCACCTCGGATGCTGCTCTCGGTGGCCAGCAGGGCGCTCAACCGTTTGGCGCTGGCTGCAGCGCGGGTGAACTGAACGATCAGGTTGGCCAGCACGATCAGCGCCAGAAGGGTCTGGGTCATGTAGTTGACCATGGCGAACACATCGCCGCTGAGGATCAGCCCCCGGTCCGCAAAGCGGGCGCCGTACCACAGAATGGCCAGAATGGCAAAGTTGGCGATCACATAGGTGAGGGGATTCAGCGTGGCCGAAATGCGGCCCACCTGGATGGTGAGGGCGCTGTGGGCATCGCTGGCAGCAGCGAAATCCTTCTTCTCGCTTTCCTGGCGGGAAAAGGCCCGGATGACCCGGGCGCCCTCCAGGTTCTGGCCGGTCAGGGTGCCCAGCGTCTCCTGCCGCTGCTGGATGCGGGCGTAGTCCGGCAGGGTGCGCTTCATCACCTGATACAGCACCAGCACGATCAGCGGGGTGGAGATCAGGAAGATCAGCGCGATGCGGGCGTTCAGCACAAAGGCCATCACGATGGAACCGATGGCCAGAAAGGGGGCGCGGGTGGCAAGGCGGATGAACATGTTCACGCCGTTTTGCACCTGGTTCACATCGTTGGTGATGTGAGTGATCAGGCTGCCCGCGCCGATGGCGTCGGTCTCATGGCCGGAAAGGCTGAGGATGTGGCGGAAGACCTGGCGGCGCAGGGAAGCGCCGAACCCGAAGGCGGCCACGCTGGCGAAGTACTGGCAGGTGGTGGCTGCCGCGACGCCCAGTACCGCCAGCAAAAGAAGAAAAAGACCCTGCCGCAGCACATAGGCCCGGTCTCCGCCGGCAATGCCCACATCAATGATGTTGGCCATGAGCAGCGGGACCATGAGCTCCAGCACGGCTTCCAGCAATTTGAACAGGGGCCCGAGGATCAGCTGGGGGTAGTATCCCCGGAAATTGGTGCACAGTGCTTTCAAGCGATACGCTCCTTTGCAATAAAATAGGGCCGGGAAAAATCCGGCTTGTCCTTTATTATATAAGAAGAAACAAGAAAAGAAAAGCGAAGCGTCCGGCGGGCAGCAAAATGGATTACCCGGCGGATTTGTGATAAAATTTGTGGTAGATACAAAAAACGGGTCTTTTCCCGCAACAGAAAAGCGCCCGGAACGACAGGAGGAGAGCTGGATGAATCAAACACCCGCATTTCGCTTTGCAGAGGAGGGGGATACCCCGCTGATCCTGCAATTTATCCGGGAGCTGGCCGACTACGAGGGCATGCTCAGTGAGGTGGTGGCAGATGAGGCCACGCTGAAGGAATGGATCTTCCGCAAGCAGAAGGCGGAGGTGTTGTTTGTGTTGGCGGACGGCCGGGAGGTGGGCTTTGCGCTGTTCTTCCATAACTTCTCCACCTTCCTGGGCCGGGCCGGTTTATATCTGGAGGATCTGTATGTGAAGCCCGAGTACCGGGGCCGGGGCTACGGCAAGGCGATTCTGAAAAAGCTGGCTGCCATCGCGGTGGAGCGGGGATGCGGCCGCCTGGAATGGTGGTGCCTGGACTGGAACAGGCCCAGCATCGATTTTTATCTCTCGCTGGGGGCGCAGCCCATGGAGGACTGGACGGTCTATCGCATCACCGGCGATACATTGACGAGTCTGGCCCGGGAATGATTTGAACAAACAAAAATACCGCAGAAGCCGAAGCTTCTGCGGTATCCAAAGAAAAAGCTGTACTACTTTTTGTGAAAAGTGAAGAGTGAAAAGTGAATAAGTAAAAATCGGCAAGCACCTGACGGTGCTTGCCGATTTTTGGTCGGAGTGTAATTATAGGACTTGGAAAAATCCAGTCATATCAATGGTTTTGTATGCAACAAGCAAGGGGTTCTTATCCTAATTTCTTTTCAAAGCGGCTGGTGAGTTGTGATAAAAGGTTTTCCCGAATGATGTAACAATTATATCGTTCTGTTCTTCTGGGTTATCCATCATTTCGATCCAGACATTTCCGCCAAGCCGATTTTGATTTTGCAACAGCCCCAATGAGATTAAACGATCTACTTGATATAATTCCCTGTTTTGGATTTTCAGTCCGTCATTGATGGCGGCTTCAAATAAAATCTGATAGTCACTTATAAACATACGACGGTTGGCTTCCGACAACTCACAGAATTTTTCCCAAGAGATAGCGCCCTTAACATAAGCTGCATAGAAGCTACCTAAAACCTGAGATTGAATTTGTTCAACTTGGTTGCCTAAAATTATTAGAACTCGCCCAAGCTCTTTTTCTGCTTCTTTTGGATTTGTTTCGAGTTTTTCTCGATGTTCAGTTAACTTTTCTTGCGATATACTGCCTGAATTAAATTCTGTGATAAAGGCAAGAGTCTGTTTTATGAGGTTACGCTCATGAAGGTTATAACCGATTTTACAAATAGATGAAAGAGTGCTAACAACGGGAATTCCTTTTAGCACTTCATTGTCCAAGAGAGCATCAATCCCAATCTCGGCATATTCAGCAGCTATTTCATAGGTTGGAGAAAATAAAGTGTCTTTAAGGGCGGGAACTAACTCGCTCATATATACACCAGCTTTCAGTCAGATTAAAAATATATTACAATGTAATTGTAGCAATCAAGGAGGAAAAATCAAGAAATCTTTTTTGTATTACGCCGCCCAACGGGACCACGGACGGCGTTTCATATATTCCAATAAGAAGGGAGGGGACACCTACACAGGCCAGCCATCGGGCTGGCTTTTTCTATTTCACAACAAAGTCTGCAAATAAAAAGTCAACAGGGAATTGAGGAAAGTTTGCAACCTTAGTAGGAGGCGAAAGAGAGCAAAACAAAAAGACCGCCGCGCAAGCGCCGGTCAAATTGAAAGAGTATGGAAGTGGTTAATCAGCATTTTCCCGTAAAGCCAGATACTCCTTTACACGGCCATAGTAGATGCGTAGGAACTTGTTGGCGCCGGCTGTCATGTAAACCAGATAAGGTTTGCCCTCGGCTCGCTTCTTGTCCATAAAGCAGTACACCGGGTCGTCCGCAGGCATAGTTTTTAACAAGCAGTCCATGACCAGGAAGAGTGCTTTGCGCAGTTCTGGCGGACCGCTTTTGGAGGCTCTTGTACTCTTTGCCTCATGGGTGCCGGACTGGTCAGCTCCAGGGTCAACCCCCGCAAAAGCCGTAATGGCGTTTCTGTGGGTGAACCGAGTTACATCACCAAGTTCCGCCATAAGCTGCGGGCCAAGAGAATCTCCAACACCATGCATAGCCATGACTACGGGATATTCTGGGAGCTGGGCTGCCAAGGTACGCATTTCGGCCTTGAGCCGTTCCAGAGACGCAGAGACGGCGTTCAGCGCATCAATAGCCTGCCGGATCATCGTTTTGGTCAGGGCATCTTTGGGGAGCATGGCAATCAGATCTTGTGCTCCAGCATGGATCTCAACGGCTCGGCTCTGGCTGAAGTTGTAACCATGGCGCTTGCACCACTTGCGGTAGCGCTCGGTAAAGGCAGTAAGGCTCATATTCCGAACGCAGTCCACATGCCAAAAGGCCGTGGCAAAGTCCACCCATTTCTGACTGCCGTCCTCTCGGACGGGACTGTCAAACAGGGCATTGACACCGGGATAGGTCTGGTCCAGGAGCGCAATGAGATTGTTTTTCATCATCGTCTTGGTCTTGGAGTACAGCCCCTGCTGCCGGTTCAGCGTTTTCAGTTGCATTCGAATCGTGTCCATAGGAGTATGTTGGCGCAATTCCACCCAGTTGTCAAGCCCATAGCGGGCAATCTTCCTGGCATCCGCCTTGTCTGTTTTCACTTTGCGCAGGGTGTTGTTCCCGTAGTCCTTGATGAGCTTTGGATTGACCGCGCTGACAAAGATGCCCTGATCGTGGAGAAAGCGGGCCACCGGCTCATAGTACCGCCCGGTGTGCTCCATGACCACCCGTGTCTCACCATCCAAGCTTTTCAAGTAGTCTGCCAGCTCTTTGAGTTCACTGCCGGTGTGACCAACAGAAAACGGCTTTGCCACCACTTCCCCAAAGGGACGGAGAACAGACACCGTGCTCTTTCCCTTGGAAATATCAATCCCTGCCACATTGCTCATGTACAACGCTCCTCATCATGGATTTGTCTTTGGCGACCAACCATTTCATCATTGCCGATCCAATCTATTTGATGACACGGGCGCACCGGTGTGGCGGCTCAACCTGCATATGTCACCAATTTGGGGAAGTACAACGAAGGTGAGCTGGTAGGCGAATATCTGAAATTCCCCACGACACCCGAGGAGGTGCAGGCTCTCTTAAAGCGCATCGGCATTGACGGGGTGCGGTATGAGGAAATCTTCATCACCGACTTTGACGGGGATGTGCTGGGGCTTTACGACCACTTGGGCGAATATGAGAACATCGACGAGCTCAACCATCTGGCCTGCGTGATCTCCGAGCTGGATCAAGGCGATCTGGAGAAGTTTGAAGCGGTCATTGACAGCGGCGAATACACCGGCAGCGTGAAAGAGCTGATCAATCTGGCGCAAAATCTGGATTGCTTTGAGTTTTATCCGGGCGTGACAGACGATGAAACGCTGGGGCGCATCTATGTGGAGGACATGGAGGCCATCGATGTGCCGGAACACCTGCTCAACTATTTCGACTACGAGGCATACGGGCGGGATATTCGGCTCAACGAGGATGGGCATTACGCCCCTGGCGGCTATGTGCTGAACAATGGTGGCAGCTTCATTGAGCACTACCACGGGCGGGAGGACATTCCCGACGAACATAAGGTTTTCTCCATGCCCAAGCTCAACATCCGGGAGCAGATGGCCGCTTACAAAGCGGTCATAGACCGTTCCTCGCTGGAGGGAGAACGGCTACACCCGAGAAAGGAGGTGCCGGAGCGATAACAACACTTCGGGACAATTTGTCCCAAAGAAAGGGGTGGTTTGACTGATAGATGAAGATATTTCCCGGCGCACGATTGCCGTTTCCGTGAAGGCGTCCAAGCTGACCGCCCGGGGCCTTGCCTATGTGCTGAGGGCCATTGGCCGGAAAATCGCCAAGCACCACCGGGCCAAGCAGACGCCCCACGGTAAGCAGAGCGTGAAAAAGCTCATGGCCCACGGTGCATCGGCATCCAGCATCGAGCTGTCCGGCGATACCAAGCTGTTTGACCGGGTGGCCCGGAAATGGAATGTGGACTACGCCTTTTACAAAACCGGGCCGGACAAATATCTGCTGTTCTTCAAGGCTGGGCAGGCCGACGCCATGACCGCCTGTTTTTCTGAATACTCCCGCAAGGTACTGAACAAGTCCAAGTCCCGGCGCATCCCCATCCGGGATCAGCTCAAACGGGCGTCGGAGCAGCTTGCCCAGGAGCGGCCCCGTCCCAAAGAGCGGGTACAGGAGGTGGCTCATGCCGACAGATAAGATCCGAAAATACATTCTTCCCAACATTCCCTATCTGTTCATCGGCTGGGCTTGTCTGAAACTGGGGACGGCCTACCGTCTGGCGGCGGGGGCTGGGTTTGGTGAAAAGCTGCTGGGGCTGGGCCGGAGCATCGGCCCGGCCTTTGCAGACTTTGCGCCGGGGCTTGATCCCTTTGACTGGCTCATCGGCATTGTGGGTGCGGTGGGCTTTCGCCTGCTGATCTACTTCAAAAGCAAAAATGCCAAGAAGTACAGGCGGGACGAGGAATACGGCTCCGCCCGGTGGGGCACCGAAAAAGACATCAAGCCCTTTGTCGATCCCAAGTTTGAAAACAATATCATTCTCACCGGGACGGAGCTGCTCACCGTCAACACCCGGCCCAAAAATCCGGCCAACGCCCGCAACCTCAACGCCTGCGTCATCGGCTCGTCCGGCTCCGGCAAGACCCGGTTCTGGCTCACGCCCCAGCTGCTCCAGGCGCACAGCTCCTATGTGTGCGTCGATCCGAAAGGGGGTGTCCTCGGGCAAGTAGGCCACTTTCTCCAGCAGCGGGGGTATAAGATCAAGGTATTCAACAGCATAGATTTTTCAAAGTCCATGCACTATAACCCGCTGGCCTACATCAAGAACGAGGCGGACATCTTGAAGTTTGTAAACGCCCTGATCTCCAACACCAAGGGCGAGGGCAAAGAGGGCGATCCGTTCTGGACGAAGGCCGAAACACTTTTGTATTGCGCCCTGCTGGGGTACATCATTTTTGAGGGCTCCGGGGAGGAGCGCAACATGAATACGCTGGTTGACATGATCTCCGGCATGGAAGTCAAGGAGGATGACGAGGACTTTCTCAATGCCGTGGACTATATGTTCAAGGGGCTGGAACAGCGCAAGCCGGATTGCTTTGCGGTGAAACAGTATAAGAAGTACAAGCTGGCCAGCGGCAAAACCGCAAAAAGCATTTTGATTTCCTGCGGCTCCCGTCTGGCCCCCTTTGACATCCCCCAGCTCCGGGAGATCATGTCCT
This sequence comes from Gemmiger sp. An50, assembly GCF_002161595.1. GTDB lineage: Bacteria > Bacillota > Clostridia > Oscillospirales > Ruminococcaceae > Allofournierella. Next base: position 175,947 of record NZ_NFID01000004.1, read on the forward strand.
ATGACGAGCTGGAGCTTGACCGCATGGGCGACAGGCGCACGGCCACTTTCTTCTGTATCAGCGACACCGATAGCACCTACAATTTTCTGGTGGCGCTGGCCTTTTCGCAGATGTTCAATCTTCTGTGTGAACGGGCGGACAATGTTCACGGGGGCCGCCTGCCCCATCATGTGCGGGTGCTGTGGGACGAGGCGGCCAACACGGGACAGGTGCCAAACCTTGAAAAGCTGGTGGCCGTGATCCGCTCCCGGGAGGTCAGTCTGACCCTCTTTTATCAGCAGTTGGCCCAATGTAAGGCCATCTATGACAAGAACGCTGAAACCATCCTCGGCAACATGGACAGCGTGATTTTTCTCGGCGGGCGGGAAAGCTCCACCATCAAGGAGATTTCCGAAAACTGGCTGGGCAAGGCCACGATCTCCATGCAGACGGATGGCCGGACACGGGGCCAGTCGGAAAGTTACAGCCAAAATAACCAACGGCTGGGCCGGGAGCTGATGACCCCCAGCGAACTTGCCACCATGCCCGGTGACAGGTGCATCTTGCAGCTCCGGGGCCTGCCCCCGTTCTATTCCAAGAAGTACGATTTGAAGCAGCACCCCAACTACAAGTACACGGCGGAGGCCGACAAACAGAAAAACGCCTTTTCCCTCGACAAGCTCATTAACCGCCGCAGGCGGCCCGGGCTGGCCGAGGAATGTGAGGTGTACGAGGCGACCGTGCCGGACGAGGCGCTCACAGACGAGGACGAGGACATCCTCAACTATGACGATCTCGATGACCCGGACGCCTTTGTATAAATAGCACTTCGGGACAAATTGTCCCAAGGTGCGGCAAGCGCCGCCTATGTGGGCGGCTTTTTTCATGTCCGGGTATTCCCCGGAGAAAGGGAGGCTATATGCAGTTTTTCACTTCTGCTATCAACACTTTGCAGACCCTCGTTGTTGCCCTCGGCGCTGGCCTTGGCGTGTGGGGCGTGGTGAATTTGCTGGAGGGCTACGGCTCGGACAATCCCGGTGCCAATGCTCATGTACGGTAAAGAAGCAAGCAACCGAAAACAATAGATAGACCGCCAGCACTACACTATTCCGAACCAAAGACCAAAAGATAAGCATTTTGAGAAAATCTAAACTTTTGGATTTTCCTACAATGCCGACTACGGCGGAATCCCTCCCACTCCTTATATATTTCTTTCTGTATACATTGAATTTGTATTTAGTAAAATGCAGACAACACCACGGATCGGCTTTTGGCTGGACAATTCCAACCAAACACCGCAGCAGACAGTAGAAACCATTCTGAACGTTAGGAAGCCGGTATGATTGTTACATATAAGGGGAAGAAAAATTTCTTTTAGATACTTGTTTTCCTAAAACTGATGTGATATAATAATTCAATTCCAGAAAAGGAGTAAAAAATATGCGGCAAGGTATTCTTAAATAAAACTATAATCAAATAGTGGGAACAAAGGATTATGATAGTCCCTTTTGTAGGGGCTTAGTTTTTTGTACCCAATTTAAGAATACTTTTGCCTTATCAATTTTGACATATCCCCAAAAACAGCACTCACAAACAGGTGTATGCTGTATATGTGTATGTCCGCAAATTATCATCCCCAGTGGTAAAAGTATTTTACTGCTGGGGATTTTTATGCCCTTCGGGGCAGTAAAGGGAGGACAATCACATGAAAATAATCAATATTGGAATTCTTGCCCATGTAGACGCTGGAAAGACGACCTTGACGGAGAGCCTGCTATATGCCAGCGGAGCCATTTCAGAACCGGGGAGCGTCGAAAAAGGGACAACGAGGACGGACACCATGTTTTTGGAGCGGCAGCGTGGGATTACCATTCAAGCGGCAGTCACTTCCTTCCAGTGGCACAGATGTAAAGTCAACATTGTGGATACGCCCGGCCACATGGATTTTTTGGCGGAGGTGTACCGCTCTTTGGCTGTTTTAGATGGGGCCATCTTGGTGATCTCCGCTAAAGATGGCGTGCAGGCCCAGACCCGTATTCTGTTCCATGCCCTGCGGAAAATGAACATTCCCACCGTTATCTTTATCAACAAGATCGACCAGGCTGGCGTTGATTTGCAGAGCGTGGTTCAGTCTGTTCGGGATAAGCTCTCCGCCGATATTATCATCAAGCAGACGGTGTCGCTGTCCCCGGAAATAGTCCTGGAGGAAAATACCGACATAGAAGCATGGGATGCGGTCATCGAAAATAACGATAAATTATTGGAAAAGTATATCGCAGGAGAACCAATCAGCCGGGAAAAACTTGTGCGGGAGGAACAGCGGCGGGTTCAAGACGCCTCCCTGTTCCCGGTCTATTATGGCAGCGCCAAAAAGGGCCTTGGCATTCAACCGTTGATGGATGCGGTGACAGGGCTGTTCCAACCGATTGGGGAACAGGGGAGCGCCGCCCTATGCGGCAGCGTTTTCAAGGTGGAGTATACAGATTGCGGCCAGCGGCGTGTCTATCTACGGCTATACAGCGGAACGCTGCGCCTGCGGGATACGGTGGCCCTGGCCGGGAGAGAAAAGCTGAAAATCACAGAGATGCGTATTCCATCCAAAGGGGAAATTGTTCGGACAGACACCGCTTATCCGGGTGAAATTGTTATCCTTCCCAGCGACAGCGTGAGGTTAAACGATGTATTAGGGGACCCAACCCGGCTCCCTCGTAAAAGGTGGCGTGAGGACCCCCTCCCCATGCTGCGGACGTCGATTGCGCCGAAAACGGCAGCGCAAAGAGAACGGCTGCTGGACGCTCTTACGCAACTTGCGGATACTGACCCGCTTTTGCGCTGCGAGGTGGATTCCATCACCCATGAGATCATTCTTTCTTTTTTGGGCCGGGTGCAGTTGGAGGTTGTTTCCGCTTTGCTGTCGGAAAAATACAAGCTTGAAACAGTGGTAAAGGAACCCACCGTCATTTATATGGAGCGGCCGCTCAAAGCAGCCAGCCACACCATCCATATCGAGGTGCCGCCCAACCCGTTTTGGGCATCCATCGGACTGTCTGTTACACCACTCCCGCTTGGCTCCGGTGTACAATACGAGAGCCGGGTTTCGCTGGGATACTTGAACCAGAGTTTTCAAAACGCTGTCAGGGATGGTATCCGTTACGGGCTGGAGCAGGGCTTGTTCGGCTGGAACGTAACGGACTGTAAGATTTGCTTTGAATACGGGCTTTATTACAGTCCGGTCAGCACGCCGGCGGACTTCCGCTCATTGGCCCCGATTGTATTGGAACAGGCATTGAAGGAATCAGGGACGCAACTGCTGGAACCTTATCTCTCCTTCACCCTCTATGCGCCCCGGGAATATCTTTCCAGGGCTTATCATGATGCACCGAAATACTGTGCCACCATCGAAACGGTCCAGGTAAAAAAGGATGAAGTTGTCTTTACTGGCGAGATTCCCGCCCGCTGTATACAGGCATACCGTACTGATCTGGCCTTTTACACCAACGGGCAGAGCGTATGCCTTACAGAACTGAAAGGGTATCAGGCCGCTGTCGGCAAGCCAGTCATCCAGCCCCGCCGTCCAAACAGCCGCCTGGACAAGGTGCGCTATATGTTTCAGAAGATAATGTAACGTCTTGCGCAATGCAAGCGTTCATTGCTGGCTATTGCGAAATATCATTGATAAAATCAGTATCAGAGAGGAGAAACTATTTTGAACCAGGAACAGACGAATATTACAACAGGAAAGCAAATACGTCATCTGCGAACACAATTGGGAATGACACAGGAAGAACTAGCCGGGGAATTGAATGTTACCCGGCAGGCACTATCGAATTGGGAGAGAGATGTTAATGAACCCGATTTAAATATGTTGAAAAAAATTTGCTTTCTTTTTGGAGTCAACATGGACGATTTTGCGAAGGAGGTAATAACAAAGATGGAAACATATGAAAAAAAGGAGAAACGACAATTTAATAAGTACGATATGGCAATTGGACTTTTTTATGGTGTTGGTATATTTCTTGGCATTGGTATTTTCTTTGTTGGCGGTTTTATGACAATGTCAGGTGCAGGGTGGGGAGCATCACTATTTGGCGGTGGCTGTTTTTCTCTTGTATTTGGCTTGATATGCCATGCAGTTATTACATTGAGAAGAAATGACAAATGATGACATATCCTGCTTTCTATACTTTTCGGTAATACCGAGTAAAAAAAGCCGCTGCTTTTGGCTTTCCAATAGCGGCGGCTTAATGCAAGCGGCGGCAAAGGGAAATATCCTTTGAATACCTTACAGAAGAAAAGTTTTGCAGCATTACAAAAATAAAAGCCTATACCATTTTGGAAAGAAAAGATACATAATAGTCAAGACGACAACAATCAGAAGTTATGGAGGGTAACAATGGAATATAGTAAGGAAGATTTAATGGAAGCAAAAAAGCAAATTTTGGGAGTGGGAGAGAACATGGGAACAGAGGAAAGTAAAAAAATCTGGGAGGAGAACGCACAATTTTGGGATAATGCAATGGGTGACGAATCTAATGAATTTCACAGAGAGGTAGTGCGCCCCAAAGTAACGGAACTTCTATCTCCTAATCCTGCGGATTACATTTTGGATATTGCGTGTGGCAATGGAAATTATTCTTCGTATCTTGCACAAAGAGGTGCTTCGGTTGTCGCTTTTGATTACAGCAAAAAAATGATAGAATTGGCTAAAAGACGGCAATCACAATATGCAAAACAAATTGAATTTTGTGTGGCGGATGCGACCGATAGAAAAAGTATATTAGAATTAAAAAGAAATCGAGCCTTTACGAAAGCAGTTTCTAATATGGCAATTATGGATATTACGGACATTGAACCACTTCTTATGGCTGTTTATGAACTGTTGCAGGAAAGCGGAATTTTTGTCTTTGCAACGCAACACCCTTGTTTTGTCACGTTGACTGAAAAATATATGACACCGCACAGTTACTATGATATAGCGATTGAAGGGCAACCGAAAGAGCAGATTTATTATCATCGTTCCATACAAGATATTTTTAACCTTTGTTTTAGAGCTGGATTTGTCATTGATGGATTTTATGAAGAATGTTTCAAAACCAACAAAGAAATTCCTATGGTAATGATAGTAAGGCTTAAGAAGGTAAAACGTGATAGCTTAAAATAAATTCAAGTTTGTCGGGTAAATAGCAAACCCAGCCGAGCCAGTCAACGATAAAATGAACGCCGCTTCGCGCCGTCGTTGACAGCCCCGCCCGTCTTTGCTGGTAGGCAATCAAGGGGCGACAGCAAGGAGTACTGCCGCCCCGCACTATTATTCAGAGAGGGGGAATTTCCATGACCGAAGATGAAGCCTACAAGGTGCATATCCAGTACACATTCAATGCCTTTTGCAAGGTAGTCATTCGTCACGCAGCCATAGATAAAATCTTGAAGCTGCGCCGGAGGTGGGAACGGGAAGTTTCCCTTGATTATCTGATGAGTGAAAAGTTTGTCCAGCTTGCCGAGCCGGAGTAGCTTGAAGAATATCTTTTTACCGCCTGCGGCCAGACCGCCGTTCTGTATCATGCGGAGCTTGCCGCCGCCCTTGCCCTTTTGCCGGAGCAGACGCAGGAAGAAATTTTTCGTTACTATTTCCTGCGCCAGCCGCAGCGAGTGATCGGCGTACATATTGGCCGGACACGCAGCACAGCGGGGCGGCATATCCGGCTTGCCTTGCAGCGGTTAAGGCGGCTCATGGAGGGAAATGACTATGAGTAAACTTCTCCCCTATGAAACAATCGTCAAAGCCCATGAGGGCGACCCGGACGCAATCGACACCATTCTTTCCCACTATGCCGGATATATCCGCTACTGTTCCAAAGTACACGGGAAAGTCAACGCCGAAGTTGAGGAACATATAAAGCAACAGCTCATTGCCGCCCTGTTCAAATTTCGCTTTGACCGATAAACAAAGAACAAACACTGGCTGTCATTAGCGGTTTCACTCCAGCCAGTTTACAATTCATCTATTCCTAAAGGAAGCAGGTCATAGTATAATAGAACCAACGACAAATATACTTTTAGGGGAGATATAGCAATATGAAAAGTAATAAATACTTAACTATTGGCTTATTAACAGGATTTATTGTCGGTGGTTGCATAGGTGTGTTGGCATGGGCGTTTTTGCAAAATCTTTTTGCTATTTCTATTTGTGCAGGTATCGGAATGTTGATTGGAATTGTTATAGGTACATTGATTGATTATGAAAAAAATAATCATCAAGAGAAATAGAAAAAATGCACAATGCCTTAAAGGGAAAACAGGAATTTATTGTGCTATCCATCATCGGGCCAACCTGACCTGAACTTTCAAAACTGAATATCCACCGCCCATCGGCGGCCAGCGAAAGCAGTAAGTCTGAAAAAGATTTGCTGCTTTTTTCTTTATCCGTTTGGCAAAATCGCAAAGTCATCCGTAGTAGGTAGGTGAAGCCGGAAACAAAAAATTTTCTGCGGCGGTAGCCAAATCTGCATTTTCTGTATTTCTAAGGCAAAGGAAAATTTGAGAAAATTCCCGGCAAGCGGGTAGCTGGCGGCCTTTGAAATGTATCTTTAGCGGAAAGAAAGAACTGCGGGTAAAAATCGCCCCACGCCGTAAGATTTTTGCAGAAATCCGGCCAAAACAGGCGGCAGCTATACGAGTAGTAAGTGCAAGGGGAAATCTACGGCTTACTTAGAGCAAGTTTCTACCACGGTGCCAAAATCCGCAATTCTGCGGTTTTGCCCCTCGCGGGAAACTTGTTGGGGAGTGCCTTCCCCAAACCCTGCTATGCGGCTTACGCCGCAAAAATATTTCTGTCCGGCAGACAGGAAATGCCCCGAAAATAGCTAACAGACCAGCCCATTTTTTGTGATAAGTGAAAGGAGGTTTACAGCCCATGCCGAAGCGATACAACACCCCCCACCGCAGCCATGTTGTGAAAACCCGGCTGACCGATGAAGAATACGCCGACTTCACAGAACGGCTTGCGCCCTATGGTATCAGTCAGTCCGAATTTCTCCGGCAGGCCATCCGGCGCACTACCATACGCCCCGTACTCCATGTGTCGTCAGTCAATGACGAGCTGCTCTCCGCTGTCGGGAAGCTCACAGCCGAGTACGGCAGGATTGGCGGCAATCTCAACCAGATTGCCCGCACCCTCAACGAGTGGCATAGCCCCTACCCGGCTATGGCAAAGGAATTGCGGGAAGCGGCCGCCGACCTTGCCGCCCTCAAGTATGAAGTCCTAAAGAAAGTAGGTGACGCCGTTGGCAACACTCAAGCATTTAGGCTCTAAGAACGCCGACTACGGAGCCGCCGAACAATACCTGCTCTTTGAGCATGACGAATTTACTATGAAGCCCGTCCTTGATGAAAACGGCAGGCTTATCCCCCGTGAGGATTATCGCTTGTCCACGCTGAACTGCGGCGGCGAGGATTTTGCCGTTGCGTGTATGCGCTCCAATCTCCGCTATGAGAAAAATCAGCGGCGGGAGGATGTGAAAAGCCACCACTATATCATCAGCTTTGACCCACGGGACGGGCCGGACAACGGCCTGACCGTAGACCGGGCGCAGGCGTTGGGGGAGCAATTCTGTAAAGAGCATTTCCCCGGCCATCAGGCCCTTGTCTGCACCCACCCGGACGGGCATAACCACAGCGGCAACATCCATGTGCATATCGTCATTAACAGCCTGCGGATAGAGGAAGTGCCGTTCCTGCCCTACATGGACAGGCCAGCGGACACGAAAGCCGGGTGCAAGCACCGCTGCACCGACGCAGCCCTACGCTACTTCAAGTCCGAGGTCATGGAGATGTGCCACCGGGAAGGACTTTACCAAATCGACCTCTTGAACGGCAGCAAGAACCGTGTCACAGACCGGGAATATTGGGCGCAGAAAAAGGGACAGGCCGCACTGGACAAGCAGAACGCCCCCATGATTGCAGGCGGTATCACGCCCCGGCAGACCAAGTTTGAAACGAACAAGGAGAAGCTGCGGCAGACCCTACGGAAAGCCCTTGCCACCGCTGCCAGCTTTGACGAGTTTTCCTCTCTGCTGTTGCGGGAGGGTGTGACCGTCAAGGAGAGCCGGGGGCGGCTGTCCTACCTCACGCCAGACAGGACGAAGCCTATCACCGCCCGGAAGCTGGGCGGCGACTTTGACCGCACCGCCGTCCTTGCCGTTTTGGAGCAGAACGCCCAGAGGGGCGTAACGGTTCGCTACACCCCGCAGCACCAAGCCGCCAGAGCCGCCGAACAGACCGCAGCCATACCCGAATACCTACACGCCGGGAAAGGCCGCTTACAGGGCGAAAAGACAGGGAAAATCGACCCCAGACAGGACAGTGTGCAGCGGCTTGTGGACATTGAGCAGAAGATGGCCGAGGGCAAGGGCAAAGGCTATGAACGATGGGCGAAGATACACAATCTGAAACAGGCCGCCAAGACCCTGACCATCTACCAACAGTACGGCTTTTCTTCCCCGGAACAGCTTGAAGCCGCCGTTGCTACCGCCTATCAGGAAATGCGCCAGACCAGCGGCGAACTGAAAGCACTGGAAACGAAGCTGCAAGGGAAAAGGGAGTTGCGGCAACAGGTACTTGCCTATGCCAAGACCAAGCCCATCCGCGAGGGGCTGAAAGCGCAGAAATCCGAGAAAGCCCGCGCCGCATACCGCCAGGCAAACGAGAGCGATTTTATCATAGCCGAAGCCGCCGCCCGGTATTTCAAGGCACAGGGGCTTACCAAGCTGCCCGGCCGAAAAGCGTTGCAGGCCGAGATCGAGCAGCTTATCTCCGAGAAAGACGGCCTGTACAACACCTATCACGAACAGAAGCAGCGGTTCAGGGAGTTGCAGACCGTCAAGCGGAACATCGACCAGATTTTGCGCCGGGAAGAGCCGCACCGCAGAAAGGAGCAGAGCCATGAACGATAAGCCGTCCCGCATGGACTACCGCCAGCACCAGGCAGCCCGCCGCCTTGTGCATGAGTGCTGTAACTACGACGAGGGGAACTGCCTGCTGTTAGACGACGGGGAGCCTTGCGTGTGCGTCCAGAGCATTTCCTATTCCCTCATGTGCCGCTGGTTCCGTGTGGCTGTCCTGCCCCTTGACGGGGAGCTGGCCGCAGCCCTCTTGTACCGGGGGAGCCGGAAACGCTGCGCGGTCTGCGGGGCGGCCTTTGTCCCCAAATCCAACCGGGGGAAATACTGCCCCGGCTGCGCCGGGTGCATGAAGAAACGCAAAGCCGCCGAGAGAAAGCGGAAACAAAGGCAGAAATGTCACGCTTTAGAGCCTTTCAAACCCGCATAAATCAAGGCTTTTTTCGTGGGTGTCAAAGGGTATGCGATACATTTATCCTTTCCCCCCGGAAATGCCGTCCTAATGCGTGACAAAGCCCAAAAACGACACAACACAGAGGGAGGTGATACTATCGCTGATTATATCAGGGCAGACACCACGCTGCCCGCCTATCTTCCATACCCCCGTTTCCTGCTGAAAATGGAGATTTCACAGACCGCCAAGCTGCTGTATGCGCTTTTATTAGACCGCTCCACCCTGTCACAGAAGAACGGCTGGCAGGACGGCGAGGGCAGGATATTCATTGTCTACCCCGTTGCGGAGATAGCGGAAATGCTGGACAAGGGTTGTACCGCCATCAAGGGAGCCTTGAAAGAACTGGACGCAGCCGGGCTTTTAGAACGGGAACGGCGGGGCTTCTCCGCACCCAATCGGCTTTATGTGAAAGTGCCGCCTGTCCCAGTGGTACGGTTTTCCGACCAACTGATGGCCGGAAAAGCGACCCTCATACAGTCGGAAAAGCGACCTTATGACGGTCGGAAAACCGACCCTATGATGGTCGGAAAACCGACCCCTAACAAAACTAATATAAACAACTTAATAGAGAACCAAACAATGAGAGCGAGTGGGGAGCCGCCCACAGCTTATGGCCGATATGAGAATATTTTTCTGTCAAAGGACGAATATGACGAGTTACAGGCAGAATACCCGGACAGGCTGGAACGGCTGATTGAGGAAATGAGCCATTACCTTGCCGCCAGCGGGAAAGCCTACCAGAATTATGCCGCCGCCTTGCACAGATGGGCGGCCAATGACAAAAAGGGAGCCGTAAAACAGGGCATCCCCGACTATACCTGTATGGAGGGAGAAAGCTTATGACAAGTGAAATCAAAGATATTTTGGAGAACATGACAACCGCCGCCCCGGAGATGGAGGACTATATCGGCGAGGACGGACTGCTTTACTGCGGAAAGTGCCATACGCCGAAAGAAGCCTACTTCCCGGAGGGTAAGGAGCTGTTTGGCCGTGACCGCCACCCGGCAGAGTGCGACTGCCAGAGAGCCGCCCGTGAGCAGCGGCAGGCCGCCGAGGAACACCGCCGCCATGTGGAAGCCGTGGAAAATCTGAAACAGAGGGCTTTTGCCGACTCAGCCATGCAGCAATGGACATTCGAGAACGACAACGGCAGAAACCCGCAGACCGGGATTGCCCGGCGGTATGCGGAGCATTGGGAAGAAATGCAGGCCGAAAACATCGGCTGCCTGTTCTGGGGGAACGTCGGCAACGGGAAAAGCTACCTTGCGGGCTGTATCGCAAACGCCCTCATGGAGAAAGAAGTCCCCGTATATATGACGAACTTCGCCGTTATCCTGGGCGACCTCTCTCCCGGCTTTACAGGCCGGAATGAGTATATTTCCCGCCTTTGCCGCTATCCGCTGCTTATCATTGACGACTTCGGCATGGAGCGTGGCACCGACTATGGACTGGAACAGGTATTCCATGTGATTGATACCCGATACCGCAGCAACAAGCCGCTGATCGCCACCACCAACCGCCCGCTGGACGAGTTGAAAAAGCCGACAGACACGGCCCATTCCCGGATTTATGACCGACTGCTGTCCATGTGCGTCCCGATACGCTTTACTGGCGTCAACTTCCGGCAGGAAACCGCAAAGCGGAAAATGGAAACCATGAAGAAACTGCTGGCTGAATGAAAGGAGTATTGCCTATGGAGAATATCAAGCAGCACGACCACCGTACCACCCGCCGCCCCGACTGCGTGACGGAAATCCGCATGGGGAATACCGTTCTTGTCGTGTCCGGCTTTTTCAAGAAAGACACCACCAGCACCGCCGCCGACAAGATGGCGAGGGTACTGGAAGCGGAAGCCGCTGCTACACAAAAAAAGGCGATTTGACAAGCTGTAAAGAAGCAGATTTATCACTTTTACCGCTGTACAGCCGCCCCTGTTCCGTGGTACAATGAAACCACGGAATAGTGGGGCTGGCTGTCGGAAACGGAGGATTTTATGTTAAGACAAGCCACCCAAAACCTCATTACCGCCCTTTATCCGAGATTGTCCCATGAGGACGAATTGCAAGGCGAGAGCAATTCCATTTCCAACCAGAAACGGATTTTGGAAGCCTACGCCAAGCAGAACGGCTTTACCAATCTGCGCTGGTACACCGACGACGGCTACTCAGGTGCGAACTTCCAGCGGCCCGGATTTCAAGCCATGCTTGCAGACATTGAAGCCGGGAAAGTCGGCACCGTCATAGTCAAGGACATGAGCAGGCTGGGGCGTAATTACTTGCAGGTGGGATTTTACACGGAAATGCTGTTCCCTCAAAAGGGCGTGCGTTTTATCGCTGTCAATGACAACGTGGACAGCGCAAACGGCGGCATGGACAATGATTTTACCCCTCTGCGGAACTTATTTAACGAATGGCTGGTGAGAGATACGAGCAAGAAAATCAAGGCAGTAAAGAAAGCAAAAGGCATGAGCGGCAAGCCTGTAACCAGCAAGCCAGTCTATGGCTATCTCATGGACAAGGACGAGAACTATATCGTTGACGAGGAAGCCGCCCCGGTTGTCCGGCAGATTTACCAGCTTTGCCTTGCGGGAAATGGCCCGACCAAGATTGCCCGTATGCTGACGGAGCAGCAAATCCCCACGCCGGGGACGCTGGAATACCGCAGGACGGGCAGCACCCGACGCTACCACCCCGGCTATGAGTGCAAGTGGGCGACAAACACCGTCGTCCATCTGCTGGAAAACCGGGAGTACACTGGCTGTCTGGTAAACTTCAAGACGGAGAAGCCCTCTTACAAGGTCAAGCACAGCGTTGAGAACCCCATCGAGAAGCAGGCTATCTTCCCAAATCACCATGAGCCGATTATCGACACGGAAACATGGGAGCGTGTGCAGGAGTTACGCAAGCAGCGAAAACGCCCGAACCGCTATGATGAAGTGGGGCTGTTCTCTGGTATGCTGTTCTGCGCCGACTGCGGCCATGTGCTGTATCAGCAGCGGTATCAGAACAAGAACCGCAAGCAGGACTGTTATATCTGCGGCAGCTACAAGAAGCGTACCCGTGACTGTACGGCACACTTTATCCGCACCGACCTTTTGACGGCGGGCGTGCTTTCCAATCTCCGGCAAGTGACGGAATACGCCGCCAGGCATGAGAGCCGCTTTGTAAAGCTGCTCATCCAGCAGAACGAAATCGGCGGCAAGAGAAAGACCGCCGCAGCCACGAAGCAGCTTGAACAGGCCCAGACACGCATTGCCGAAGTGAACCGCATTATCAAGCGGCTGTATGAGGACAATGTAAGCGGCAAAATCAGCGACGAGCGTTTCATGGAGCTGTCGGCGGACTATGAGCAGGAGCAGCGGGAACTGAAAGACCGGGCTGCCGCTTTGCAGGAGGAACTTTCCAAGTCGCAGGCCGCCACCGTCAACGCCGAGAAATTCATGGGGATTGTGAGAAAGCACCTTGCTTTTGAAGAATTGACCCCCACCCTCTTGCGGGAAATGATTGAGAAAATCGTCGTGCATGAGTGCAGCTATGACGAGAACGGCACCCGCAGGCAGGACATTGAGATTTATTACAGCTTTGTCGGCAAGATAGACTTGCCGGAAGCCTAACGCCTGACCTATCCGACACAGCCCTAAGTGCCGGATAGGAACGGCAAAATTTTTTACACTTCTATTACTTCTTTATCGCACATTAGCAAATAGGCACGGATTATCGGCTCTTTTCTTTTGATAGCAGATTGTGTCGGCGCTCATTCGCACCATATAACAAGACCGTTGAAATCGGCCTTGCGGCACAGACGGCGGTTTTGAAATAGCAATTTCAAGCCGCCGTTTTCTTTTTGAAAAAAGAGAACACGGGGGGTGTGTTAAAGTCGCCCTTTTTTAAGGATACGGCGGTATCTGGGAGGTATCGCCGTGTCCTTATTTATTTTTCATCCCCCTAATCTGTCAAAAAAAGTTCGTCCGCCCAATGGGAGCAGTCTGGCGACGAATGCGAAATATGGAAGTACATAAGTGAAAATGTAGTTTTATGCGCTTGCGTGTCGTTGCGGCATACGAGCGCATTTTGTTTTGCCTGCTTTGGGACAAGTTGTCCCGAAGTGGGCAAAGGCGGCCCGGGTTGTCGCTCCCCGCCGCCCTCCGTTCAGATCGCCATTCACCCCCCAACCATCTGAACGGAGGAATTACAAATGACGACCATCAATCTGAAAGACTTTTATCCGTGGTACACCCACGACGAATACATAGAGGTTTCCGAGGAAGTGGCTGACGAGCTCAGGGCGAGCAGATTGTACGAGGCCGCCTATCAGCGGCGTGTTATCCGCAACAAGGCGCAGTATTCCCTCGATTGCGAGGACGGGATCGAATACTCTGCCTGCGTTTCTGAACCCACCCCACAGGAGCTGCTGGAACGCATGGAGCTGTTCTGCCAGTTGTGCGCTGCGCTCAATTCCTTGCCCGAAACGCAGGGCCGCCGGGTGGATGCCTGCGTGATCCTCGGCAAGAGCTATTCCGAAGTAGCAAGGGCAGAGGGTGTCCATGAGAGTGCCGTGCGGCGCTCTGTGGAGCGGGGACTTGAGAAGATGAAACAGTATTTGAAAAAGTGCCTGTAAACCCGTCCGAATTGATCTGCCAGATGTCCTTGGTATATGAGAGGAGTTACATCCGATCAACAACTGAATAGCGGCGGCCCCGAGACATAGTGCGGGGAGCCGGGCGACGGGTGCGCTGTGACTTCTCCGGCAGGAGAACGAGCGAACAACACCAACGCCGCAAGTGGGACAAGCCACCCCACGGCCACGATCCGCAGCCGGACAAGCTGGCCGCTTGCCCCTCCGGGCTGCCGCCCCCCTCGGGAGCGTCATGCTGAGTATTGCTGTCTTATGACGGGCCAAGGAAATGAGCGTGGCGCTCCCGAAACTTTTATCAAGGAGGAAACCAACATGAAGTATGATCCCGAACTGGCAGCCCTGCTTGCCCAGCCGTGGAGCAACAACGCCTGCCGTGGCTATGTCATCTACGCTATGGAAAACTGCGGGTTTTCTCCCAAGGACATCCGGCGTGTGGTGGCAGAGCTCTACGAGGTCTTTGACATCCGTGGGCTGGAGGAGGCCCAGCAGCACTTTGAGAACAGCCCCTACTGACCTTGGGACAAGTTGTCCCAAAGTGGAGCAAGGCAGAAAGGCGGCACCGCCGAAGGTGCCGCCTTTCTGCGTTTCCCCACGGGACAAGGGGGACAGTCGGTCATTGTTTCGTATCGCTCTGGAAGGAGGCCCCACATGGAAGATCCCGTACCCGTCAAGGAGGAATACACCTATCAAGTCGGCAAAATCCAATTCATTGTCACGCCCGTCTACAAGGACAAAGGCGAGTCCATGCGTGACATCCTGTTGAAGCTGATGCTGGCCGATCTGGAGCCAGCCTAACTGTTCCATCGACATCCTTAACACGGGCAGTCGGCAGAGGTATAATATACATAGATAAGAACCTCTTGCTTGATTGCAGGAAGGAGGATATTTTGAAACAGTCAAGCAAGAAAATCTCTACCGGCACAGCCGCTCTCTACTGCCGCCTGAGCCGTGACGATAACATGGACAGCGAGTCCAACAGCATCCAGAACCAAAAGAAAATTCTCCAGAAGGCCGCCAAGGACAAGGGCTATACGGACACCATCTTTTTTGTAGATGACGGTATCACCGGCACTACCATGAAGCGCCCCGGCTTTCAGAAAATGATCGCCGCAATCGAGGCCGGGTACATCTCGGCGGTGTTTGTGAAAGACCTCTCCCGGCTGGGCCGGAACTACATTGAGGTTGGCAAGCTCACCGAGGAATTTTTCCCGCTCCATGATGTGCGGCTGGTGGCCGTTTCCGATGGTGTGGACAGCGACGAAGGCGAGGACGATTTCACCCCGTTCAAGAACATTATGAATGAGTACTACGCCAAGGACATCTCCAAGAAGCGCCGGATCGTCAATAAGATGAAAGGTAACGCCGGGATTCCGCTTTCCCCGCCGCCCTACGGCTACATAAAGAACCCGGACGATCCCCGGTTTTGGGTGATTGACCCGGAGGCTGCCGAGGTGGTACGCCGTATCTACCGCATGGCGCTGGACGGGTACGGGCTGGCTGAAACCGCCGCTGCCCTCGGTGCGGATGGGATCGTCAACCCGACCTACTACTGGCGCAGCAGGGGTACAAGCAGAGGCGGCTCCAAAAGCACCGTGGAGCCCACAAAATGGGGGCACACCACAATCAAGAAGATTTTGACCACGCAGGAATACTGTGGCGATGTCATCAACTTCAAAAGCTATTCCAAATCCTATAAAATGAAGCGCCGGATTGAGAACCCGGAGGAGAACCGGGCAATCTTCCTCAATGTCCATGAGCCTATCATTGACCGGCCAACTTGGGAAAAGGTGCAGGCGTTAAAAGCCGGGACACGGCGCAAGCGCCCCACCGTTACCCAAGAGCCCAGCGTCTTTTCCGGCTATCTGAAATGCCCGGAGTGCGGCGGCAATCTGAATTTCCATTTTAACCAGGGCAACCACGATATTAAATTCTTTAGCTGCCAGAACCACAATTCCGGGCTCCGCAAATGCTCGTCTACCCACTATATCCGGCTGGACTTCTTGGAGCAGGTCGTGCTCTACGAGGTACACCGGCTGGCCTGCTTCGCTAACGAATACGAAAACGACTTCATCAAGGCGATGGTGGGCCGCTCCGCCAAGGTAGCGGAAAATGACCGGGTACGCAAGAAGCGGGAGCTGGACGGGCTGCTGGCCCGGGACGGGGAGCTGGATATGCTCTTTGAACGGCTCTATGAGGACAATGTGTCCGGTAAAATCGACGATACCCGGTTTGCCAAAATGTCCAAGCGGTATGAGCAGGAGCAGGGTGAAAACGCCAAGAAAATCAAAGCGTTGCGGCTGGAGCTGAAAAAGCTGGAAGATAAGCGGATGGATGTGGACACCTTCTTGGAAACGGTACGCCGCTACACAGACGCTACCACCATTACCAAACGCATGGTTGCCGAACTCATTGAATATATCGAGGTCTATCCTGCGGTCAAGGAGGACGGTGTTACCAATCAGCGGGTGACGATCCACTACAACTGCATCGGTGCCTTTGAGGTGCCGGATCGCCGGAAAATCCCCGAGCGGGATATTCTGCTGGAAACGAGAAAAGGCGTAGCATTAAGCTACGCCCCGGCGGTATAAAGGTGGTGTGGGATATGAGAGGATTTCTCTATTGCCGTGTCGCCCATGACGATTCTTTCGCATTGGAACACCAGCGGTTTCTGCTCCAGCTCTACGCAAAGCAGGCGGGATATACCATCATCGGCGCTGCGGACGAATATGGCAGCGGGCTCACATTAGACCGCCCGGCGCTCCAGAAAGTGACCGAGGCCGCTGTTGCTGGAAGGGTGGATGTGGTGTTAGTCCATAGCCTGACCCGGATAGGCCGGGAGTGGGGGATGACCCAAAGCTACATTGACCTGCTCACCCGGCACAAGGTAAAGCTCCTGTGCATCCGGGATCGGCTGCTGTTCGATGAAAACGGCGCTGCCCCAATTTTGACAATAAAAAATGCGGAGTGTCCTTTGTAGGATACTCAGATCCTATAAGGACACTCCGCATGGTCGGAGTGACGGGACTTGAACCCACGGCTTCCTGGTCCCGAACCAGGCGCGCTACCAACTGCGCTACACCCCGATGTAAAAAATAGCAGCAGCGTGCAGGCTGCTGCTATTTCTGGTTGGAGAAGAAGGATTCGAACCCTCACAAACAGAGTCAGAGTCTGTCGTGCTACCCTTACACAATTCTCCAATATTCATTTGCCGGAGCGTTGCCCCAACGATAATTTATTATAGCACTGAACGGGAAAATGTCAACCACTTTTTTTCAATTTTTTTGCGGCTGTTTTTCCGCAAAAAAGATTGACAAACCACCAAAAAGGGCGATACTCTAAAAAAAGAAAATGCATGCGGCGTCCGGCAGCGGGTCGAAGGCCGCTCCCGGCGGATCGGCCGGGCTGTGAGGGAGGAATTGGAACTATGAAAAAACGGATCGGTATCCTTACGTCCGGCGGCGACTGCCCCGGCCTGAACGCCACCATTCGCGGCGTGGCAAAGGCGCTGTATCAGCGCATGGGAGAAGATGTGCAGATCGTGGGCATCTCCAACGGCTACTCCGGCCTGATCAACGGCCAGTGGCGGGAGATGGAACCGGAGGAGTTTTCCGGCATCCTGACCATGGGCGGCACCATTCTGGGCACCAAGCGCACCCCCTTCAAGCTGATGCGGGTCATCGGCGAGGACCAGGTGGACAAGGTGGCCGCCATGAAGAAGAACTACGAGGAAATGAAGCTGGACTGCCTGCTCTGCCTGGGCGGCAACGGCACCCATAAAACCGCCAATCTGCTGGCCCAGGAGGGCCTGAATGTGATCGGCCTGCCCAAGACCATTGACAACGACATCTACGGCACCGACGTGACCTTCGGTTTCCACACCGCCGTGGACATCGCCACCGAGGTGATCGACCGCATCCACACCACCGCATCCAGCCATCGCCGCTGCATGGTGGTGGAGCTGATGGGCAACAAGGCCGGCTGGCTGACCCTGTACGCGGGCGTGGCCGGCGGCGCGGACATCATCCTGATCCCCGAAATGCCCTATAACATTGATAATGTATGCGCCGCCGTGGAGCGCCGTGCATCTCAGGGCAAGACCTTCTCCATCCTGGCGGTGGCCGAGGGCGCCTTCGACAACGAGGAAGCCCGTATGAAGAAGAAGGAGCGTGCCGCCCGCCGCAAGGAGCAGGGCTACACCACCGCCACCAACCGCATCGCGGCCCAGATCGAGAAGATGACCGGCTTCGAGACCCGCGTCTGCGTGCCCGGCCATATGCAGCGGGGCGGTTCGCCTTCTGCTTACGACCGTGTGCTGGCCACCCAGTTCGGCACCTATGCCGCCAAGCTGGTGGAGCACGAGAAGTACGGCGTGACCGTTGCCATGCGCAACAATCACGTCACCGAGAACCCGCTGGACGAGATCGCCGGCAAGAGCCGTCTGGTTCCGGACGGCCACGGCATGCTGGAGGTCGCCCGCCGCATGGGCATTTCTCTGGGCTGACCGGCTTTTGCGCCGCGGTGATTGACGCGGCGGCCGGATGTTGCTATAATCATTATTACAAATGCGCTGAAAAAGAGGGCGCGCGGCAATGCGTTTTGGAAAAGAGAGCCGGGGGCAGGTGAAAGCCCGGCAGAACGCGCCGGGTGCTGTCGCTTTTGAGCAGGCGGGGTGAACTTTCAGTAGCCTCTGCCCGTGCCGCCCGCGTTAAGGGCTCCGAGTGGCTGCCGGTTTTCGGCGGCAATTTGGGTGGTACCGCGGTATTGTATTGTTTTGTACAGGCCGTCCCAAGTGTGAACACACGCCTGGGGCGGCCTTTTTGTTTGCCCCGGCAGCAACCGAAACAGGAGGGAAAATCAATGAAAGAACTGGAAAAATTGTATGATCCCGCCCGCGTGGAAGACGACATTTATGCCTTCTGGCTGAATGGCGGCTACTTCCACACCAAGGCGGATAAGAGCAAAAAGCCCTACACCATCGTGATGCCGCCGCCGAACGTGACTGGCCAGCTGCACATGGGTCATGCCATGGACGAGACCTGGCAGGACATCCTGATCCGCTACAAGCGCATGCAGGGCTACGCCGCTTTGTGGGTGCCCGGCACCGACCATGCTTCCATCGCCACCGAGGCCAAGGTTGTGGCCAAGATGAAGGAAGAGGGCCTGACCAAGGAGATGCTGGGCCGCGACGGCTTCTTGGAGCGCGCCTGGGCTTGGAAGAACCAGTACGGCGACCGCATCGTGAGCCAGCTGAAGAAGCTGGGCTGCTCCTGCGACTGGGACCGCGAGCGCTTCACCATGGACGAGGGCTGCAGCAAGGCGGTTCTGAAGGTCTTTAAGTATCTGTACGATAAGGACCTGATCTACCGCGGCGAGCGCATCATCAACTGGTGCCCCCACTGCAAGACCAGCATCTCCGACGCCGAGGTGGAGTATGAGGACCAGGAGGGCAGCTTCTGGCACCTGAAGTACCCCATCGTGGGCACCGACGAGTTCCTGGTTCTGGCCACCACCCGTCCCGAGACCATGCTGGGCGATACCGCCGTGGCCATCCATCCGGACGACGAGCGCTACAAGCACCTGCACGGCAAGAAGGTGCTGCTGCCCCTGCTGAACAAGGAGATCCCCATCGTCACCGATACCTACGTGGACATGGAGTTCGGCACCGGCGTGGTGAAGATCACCCCCGCGCATGACCCCAACGACTTCGAGGTGGGCCAGCGCCACAACCTGCCCATCGTGAAGGTGCTGGACGAGACCGCCCACATGACCGCCGACTGCGGCAAGTACGCCGGCATGGATCGCTACGAGGCCCGCAAGGCCATCGTGGCCGACCTGGAGGCGGGCGGCTATCTGGAGAAGATCGAGCCCCACGCCCACAACGTTGGCACCTGCTACCGCTGCGGCACCACCATCGAGCCCATGGTTTCCAAGCAGTGGTTCGTGCGCATGGTGCCCCTGGCCGGTCCGGCCATCGACGCGGTACGGGACGGCCGCATCAAGTTCGTGCCCGAGCGCTTCGACAAGCAGTACTACCACTGGATGGAGAACACCCGCGACTGGTGCATCAGCCGTCAGCTGTGGTGGGGCCATCGGATTCCCGCCTACTACTGCGATGCCTGCGGCGAGGTGCATGTGAGCGACGAGCCCATGACCACCTGCCCCAAGTGCGGCGGCGCGCTGCGCCAGGATGAGGACACCCTGGACACCTGGTTCTCCAGCGCCCTGTGGCCCTTCAGCACCCTGGGCTGGCCGGACAAGACCGAGGACCTGGATTACTTCTATCCCACCAACACCCTGGTCACCGGCTACGACATCATCACCTTCTGGGTGAGCCGCATGATCTTCTCCGGCCTGGAGTACACCGGCAAGGCCCCCTTCGACACCGTACTGATCCACGGCCTGGTGCGCGATGCCCAGGGCCGCAAGATGTCCAAGAGTCTGGGCAACGGCATCGACCCGCTGGAGATCATCGCCCAGTACGGCGCCGACGCTCTGCGCCTGACCCTGGTTCTGGGTTCCACCCCCGGCAACGACATGCGCTTCTCCGACGAGAAGATCAAGGCCAGCCGCAACTTCGCCAACAAGCTGTGGAACGCCACCCGCTTCGTGATGATGAACCTGCCCGAGGACTTCCAGGCCGGTCTGCCCGCTGCGGATAAGCTGGACCTGAGCGACAAGTGGATTCTGTCCACCCTGAACAACCTGGCCCGCACCGTCACCGACAATCTGGATAAGTTCGAGCTGGGCCTGGCTGCCCAGAAGGTGCAGGACTTCATCTGGGAGGTTTACTGCGACTGGTACATCGAGATCGCCAAGGTTCGCCTGAACTCCACCGATCCCGAGGAGGCCGACAACGCCCGCAAGGTGCTGGTGTACGTGCTGACCCAGGCGCTGAAGCTGCTGCATCCCTTCATGCCCTTCATCACCGAGGAGATCTACCGCGCTCTGCCTGGTACTTCCGAGACCATCATGACCGAGCAGTGGCCTGTGTTCACCGAAGAGCTGAACTATGCTGCCGAGGAAGCCGACTTTGAGAAGCTGATGGACTACATCAAGGCCGTGCGTACCATCCGCGCCGAGATGAACGTGCATCCCGCCAAGCGCAGCAGCATGATCATTGAGACCAGCGAGACCGAGGCCTTCCGCCGCGGCGGCGATTACCTGGCCAAGTTTGCCTTCGCCACCGACGTGACCCTCACCGAGAAGTACACCGGCGACACCGCCGGCATGGTGCAGGTCATCACCCATGCGGCCCGCGGATTCATTCCCATGATGGAGCTGATCGACCGGGAGAAGGAGCTGGCCCGCCTGAACAAGGAAAAGGCCGGCGCCGAGAAGGAGATCGGCATGTTCAGCCGTCAGCTGAGCAACGAGGGCTTTGTGAACAAGGCTCCCGCCAACGTGGTGGAGGAGATCCGCCAGAAGCTGGCCCGCGCCCAGGAAAAGCTGGCCCGCGTGGAGGAGTCCATCGCGGCTCTGGGCTGAGAAACCGCCAGAACTTTGTAAAAAATCCATGAAAAAGGAGTCCGGTTTGCAGCAAACCGGGCTCCTTCTTCGTATAACAAGCAGGACTTCGGATGTTCCGAAGTTTGACAGATGTGCTATAATGGCGAAAGACACACGGGAAAGGTTTGTGTCCGTAAAAGTTATTAGGAGGGATGGATTTTTGTATCAGAAAAAACGAACGAGCCCGTTCACGATCTTTTTCCGAATTCTTTTCACCGCCTGTTTGATCTACAGCGTGGTGTTCATTTTCCAAAACTCTCTGCAGATCGCAGAGCAGTCCAGCCTGCGCAGCGAGCAGGTGCAGCAGGTGGTCAACGAGGTGGCAGGCACCGTGGGCCTTGGCCCCTTCAGCCTGCACATGGTCCGCAAGATGGCCCATTTCGCCGAATTTATGATGATGGGCTTTTGGTTCATGCTCTGCCTGCGGGTGTATACCCGGCATTTCATCAAGCATGTGAGCTGGCCGCTGTTCCTGGGCCTGGGCACCGCGGTGATGGACGAGACCATCCAGATGTTTGTGGATGGTCGGGGCTCCAGCGTGAAGGACGTGTGGATCGATTTTTCCGGCTTTTTGATGGGCCTGTTTGTGGCGCTGCTGATTTTGATGTTCCTGCGCATGTGTGTGATCCTGTTCGTGCACCGGCACGATGACCAGGAGCTGGTGCAGCCGGAGCCGCAGCCCCGCCCGACGAAAAAGCGGCCCGCCCCCAGCCCGGCGCTTCAGCCTCAGGAGCAGTGGGAGGAGGAAGCGGAAGAGGAATGGGAGGAAGAACCTCTGCCGCAGTACCAGCCGCCCGCGCGCCCGGCCCGTCAGACCGCACGGCGCGCCCCGGAGCCCCAGCCCCGGTGGGAACCGGTTCCGGAAGAACAGAAGGAGGAAGAGGAGAGCTATGACACCAGCATCGAGATCGAACACTGAGTGGCTGCAAAGCCTGCCCCGCACCAACGGCAAGCCCGGGGTGGAGGGGATGCGTCAGCTGCTGGCAAAGCTGGGTGACCCTCAGAATTATCTGGATTTTGTACATGTGGCGGGTACCAACGGCAAGGGTACCGTGTCCACCCTGACGGCCAACATATTAAAGGAAGCCGGGTATAAGACCGGTCTGACCATCTCGCCTTATGTGCTGGACTTCCGGGAGCGGATGCAGATCAACGGCGAGATGATCCCGGCGGATACGCTGGAACAGGTGGCGGGCCAGGTGCGCGCTGCCGCCGCACAGCTGGACGAGGAGCCGGTGCAATTCACTGCGGTCACCGCGGCGGCACTGCTCTGGTTCTATCAGGAGCAGTGCGACCTGGCGGTGCTGGAGACCGGTGTGGGCGGAAAAAATGATGCCAGCAACGGGGTGGACAATACCCTGGTGGCGGCCATCACCCGCATCGACCTGGACCACACCGAGGTGCTGGGCGATACGCTGGAAGCCATCGCTCAGGAAAAGGCGGGCATCATCAAGCCCGGCTGCACCGTAGTTTGCTATCCGCTGCAGGACCCCGAGGCTCAGAAGGCCATCGTGGCGGAGTGCATCCGTCAGAAGGCGGAGCTGGTGCAGCCCCAGCCGGAGGATCTGAATCTGCCCGAAGAGCCCCAGCCGCTGACCAATCCGTTTTCCTACGGCGGCTACGAGGTGGAGCTGCCCTTCCTGGGCGCGCACCAGAGCTGCAACGCGGCCATGGCGGTGGAGATCGCTCTGGCCCTGTGGCGCAAGGGTTACGAGATTCCCGATGAAGCCATTCTGAGCGGCCTGGAGACCGCCCGGTTCCCGGCCCGCATCGAAGTGCTGCGCAAGGAGCCGCTGGTGATTCTGGACGGCTGCCACAACCCGGCAGGGGCCAAGGCCCTGGCGGGCGTGCTGCACACCCATACCAAAAAGAAACCGGCGGCAGTGCTGGGCGTTCTGGCGGACAAAGCGGCTGCGCAGATTCTGGAGGCACTGGCCCCCTGCTTTGACACCATTTATACCGTAACCCCGCCCTGTCCCCGGGCTATGGAGGCACAGGAGCTGGCGGAGCTGGCTCACACCGTGGCGCCCAAGGCCAAGGTGATCGCCTGCACAGACCTGCACCAGGCGCTGGATCAGGCACTGGCCCATGAAAATGGCGCAGTGGTGTGCGGTTCGCTGTACCTGGCGGCCCAGGCCCGGCCCGCACTATTGGAACGGCTTTCTTAAAAAATCACCGCAGCTGACCGGTTGCGGCAAAATATTCACCCAAGACCCCGTATATTGGTAAGTGCCAAGAATACGGGGTCTTTTTTTGCCCCCAAACGGACGTGAAAGGAGAACGGAAATGGCACAGGTGATGTTTACCAGCGCGGACGATGTGCTGGCGGCCTACTTGAGCGGCGAGATCGACCATCATTCCGCCCAGATGCTGCGCCAGCAGATCGACGCGGAGCTTTCGGCCCGGATGCCTGCCCGACTGATCATGGATTTCGGCGGGGTGACCTTTATGGATTCTTCCGGCGTGGGGCTCATTTTGGGCCGGGCCCGGCGAATGCAGGCCACCGAAGGGCAGCTGGTGGTGCAGCAGGCACCGGACTCCATCAAGAAGATGCTGGATCTGGCCCGTGTGGAGTATCAATAGAAAAGGAGCGGCAAGCATGAAAGCCTATAACCTGATGAAAATCAGCTTTTATTCCCGCAGTGTGAACGAGGGTTTTGCCCGGGGCGCGCTGGCGGCCTTTCTGGCCCAGGCGGACCCCACCGTGCCCGAGCTGGCGGATATGAAAACTGCGGTGAGCGAGGCGGTGACCAACTGCATCGTCCATGCCTACCCCCAGCAGGTGGGGCTGGTGTATCTGACCGCAGCCCTGTATGAGGGCGGCCTGGTGAAAATCACGGTGACCGACCGGGGCGTAGGCATTCCGGATGTGAAAAAGGCGATGCAGCCCATGTTCACCACCGGCAACCCGGAGGAACGGGCCGGGCTGGGGTTCGCGGTGATGCAAAGCTTTATGGATAAGGTGCGGGTGACCAGCACACCGGGCAAGGGCACCCGGGTGGTAATGAGCAAGACCCTGAGCACCAAACAATGATCCCCCTTTTACATAAGATATAGAAAGGGGAAGGGAAGCATGCCCACAACACTTGGCCCACGGGAGGAATTTATTGAAAACAATCTGGGGCTTGTCCACGCCTGTGCCGGCCGGTTCCGGGGCAGGGGCGTGGAATACGACGATCTGTATTCCGCAGGCTGCATGGGACTGATCAAGGCTTACGACGGATTCGACCAGGAGCGCGGGGTGCAGTTTTCCACCTATGCGGTGCCGGTAATTCTGGGCGAGATCAAAAAGCTCTTCCGGGACGGGGGAACCGTTAAGGTGAGCCGTTCGCTCAAGGAGCTGGGCCTGCGGGTAAGCGCCGCCCGGGAACGGATGATCAAGCAGAATGGCTGCGAGCCCAGCGTGAGCCAGCTGGCCCAGGCGGTGCAGGCGAAGCCGGAACAGGTGGCCCTGGCCATCCGCGCCAGTCAGCCTGCGCTTTCGCTCACCCCGGCGGCAGAGGAGGAGGGCGGCCGGGAGGTGGACATCCCGGTGGAATCCCCGGAGGAGGAGCTGGCGGACCGCATTAGCCTGCAGGAGGTGCTGGCCACCCTGCCGCCCCAGGACCGGCAGCTGATCTTTCTGCGGTTTTTCTCCGGCAAGACCCAGAGTGAGACTGCAAAGGTGCTGGGCACCACTCAGGTACAGATCTCCCGCAGGGAGCGGAAGATCCTGCAGAATCTGCGGGGGCAGCTGCTGCAGGAATAAGGGTTTCAGGAGGCTTTGGATGACCTCCTGAAATTTTTTGAATTTTTTTGTCGAAAATGCTTGCATTTTGAAAACAGGTGTGGTATTATAACTGAGCCGTCAACGACGGCAAGCCGCTCAAAAGAGCTTGAAAAAATATTTCAAAAAAGTGCTTGACAAACAAGACTCTGCGAGATATAATAAACAAGCTGTCCCGCGAGGGAGAGCGGCACAGGACCTTGAAAATTGAACAATATCGAAGCTTGAACGGAACCTTATCGTGATGGAAAATCACGTTAAACAATTCC
>NZ_NFID01000040.1 GCF_002161595.1 Gemmiger sp. An50
ACCAGGAGCCGGTGCAGATCGACCGGTTCGACCGGCTGGAGATCCGCTTTGAAGAAACCAGCCAGCCTTTGCGCCGGGCGCGGCTGAGCCGGCTGATGTTCGGCATGGAGCTGGTGTTTAACCAGGCAGAACTGGCCGAGGCGACGCAGACCATGGAGGTGGACCCGATCGGCCGTAGGTTGCCCACCGGGGAGTTCAGTTTCTCGGCAATAAACGTGAACTTGCTCACCGGCAACCAAAACGGAATGTATGACCCGGATAATTCGCGAGGTGTGTGGAAGTACTTCGAACAGCGAAATCCCATCACGGTGCGATATGGACAGCAACTCACCGGTGGCATGAAGTGGAGCGATGCAGCAGCCCTTAAATGGGCTGATCTGGTTGTCAGCGGGTGGAAAGAGGTCTATCAGGGCGGCATTGTTGAATGGATTCCCGGTGGTAGATTCTACCTGACTGGGCAGCCGGCAGTAGAAGGACTGTACGCCAAATTCTCCGCCACCGACGCGCTGAGCCTTCTGGACAGCAGCTATTACAAGGGCGTATGGGATGGCGAATCTCACAGCCTGTGGGAGCTGGCCACGGCGGTGCTGGAGGATGCGAATCTGCCCCGCCGCAGGCAGGACGAGCAGCCCTGGGCTTTGTGGGAGGGCTTGAAGGAAATCACCACCACCGCCCCGCTGCCGGCAAAGCAGCACCGGGAATGCCTGCAGCTGATTGCCCACGCGGCCTGCTGCCTTTTGTATGCCGACCGGGAGGGCGTGATCCGCATTGAGCCGGACGCAGGCAGCCAGACCGGGGCGAGCATCGGGCTTTCGGTCATGCTGGAAAGCGCGCC
>NZ_NFID01000041.1 GCF_002161595.1 Gemmiger sp. An50
GTCTGTTCCAGCATCTGGTCCACCAGCGCCATATCCTCCTCGCTCAGATTGTTCCGCAGGTCTTTCAGGAGCTGTTCAATCTCCTTGCCCGCCTGTTTGTGCCGGCTGTTTCCTTCCATGTTGTTTTCACAGGGGAGCAACTCTCCCCGGTAGATTGCATCCAGTACCATGCGGATTCCCTCCTTTATTACAGAAGCTGCTTTTCTTTGTGGGTGGCCAGCGAGAAGTTGTAGGGCGCGCTGGGCCGTCCGTCCGGGAAGCTGGGCGTGGGCAGGGTGTTCAGAATGCGCACCATCTCCTGCAGTCTGTCAGAATAGCCATTTGTCAGCAGAATTCCCCGGGTGGGCTGAATTCCCTCCAGAACCAGACCGTCCCAGTACATCCGCAGCTGGTACAGATCCTTCGGCTCCGCCTTCCGGGTCTTCAGCTCATAGATATCGCATTTTCCATTTCCTCCTTTGTCCACCACATCCACACGGGTACCGGTGGGCCAGACACAAATCTCGCTGGTCACCTCATCCTCAGGGTTTGCTGCCTTGAGAATTTTCATCCACTTCTTTTTCAGTTCATCCTCACTGAATGTGGCGGCATTTTTCTGCGGCGGGAACTCTGCCAGCGCTTCAAAGACCTTGTCCCAGTCCGGGTCGTTGCGGTCAATACCGGTCTTGTTGTTCAGAGTGGCAAGAACACCACGGGGCAGCTCCGGCAGGATCAGCTCGCCCACAAAATCGTTGTAGCTGTTGTGCCGGGAAATGGGCGTGCCGTCTTCTTTGTGCCAGATCTCACCCAGCTGAGCGGTGGCAATCACCCGCTTGCCCA
>NZ_NFID01000042.1 GCF_002161595.1 Gemmiger sp. An50
TCCACGTCCTCACCGCCGGGGGTATTGTCGCCGCCCGCCTGGGGAGTCTCGGTCTCCGGGATGGTCACGGTATCGCCGCCTTCATCGGTACCCGCGCCAGCACCGCCAGCGCCACCGGCGCCACCAGCACCGCCCGCGCCGCCGCCTGCTACAGCCGCGCCGCCCACAACGGTCTGATCCTCATACTGGGTGATGGTGCCGCCCGGCACGGTCACAGTCTCGGTCACGTTGTTCACAGCCGCAGTGTAGTAGAAGGTCACCACGTTCTGGTCCGCGTTGCTGGATACAGTCAGCTGCTGGCTGGCTGTTTCTGCGGTATAGTTCTCAATGTTGTTCAGCGCGTAGAAGGTCAGGTTCTGACCCACGGGCGCGGAGCCCTGCAGGCTGGGAGCCACCTCTGCGCCGGTCTCACGGTCCAGATACTGCACCGTAAAGACTGCGTCCTCATCGCTGGCACTCAAGGCGTACTGGGCTACCGTGCTCAGATCACCGCTGGCGGTGCCGCCGGTGTAGCCCTGGGCCGCATCGGTCACAAAGTAGCGGGATGCATCCTCATTCATCACGATATCGGTCAGCTGGGGGGCGTTGGGCAGAGCCGCGCCCTCGTTCAACCGCACCGCCACTGCGCCGGTAGCCTCGCTGGCCTTCACTTCACCGTAGGTCTCCAGGCCAGCGATGAAGGAGTCGGTGAACTTGCCGTGCTCACCGGGACGGAAAGTCACCACATAGGTAGTGGCTTCGGTGGAGGAAGCGTCGCCTTCCGCTGCCAGAGCGGGCATTGCACTGACGCTTACCGC
>NZ_NFID01000043.1 GCF_002161595.1 Gemmiger sp. An50
TCCACGTCCTCACCGCCGGGGGTATTGTCGCCGCCCGCCTGGGGAGTCTCGGTCTCCGGGATGGTCACGGTATCGCCGCCTTCATCGGTACCCGCGCCAGCACCGCCAGCGCCACCGGCTCCACCGGCACCGCCCGCGCCGCCGCCTGCTACAGCCGCGCCGCCCACAACGGTCTGATCCTCATACTGGGTGATGGTGCCACCCGGCACGGTCACAGTCTCGGTCACGTTGTTCACAGCCGCAGTGTAGTAGAAGGTCACCACGTTCTGGTCCGCGTTGCTGGATACAGTCAGCTGCTGGCTGGCTGTTTCTGCGGTATAGTTCTCAATGTTGTTCAGCGCGTAGAAGGTCAGGTTCTGACCCACGGGCGCGGAGCCCTGCAGGCTGGGAGCCACCTCGGCGCCGGTCTCACGGTCCAGATACTGCACCGTAAAGACTGCGTCCTCATCGCTGGCACTCAAGGCGTACTGGGCTACCGTGCTCAGATCGCCGCTGGCGGTGCCGCCGGTGTAGCCCTGAGCCGCATCGGTCACAAAGTAGCGGGATGCATCCTCATTCATCACGATATCGGTCAGCTGGGGGGCGTTGGGCAGAGCCGCGCCCTCGTTCAACCGCACCGCCACTGCGCCGGTAGCCTCGCTGGTCTTCACTTCACCGTAGGTCTCCAGGCCAGCGATAAAGGAGTCGGTGAACTTGCCGTGCTCACCGGGACGGAAAGTCACCACATAGGTAGTGGCTTCGGTGGAGGAAGCGTCGCCTTCCGCTGCCAGAGCGGGCATTGCACTGACGCTTACCGC
>NZ_NFID01000044.1 GCF_002161595.1 Gemmiger sp. An50
ATCAACCTTACCGGTGGTGAATACGTTCGTCATGGTATCGCTCTTGTCGGTGAAGTAAGCCAGAGTAGCGCCGATGGACAGGCAAGCTACCAGGGACAGGCTAACCGCAGCGGTCAAAATATTTTTCTTTTTCATGTTAATAATCTCCTTTTATGATCAATCACTGTTTTGCAAAATAAGCAATCGCTGCAGCATCAGCCGTGTCAGAATCCACATGGTCCGCCTGGTGTGCAAATGCTCCAATCGAAATCTCGTTCAATGCTTCCGTACCGTCCGCATCAAAATTCACATGGACCTGGGTAAACACATCATAGGTGCCAGCAGCATCCTTTGCAACCTCACGGCGCAAAAGAGTTCCGTTCAGCTCTGCTGCTGCAACAGGCTCCCAGCCCTCGGACCAGGTAGTGTAGAGCAGATCATTGCTGTTCGTGGTAACACCTTCCACATATGTATACACATATGCATGCGCGTTGTCGGCAGAGACCGTAACATACGGGTTTTTCGCTACCGTCGCACCGGGAAGGATCTCGGTGTAAATAACGCCTTTATCCGTACCGTTGATGGGGTTCGTATTCGGTTTTGCGGCGGTGATGCTGTTTTCCTGAATCTTATAAAATTCCCCTGCAGGAACCGATGCGTTTTCCTTCTCAGTCGCCGTACTGCTGGAACTCAACACGGTCACCATTGTCGTCCTTCAGGGTGCCTTCGATCGCACTCTTCAGCAGGGAAGGTGCAGTATTTTCTGCCTGCAGTGCATATGCCTGAA
>NZ_NFID01000045.1 GCF_002161595.1 Gemmiger sp. An50
CTGGTAGCTTGCCTGTCCATCGGCGCTACTCTGGCTTACTTCACCGACAAGAGCGATACCATGACGAACGTATTCACCACCGGTAAGGTTGATATGACCCTGATCGATGAGACGGAAGATCCGAAGGGTCAGTACACCTTCGATGAGAACGGTGTACAGAATGGTATCCTGTACACCGGAGTAGTTCCCGGTGACGATCTGGATAAGAGAGTTTCTGTGCTGACTCGTGATGGTTCTTCCAATGCGCACGTGGGTATCGTGGTAACCGTTGGTAACACCACGGATCCTTCCGCACAGGAAGTATATAAGCTGATTGATGAGGCTGTAGCCCGTCAGGAAAATGTCGACGGTGACAAGTGGCTGGGTGTTCAGGATGTGAAGGTGTATGATGGCGAGAACATTGTACAGGGCAAGCTGTACGCCTACAATCCCGAGTATCCCGGTTGGGAGCAGGGTGTTCCCGCAAATACTCTGATGCGTCTGTTCAGCGATATCAAGATCCCCACTGCTTGGGATAACGACGAAGCGGAAGCGGTCTTCGACATCAAGGTTCAGGCATATGCACTGCAGGCAGAAAATACTGCACCTTCCCTGCTGAAGAGTGCGATCGAAGGCACCCTGAAGGACGACAATGGTGACCGTGTTGAGTTCCAGCAGTACGGCGACTGA
>NZ_NFID01000046.1 GCF_002161595.1 Gemmiger sp. An50
ACCAGGAGCCGGTGCAGATCGACCGGTTCGACCGGCTGGAGATCCGCTTTGAAGAAACCAGCCAGCCTTTGCGCCGGGCGCGGCTGAGCCGGCTGATGTTCGGCATGGAGCTGGTGTTTGGTCAGGCCGAGCTGACCGAGGCCGCCCAGACCATGGAGGTGGACCCCATCGGCCGCAGGCTGCCCACCGGGGAATTCAGCTTCTCGGCGGTGAACGTGAACCTGCTCACCGGGACTCAGAACGGTCTCTACGACCCGGACAATCCCCAGGGCATCTGGAAGTATTTTGAGCAGCGCAACCCCATCACGGTGCGCTACGGCCAGCAGCTCACCGGCGGCATGAAGTGGAGCGATGCGGCGGCGCTGAAGTGGGACGATCTGGCCCCCAGCGGCTGGAGAGAAATCTACCAGGGCGGTCTGGTTGAATGGATTCCCGGCGGGCGGTTCTATCTGACCGGCCAGCCCGTTGTGGAGGGACTGTATGCCAAATTCTCCGCCACCGACGCGCTGAGCCTTCTGGACGGCAGCTATTACAAGGGCGTATGGGATGGCGAATCTCACAGCCTGTGGGAGCTGGCCACGGCGGTGCTGGAGGATGCGAATCTGCCCCGCCGCAGGCAGGACGAGCAGCCCTGGGCTTTG
>NZ_NFID01000047.1 GCF_002161595.1 Gemmiger sp. An50
GATTGCGGGGTGATCTGATGCAGCAGGTAAGCGATGCCTACCGGCAGGAGATGACAAAGCCGGTGCTGGGCGCGGCAAAGCTGGCCGTGACCCTGAGCGTTGTGGACGAGGACGCAGCCCCCGGCGCGTCGGACAAAAGCGAGGGTCAGGCCTACTGGTCCAGCGTGGAAAGCGCCCTGACCCAGGACGGAGCGCAAAAGCGCAGCTACGCCACCTTCGAGCCGGGGCGCTGGAAGGCGGACGGGGCCCTTCGCATTGCGGACGAGCCCGGCGGCGCGCTGCTGACCGAGGGCTATGTGAGCGAGGCCATGAGCGGGGCGGACGGCCGTTTTGCGGCCCCGCCGGTGCTGGCACTGGAGTTTGAAACGCCGGTGAGCGTTCCGGCACTGAGCTTCCGGTTCGACCAGGTGGCGGAGGAATGGTGCACCGCGCTGACCGTGACCGCCTGGAGGGGCGGTGAGCAGCTGATGCAGCGGCAGGTGCTGCCCAAGGCGGTGGAGCACCAGGAGCCGGTGCAGATCGACCGGTTCGACCGGCTGGAGATCCGCTTTGAAGAAACCAGCCAGCCTTTGCGCCGGGCGCGGCTGAGCCGGCTGATGTTCGGCATGGAGCTGGTGTTT
>NZ_NFID01000048.1 GCF_002161595.1 Gemmiger sp. An50
GCGCCATCAGCGCGAACGGTGAAGCCGCCCCTGTAGGGGGAAGTGCAGCAAAAGAAAAGCAATCATCAATCAATGCTTTCCCCTTTGTGGTGCACTTCTAGACGAAGGCGTTAAGAAAAACATGCCAGTGGCATGCTTTTTAGCCTGAGAGTCCCTGCGAGCTGAACCGGAGCGCCATCAGCGCGAACGGTGAAGCCGCCCCCGCAGGGGGGAAGTGCAACAAAAGAAAAGCGAGCATCAATCAATGCTTTCCTCTTTGTGGTGCACTTCTAGACGAAGGCGTTAAGAACGACATGCCAGTGGCATGTTTTTTAGCCTGAGAGTCCCTGCGAGCTGAACCGGAGCGCCGCAGCGCGAACGGTGAAGCCGCCCCCGCAGGGGGGAAGTGCAACAAAAGAAAAGCGAGCATCAATCAATGCTTTCCCCTTTGTGGTGCACTTCTAGACGAAGGCGTTAAGAAAAGCATGCCGGTGGCATGCTTTTTAGCCTGAGAGTCCCTGCGAGCTGAACCGGAGCGCCATCAGCGCGAACGGTGAAGCCGCCCCCGCAGGGGGGAAGTGCAACAAAAAAGACAGGACAAATGTCCTGTCTTTTTGTG
>NZ_NFID01000049.1 GCF_002161595.1 Gemmiger sp. An50
TCTTCCTCGGCATGCTCCACCTCTTCCTTACGGGCGGGCAGCTCTTCCATGCCGCGGCGGTACACGATGTAAACGTTCTCGGCGCCCAGACGCTTGGCGCTGCGGGCAGCGTCCATGGCAACGTTGCCGCCGCCTACAACGGCCACGTTCTTGCTCTTCTTGATGGGGGTCTTGCTGCCTTCCTTGTAAGCCTTCATCAGGTTTACGCGGGTCAGATACTCGTTGGCGGAGTAAACGCCCTTCAGGCTCTCGCCGGGGATGCCCATGAAGCGGGGCAGACCGGCACCGGAAGCCACATACACGGCCTCGTAGCCGTAGTCGCCCATCAGCTCGTCGATGGTCAGCACCTTACCAATCACCATGTTGGTCTCGATGTCCACGCCCATGGCCTGCAGGCCTTCGATCTCGTTCTGCACAATGGCCTTGGGCAGACGGAACTCAGGGATGCCGTACACCAGCACGCCGCCCGCCAGATGCAGAGCCTCGTACACGGTGACCTTGTAGCCCAGCTTGGCCAGGTCGCCGGCAGCGGTCAG
>NZ_NFID01000005.1 GCF_002161595.1 Gemmiger sp. An50
TCTTCCGTCTCATCGATCAGGGTCATATCAACCTTACCGGTGGTGAATACGTTCGTCATGGTATCGCTCTTGTCGGTGAAGTAAGCCAGAGTAGCGCCGATGGACAGGCAAGCTACCAGAGACAGGCTGACAGCAGCGGTCAGAATATTTTTCTTGTTCATAAGTCAAACGCTCCTTAATCTTTAGGGAAAGTTATCTCAGCTCAGGGCTGGGCAGTAACAGGCTGCCAATCAGCATCTCCCAGTGCCTCATATGCTTTTACCTGATTCTCAAAAGTAGCGGACTGGATTGCTGCAATCTCGATCTTTACATCGTTCAGTTCGACGGTCTCCCCATCTTTAACAGTATCAATGTTCGCTACGGTAACAGTGGTAAACGGAGAGGTGATGGGATCCCAATCTGTTCCATCATCAGTCTTCAACACTTTTTCGTTGTAGTAGTACGCCTGGGTTTTGGTTCCATCTTTATTCGTAGTCGCTTCACCCACCGCAATCCATTCTTTCGAGTTCATCTTCGCAGTTACACCAAGATTGGTGCCTGCATCGGTGACTCGTACGAACACATATGCATCCGTATTGGTATGTACCGAGACCTTAGGCTCCTTCGGCAGCTCCTGATTGGGAAGAACATCCTTATAGTCATAACCGTTGTTCCCTGCGTTCAAACTTGCAGTAGCACCGCCATATGCCTCGCCCAGTGCCGGCTGATCCTCTTCCAACTTAACGTTGATAACGCCATCATAGCCACTGTCCTTACCAACGAAGGTAAAGGTGTTAGTAACGCTCTTAGCCGTAGCAGTCAGATAAGCCAAAGTGCCGCCAATGGAGATGCAGGCTACCAGCGCCAGAGACATACCGCCGATCAACATGTTTTTCATTTTCATAATCGTTACGCTCCTTTTTGTGTTTTATTTACGGTTTTAAAAAGAAACTTTGTTATGAAGTAAAAGCGGTTTGGTGACCGGGCCCTGGGCAAGCCGCTTTTGCTTACTGAATGGATTATACCGGTCTACGCTTAAAAACCAATTAAAATTTAGGGTTTGAATTTTAATTCGTTCCAGCTTTTTCCGGTTCGTTCCGCCGAGTCTTCTGCTTCTTTTCATCTTCGGCCGCGTCAATGATCGCCGGGATAAAATTGAGCAGGATCACCAGCATCACCACACCGCAGATGGTCATAATGCCCACCGGGGTGCGGATATTTTGGATAGCGATACCCAGATAGGGCAGGTGGAAATCCGCCCGGCCATAAATCTGGCTGAATTGGATATCACCATCCGCTGCATTGTTGGCATCGCCCTGGGTGACCAGGGTCTGAGCATCGGCATCGATGCTCAGCACCCGGTGGGTCACAAAGGTTTCGCCATCGGACAGATAGTAAGTACACACATCACCGGCTTCCAGTTCGCTGGCTTCTACCGGCTTCACGTATACCAGGCTTCCCACCGGGATGGTGGGCTCCATGCTGCCGGACAGCACCGCCATCTCCTTATACCCAAGAAGCATGGGGACAAAGATGGTAGCGGCAGCCGCCAACAGCACGATCAGAACAATGGTGGATAAAAAATTGCAGATTTTTTTGACCATTCCGGTCCTCCTGGATTAGTTACTTGCGGATCTGGATGCACCGGAATCATCCGTTTTTGGAAGGATTGAAGGCCTCATACGCAGTCTTATAGTTTCCTGCGACTACACTTTCCTGGTAAATAATCACATCAAAGGAACTGGCCTCCACATTGATCCCTTCGATACCATTGAACAGCGCAACCGTAGACTCACCTGTTTCCAGCTCTCTGCTGTAATAATACCAGCCGTCATCCGGATCATGCTTTGCCCATGAACCGCCCTT
Source organism: Gemmiger sp. An50 (assembly GCF_002161595.1). GTDB lineage: Bacteria > Bacillota > Clostridia > Oscillospirales > Ruminococcaceae > Allofournierella. The sequence continues at coordinate 1,846 of NZ_NFID01000005.1, forward strand.
GTCATCTTTACCATTGTTGTAGTTGATGGTCATATCCGACTCGCTGACCGGATCGCTTACGCCGGGTGCAGAAGCAACGATCACCTTCGCGCGCACAAACACCGTAGAATCACCTTCGTTTTTTACCTTAGGTGTTTTCTCAATAGGGTCATCGCCGTCGGGTTCCTCAATGTCTGTATCCACGTCGACAAATGAAAAACGGTTTACGACCGGACTGTCGCTCGCGACCAGGTAGGCAGCTGTTCCGCCCACAACAATCAGCGCAACCAGCAGAACGGAAAGCAAGACTTGAATCATGCGTTTCTTTTTCATTACTTTCTCTCCTTTCTACTGTTTTACTGAGACGAATCCGAAGGTTTATTGGCCCAATCCCAGGTCCACTCTCCGTTTTGGTCCTTGCTGAAACGGTTGATTGCCATACTATCATCCTTGGTGGGATCATCCGGATTTGTGGTCACAGTATTGACGAATACAATCAAAGCATCTGCTCCGGATACAAAGACCGTGCCATTGTCCGGATTGCTGCTCTCCAAGGCATATCCCTTCGGGCACAGTATCTCCTCTACCGTGTAGCTGTCGGCCGGCAGGTTTTTGACTACAGTGTCGTTGTGGTTCTCACGTGCATTCAGCACAACGCTGGCATAGTAGGTTTTGTCTGCTCCGGTAATCTGGAACAGGAAGGTTTCCCGCTTTTCAGCCGTTGCGTCATCCTTCAGAGTTTTGATAATGGTCAAATCGCCGGTCTTCAGATGGATGCGGAACTGCGCATTTGCAGGGGCGGCAGTGCATTCGTCTGGACAATGTGCATCCTTCTCCCAAGCAAACGCAACATGCTTTGTCTTGTCCTGACCAGCGATCAGGACCTTGCTGATCTTAACATCCAGATTCTGCTGAATCGGCTTATCTACGATATTGCCAACAAATTCAAAACTAATATCCGGAGCAGCACCACTTATTTCCGCATCGTGACCGTGTTTGTCGATCCATTCTGTTTTGGATGCATGACTGTTCAACAGGTCTTTGGTAAGAATGGTGTTATAATCCTGAGAACTGTCCTTCCAAGTCACAGTAGGTGTAAATACATGGACCCATGCCTCGTTGCTTCCGGTCATGGAAAGAATCGTACCGCCTTCCACCGTGCAAGATACAGTATATTGACTGCATTCGTCCGGGCTGATGGCCTTTCCTTCCCAAACACCGTCTTTCCCCTTTTCAAAGGTCCAGGTTCCAACATGCTTACCATCAGAATCATTCACAGTGTATACAGTTTTTACAAAGTCGTTGCTGTATGCACCTCCGCCAAGACTTACAAAAGGTCGCGGACCATTTTCATTTCCGCCAATCATGCTGGAGATATTCGCATTGTTTGTGATGTAAATGCTCTGGTCCTGAACGTTATACTCGTTCTTCACACGTACATCAACATCACAATGCGGGAAGCTACCGATGCATTTCTCATCACTGCTGTATACGCCTGAAATTCCATCGATATTGGTCGGTACATTAGTACCGCCCATAAACTCTGTCTTCGGTTTAACATACAGCGTACCACTAAATTTCTCCGCAGTTTCCGGCTTTTCCGGCTCCATGGGCTTTAAGGTTACATTTTTCCACTCAACATAAATACCATTCTGGTCTTTGCAGACAACACCTTCATGCTTACCGCTTTGGATTGAATCCCCCACCTGAATGGGTGTGCCGTTTTGATCAACCAACTGAAAATACGGAGATATGTAGTCGCGAATAATTGCATTCTCAATTGGTTTGCCCGTTTGATCCGCAATTTGCTGGAAGATCTTGTCAAGTTCCGCCGAATTATCCGTTGTCAGATAATATCCCTTCGGAAGATTTCGAGTGCGAACATCTGTATACCCACCAGAACCCCATTCGGAAACATGGGTGCCGTCCGGCCTGTTGCTGGACAGCCGATACAAATACTCATTGATTCGAACATCATTCTTCGGCAGACCTAAACCAACTGTGTAGATAGTTGCTCCACTGCCGGGCATATTTTGGCGGTCCGCCTTAACTCTCCACTTAAATCCCCAATCAAAGTACCGTTCCACAAAGTCTGTGCCCTTCGATCCATAGAAACCGTCATCTGCATCAACTGTTATGGAAGTTCCTTTGTCAGCTTTCAAAACCTGACCCCAGTAAATAGAACTCTGCGCACATTCCTTCGAACTGTTTGCTCCCCAGCTTCCCGTTCCAGGAACGCCATCCGTAAACATGACAACCGCCCGGCTATTCTGATAATTGGGATCACTACTGGGCACAGCCTGGTAGATCTGATATGCCAGCTCCAATCCAGTATTAGAATTCGTAACGCCGTTTGGACGACTCATCGCCGCTGTAATGCTATTGACTAACTGCACCTGATTTTCAACAGGCACGAACGCGCCCGCCGGCTGACCATTTCCAGAATAGATTGCACCGCTTTCAGAATATGCTACCACGGCCACACGGCTTTCCGGAGAATTTTCATAAATCGTTTTTACAAAATTTTCCGCTGCCAGCGTCAAATCCTGGGCTGGAGCTCCTTTCATGCTGCCGGAACGGTCCAGCACGAGAATGATATCGCACGGAATCGATGTAATAACGATATTCGACTCCGCTTCTGCACTAAGATCTATTTTGTAAATTTCTTCTGCAACATTTTCTTTGGAAACGCTTTTGTTGATTTTCAGTCCGTCTATCGGCTCTGTCATTTGGTGCTGATTTCCCAATCCAAACGATTTCGCTTTATACATCATCGGAGTCGCATTGAACAATGGCCCTACAGTAGTAAACTGTGCAGCCTCACTATTATCTACTGGCGGCTCCGGAACAGCCGGTTCAGTCAACTCCCATTTTTCCTGCAATTTTGCCAAACTTTCTTCGGGCAAAACAGACAAGCTCTTTGCTTGTTCCTCGGTGAGATTCTTCAAAGCATCTCTAAAGCTATCGTTTTCCAATTCCAGCAACGCCTGCAAGAGCTCTTCACCCATCAATTCCTCAATAGAATTTTCAGGCTCTTCACTAGTCTCTTCACTAGGGGCCGGGGTCTCGCTAGGCAGCGGAGTCTCACTGGGCACAGGGCTCTCGCTGGGCGCGGGAGTTGCGCTGGCAGCGGGGGTCTCGCTGGGCTGCGCGCTGGCGTTCGGGGCCTCGGTGGCCTCGGGAGCCGCAGTGGGCTCGGCGCTGGGCTCTTCACTGGGAGCAACAGTCTCAGCCGGTGCCTGAGTGGGCTCGGCGGCGGGCTGCTCGCTCTCGGTGACAGGCTCAGCAGTGGGCTCGGCCACAGGCTCCTCGGTGGGAGCAGGCTCGGCAGTGGGCTCCACGGCCACAGGCTCCTCCGCAGCAGGAGTCTCCTCCTCCGGCTGAGTCACTTCCTCAGTCCCCTCGACCATCTCGGTCACCACCTGGCTGCTGGCAGCGATCTCGCTGGCCGCCTCGGCGAAGGCGCTGTTGGGCACAATGCTGGCGATCATCATTACCGCCAGCATCATGCTGAGTAAACGGCTCCACATTTTATGTTTCATAGTCTGTTTCCTCCCTAACCGGATTCTTTGGTTGTGCAAGATTTGTTTCGTCCTGCGGGGGTGACTCGTCTTCCAGGGTCTCATCCACGGCGCTGTCCATCAGCTTGATCAGCTCCAGCGCACTGCGGAAATTCGCTTTTTCTCCCGTTTCGGCCCAGGTCACGCTGCCCTGCCAGGTGGAATGCTGGCGGTACATCACATGCACCACAAAGGTGGCCATCTTCCCTTTCTGTTCGGCAAGCTCGTCCCTTGTCATCTGTGGTTCCACCTTCTTCTGCGGGGTCTGCGGCTGCGGCCTCGGTTTCTGCGGTCCGAATCGTCTGGGCTGCTGGGTCCTGGCCGGGTAGTTCAGCCGGTCGCACAGGCGGTCGATGCTGTCCAGCACATCGCTGGTCCGGCCGATCGGCTCCGGCTGTTTGGAATAACAGTGATAGAGCCTGCCGGTCGCTTCGCCGCCCGCCCATGCATCCACGCACACGCGGCACAGGTTCGGCGCCCCGGAATGGAAGCCTTCCATATTCAAATGCTCTTCACCTCGTCTTCCTCAAAGCTTTGAGCATACTATCCCACACGGCACTTAAAATCCGCTTAAAATCCGGCACAAAAATTTCATCTTTTTTTAAGAGAACAGAAAAAATCCCCGGCAGCTTCCCCAAAAAAGCTGCCGGGGTTCTTGTATCTTCCTGTTTCGCTGCCGGAATCCCATCATCTTAACCCAAATATTGTACAATACTATATAATATATGGAAGCAGAAGAAAGGACGGATCAATTTTGCCCAACTGCAAAAGCACGGCACTCACTCCGCGCCGGGTGAAGGCCTACCTGAACTGGCTGACCGAACGGGAACGCAGCCGGAGCACTCTTGCCAAATACCGCCGGGACCTGGCCAGCCTGCAAAGCTTTCTGGCGGGCCGCCCATTGACCAAAACCGCACTGCTGGCCTGGAAGAACCAGCTCAGCGAACACTATGCCCCCGCCACGGTGAATTCCATGCTGGCGGCAGTGAACGGATACCTGGTCTATGCCCGGCTGCCCCATCTGCGGCTGCGGCCGCTGCGCATCCAGCGGCAGGTGTTCTGCCGCCAGGACCGGGAACTGAACAAATCCGAGTATCTGCGCCTGGTGCAGGCGGCCCGCCGCCGGGGAGACGTGCGCCTTGCGCTGGTGCTGCAGACCATCTGCGCCACCGGTATCCGGGTGAGCGAGCTGCAATACATCACCGCGCAGGCGGTGGAGCAGGGCTATGCCGAAGTGAACAACAAGGGCAAGCGGCGTACCATTTTTCTGCCCCGCAAGCTGTGCCGGGCACTGCAGCGCTACCTGACCAAACAAAAAAAGCCGGCCGGCCCGGTGTTCACCACCCGGACCGGCCAGCCATTGGACCGAAGCAATATCTGGCGCGCCATGAAGAGCCTGTGTCACACTGCGGGCGTGGGGACCCGAAAGGTCTTTCCCCACAATCTGCGGCATCTGTTCGCCCGCACCTACTACGCCGCCCAGCACGATCTGGTACGTCTGGCCGACCTTCTGGGCCACGCCAGCACCGCTACCACCCGCATCTACACCATGGAAAGCGGACTCATTCATGCCCGCCAGATCGAACAACTGGGGCTGCTTGTCACATAATAACTATTTTGTTGTTGCCTCCACCGGCTTTTGTCCTCTATCTATATAAAATAATAGAGCATAAGCGGTTTTATTTCAAGTAATTCGCCCTTTTCTACCCGGTTAATCTGAATGGAAGACGCAAAAAAATAAGCCGATGTTTGTGACTTTGAACCTCGGCTTAATCAAAATTGCGCTGCTTCAGGCGAAATTTGTAGTTTTCCGGCAGCTTTTGGGCGAAACAGCTATTTCACTTCACATAAGTAGGAATTTAAAACAACAAAATAGTTATTTTGTTGTGCGTTCCCCACCGTTTCAGATTTTCTGCGGCCGTTTGGCTGCCAGAGGTGAAGCGCAACAATGACACAGGATACCATCTACATTAAATTATTCGGCGAGTTTTCCGTTTGGGTAAACGGTCAGCCCGTTCCGCTGGACAACTGCACCACCAAGGCCATACGGGTGCTGCAGTTTCTGTTGTTCCGATACCCGGCGGGCGTTTCCCGCAACACCCTGATGGACGCCTTTTTCGTGGAGGATTCCACCAGCGACCCGGCCAACAATCTGAACGTGACCATCTCTCAGCTGCGCCGCCGCCTGAAAAAGGCCGCGCTGCCCGGCGAGGTGGGCGTACAGCTGAAAAGCAACCAGTACACCCTCACCTGCTCGGTACCCATCCACAGCGATGTGACCCGCTTTGAGGAGTGCATGGCCCAGGCCGGGCAGACCACCGACGCGGACCAGCGACTGGAGCTTCTTCTGGAGGCGGAGCAGCTGTATTCCGGCGACTTCCTGCCCCATCTGGCCATGGACGACTGGGCCGTGACCACCGCAGCCAAATACCGCATGGATTACTTTGCCTGTCTGGACGCGCTGACCCAGCTGCTGCCCGAGCGGGGGGAATGGGAACAGCTGCTGGGCATCGCCACCCGGGCCAGCGCGATGCATCCGCTGGAGGAATTTTTCTGCCTGCGCATCGACTGCCTGATGAACCTGGAGCGCTACCAGGAGGCAAAGCAGGTATACGACCAGGCCATCCGCACCCTCACCGAGGATTTTGTGGTGAAGCCCAGCGCCGAGCTGACCCGCCGGTTCCAGCTGCTGAGCCTGGCCAACCAGGACAGTCACGAAACCATCTTCGAGCTGAACAACCAGCTGCGGGAGGCCGAGCACCAGCGGGGCGCCTACTATTGCAGCTATCCCAGCTTCATCGACGTGTACCGTATGTGCTGCCGCATGATCGAGCGCACCGGCCAGAGCGCCTGTCTGCTGCTGTACTGGCTGGTGGACCCCAAGGGCCACGCCCTCACCGACACCGACAAGATCGCCCAGGCCGCGCCGCTTCTGTCCGGCGCGATCCACGACAGCCTGCGCCGGGGCGACGCCTTCACCCAGCACGGCCGGGACCGTTTTCTGGTGCTGCTCATCGGCACCGACCGGGAAAACTGCGAGATCGTGGACCAGCGCATCCAGGCCCGCTACAAGCAGCAGCCGGTGCGCGGGGTGGCGCTGCGCCACTCCCTGCAGACCGTGGAGACCGACATGCCCTTCCCCAACAGCGGGATCTGGCAGCCCCAGTGAGAAAGAGTGTGAGACCTATGAACGATTTTTGCAATATTCGCCCCAACAACGAGCCGGGCCGGCATTTCTGCGGCTATGGACCGGTGAGCGTGCTGATTCAGGTGACCGGCCGCCAGGAGGACAGCTTCACCGGTGTGGCGATCCCGCTGTGCGGAGGCGTGCCGCCCTTTGCCTTTTCCAGCTTTGCCCAGCTCACCTCCCTGCTGGACGCACTGTGCGACGAGCTGGGCCGCCCGGTGCGCAGCGACGAGCTGAACAGCTTCCGGTCCGGCAACGGCGCGCCGATCCGTCTTGCCCCGGCCCAGCCGGCGGCGGAACGTAAGCTGGGGCACTTCACCGTGGAGATCCTCTACCGCCAGAACCAGAGCATGCAGGGCCGGATCATCGTGCCGGGGCGGGGCGAGCTGCCCGCCGGGCGGCAGAGCTTCCGCAGCGACATCGAGCTGCTGCACCTGATGCGGGAATATATGGAGTGAACAGCAGCTTCGGATTGAATTTCATCCGCCGGACGCGGGGCAAACGCCCTTCGCGCCCGGCGTTTTTTGCACCCGATCCCCCTTCCCCCCTGTACACAGCAAAAAAGGCAGACCCTTTTACAAGGGTCTGCCTTTTTTGTTTTGTTCGGTTGTGTGATTACCAGGGAGTGAGCTCCAGATACAGCTCCTTGTACTGGCGGGCGGAATTGGTCCAGGATACGTCCTTGGCCATATCCCGCTGGACCACCTCATCCCAGTGGTAGCGGCTCGTGAAGTACTCGGTCTTGGCCCGGTTGATGGCGTCCAGCAGCAGGCCGGCGTCGTAGCGGTCGAAGGTGAAGCCGTTGCCGCCGCCGTTAAACACGTTGTAGGGCTCCACGGTGTCCTTCAGGCCGCCGGTCTCGCGCACGATGGGCAGGGTGCCGTAGTGCATGGCGTTCAGCTGGGTCAGGCCGCAGGGCTCGAAGCGAGAGGGTACCAGCAGGGCGTCCGCACCGGCGTAGATCCGGTGAGCGCGGGATTCATCGTACTGGATGCAGGCGCTGAACATGCCCTTGTAGGCGCTCTCGTAGTAGCGGAAGGTGTCCTCATACTCCTTGTCGCCGGTGCCCAGCACCACCACCTGGGTGTTGCCGTCCATGATCTGGGGCACGATGGCGTTTACCAGATCCAGGCCCTTCTGGTTGGTCAGGCGGGAGATCAGGCCGATGACGAACTTGCTTTCGTCCTGCTCCAGGCCCAGCTCCTCCTGCAGGGCGCGCTTATTCTCGGGCTTGTGCTCCAGCACATTGGTGATGTCGTAATTCACGGCCAGGGCCGGGTCGGTGGCCGGGTTCCACATGCCGTAGTCGATGCCGTTCACGATGCCCCGCAGCTTGTAGCTGTGGTAACGCAGATGGTCCTCCAGCTCCTCGCCGTATTCCGGGGTCTGGATCTCGTGGGCGTAGGTGTTGCTCACGGTGGTGATGCGGTCGGCGTAGGCCAGGCCGCCCTTGAGCATGTTGGCGTCCCGCCAGGCCTGCTGCAGCGCGCCCATATTGAACACCTCGGCGGGCAGGCCGGTCCAGTAGCGGATGGTGGGAATGTTGTAGATGCCCTGGAACCGCAGGTTATGGATGGTGAGCACGGTCTTGGCGTGGCCCACCGGAGAATCCCGGAACAGGGTGCGCTGGAACACCGGCACCAGAGCCGCCTGCCAGTCGTGGCAGTGGATCACGTCGGGAATCCAGTTCATGTAATTCAGGGCAGCCAGCGCGGCCTTGCTGAAGAAGCAGTACTTGGGGATGTCATCCACCAGGCCGATGTAGGGGTTGCCCGCGGAGAAGAACTCCTGATTGTCGATGAAGTCGTAGACCACGCCGTCGCAGATGTACTCCATGATGCCCACGTAGTAGCTGCGGCCGGTCTCGCCCAGGTCCATGTAGAACTCGCCCCGGTAGACCATCTTGTCCTGGTACTTCTGGGGGATGCAGGCGTAGCGGGGCAGGATGACCCGCACGTCGCAGTTCTGCTTTACCAGCTCGCGGGGCAGAGCGTACATCACGTCGCCCAGACCACCGGTCTTGACGAAGGGATGGCACTCGGAGCCGATGAAGGCCACGCTCCGGCGGGGGGTGTCGTACTGAGGCTGAGCGGGCGCGGGCTCCACTACAGGCTCCGCGGGCTGCTCGGCCACAGGAGCGGCCTCGGCGGCGGGAGCGGCGGTCTTGACCTCCTCAGCGGCTGCCTTCTTGGCAGCGGTCTTGGTCTTCTTGGCCGCAGGCTTCTTGGCGGCGGGCTTTGCCTTCTTGGCAGGCTCCGCCTTGGCGGCAGGCTCGGTCTTCTTGGCAGGCTCCGCCTTGGCAGCGGGCTCGGCCTTCTTGGCGGGCTCGGCCTTCTTGGCGGGCTCCGCCTTGGCGGCGGGCTCGGTCTTGGCGGCGGGCTCCGCCTTGGCGGCGGGCTCGGCCTTCTTGGCAGGCTCCGCCTTGGCGGCGGGCTCGGTCTTGGTTACGGGTTCACTCTTGACGGGGGCTGCTTTCACAGGCTCCGCAGGTTTCTTTGCGGAAGTCGAAGCACCTTTTGCTTCGGCGGTCTTTTTCTGGGTGGACTGCGCTTTTTTCTGTGCCACAACAACTCTTCCTTTCCAATGGTGATCGCACCGCGCCGCAGGGCGATGGGCCGCCCAAAAGGTTCCCCTTCGGCCCAGCCTCTGTTTCTTGGCCCGGTGTGGGAGCATTCCGTTTGGCGCTCCCGGGTCCCTATATCAAAAGTTAGCATATTCCCGCCGGAATTGCAATTGCCGAGGCGGTTTTTTCTTCTACCACTCTAAAGTTTTACACAAAGAAGCCCGTTCGCTGTGGAAAACTGCGTCGTTTCCGCGCAGGGATTTCCACCGGTTGACGCCAGCAAACAGGCCATGCTATTCTGAATTTAAAAGAGGGCGTATTAGCCGGTGTGCTTTCCGATGATACAAAGGCGGCAGGCTGAGTTTTCCGGCATTTCCTGCCGGTCGGCCCGGTGCGTCTGACGCCCGGTTCCTTATTTTTTCAGAAAGGAGGACCACACCATGAAACAGGAGCTTCGCAGCTTTGCTCTGCTTCTCTTCGGCATTTTGCTGGTGGAAGCAAGCCGCACCATGGGCGGATTGGAGGTGGACGAGCGAAGCCAGTTCTTGTTGCTGGCGGGCCTCGCCTCCGGTCTCTGGGGGCTGATCCGCATGTTTTTTCCCAAGGAATAAAACGGCCTTTTGCGCCAAAATGCAGAAGGACCGGTCAACTCTGCGGTTGACCGATCCTTTTTTGTTTCAGTCAGCTTTCGAGCCGTCCGGCCCCTCCCCCGCTCACAGGTTGAGCAGCACCAGCGCCCCCAGGATCATGCCCGCCGCGCCCAGCTGGCGGCGGTTCAGCCGCTCCCGGAACAGAAAGAAGCTGGCCACGCTGATCACCAGGATCACCCCCACGCTGTAGGAGGGATAAACCAGGAAGGCGGGCAGCTCGCCAAGGGCGGCCAGCAGCAGCCGGGAGGACAGGAAATTGGGCACACCTGCCAGGATGCCGAAGAACACATCCCGCCTCGTAATGGTTTGGCGCTCCCGAAGCAGCAGCACCAGGGTAGCCAGCCCGGCGAACAGAAAGATATAGAACATGAACAGGCCGTCATCCTGCCGGCGGCCCAGCTGGTTGAACACCTTGGACATGGCGTCGGCGGTTCCGTTGAGCAGCAGAGTCAGCACCAGCGGCAGCAGGTACACCTTGCTTTGTGCGGGTGCTGCCGTTTTACCGGGCAGGCCGTTCATCCCCACGGCAGCCACCACCGCCAGCGCCACGCCCAGCCCCTGCAACAGAGTGGGCCGCTCACCAAACAGCGTCACGGACAGTCCAATGGGAACCAGCACCCCCAGGCGGGTAAACACCGAGGAAAGGATCGCTCCGTTTTTATGGATGCTGTAGCCGTTGGCGGCAAGAGACGCCAGATAGACAAGGCCGGTGATGGCTCCCAGCCAGCAGGGAGTGGCATCCCCGTTGTAAAGCGTCTTCGGCTGCAGGGTGGCAAAGGCCAGCAGGGCGCAGGTGATGTAATTGACCAAATACACCCCATACGGACTGCTGGTGTTCAGATATTTCAGGACCAGAGCCAGCACAGCGCTGAACACCAGGGCCAGGATAAGAAAAAGCATCTTGGAGCCCCTTTCTATTTTTTGAAAACTTTCTCACTATACTATATAACATCTTCCCCGCAAAGGAAAGCCGCCGGGCCGACGCTTTTTCCCGCCCCGGATATACCCGAACACACAAAAACCGGTCAACCATTGGTCGACCGGTTTTTCGATAGTTCAGGCACAGCAATCGTCCTCATTTCACTTTCGGCTTCTTTGCGCCTGCTTTCTTTTCCGATTCGCTTTTTCCAGCGTGGCGCAGTGGATGCAATACTCCTGATGCACCGTCCGCAGCTTTCCGCACCGGGCGCACCGGTACCGCTCGTTCTGCTGCCGGACAAATTCCTCCAGACCGTTCGCCTGAAGGAAGGCCAGATTTTCCAGCATGCTCATGTGGTATCTTGTGCGGTACCGCTTGTCCAGCGCCTTGAGCCGTTTGCAGGGATATGACAACACCGCACAATTCCAACCAAACGGCGCAGAGCGCCGCGGCAAATTCTCCGGCGCGCTCCCACCTCTGGAATCGTGGGGCGCTGCCTTGGTATACAAATCCACACAGAAGGGGGCAAACGGAATTGCAGGAAAAACGGCAGCTGATCCATTTTTCGGCGCTGGGAATACCGCATCTGTATTCTTTGGGAAAGGTGGAGCTGTCCGCCCATACCCAGCAGCGCCTGCTTCGCCACGTTCATCCCGATCAGTTCGAGGTGTGCTTCCACTATGACGGGCACCAGCAGTACGAGGTGGAAGGCGTGCAGTACACCACCCAAAGCGGCGATCGTTTTATCACGCGCCCCAACGAGCGGCACGGTTCCGGCGATTGCGGCGAAGAAAAATCCAAACTATTTTATCTGATTTTTGAGCTGACCCCCGAGACGCAGCAATTTATGGGATTGCCTGCGGAATTGTCGGATTACATACGGGATACGCTTTGTCAGCTGCACTGCCGCCATATCCAGGGCGCGCACACCATTCATCCGCTTCTGCAAAAGGTGTTTGAGCTGTATGACCAGCCCGACCCCTTCCGGGCCGAGCGCATCCGCGGCGTTATGGTGGAATTCTTTTACCAGCTTACCGGCTATATCCGCCGTCATCCCCTGCCCGGCAGCATGGATGGCTCCATTGCAATCGTGGTGCGACGTATTTCCGACGCCCCGGGCGAAGCCTGAACCGACCAGAATATGGCCGATCTGTCCGGCCTGTCACTTTCCTATTTCAAGCGCAAATTCAAACAGCAGACCGGATTTGCCCCCCCCACGATTATCTGCTGCGCATGCGGGTGAAAACCGCAAAACAGCTGCTGGCCAGCAGCGCGCTGACGGTCACAGAGATCGCCGGGTTGCTGGGCTTCTCCTCATCGCAGCACTTTGCCGCCAGCTTCAAGCTGTACGAAGGCAAAACGCCCACGCAATACCGCTGTTTTGCCAAAGAACAAAACGGACTGCACAACGGAAAAGGTCGTGCAGCCCGTTCTCGGGAGTGATTCAACAGCGAATTTTCTTACTCGGTGTCCATTTGGGCGGAAAGCTCGTTGTATACGTTCAAATTATAGGCGTAGAACTGAACGGAGGAAAACTCCTCCCCTTCCTCGCAGACGATGGTGACAAACCGCGCCTCGTCGGAGAAGGATTCCCAGTCCTCCGCCGTCAGTCCGGGCTGGAACGCGGGCCACTTCTCCTGAAAACTCGCTTTGTCCTTACCGCCGATTTCCGAAGAAAGCGCCGGGGTTCCCCAAAGCGCGGTCGTGTCCGAGGCAGTTTGTTTCTGGCCGGACAGCGTATCCGAATCCAGCGGGCTATACGGAGAAAACACGGTGATCTCGTTCAGAGCGCTTTTCCCATACAGCGAATCCAGCTGCTGACGTACCTTTTCCAGATCAGCGCCGGCGGGGTAGATCACCGTAACACCGGCCAGGACCTCCTCGCCCGGGGCAGATGCCGTTTCGGAATCCTGCGCGACCGCCTTGAGATTGACGAAGGAAAACGAGAGGGTCGTTGCAGTTTCCCCAAAGACCTCCCGGTCGGAGACCAGAAACGCCGGTGCGTAGTCATCGTCCGACACCTGAAGATCGTCGGCGTCCGTAAAGCCGCAGGCGTTCATGACCTCGTCCATGTTCATGTTCCAGTTCGTGCCGGGGAAGGAAAGAGCGGTTCCTTCCCGCAAACTCTGCCCCGATTTGGCGCCGGAACAGGCACAGAAAAGCAGCATGGCAGCGGATACCATCACACAAAGCAGTTTCTTCATGGCAAATTCCTCCCCGACTCGTGTTCTGCAGTGGTAAGTGACATTCGTGCTGGGGTTCTTGCTCATTTTCAGGATAATACAAAATACCGCGTTCCACAAGCTGCTGCAACGTGATAGCGTGCCCCCGTTCTCAGACCGCGAGGCTGACCGCGATCAGAAACATGGCATAGTAGTAGGTCAGAAGATTGGCCACGTGCACGGCAGGGTGCCTGGAAGCGTAAAAATACAGGAACAAAATCAGCAGATCCGAAATCCAGAACAGCGCCGCCCCTGCCAGCACCAGAAAGCACCAGGGCTGGCCCATGCCAAAGGCCAGCTGCAGTCCCTTGCCCAGCAGCGCCGAGACAAAGGCCGCATAAAGCACCACCCATGGGCGCATCCGCCCGGTCTGCATTCCCTGCATGCCGGACAGCGCCACCGCGCCGCCGGCTCCCAGCACCGCGGCCAGCGGCACCGGCCAGCCCATGGGCTGCAGCCGGCACAGGCCCCACACAAACAGAGTGTGTCCGGCCAGAAAGGCCCCCAGTCCGGCCAAAAACAGGCCCGGACGGCGCAGGTCGTTGTAGAGCGCCAGCACCACATCCCCCGCCACACAGCACAGCAGCGCCGGCAGCAAGCGCCAAAAAGCTTCGGGACGGCTGCCCAGGGCAGCGCACACCGCCGCCACGACCACAAACAAAAGGCTGCACAGTGTTTTTTCGGGCAGATAGCCCCGACCCGGCAGGCGCAGCCGCCGCACCAGCAGCCACAGGGCGGCGGTGTAGGCCGCTCCCATTCCGACGATGTACGGTATGCGCATAGGCCGCGCCTCCTCTGCATTGTTCTACCTTCAGTATAGGAAAAAAACGCCTGACCGTCAATTTGTGCCCTGCCCCAAAATCCGGCAGAGCCTTTGAATACCCTGCGAAGCTCCGTTTTCAGGCCCCGTCGGTTGGGACTGCTGCACCCGAAAATCCTCTCTGCTCACAGACAAAAACAATCCCCGGTCCGATTGGACCGGGGATTCTTTGTTGGTTGCGGAGGCTGGATTTGAACCAACGACCTTCGGGTTATGAGCCCGACGAGCTACCAGGCTGCTCCACTCCGCGCTATTTTGTTTGCCCCCTCGCTGGGTGCTTATATATAATAGCATACGGAATAGGGGTTGTCAAGCCTGTTTTTCAAAAAATTTTTGCGTGTCCTGTCCGGCCCCCGGAGGCGGCGTCCGGCTCATTCCACCGGCTCCGCTCCCACCTGGGCCAGGTCGAACTCCACGATCTCGTCGCCGCTGGCCTGCTGGGCCGCACTGTCCGTCTGGGGGGCGCTGTCTGCCTGGGGCACCCCGTCCGCCGAGGTCTCAGCCGCCGCTTCCCCAAAGCCCGCGGCAGTCTGGGCCGCCTGCTCACTGGTCAGGGGCGCGGGGGTGGCGGCGGCGCTGGTCAGGCCGGTCACCTCGCCGGAGGGCTGGTTCAACAGATACGCCCCCACCGGCTTCTCCTTATACACCAGCAGCACGCACTGGCAGGTATTCTCGCCGCCCGAACGGGCCGGGCACTCCACCAGCCATTTCTCCACGGTTTTGCCCTTGATCTCCGCCAGGTCAAACCCGCTCTCCTTCACCACCGTGTTAAAGGCGGAAAAGCTCTCGTCCCACTTTTTCGGGATCTTCACCTTATCCACCGTGGCGGTGGTCAGGTCCACCTCCAGCCCGAAGCCTTTGAAAAATGCGGCGATGTCCTCCGAGCCGCCGATCTGCTCAGGGATGGCGGCGGCTCCGCTCTGGGAAGCCGGGGCGTTCGCCTCCAGCGCGCCGTCCCCCGCGTGGATGAACCCGCTCACCGCCAGCACCGCTCCTGCCAGCGCAATGCCGCACACCGCCGCGGCCCCCAGCCTGCGCAGGCTTTTTTTGCCCAATGTCAACACAAACATTCTTTTGCACCCTCCTCTGTGAACTGCTCTTCGGTCATGCGAAGCACTGGTCCATAACTATGCCCCGCCGGGCCTTTTTATGCCCTGCCACGAATTTTTTGCGCCGCTTTCACATTTTGTCCACACCGCTCCCCTATTATGGTAATATAAAGAGGTAATAACGCACAATTTCAGGTGGTGGAGCGCGCCGGAAAATTTTTTGTGATATGAACCAAAAAGCACAGCCAAGCCTTGGTGGCTTGGCGAGCATTTTTGGAAAATAGCACGGAAAATTTTGGCGCGATACGCCGCCTGAGCCGGCAGGCGTGAATTGTGCGGTGTTACCTAAAGACAGAACTGCGGGCCCGGGCTGCTCCCGCCCGTTTTACAGCAATTAACAGGAGGTAATCTTTTATGCCGAAAATCCTGATCGTAGATGACGAACCCCGCATCCGGGACCTGATCCGCGCCCATCTGGAGCACGAAAACTTTACCTGTGAGGAAGCCAGCGACGGCGGCGCGGCACTGGCCGCACTTTCGCTGGGCGGTATCGACCTGGTGATCCTGGACGTGATGATGCCCTTTGTGGACGGCATGACCTGCCTGCGGGAGATGCGCAGCCGCAAGATCAACACGCCCGTCATCATGCTCACCGCCCGGGGCGAGGAATACGACAAGCTGGCCGGTCTGGAGGGCGGCGCGGACGACTATGTGGTCAAGCCCTTCAGTCCCCGGGAGCTGGTGGCCCGGGTGAAGGTGGTGCTCAACCGCACCCTGCCCAAGACCGAGGCGGAGGGCGGCGTTTACACCTTCGGCGGCCTCACGGTGGACTCGGTAAGCCACAGCGTGAAGATCGACGGCCAGGAGGCCTCGCTCACCCCGAAGGAGTTCGACCTGCTGGTGTTCCTGGCCACCAACCGGGGCATCGCGCTCTCCCGCGAGAAGATTTTGCAGAAGGTGTGGAACTACGACTACTACGGCGAGGACCGCACGGTGGACACCCACATCAAGATGCTGCGCAGCCATCTGGGCCGCTACCGGGACGCCATCGTCACCGTGTGGGGCATCGGCTACAAGTTCGACCCGGAAGCGGTCAAGTAAGGGGCGGCGCTCATGGCAAACACCAAACCCCACTTTTTCAGCCTGCGCTACCGGCTCATGCTGTTTCTGTGCCTGGCCAGCGCCTTTGTGCTGATGCTGGTGTGGATCTTCGTGACCCAGTTCATGCAGCCGCTGTACAACCACTATATTTATAAGCACCTGCTGAACCAGGTGAACACGGTGGTGTCCATCATCGAGTCCTCCACCGAGCCCATCAGCACCCGTACCCTGCCCATTCTGGACGCCAAGGTGAGCAGCAGCTTCGAGGCCTCGCTGCTTTCGGCCATCCAGAGCCGCAAGCTGGACGCCTCCAACACCTGCTTCGATCTGGCGGACTCCACCCTGCAGCATGTGACCGGCTTTGAAAACCTGTACCCTTGTCTGCTGCACGAGGCCTCCTTCACCACCTCCATCAACGGGAAAACCTCGGTGTGGAACGGCAGCGTGGTGGAAAGCCTGCGGGCCACTGTGCTCAGTCAGGGCTTTGTGAAAAAGGAGCTGGTGGTGGACAAAAACGCCTCCACCCGGCAGATGGCCGTGGGCCGGGTGGCCAAAAACGGCGACGAGGCCTACTCGGTGATCTTCTGCACCAGCCTGGCCCGCATCGACGAGGCGGGCGTGGTGCTGGGCCAGCTGATGCCCTGGATTTTCCTGTGCCTGATGGCCTTCTCCATCGTGGCCTCCTGGCTGTTCAGCCGGTGGTTCACAAAGCCGCTGACCAAGCTTTCCCACGCCACCCGCCAGCTGGCGGAGGGCGACTACTCGGTGCGGGTGAACGTACCCGAGACCGATGAGATCGGCCTTCTGGCGGCGGACTTCAACCACATGGCGGGTGAGGTGTCCCACGCGGCGCAGCTGCAGCGGGACCTGCTGGCCAACGTGAGCCACGACCTGCGCACCCCGCTGACCCTCATCAAGGGCTATGCGGAGACGGTGCGAGACCTGACCGGCGACGATCCGGACAAGCGCACCGCCCAACTGGACGTGATCGTGGACGAGACCGACCGGCTGAGCGGACTGGTGAACAGCGTGATGGAGCTTTCCAAGATGAGCAGCGGCACCGACAAGCCGGAGAAGGTGCGGTTCGACCTTTCCCAGCTGTGTGAAGAGGTGGCCCAGCGGTACGAAGCGGTGTGCGCCCAGAACGGCTACACCCTCACGCTGGAGCTGCCCCAGCCGGAGACCGACTGCACCGTGTGCGCGGACCCGGCCATGATGGAGCGGGTGCTGCACAACCTGCTGGGCAACGCCATGCACCACATCGGGCCGGACAACGTCTTCATCCTGCGGGTGAACGCCCCGGAAAAGGGCACCGTGCGGGTGGAGGTGGCCGACCACGGCGCTGGCATCGCCAAGGAGGACCTGCCCTACATTTTCGACCGCTACTACCGCAGCCGCAGCGACGCGGGCAAGGTGGGCACCGGTCTGGGGCTTTCCATCACCAAGGCGATCCTGCAAAGCCACGGCTTCCGCTTCGGCGTGAACAGCACCCTGGGCGAGGGCTCCTGCTTCTGGTTCGAGGCAAAGGACCAGGGCTGACAGCTCACTCCCTGTTTTCTCTAACACAATACGCCCCCCGCTCCCGGAAACCCCGGGCGCGGGGGGCGCTTTTGTTTATCGGGCGGAGCTGCCCTGCATCCTCATCGCCAGCTGCAAAACCAGCTCCTCCGGGGTGGGCTTTTCTCCCCGGAAGGTCATGCCCGCCCACATCGTCGCGGACCCTGTATTCCTGCTGTCATAGGCCTGGTCAATGGCCCGCTGCATCTGGCGCATCACATTTTCCGGTGTGGTACCGTTTTCCCGGGCAATTTTCTCCACGATTTTTTGAAACTGTTTCATTTTACATTCCTCCATCTTTTGAAGCATTCCTCGTTCTTTAGCACAAGTATACATTCCTTTCAATGTCGAAATCGCACCCGCCTTGTCGATGAAACGAAAAAAGATGGAAAAGCGTCCTGCTTTTCCATCTTCCATCATTCGATCATGGCCGTTACTACTTTCAAGACTCGTGCTCTCTCCTCTCTGGGAAGTCCTTCCAACAGTCGGGAAAGCTCCGAGGCCGCGCCTTCCGCAGCATAGTCTACCACATCCACCAGCAGGCTGTCCGCCGAGACCTCCAGCACGTTAGCGATGGCCACAAAGGTGTCCATCCGGGGAATCTTGGTTCCCCGCTCAATCACGCTCACATGGGTAGGGCTGATGTCCACCAGGGCGGCAAGCTCTTCCTGGGTCAGCCCCTTCTTTTCTCTCGCAGCTCTGATTCGCTGCCCGACTGCCCTGGCATCCATTTTCCCGCCTCCTTCTTTAGACCGTGATATTACTCTAAAGATAGTATACGGTGACAGCGCTTTGTCTTACAGAATCCAAAAATCAAACAGTCGTTCTAAAGAACAACCGAACAAAACAAAAAAGCGCCCGTTCCGAAAATTTCCCGGAACGGGCGCTTTGCGCTTATGTGTTTACTTATTCTTGTCGAACAGGTCCTTCAGGTTCTTGAAGAAGCCCTTGCGCTGCTCGTAGTTTTCGTCCTTGAGGGTCTCCTCAAAGGCTTTCAGCGCCTCGCGCTGGGCCTTGTTCAGCTTTTTGGGGATCTCCACATTCACCTTCACGTACTGGTCGCCACGGCCGCGGCCGCCCAGATACTGGATGCCCTTGCCGCGCAGCCGGAAGGTGGTGCCGCTCTGGGTGCCTTCGGGCACGGTGTACTCCACCTTGCCGTCCACGGTGGGAACCACCACGGAAGCGCCCAGCACCGCCTGGCTGAAGGTAATGGGCACGTTGACCCACACATCGTAGCCGTCCCGCTCGAACATGGGGTCGGGCCGCACGGTCACGATCACGATCACGTCACCGGCGGGGCCGCCGTTCACGCCCGCGTCGCCCTGGCCACGCAGCGCGATGCTCTGGTCGTCGTTGATGCCGGCCGGGATCTTGACCTCCAGGGTCTTCTTGGCGCCCACCTTGCCGGTGCCATGACAATGGCCGCAGGGGGTGCTCACGATCTTGCCCTTGCCGCCGCAGCGGGAGCAGGGCTGGCGCTGCTGCATGACCATGCCGCCCATGCGGATGTTCCGGTTCACGTAGCCGGTGCCGTGGCAGTCCGGGCAGGTCTCGGGGCTGGTGCCCTTGGCCGCGCCGCTGCCGCCGCATTCGGGGCAGGTATCCTGCTTGTTGATGGTGATGGTCTTGGTGCAGCCGTGCACGGCCTCCATGAAGCTGAGCACCAGGCTCACCCGCACGTCCGCACCCTTGCGGGGGGCGTTGGGGTTGGCCCGGGCGCCGCCGAAGCCGCCGCCAAAACCGCCGCCGAAGATATCGCCGAAGATATCGCCCAGGTCCACGCCGCCGAAACCGCCGCCAAAGCCGCCGAAGCCGCCGCCAAAGCCGCCCGCGCCGCCTGCGCCCGCGCCGTAGCTGGGGTCCACGCCCGCAAAGCCGAACTGATCATACCGGGCGCGCTTTTCCTTGTCGCCCAGCACCTCGTAGGCCTCGTTCACTTCCTTGAACTTGGCCTCGGCCTCCTTGTCGCCCGGGTTCAGGTCCGGGTGATACTTTTTGGCCTGCTTGCGGTACGCTTTTTTCAGTTCATCGTCGCTGGCGTTCTTCGCAACGCCAAGGACCTCGTAATAATCGCGTTTGTCTGCCATAAATTTCTCACCTAAAAGCCCGCCGGGCGGGCCCCTCATGTAAAATCACTGAAATGAGCAAAACCAGAAATCGCCGCCCCAGCCTAAGCCGGGGCGGCTGGAAATACTATTTTATACTTCTTTGAAGTCTGCGTCAACCACGCCGTCGTCGGGCTTGCCGTTATTGGCAGCGCCGGCATCCGCGCCGGGCTGAGCGCCCTGAGCGGCCTGCGCGTTCTTGTACAGCTCCTCGCTGATGGCGTAGAAGGCCTTCTGCACAGCCTCCTGCTTGGCCTTGATGGCCTCGATGTCGGTGCCCTTCAGAGCTTCCTTCAGCTCGGCCAGCTTGCTCTCGACCTCGGCCTTCTTGGCGGCGTCCACCTTGTCGCCCAGCTCGTTCAGGGTCTTCTCGGTCTGGAACACCAGCTGATCGGCGCCGTTGCGGGTGTCGATCTCCTCGCGCTTTTTCTTGTCCTCGGCGGCGAACTGCTCGGCCTCACGAACGGCCTTGTCGATGTCGTCCTTGCTCATGTTGGTGGAAGCGGTGATGGTGATGCTCTGCTCCTTGCCGCTGCCCAGATCCTTGGCGCTTACGTGCACGATGCCGTTGGCGTCGATGTCGAAGGTAACCTCGATCTGAGGCACGCCACGGGGAGCGGCGGGGATGCCGTCCAGCTTGAACATACCCAGGCTCTTGTTGTCGGCAGCCATCTCACGCTCGCCCTGCAGCACGTTGACCTCAACGCTGGGCTGGTTGTCGGCGGCGGTGGAGAAGATCTGGCTCTTCTTGGTGGGGATGGTGGTGTTGCGCTCGATGATCTTGGTGCAGACGCCGCCCAGGGTCTCGATGCCCAGGCTCAGAGGAGTAACGTCCAGCAGCAGGATGCCGCCGACCTCCTTGTTCAGCACGCCGCCCTGGATGGCAGCGCCGATGGCAACGCACTCGTCGGGGTTGATGCCCTTGAAGGGCTCGCAGCCCATCTCCTTCTTAACGGCTTCCTGCACGGCGGGGATACGGGTGGAACCGCCCACCAGCAGAACCTTGCCCAGATCGCTGGGACGCAGGCCGGCGTCCTGCAGAGCCTTGCGCACGGGAACCATGGTGCGCTCCACCAGATCGGCGGTCATCTTGTCGAACTGGGCGCGGGTCAGGGTCATATCCAGGTGCTTGGGGCCGGTGGCGTCGGCGGTGATGAAGGGCAGGTTGATGGCGGTGCTGGGCACGCCGGACAGCTCGATCTTGGCCTTCTCAGCGGCTTCCTTCAGACGCTGGGCAGCCATCTTGTCGCCCCGCAGGTCGATGCCGTTCTCCTTCTGGAACTCGTCGGCCATCCAGTCGATGATGCGCTGGTCGAAGTCGTCGCCGCCCAGGTGGGTATCACCGTTGGTGGCCAGAACCTCGGTCACACCGTCGCCCATCTCGATGATGGACACATCGAAGGTGCCGCCGCCCAGGTCGTAAACCATGATCTTCTGGTCGTTGTCCTTGTCAGCGCCGTAGGCCAGAGCCGCGGCGGTGGGCTCGTTGATGATGCGGCGCACGTTCAGGCCCGCGATGGTGCCGGCGTCCTTGGTGGCCTGACGCTGGCTGTCGTTGAAGTAAGCGGGCACGGTGATGACGGCCTCAGAAACGGTCTCGCCCAGGTAAGCCTCGGCGTCCGCCTTCAGCTTGGCCAGGATCATGGCGCTGATCTGCTGGGGGTTGTAGTCCTTGCCGTCGATGGAAACCTTGTAGTCGGTGCCCATGTGGCGCTTGATGGAGCTCACGGTGCGCTCGGGGTTGGTGATGGCCTGGCGCTTGGCAACCTGGCCAACCAGACGCTCGCCGGTCTTGGTGAAGCCCACCACACTGGGAGTGGTGCGGGCGCCCTCGGCGTTGGCGATCACAACGGGCTCGCCGCCCTCAATAACGGATACACAGCTGTTGGTAGTACCCAGGTCAATACCAATGATCTTGCTCATAATCTATTCCTCTCCTTCTCGAATCATGTCAGAATGAAGTTAATTGTTTGATTGTTTGTATGAAAAAGCCGTTTGGCTTTTTGACTTATTCAGCCACCACAACGGTAGCGTGGCGGACGACCTTGTCGCCCAGCTTGTAGCCCTTCTGGAAGACCTGCACCACGGTGCCGCTCTCCTGGCCTTCGGCCGCGGGCTGCTGCATCACGGCGCTGTGCACCTCCGGGTCAAAGGGAAGGCCCAGTGCAGGGATCTCCTCCACCTTGAGCACCTTGAAGGCGGCGGCCGCTTTGTCCAGCGTCATCAGCACGCCTTTTTTGTAGTTCTCGTCGGTGGTGGGGGCGTTAGCCGCCATGTCCAGGGTGTCCAGGATCGCCAGGATCTGGCTCACCGCGAAGCCCACGCCGTTGTTGAAGGCGGCGTCCTGCTCGCGGGCGGACCGCTTGCGGAAGTTCTCATACTCAGCGGCGGTGCGCAACAGCTGGTCCTTGGCGGCGTTCAGTGCGGTCTCGGCGGCCTGTGCCTGGGCCTTCGCGGCCTCCAGCTCGGCGGCCAGGTCCTTTTTCTTTTCCTTGCCGTGCTTCTTGGGCTCCTGCTCGGCGTTCTCCTCCGGAGCGGCGCCGGTCTCGGCTTTGGTCTCCTCCGCGGGCTGCTCTTCGGGCTGCTGGGCGGGGTTCTTCATCTCTTCGCTCATGTATTGTCCTCCTGCGCCTTGCCGGCCATGCATTCGCCGAGCTTCAAGGCATAATATTCCAAAATGGGGATCAGCTGTTCAAAGGGCATCCGTACCGGGCCCAGCAGCGCAATGGCTCCCGTGAGCCCTCCGCCTGCCAGATACCGCTTGCCCATCACGCAAAGGCCGGGCATGGGGTTTTCCATATCCTCCCCCAGCAGCACCGAGGTGCGGCCGGTGGGCGGGGTGATGAACCGGCCCGCCTTTTCCTGATCGGCAAACAATTCCAGCACGCCGGGCAGGCAGCTTTCCAGCTGGGGCCACCGCAGCAGATACTGCTGGCCCTCCAGATAGGTGCGCGCCTTGGCGGCTTCGCTCAGCAGCGCCGCGGCGGCCTGCACCACCGGGTACAGAGCCGGGCCACGCTCGCCCATGCTGGCGGTCACAGCCGCCAGCCGCTGAGCGCTCAGATCCGCCGGGGCAATGAATGCCAGCCCGCGGTTCAGCGCCATGGCAACCAGCTGCGCGTCCTGCCGGGAAAAGCAGGTCTCCAGCCGGGCCACCCGGGTGCGCACTCCGCCCGCGCTGGTCACGCCCAGCACCGCCGCGGAATAGCGGCCCACCTGCACCACCTCGAAATGGGCGATGCGCAGATCGTCGGACCGGGGGGTTGTGGCGGCCACCGTGTAACCGGTGTGCTCCGCCAGCGCCTTGGCCGCGCCCTCTGCCAGCTTATCCGGCTCGTAATCCAGCCGGGCGAACACCTGGTCGATCTGGGCCTTCTGGCGGGGACTCAAACCCGCCTTGGGCTGCATCAGATGATCCAGGTAATACCGGTAGCCCTTGGCGCTGGGCACCCGGCCCGCGCTGGTGTGGGGCTGCTCCAGAAGGCCCAGCTTGGTAAGGGCGGCCATCTCGTTGCGCAACGTCGCGCTGGAGACTGCCATATCCAGATACTGGCTCAGAAGACCCGAGCCCACCGGTTCGCCGCCCTCGGTATACAGAGCAACGATCGCTTCCAGCACACGCTGCTTTCGATCATCCATCGGCACAGGTCCTCACCTCTTTCGCTTGTTGTTTTAGCACTCTATGTTCCCGAGTGCTAAGTCTATTTTACTCCATTTTATACAGCTGTCAAGAGGGTGCGCAAAAATTTTAAAAGTTTCATGCTTTGTTCACACTCTCTGATGATTGCGGGGCAAAAGGAAGGCTCCCGCGGCCGGTGCTGGCCGTGGGAGCCGGAAAGTTGGCGCTTCAGTCCTCCACCTGCTTTGCCAGGAAGGACGCGGCGATCTGCAAGGCGGCCTGCTCCGATTCGCTGGGGCGGGCGCTCTTGTCGGCCGAGAGCAGAAGCACCGCGCCCGCCACATCGCCCCCGGCCAGCAGCGGGCAGGCGCCCAGGATGTGCTTGTCCGATCCCTCGCAGGGGAAGACGCACTCCTCGGCCTTGCCGCTGTGCCAGAAGGGCTTGCGCCGGTCCATAATGCGCTCCAGCGGGATGCTCACGCCCCGCTCCTGGTAGTCCCGCTTGGACCCGCCCGCGGCGGCGATGATGCTGTCCCGGTCGCAGACCAGGGCGGTCAAACTCAGCGACCGGTTCAGCACCTCGGCGTACTGGCCAGCAAAGCCCGCCAGCTCGCCCATGGGGGAATATTTTTTGAAGATGACCTCCCCTGCGCCGGTGGTGAAGATCTCCAGCGGGTCCCCCTCCCGGATGCGCTGGGTGCGGCGGATCTCCTTGGGAATGACCACCCGGCCCAGATCGTCGATGCGTCTCACGATTCCTGTTGCTTTCATGGCAGACTCCTTCTTTGGATTGGTATTGTAATTCGTAGTATCTGCCAGAATTTCCAGTTTATGCACGCGGAACGAAAAAAGGCCCCGGGCGGCGTGCTGCCGCCCGGGGCCTTCTCATAAAATCAGGTTTATTCCGCGCCCACCAGGCCGTTCCACAGCCGGTAGTACACGCCCTGCTTTGCCAGCAGGGTCTCGTGGGTGCCCTCTTCCTCGATGCCCTCGGCGCCCAGCACCAGGATGCGGTCCGCGTGCTGGATGGTGGTCAGCCGGTGGGCGATGGTCAGGGTGGTGCGGCCCTTGGCCAGCTGCTCCAGGCTCTTGCCCACCAGCACCTCGCTCTCATTGTCCAGCGCGCTGGTGGCCTCGTCCAGAATCAGGATGGGCGGGTTCTTCAGAAATACCCGGGCGATGGAGATGCGCTGCTTCTGCCCGCCGGACAGCTTCACGCCCCGCTCGCCCACATAGGTATCGTAGCCGTTTTTCAGCTGGGTGATGAACTCGTGGGCCCCGGCCAGCTTGGCGGCGGCGATCACCTCTTCCCGGCTGGCGCCCACCTTGCCGTAGGCGATGTTCTCATACACGCTGCCGCTGAACAGGTACACATCCTGCTGCACCACGCCGATGGCGCTGCGCAGGCTTTTCAGGGTCACGCTGCGCACGTCCTGACCGTCGATCAAAATGCGGCCGCCGGTCACATCGTAGAAGCGGGGAATCAGGTTGCACAGGGTGGTCTTGCCGCCGCCGGAGGGGCCAACCAGGGCCACCTTCTCGCCGGGCCGGATGGACAGGTTCACATCCCGCAGCACCTGGTTGTGGTCGTCCGGGTATTCAAAGCTCACGTTCTCCAGCCGGATGGCGCCCGCCTTCACGTCCAGGGGCTTTGCGTCCGGCTCGTCGAAGATCTCCACATCCGCGTCCATGATCTCACAGAAGCGCTCGATGCCGGTCATGCCCCGCTGGAACTGCTCGGCGAACTCCACGATGCGGCGGATGGTGGCGATGAGGGTGGTCACATACAGCATGTAGGCCACCATATCGCCCGGATCGATCTTGCCGTATACCAGGAACAGTCCGCCGGCCACGATCACCACCAAATACATCAGGCCGTCGAACAGGCGGGTGCTGGTCTGGAAGGCGGCCATGTAGCGGTAGCTCTGCTTCTTGATGGCCTGGAAGGCGGCGTTGTCCTTTTCAAACTTCTCCTTCTCCACTTCCTCGTTGGCGAAGGCCTTTACCACCCGCTCGCCCAGCAGGCTGTCCTCAATGCGGGCGTTCAGCTCGCCGATCTGCACCCGCTGGCGGCGGAAGGCCGCCCGCATCTTCTGGTTGATGATGGTGGACACCACCGCCATCAGGGGCACGCAGGCGAAGAGGATGAGGGTCAGCGCCACGCTGGACTGACACAGAATCACGAAGGAGGCGGCGATCTTGATGGCCGCGATGAAGAACTCCTCCGGGCAGTGGTGGGCAAACTCGGTCACATCGAACAGGTCGTTGGTGATGCGGCCCATGATCTGGCCCACCTTGGTGTTGGAATAATAGGTATGGCCCAGCCGCTGCAGGTGGGCGAAGGCGTCCCGGCGCATGTCGGTCTCCACATACACGCCCATCACGTGGCCCATGTCCGCCATGTAATAGTTGGCCGCGCCGTCGATGAGCCGCAGCACCAGATACAAGGCGCCCAGCTGCAGAACCACCTGGGCGGTGAGGGCCGCCAGGTCGGTGGTGGCGGTGTTGGTCAGATAGCGCATGATCAGCGGCAGCACCATGTCGCACAATGTGGTGAGGGCCGCGCAGAACAGGTCCAGAATCAGGATGCGCCGGTACTTGCGCAGGTAGGGCCAGAAGCGCCGCATCAGACCCTGCTTGTTGGCTTTGGTTTTCATAGTGTTGTCCATCCTCTGTTATAGATTTTGGGGCAATTACACACAAAAGCGAAGAGACCCTTCGGCCTCTTCGCTTTTTATGTAAGGTCAGCCCGCTGTGGAGGCCGGAACGGATTCCGTGTCTTCCGGCGCGGGGGCGGGCTTGGACTCGCCCGGCTCGGTCACCGCAGGTTCACTGGGCGCGGGTTCCGGTGCGGGTGCTTCGGTAGGTACGGGTTCCGGAGTGGCCGGAGCCTGGGTCGGCTGCGGTTCCGGAGTAGCCGGAGCCTGCGTGGGCTGCGGTTCCGGAGTCGCCGGGGCCGGAGTGGCAGGAGCCGGAGTAGCCGGGGCCTGCGTGGGCTGCGGCTTCGGACTGGGCGAAGCCGTGGGGGCGGGCGTCGCGGTGGGCTCCGGAGTCGCGGTGGGCTCGGCCTCCACCTGCTCGAAGTAGGCGGTGATGATTACGCCGTTGGCGTCCGCATCGCCGGGCACCGTGAAGGTCAGGCTCTCGCCGCTGCCGCCGGTGCTGCCGATGGTGGCTGCCCAGCCCGCGAATACCCAGCCCTCGTCGGGCACGGCGGTCACGGTGCTGCAGGTGCCGCCCTTGGCCACCATCTGGCTGGTGGCGCCGCTCAGGCTGCCGCCCTCGCTGCACACGAACTCCACCGGCACCTTGGTGCTGGCCTGGCCGTTCTCGCCCCGCACCGCGATGGGATCGCTGGTGATCAGGTTCGGGGTAACGCCCTGTACCTCGGGCACCTTCTTCAAGGGCTTGGGACGGGTGTCCTCAGTGATGTAGGCGTGGGTCTTGATATACTCGAACAGGGCGCGCACGCCGTTCTGGCTCAGATGCACGCCGTCGCTCAGGGTGTAGTCGGTCTTGGCCCAGCCGGTGACCGGGTCCTCCAGAGCCTGGCTGCTGTCCAGATACTTATAGCCCTCCTCCTCGCACATCTGCACGATGGCGCTGTTGAAGGTGTCCACCTGCTTCATGCTCAGAGCGGTGTTGCTGCGCTGTTTGTCCAGCGGGGGGATGGCGTTCACGATGATGTCCGCGTAGGGGTACGCCTCGTGGATGGCGGCAAGGCCCTTCTTGTACTCCTCAATGAAGGTATCCACATCCATGGTCAGGTTGTTGGTGCCGAAGCCGATGATGACCCGGCGGGGCTGCATGATCTCCACCGCCTCGGGCATGGTCACCGCCGAGGAGCGGCCCACGAAGTTCTCGCACTTCAGGCTGTCGATCTGCTGCACGCCCATGCTCACCACGCCGATGTTGTTGTCGATGGTGGTAAAGGGCTCTTCGCTGCCCTCCGGGCCGTAGACCATGTAGCGCACGGTGTTGGAGTCGCCCAGGAACAGGGTCTCGTCCAGGTATTCCTGGTCGGCGTCCTCGCTCTCGGGCAGCACGGTGCCCTTGTAGGCCTCCACGTCCACCTTGTCGGCGGTGGCGTCGTAGGAAGCATCGCTGGCGGGCTCGGACCAGCTGGAGCCGTCGGAAGTGGCAGACTTTCCGCCCAGCACGGTAAACCACACCACGATGGCCGCGATGACCACGATAATCAAGCCGCAGACCGCCGCCAGGATGGGCAGAGCCGCCGGCTTTTGAAGCAGCGCCCGCAGTTTTCTCTGCCAGGGCGCACGTTTACGATTGGATGCCACGATTCGTTCACCTTTCTTTTTTCAGTCGGGAAAATTACTCGTACCAAGCTATTTTACACTATTTTCCCCCGGGGCGCAAACAATACGGCGAAAAAACGCCCGGCCGCGCAAATTTTTCACCTTTTTTGCCATCTTTTCCCTCTGAGCCCTCTCTTTGGCGCAGAAAAAGGGCGGAGAAACGCCGTTCTCCGCCCTTTTTTCTTAGGGCAACGCCGCACAATTCACGCCTGATGGGCTCAGGCGGCGCATCGCCTGAAATTGCGCGGTATTGCCTTTGGCTTCAAACCAGCAGCTCCAGCCGCCTCGGCTCCACCCGGATGTCCGCCTCCATCACCTGGGGGCTTGCCTCGCCGTCCAGCGTCCAGCCGGTGGGCTCGTCGAACACCGCCCGCACATGCTTTGCCTGCATCAGATACAGCAGCTCGCCGTCCGGCTTCTGGCTCATCAGGCACGTCACCAGCCGCCGGGCCTGGGGCAGGGTCTGGGGCTTGCGCAGGATCATCACCTCGAAGCTGCCGTCGTCCAGCTTCACCGCGCTCTGCTCCGGCACCGCCATGCCCCCGATGTAACGGGAGTTGCTCACCGAGCAGTACCAGAATTCGCCGTCCAGGGTCTGGTCATCCACCTGGATGGTTGCCTTCCAGCCCTGAGAGAGGTCCAGCCGCAGCACACCCTCCAGCACGTAGGCAAAATGGCCCAGCAGGTTTTTGGTGGCCTGGGGCGTCTGGTAGGACACCGCCGTGAACATTCCGAAGGCCGCCACATAGCAGAAATGCCGCTCGTTGAACCGGCCCAGGTCCAGCGCCCGGGGCGAAAAGGCCCCGATGGCGGCGCAGTTTTCCTCCAAAGAGCGGCGCAGCCCCGCCGAGGCGGCAAAGTCGTTGGTGGAACCGAAGGGCAGATACCCCACCGGCAGCGGCCGGGGCAGGCCCATCACATCGTTCACCATGTAATGCAGGGTGCCGTCGCCCCCGCAGCAGACCACCGCGTCGAACCGGTCCGGGTATGCCGCCAGCAGTTCCGGCGCGCCGGGCCCCTCGCCCACCGGGCAGGCGGTGACCAGGCAGCCCGCCCGGGTCAGCCCGGTGATGATGGGTTCCAGCTCCTGTGCCACCCGCCGCTTGCCCGCGGCCGCATTGTAGATCAAAAGCACCTGACGCGCTGTGTTCATGTTTCGCCCTCCGTTTCGCGGCCCTGCGGCCGCCCGCGCCCCGCGCGGATGTAAATGTACTATTTATTGTATCGCGGCGGGCGGGCAAAAGTCAAACGAGGGCCGTCGAACAAAAAAACAGGCCGGGGAAATATCCCCGGCCCCTTGGATTCCAGATGAAATTCAGCACAGCAGCTGCTTGCGGAACAGCCCCGCCCGCTTGAGCGCCGGACGCAGCGCCCCGGCCAGGATCACTGCCACCAGCACGCCCGCGCCCGCGTTGATCAGGCTGCTCAGCAGCTTGGTGACCAGCTGCACCTGCACCGCGCCCAGGGTCTGCCGCTCGATGAAATACATCATGATGAAGCTCTTGCCCAGATACAGCACCACATAGGTGAGGGTGCCCGCCACCGCGGCTACAATGTCCCACACGCGCTGGGCTGCCGGGCTTTTGCCCATCCCCTTGCGGGCGATGAGACCGGCCACGAAGCCGATGAAGAACTTGGTCAGGAAGGTGATCCAGCTCTCGGCGATGTACAGGGGGTTGGTGAAATCGAACAGCATGCTGCCCATGCCGCTGGCAAGACCGCCCACCCAGGGTCCGAACAGCAGGCCGGTCAAAGCGCAGAAGCCGTTGCC
This sequence comes from Gemmiger sp. An50, assembly GCF_002161595.1. Lineage (GTDB taxonomy): Bacteria > Bacillota > Clostridia > Oscillospirales > Ruminococcaceae > Allofournierella. Next base: position 31,267 of record NZ_NFID01000005.1, read on the forward strand.
CAGATGTACCCGGCTCACATCACCAATGGGAATCTGCATCCAGCTGGACGCGAATACCAGCGCACTCATCAGGCCGAACACCGCCAGCCGCTGCACGCTCCAAAACTTCTTTTCCATAGATATGCCTCCCGGCGGGGCGGGCTGTTTTTACCTTGACTTTTTTCGCCCCGTTCTCTATGCTCATATTATACCGGATTCTGAACCCATGATAATATCCAGAAGATAACTTTTTTATGGGTCCAGTTTTACCGCTTCACTGAGCAAAAGAGAGGAGTTTGTCTGTATGTTTCAGCTTTCCTTTGCCGCCCAGGCCGGGGGCGGGCCGCTGTATGACCAGCTGTACCGGGCCATCGTAGCCCAGATCCGCCAGGGAGAGCTGGCTCCCGGCGAACGGCTGCCGGGCAAGCGCAGCCTGGCGGCGGAGCTCTCGGTGAGCGTGAACACGGTGGACACCGCCTATCAGCTTCTGGTGGCGGAGGGCTACCTGGAAGCCCGGGCCCGGTCCGGCTTTTTCGTGCAGCGCTACACCGGCCCCAAGACCGCCCTGCCCGGCCCCGCGCCCGCGCCCCGGCCCGCCGACGTGCCGGTGTGGCGGTATGATCTTTCCACCGGCGGCATCGACACCGCCCTCTTCCCCTTCCGCACCTGGGGTCGTATTCAAAAAGAGCTGCTCTATTCCCAGCCCCAGCTGCTCACCCGCGGTCATCCCCAGGGGGACGAGGACCTGCGCGGAGCCATTGCGGATTACCTGCGGGCCTACCGGGCGGTGGATTGCGCCCTGGACCAGATCGTGGTGGGCGCGGGAGTGGAGTACCTGCTGGGCCTGCTGGCCCGGCTGGTGGAGGGCCCGGCCGCTGTGGAGGACCCGGGCTACAGCCGGACCCAGCGCATTCTGCACAGCAGCGGCATGGACTGCGTGCCGGTGCCGGTGGACAAGCAGGGCCTGGTGGTGGAAAAACTGGCTGAGACAAACGCCCGCCTGGCCTATGTAACCCCCAGCCACCAGTTCCCCACCGGCGCGGTGATGCCCGCCGGGCGGCGGGCGGCGCTGCTGCAGTGGGCGCTGGCCGAGCCGGGGCGGTACATCATCGAGGACGACTACGACTCGGAATTTCGGTTCGAGCTGCGCCCTCTGCCCAGCCTGCAGGGCATGGCGGGCAGCGGCGGGCCGGTGGTGTATCTCTCCACCTTTTCCCGCAGTCTTGCCCCCAGCATCCGTATTGCCTACATGGTGCTGCCCCGGGGCCTGCTGGCCCGCTTTGAGGAGGAGTTCGGCTTTTACTCCTCCACCGTGAGCCGGTTCGAGCAGCAGACCCTGCGGGTGTTTTTGCAGGAGGGCCACTTCACCCGCCACCTGGCCCGCTGCCGGGGCCAGTACCGCACCCGGATGCAGGCCCTCACCGGTGCGCTGAACGCAGCCTTTGGGCCGGGGCGGCTGCACTTTTCCGGTCAGCACACCGGTCTGCATCTGCTGATCCAGGTAAAAAACGGCCCGGGCGAAGCGGAGCTGGTCCGTCTGGCCCGGGCCGAGGGGATACGAATTACAGGTCTTTCGGAATACTGCACCACCACCTCCTGCCCGCCCAATACCCTGGTGGCGGGCTACGGCGCGCTGGCCAGTGAACAGATCGAACCGCTGGCCGCCCTGCTGGCCCGGCTCTGGGATTGAGCTGTTCAGCCCAGCGCCCCCGCCGGGGCCCCGCTCACCGGGGGCGGCGTGGGACTGGCAGAGGGCTGGGCCGTGGCCGTGGGAACCGGGCTGACCGGCTGCGCCGCTGCCGCCTGCCCCGAGGGGCCGGGAGACGGCTCGGGCGTGGGGCTGGGCGCCGGACTTGCCGAAGCGCCCGCCGATGGCTGGGGCGTGGCCAGGGCCGGGCTTTCGCTGGGCTGCTGGCGCTGCACGAACCAGCCGCTGGCGCTGGCCATGCTGTCCTCGGTGAATTCGTAGCGGTCCCCCGCGTCGCCCCAGCGGCCGGGGATGACCTCCACCTCCACCTGGGCCTGCTGGCGGGCCAGCCAGTTCAGGGTGTCCTGAATGTCGTACAGATCGGTGACCGTCAGGTCGGAAAGCAGGGTGCTGCTGGCCTTGCGCAGGCCCTCGATCAGGGTGGTGGAAAGGCTCGGCAGCTGCTGGCGCAGGGCTGCATCCCACACCGCGCCCCGGACTCGCTCCAGCCGGGCGGGCGGAACCCCCTCTGCGGCCAGCTTTGCCAGAAACTCCGAGGCGCTTTCCGGCGCAAGGCTCACCACCGGGTCCTCGCTCAGGCCCAGGGTCGCCAGCTCCTGGGGTTCCAGCAGGCCGGTCAGGTTCACCCGGGGCGGCTCCATGCCGTTCCAGGCGGTGCCCAAACTGGCCGGGGCGATGGCCAGATACCGGTCGATCTGGATGTTCAGCGTCTGGCTCAGCAGCTCCGCCGCCCGGCCGGGTCCGGCGCTTTGGTAGCTGTCCCGCAGAAGGGTGGGCCCGCTGGGGGCGGACACCACACTAGCCGCAGGCACCGGGCAGACTCTTATCACATTGTTCACGCCGTCCAGCCGCAGCAGCACAAAGCCGGGCTGTTCGGCGGCCACTGCCACAAAGAGAGTGTGGTCGTTTTCCTGGGTGGGGCTGCCCACCGGCACCCCGCTCTGGGCGATCTGGGCCGGGGCGGCGGTACCCTGCTGCCACAGGCCGTACAGCACAAAGCCCCCCAGCAGCGGGACCAGAATGGCCAGGGTGAGAAAAAACGAAAGCCAGAAGGCCTTGGGGCCGTTTTGCATGCACATCGCTCCTTTGCATAGATTTGCGCATACAGCATGGGCCATTTGGGCAGAGTATATACCAAAGGAGGCGATATGCCATGAAAAAACAGGATTCCGCACCCATTCCCAAGGCAGCACAGCAGGTGCTGAAAGCCGCCCGCCCCGCGAAGGACGACCCGGAGGGCAGCTACACCGGCATGCCCGCCATCCCCGGCGAGATGCCCCAGCAGGACGCGGACGATCTTTAATCACACAAGAAAAGGACCGATGCGAAACGCATCGGTCCTTTTTGCTTGCTTTTGGGAGTTATGCTTACTTCAGCACGGCGGCGGCGAAGTCGCGGCCATACTGACGGGCCTCGGCCAGCTGGGCGTCGCTGGGCTTGAAGCGGATCTTCAGGCCGGGCAGGGGCTGGCCCAGCTTCAGAGCCTCCATGCGGGCGGTCAGGTTGGGAACCGCCTCGCCGCTCCAGCCGTAGCTGCCGAAGGCGGCGGCGGGCAGGCCGCGGTGGATGATGGGGTTCAGGCCCACCAGCATCTCGTAGATGGGAGGCAGGGCGTCGCCCACCAGGGTGGGGCTGCCCAGCAGGAAGCCGTCGGAGGACTGCAGCGCAGCCTTGGCAGCGGCGTTGTCGTCGGTGACCAGGTCGAACATCTGGATGTGCTGCACGCCGCCGTCCGCGAGGCCTTCGGCGATGGTCTCGGCCAGCTGCTTGGTGTAGCCGTAGGCGGAAACGTAGGCGATGACCACGTTCCGGTCCTCGGGGGCCTTCTTCACGGGAGTGGCCCACTTGCGGTACAGGTCGAAGTAGTGCTGCAGGTTGGTGCGCAGCACGGGGCCGTGGCCGTTGCCGATGAACTCGATGTCCAGATCCTTGATCCGGTTCAGAGCCTTCAGCACGAAGGGCTTGAAGGGGCCCATGATGTTGTCGAAGTAGTACTTGTAAGCGGCCTCGAAGTCACCCTCGATCTGGTCGTTGAACACACGGTCGTCGGCGTAGTGGCAGCCGAAGGAGTCCACGGTGAACAGAGCCTTGGCCTCGGGGATGTAGGTGTACATGCTGTCCGGCCAGTGCAGGAAGGGCACGCTCAGGAATTCCAGATGCATGCCGCCCAGGTCGATCTGGTCCTTCTCGGTCACGGCCTGGCTCTTGAAGGGATGGTTCACGATCTCCTTCAGGAAGGTCAGGGCGGTGGCGCTGCCCACAACGGTGGCATTGGGGGCCAGGGCCAGCAGCTTCTCCACGCCGCCGGCATGGTCGGGCTCGGTGTGGCCCACCACGATGTAGTCGATGGTGGAGGGGTCGCAGACCTCCTTCAGGTTCTCCAGGTACTGGTCGAAGAACTTGGCCTTTACGGTCTCGAACACGGCGGTCTTCTCGGTGCCCTTCACCACGTAGGCGTTGTAGCTGGTGCCGTACTCGCTGTACATCACGATATCGAACACGCGCAGATCAGGGTCCTGCACGCCGACCCACCAAATGTTTTCCTTTGCCTGTAATGCTCCCATTGTCGATTCTCTCCTTTATCGGGCGGGCTGGCCGCCTTGTTGATAATATTGCCGTGCGCTTCGCGGCGACCGCCGCTTTGCGCTTCCTCTTTTTAAAATACACCTTATTATACGGCGAATAAAAGCACCTCTGTGTTGCAGCGGCAACAAAAATGATTCTTTTTTATCAATCTCGCCGGTCGTAGAGTAAAAAGCGGAACCCGATGGGGGTCTCCAGCCGCTCCAGCCGGGCCAGACGGGCACTGCCCTCGGAGGGGGTCTTCCAGTAATAGGGGGTCATGGCGAACAGATCGCCGATGGCCTGCCCCTCCACGGTGATGCACCCCTCCACCCGGGTCTCCCCGGCCAGGGCAAAGCCCTGGTATTCCACCTGCTGGCAGGGGTTTTCATAGGGCTCGTCGTAGAGCACGTCTTTCAGGCCCATCAGATGATCCGCAGTGGGCACCGCATAGATGAGGGTGCCGCCGGGCGCGAGACAGCGGTGGAACTCCTCCCCCGCGAAGGGAGAAAAGATGTTCAGCACCACGTCGGCCCAGCCGCTTTCCACCGGGGCGGCGAAGCTGCTGGCCACCGCGAACTGCGCTCCGGGCAGCTTACGCTTTGCCGCCAGCCGCACCGCGGCCTTGCTGATGTCGAACCCGGCCAGTCGGAAGGCCAGGCCCTGCCGCTCCAATTCGGCGCAGATGGCCCCGTCGTAATAGCCCTCGCCGCAGCCTGCATCCAGGATATGCAGCACGCCGCCCTTTTTGCGGGCAAGCTCAGCGCACAGCCGGGCCAGCTCGGCGGCGAAGGGGGCATAGCCGCCCCCGTTCAAAAAACGGTTGCGGGCGGCCACCATCTCCTTGCTGTCGCCGGGGGCCTTGGTGCGCATCCGGCTGGCCAGCAAAAGGTTCACATAGCCCTCCTTGGCCTTGTCAAAGCTGTGGCCCGCCGCGCAGCGCACCGCGCCGCCGCTCTCGCTCAGGGGCTTGCCGCACACCGGGCATACGAAGCCGCTCATTCCTCCGCCTCGCCCTCGATGGGCTCGGAGAAGCCGCCGTGGCTCTTCATGTACTCCTCAAAGCTGGCGAACTTCTGGGCCGGGGGCTTGCGGGAGATCAGTAGCAGGCCCGGGTCCTCGTCCTTCACCGGGGCTGTCTGCCGGGGCTGCTTTTCCGCCCGGGCGGGCTTTTGCTGGCCGCGGCCGGAATTCCGCTGGCTCTGCTTTTGCTCGGGGCGGGCGGCGTTCTTCTGCTGGCCGCGGCCGCTCTGGGCCTTTTCCCGATTGGAAGGAGCCTGCTTTGCGGCCTGCTTTTCCGTCGGGCGCTCATTCCGTTCATTGCGCTCCGGGCGTTCGCCGCGCTCCTCCCGCTTTGCGTTTTCCTGGGCTGCCGCTTCCGCAGCCTTACCTGCCGCACGGCGACGGCGGCGGCGGCGCTTTGCACTGGCCGAGAGGGGCTGGCCAGCCTGGGTGTTCTTTTCTTCCACGATGCTAACCTCCTGCTGATTTTCAGGCGCTTTTTCAGCCTGCTTTTGTTCTTTTTTTGGTTTTTCCACCCGCTGCTCGGGCTTTGCTTTCTGGCGCTCCGGGCGAGGTGCGGGCTGGGCCGGAACAGCGGGCTCCGGGCGCTCGCCCAGGTCCGGCAGCTCCAGCACCGGGATCTTTTTCCGGTTCAGTTTTTCGATGCCCGCCAGGTATTCCTTCTCCTCCGGGCTGCAGAAGCTGATGGCCACGCCCTCGGCCCCGGCCCGGCCGGTGCGGCCGATGCGGTGCACGTAGGTTTCGGGCACCTCGGGCAGGTCAAAGTTGAACACATGGGACAGCTCGTTGATGTCGATGCCCCGGGCGGCGATGTCGGTGGCCACCAGGGCGCGGATCTTGCCCGCCTTGAAGCTGTCCAGCGCGGCCACTCGGGCGCTCTGGCTCTTGTTGCCGTGGATGGCCGCCGCCCCGATGCCCTGCTTGTTCAAAAAGGTGGCGATGGCGTTGGCCCCGTGCTTGGTGCGGCTGAACACCAGTGCACTGGTCACCGCCGGGTCGGCCAGGAGCTTGGCCAGCAGCCGCTTTTTGTCCGGCTTGTTCACAAAGTAAAGGCTCTGCTCGATCCGTTCCACGGTGCTGCTCACCGGGTCCACCTTCACGGTGACCGGCTTTTTCAGGATGCTGTTTGCCAGCTGCTCGATCTCTTTCGGCATGGTGGCGCTGAACAGCAGGTTCTGGCGTTGGGCGGGCAGGTGGCGGATGACCTTTTTCACGTCGTTCACGAAGCCCATGTCCAGCATCCGGTCCGCCTCGTCCAGCACGAAGATCTCCAGCCGGCTCAGGTCCACGTGGCCCTGGCCGATCAGGTCGTTCAACCGGCCCGGGCAGGCGGTAAGCACGTCCGCGCCGCGGCGCAGCGCGTCCACCTGGGGCTGCTGGCCCACGCCGCCGAACACCACGCAGTGGCTCACGTTCAGGTACCGGCCATAATTGGCAAAGCACTCGTCGATCTGCAAGGCCAGCTCACGGGTGGGGGTCAGGATCAGGGCCCGCACTCCCTTGTGGGAGGGGTGGCTGGCGGCCAGCCGCTGCAGGATGGGCAGCGCGAAGGCGGCGGTCTTGCCGGTGCCGGTCTGGGCGCAGCCCAGCAGGTCGTATTCGGCCAGAACCGGCGGGATCGCCTTGGCCTGGATGGGCGAAGGGGTCTTGTACCCCTGTTCCTCCACTGCCTTCAGCAGGGGGCGGGTCAGTTTCAGTTCGCTAAAATTCATAATCCTCCAAAAATCGCTTTCCTAAAAGGCAGCACCGCACCCGTTCATCGGGCGCGGCCTCTGTCTGAAACAAGCCGGGGCGCGGCGCTCTCAGCGGATGCGCCTGCACTCCAGCTCGTACCGCTGTTCCCGGGCCGGAAGGGGCGCAAACAGCCCCAGGGGCAGAAACCCGCCCCCGCAAAGGCCCCGGAACAGATCCTCGTTTGTCTCGCTCAGCAAAATGCCGGTGTTGCCGTCCGCCGCCAGCTCCCGCAGCTCGGCCTCATCGGCCATCCGGTCGGTAAAGCAGGCGGGATTGGCTTGCAGGTAATCCTGCAAAAAGGCCTCCAAGAGGCCCGCAGCCAGCGGCCACCGGCCGCCGGTGGGCCACACCTGCCGCTGCCAGGTCCCGTACACAAAGCACAGCGGCCGAAGGCTTTCCGGCGCGGGTTCGTCCTCCAGACGCACCCCCTGCCCGGCGCACCAGGTGCGGAAGGCGGCCAGCAGCGGCAGGCCCTGCACCCCCATCACCAGCCGGTGGGCGGGGGCAAGGCGCAGGCCGGGGCTCTGGATGCTGCACACCTCGGCCAGGCAGAACCGGGCCGGATGCCCTTCCCGCTCCGCTTCGCTCAGCTCCTCTTTCGCCAGCATCCAAAAGGCCCGGGCGGCGGCCAGGTCTTCCCCGCCGCTCACCGGGGCAAGCAGCACCGCGCCTTCGGGTGCTTTTTCCGCATCGAACAGCGCCGCCAGAGCGTTCAAGCGGGCGGTGTCCTCCACCGCCCAGCCCTTCACGCTGCCGCCGCCATAGCTCAAATTCCCCTCATAGAGGGGCTCTTCCTTTTGTATGTCCGCCAGGGGAGCAAACAGCTCCGCCTCGCTTTTGTCCGCCGCCAGCAGGATGTGGCTGCTCTGCAGCGCCGCGTCCTCCCAGCGGTCCAGCCGGGGCAGCACCTGCCGGGCGGCCAACGCCTCGGGCGCCCGCACCGGGGTGCGGCTGCCCTCGGCAAAATCGTATTGCTCCAGGTCCACCAGGCCCACCAGGCCCCGGCGCACCCGGCCGTCGGGCAGGGTGCGCTCCAGATAGACAACGCCATTTACTGCCCGCGTCAGGGTCTCTTCCGCCCGTTCCATGGCCGCCTTTGCCGCGGCCAGCCGCTGGCCGGTCTCCACCCGCTGGAGCAGCGCGTCCGGTACCAGCAGCCGCATGGCGCCGGGGGCGTTTTCCCCCCGGGCCTCCAGCTCCTGCCAGCTCTCCCGGCTCAAAGCGCCCGCCGAGGGGCAGGCCCACTGCTCAACGGAAATCGGTTCCCCGGGCAGCAGCAGCTCCCCGGGGCAAAAGCAGGGCTGGCTCATTGGCCCGCCTCCACCGCGAACACGTCGCCGGTGCGCACACCCACATAGGCGCAGCCCTTGGCCGCTGCCTTGGCGGCGTCCAGCTGGGTCTGGGTCTCCTCGGTGAGCTCGCCGTCCACCCGGATGGCCAGATTCTCAATGCCCAGCGCGTCGATGGTGCCGCCGGTCAGGCGGGTCTCCTGGCCGCTGGCCACGTTCAGCGGATATTCCACCCAGCAATCGGCCTTTTCCTGCCAGGCGGCCAGAGCGTTTGCCAGGCACTGAGCCTCGGTCACGCCCGCGGTGTCGCCATAGCTGGCCTTGTCGCGGCCTGCGGTGGTGGGCAGCTGCACGCCGGTGAGCCAGATCTGCTCAAAGCCCATGGCCTTCGCCTCGTCGATGATGCCGCCGATGTAGTCCACCGCGGCGCTGGACCAGGGGTTCAGCCAGGCCTTGCCGCCCTTGTCCTGGGCAGCGTCCAGCCACAGATAATCCGTGCCCTGATACTTCACCGCCATCTCCCGATTGGCGCTGGCCGCCAGGGGGTCCTGGAAGGCGCACACGCCCGCCACCGGCACGATGCCCTGCTCTTTCAGAGCCGAAGCCACGGCCGCGCCGTCGATCTGGGTGGTGGAAAGGCCGGCTGCCGCCGCCGGAAGAGCGCTGGCGTAATACACGCTGCCGGTGCTGTCCTTCAAGGGCACCACCGCATAGCGCACGCCTTCACCGGCCAGCTGGCCAGCCAGCTGCGCCGCTGCGTCCGCACTGGTAAGGCTGGCCGGGTCCAGGAAGGCCCAGCCGCCCTGGGTCATATCGCCCTCCGGCTGGGGCTGGGCCGTGGGCTGGGGCTCACTGGCCGCCTGGCCCTGGCTCTCGCCGCTGCCGCTCTCGGGCTGGGAAACGCTCTGCGAGGTGCTGGTGGGGGCCTTGTCGGAATCGCCCCGCATGATGCTGTACCAGGTGCTGGTACCGAAATTGATCACCGCGGGGCCCACCAGCCAGCCCGCCACGAACAGGGCCACCAGAGCCGCCGCGCCGCCGATGATGCGCGCTGCGCGCTGCCGGCCGGTGTAGAAGCTGCGCCGGTACCGCTTTACTTTACCCAGGTTTTTCTTTGCCATACGAAATCAAGCCGCCTTTCCGCGTGGGCGCTTGGCGCCCTTCGCGCTGTGTCAACCAATGGAGATCCGGTGTCCGGTAAAGCCGTAGATGGCCAGCGCCAGGATACCGATGTAGATCAGGGTAATGGGCAGGCCCTTGAAGCTGCCGGGGACCATGTCCTGCCGCATGCGCCGCTGGCCCTCGCTCACCACCACCACGGCGGCGGTGTAGCCCATGCCGCTGCCCAGCGCAAAGCCCATGGTCTGCACCAGATTGAAGCTCTGGGTGGCGGCGATGAGCAGCACGCCCAGCACTGCGGTGTTGAAGGTGGCCATGGGCAGCACCGCCAGCATGCGGCGGGCTTTTTCCTTCAGCACCAGCAGCAGCACGCCCAGCACCACAAAGAAGGCCACCGTGCTGCACAGAATGAACAAAAACGGGCGCACGGCGTTGCGCCAGCTCAGCGGGGTGAGCAGCAGGTTTACCCAGTAGGTGAGCGGCGCCGCCACCAGCTGGATCAGACAGAGCAGTCCCCCGAAGGTGAGGGTGTCCACGGTGGAGTCCTCCACCAGCTTCACCAGGCGGGACACGCCCATCGCCCGGCTAAACACCGCGTTTTCCGCGAAAATCGCCGTTACAGCATACAAAAAGAAGGTGCTGCAGGCTTTTATTACTTCCATCATTCGCCTCGTCTCGCCTCCGTATGCACATGTTTTTTATAGGCCCGTACCAAACCACGCCAGATGGCACACACCACGCCCAACAGGATGAACCCGCCCGCGGGCAGGCTGGCCATGGGCAGCAGGGTGGTGCTCAGCCGGGGGATGGGGGCGCTGAACAGGGTGCCCGCGGCCAGAATCTCCCGCAGGCAGCCCATGAGCATCAGCACCAGCACATAGCCCGCGGTGGTGCGCAGGCCCTTGCGCAGGGCGGTCATCACCCGCTCGGGCTGGGGCCGCTCGTACCGCTTGATGATCAGCGGCTCCACCACCAGCATGGGCAGATAGACGCCCAGCTGCAGGATCTCCACGTCGAACATGGCGCGCAGTGCAAAATAGACGCCGATGTACAGAATCGAACTGGTGAAGCAGTACACCAGCGCCCGCAGCTGGCCCCGGCCGGTGCGGCAGACCATGGCCGCCACAACGCGGGTGGGGGTGAGCAGCAGCAGCACCGCCACGCTGAGCATCAGGGCATTCATGCCGTTGGTGGCGGCCACCACCAGCGGCGCCAGGCCCATGCCCTGCATAATGACCGGGTTGTTCAGGAAGATTCGATCCCGCCGGGCGATGCGCTCCATGTTTTCCGACAGGTATTTCGCCTTTTTAGAGTTCACGGCGCACGACCCCCTTTCGGTGCAGGATGCGAAGCACGGCCCGGTCCAGCCAGCCGGAGAAGGCGTTCATCGCCAGGATGGCAAAGCACACGCCGGTCTCGTAGTTGCCGTAGTAGCGGAACATCATGGCCATGAAGCCGCTGAGCGCCCCGTACAAAATCCGGGAGATCCGGTTGGTGGGGCAGATCACCGGGTCCGCCATCAGGTAGACCGCGGCAAACAGCAGTCCACCGCTGCACAGCTCGTATTTCATCACCGCCAGCCGGTCGGCCACATAAGTCCAGGGCATGCTGAAGGCGGGGATGTCGCCCAGGCGGGGGGCCACAAAGGCCACCAGCGCACAGGTGATCAGAAAGCCGAACACAACGCTCAGATGCAGCCGGCGCCGGTTTGCTAAAAACAGCGCGCAGGCCAGGATCACCAGCAGGGCGGTCACGCCCATGGGGCCCGCGTAGTTGCCCAGAAACAGGGTGGTATTATCCAGTGTGGGCAGACCGCCGGTCTTTAAGGCATGCAGGGGGGAATCCACCAGCTGCACACCGGAAACGCTGCCCAGCGGCAGGCCCTGGAACAGATGGGCCTCCGGATAACGGAACACCTGCTCGGGCCAGCTCACCGCCACCACCGCATAGCCCACGGCGGTGGGGTGGAACACATAGCAGCCGTAGCCGCCGAAGGCCTCCTTGCCCAGCAGCACCGCCGCCACCGCGCCCACGATCACCACATAGTAGCTCACCGTGGCGGGCAGGATGAGGGCCAGCATAAAGGCAAAGGCCTCGCTGCTCCATTCGCCCTTTTCATAGGGACGGCTGCGCAGGCGGGCCACAAGGCGGTCGCTCAGGTTGGCGGCGATCACCGCCGTGCCGCACAAAAGCACCGACCGCAGCCCGTAAAACGCAAAGGCCATGGCCAGCAGCGGCAGGCACATATAAAACAGATCTCGATGAACGCCCTTATCCTGCCGGATACGGGCCAGTTGTTGTTCCTTCAAGTGCTCTGCTCCCTTCGTTGCAAAATTTGGGCCGGTCACAGGCTCTTCAGCCCGCGCACGGCGGCGGCCATGTCGGCCTTGCCGAACACCGCGCTGCCCGCCACCAGCAGATTGGCGCCAGCGGCCACGCACTCAGGTCCGGTCACCGCGTCCACGCCGCCGTCCACCTCCAGCCAGGGCGAAAGGCCCCGGGCGGTGCACTCAGCCCGCAGCGCCTTGAGCTTCTCCAGCGCGCTGGGCATGAACTTCTGGCCGCCGAAGCCCGGCTCCACGCTCATCACCAGCACCAGCTCCAGCCGGTCCAGGTAAGGCAGAAGAGCTTCCACCGGGGTGCCCGGCTTGATGGACAGGCCCGCCTTACAGCCCGCCGCGTGGATGGCGTCGATGGTTGCACCCGGATCGCTCTCGCTCTCCAGATGGAAGGTGATGCAGCCCGCGCCGGCCTTCACAAAGCCCTCCACATAGTCCAGCGGGCGGCGAATCATCAGATGTACGTCGAAAAAGGCCTCGGGCAGGGCCTTGTGCAGGCTTTGCAGGACCGGCACGCCAAAGCTGATGTTGGGCACAAAGCAGCCGTCCATCACGTCGAAGTGCAGCATGTCGGCTCCGGCGTCCAGCACCTGCCGGCATTGTTCGCCCAGGCGGGCGAAATCCGCCGCCAGAATCGAGGGGCTCAGTTGAGTCATGGGAAAGGTCCTCCTTATGGATCACGCGCAACGGGCCCGCTCTACAAATCGTAAAACGTCAGAGCGTGCGCAAAGATATACAGTATAATTTTATCCTATTTCCCGCTAAAAAGCAAACCGCCATAACCCTTTTCACGTTTTTTGCACAAAAACAACAAAAAGCGCGGTTTCCAGCCCATTGGCCGGAAACCGCACCTCTTATCTTTTTACTTTTTTCCGGGCTGTTTGCGCCGCTGCTCCGGGGGCGGGTCGCAGGGCAAGGTAAAGCTGAACTGGCACCACTGGCCCTCCTCGCTCTCGGCCCAGATCTTGCCGCCGGAAAGGCCCACCAGGATCTTGCAGATGTGCAGTCCCAGTCCGCTGCCCCGGGCGTTGAGCCCGCGGCTCTTGTCCTCTTTATAGAAGCGTTCGAACACGAAGGGCAGCGCGTCCGCCCCGATGCCCTGGCCGGAATTCCGGATGGACACCGTGACCATGCCGCCGCTCTTTTTCACCGAGAAGCGGATATAGCCGCCCTCGGGGGTGAATTTGAGGGCATTGTCCAGAATGTTGTAGATCACCTGGTACACCAGGTCCTGGTCCGCATAGACCAGGGTGCGGGTGGGGGCCAGGCCCTGAATCTCCACCTTTTGGTTCTGAATGCGCTGTTCAGCGCTGAACACCACGCCGGTGACGCTCTCCCAAATGTCGTAGCTCTGGGCGTTCACCCGGTACTCGCCCGCCTCCAGCTTGGAGATGTCCAGCATGTTCTGGATCAGGCGGGTCAGCCGGCCCACCTCCTGGCTCACCAGGCCCAGATAGTGCTGGCGCATGTCGTCGGGGATGGTGCCGTCCAGCATACCGTCGATGAAGCCCTTGATGCTGGTCATGGGGGTGCGCAGCTCGTGGGCGATGTTGCCCATGAAACTGGCCCGGGAGGAGTCGATGGTCTCCAGGTTGCGGGCCATGTTATTAAAGGTCACCGCCAGCTGGGCCACCTCGTCGTTGCCGTCCACCGGAACGCGCACGCTGAAATCGCCGCTGCCGAACTTGCGGGCGGCCTCGCTGATGCGCCGCAGCGGGGTGGTGAGCCGGTTGGTCACAAAGATGGCCAGAAGGCTGGCCGCCAGCAAAAGCAGCCCGGCGCTGAGCACAAAGATGGAGAACATGTCGCTCACGAACACGTTCAGGCTGGCCGCGCTGGCCGAGGCGAACACATAGCCGCTGGCCGCGCCGGTCTCGTCCCGCATGACCCGGCCCACGGTGTAGTATTTGCCGGCGTACAGCCCGCCCAGCGTACCGGTCTCAAAAAAGCCGTCCTCTTCCTGGGCCTGGCGCAGGATCTCGGCGTCCACCTGGCTGCCGATCAGCTGCTCGGCCTCGTTCTGGGTGTACAGCATCACCTGGCCGGAGGCGTCGGTGAGCAGCAGATTGGTGCTGCTGGTGCGGCCGATCAGCTTCATCTGGTCCTGTACGCTGATGCGGGCGCTCTCGTCCTCCAGCAGGCGGCGCAGGGGGGAATCCTCCTGCACCTGCATGGCGGTCACCTGCACCACGTCGTTCAGGGTGCTGCGCTTGTCGTCCTGGAAATAGCCCATCACCAGATACATCTGGATCAGGCCCATCACCGCCGTGCTTACAATCAGCAGAATGGCGGTGGTGCTGAAATACATGGAACTGATGCTTTTTCTCACGCGCGATCAATCCTTTGCTTCAAACTTGTAGCCCACGCCCCAAACGGTCTTCAGGCTCCACTGCTCGCTGGCGCCCTCCAGCTTTTCCCGCAGGCGCTTGATGTGCACGTCGATGGTGCGGGAGTCGCCATAGTACTCGAAGCCCCACACCTCGTCCAGCAGCTGGTCGCGGGTGAACACCCGGTTGGGATGACCGGCCAGATAGGCCAGCAGCTCCAGCTCCTTGGGGGGAGCCTCCACCACCTTGCCCTTCACCTTCAGCTCGTAGCGGCTCATGTCCAGCGAGAGGTTCTCGAACTGGATCACGCCGTCCTTGCCGGATTCCTCCGGGTTGCAGCGGCGCAGCACCGCCTTGATGCGGGCCACTACCTCTTTGGAATCAAAGGGCTTGACCACATAGTCGTCGGCGCCCAGCTCCAGGCCCAGCACCTTGTCGAAGGTCTCGCCCTTGGCGGTGAGCATGATGATGGGGGTGTTGGCCTGGGCACGGATACGGCGGCAGACCTCCCAGCCGTCCATCTTGGGCATCATCACGTCCAGAAGCACCATGTTGGGCTTGTTCTGTTCAAACAGCTCCAGGGCCTTTTCGCCGTCGTGGGCGATCAGAGTCTCGTAGCCTTCCTTGGCCAGATACAAACGCAGCAGCTCGCAGATGTTCTGGTCATCGTCCACGATCAAAATTTTCTGGTTGGGCATATTCTCCCGCTCCTTTTTCTTTGTCGGGCAGCGCGGGGTATCCCCGCGGCCCGGATTGTTTCAGGTATTCAAGTAATTGTATCTATTATACAATAGAAATGTGGATAAAAAAAGAACACAGGGAAAGCCAGCATTCTTTTATGCATTCCGCCTGTACGTGGCCGGCCCGACGCTTTTCTATTGACGTTTCCCGCCGGATTCTGCTATAGTGCAGAAGGACACAACGATTGTTCGATTCTATCTATTGAGGAGCGGGACCGATGGCAGAACAAAACAACGCCCCGGCAAAGACCAGCCGGAAGCAGCAGGCCGAGCAGACAAAACAAAAGCTGCTGAACGTGGCCATGGGGCTGATCCAGGAGCAGGGCTTCGACAACGTGAAGATCGAGGACATCTGCCGTGCCGCAGGGGTTTCCACCGGCGCGTTTTATCATCATCTGAAAAGCAAGGCGGGCATCGTGATCGAATCCTACTCCCAGTGTGACGCCTATTTTACCGAAACGGTATACCCCAGCCTGGCGGAGGACTGCACCGAAAACGCAGTGCTTCAGTACATCGCCTGTCAGATGCAGTACGCCATGGACTTTGGCGTGGACAGCATCCTGCAGATCTACAAGGCTCAGCTGACCGAAGGCACCGACTTTTTCCTCTCGCCCGAGCGAGGGCTTCCTCTGGGACTGACCCGCATTCTGGCCCACCTGCAGCAGAACGGCGTGATCCGCAGCGAAAAACCGGCGGAGGATATCTGCCGGGAGATTCTGGTCATCTCCCGCGGCGTTTTGTACAACTGGTGCCAGTGCAAGGGCAATTATGACCTGAAGGCCTTCGCGCTGGAGCTGGTTTCCAACTATCTGAAAAGCTACACCGCATAACAAAACATTAACCTGAAACAGGCTGTATTTACCAAAATACAGCCTGTTTTTTTGTACATGTTAATCTCTTGACGGGTCTTTTTCTCTGTGGTAGGACTTAACCGAAGAAATTCGCCGAATCAATTCTGTGAAATTCCATCCACTCAAACAGGAGGACGTCGTATGAAGTATCAAAAGCTATTCGAGCCGGTCACCATCGGCAAGCTGACCCTGAAGAACCGCACTTCCATGGCCCCGATGGGCCCCGTTGGCTATGCAGACAGCAATGGCGGATTCAATCAGCGCCTGCAGGATTATTATGTGGAGCGCGCCAAAAATGATGTCGGCCTGATTATCACCGGCATCTGCAGCGTAGACACCACCATCGAGGGCTTCCCTACCGTGGCGCTGCCCTGCCCCACCACCTGCCCTGTGGCTTTTATCCACAGCACCCGCAGCATGAACGACCGCGTCCATGCCTACGGCGCAAAGATCTTTTTGCAGCTCACCGGCGGCCTGGGCCGCAGCGCCCTGCCCGGTTTCATCAAAAACAACATTGCTCCCTCTGAGCAGGGCAACCGCTTTGACCCCAGCGTCATCCACCGCGAGATGACCGTGGAGGAGATCCAGAAGCTTATCAAGCAGTTCGTTATGTCTGCCGCCATTGCGAAAAAGGCCGGCTTCGACGGTGTGGAGATCCACGCGGTGCATGAGGGCTATCTGCTGGATCAGTTCGCCATCAGCATCTACAACCACCGCACCGACATGTTCGGCGGCTCACTGGAAAACCGCCTGCGCGTGGCCACCGAGATCGTGAAGGGCATCAAGAAGGTCTGCGGACCGGACTTCCCCGTCAGCCTGCGTTACAGCCTGAAGAGCTGCATGAAGGGCCTGCGCCAGGGCGGCCTGCCCGGCGAGGACTACCAGGAGACGGGCCGCGATGTGGAGGAAGGCATCCAGGCGGCCAAGCTGATGGTGGAAGCCGGCTACGACATGCTGAACGTGGATGCCGGCACCTACGATTCCTGGTACTGGAACCATCCGCCCATGTACTTCGGCAAGGGCGTATACAATGAATATGCCCGCATCCTGAAGCAGCACGTGAACGTGCCCATCATCCTGGCCGGCCGCATGGACGACCCCGAGATGGCCAACGCCGCCATCGGCGACTGCTGCGACATCGTGAGCTACGGCCGCCCGCTGCTGGCCGACTCGGAATACGTGACCAAGATCCGCTATGGCCGTGAAGATGAGGTGCGTCCCTGCCTGGGCTGCCACGACGGCTGTCTGCTGGGCCGCATCGCCAACGGCCCGGTCTGCTGCGCGGTAAACCCTGCCTGCGGTCGGGAGGAGATTTACGGCCTGCAGCCCGCTCTGCGCAAGAAGAATATCCTGGTCACCGGCGGCGTGGGCGGCATGGAGACTGCCCGGGTCACAGCACTGCGGGGCCACAAGGTCACCCTGGTGGAAAAATCCGACCGGCTGGGCGGCCACGGCGTGGTGCCCCATATGAATCAGTTCATGCTGGAGGATCTGCTGAACCACGAGCATGTAACCATCCATGACAATGCGGTGGTGGAGCAGACCACACCGGATCAGGTGACGGTGCGCAAGGGCGAAGAACAGTTCCAGGTTCCCTGCGACACGCTGATCTGCTGCGTGGGTTACCGGGCAAACGACGGCCTGTACAACAAACTGGCTCAGGGCGACGTGCCGGTACATAACATCGGCGACTCCAACAAGGTGCGCAACATCATGGCCGCCATTTGGGACGGCTACGAGCTTGGCCGCAGCCTGTAAGCGGCTCTGCCGGAACCTGAGTTTCGAAACAATATCCAATAAACAAGAGTGCGGCATCCGCTAACGGATGCCGCACTCTTATTTGTTTTGCTTCAATTGGTCTGATTCACGGGGTGGTCAGTCCTGTTCCTCCCGTCCGGGGCGGCGCAGAACCAGAGCCACAATCTGAATCACTGCCAGCAGGGCCATCAGAATCGTCCAGCGGTCCACAAATACCATGGGCAGCTGCATATCCTCCGTCAGGAAGAAGGCCACAACGGATGCTATAGCCACGACCGCTCCGGCAATGCGCCAGAACATCTGTCTCTTTCCGCGGGTCGCCGTCTCTTGTTCCGCCTTCTGTTCCTTGCTCCGGCTCCACAGCAGGGAAGCCAGGCCGCTCAGAACTGTCGGGATCATCAGAATCAGATTGAGCAGCGCCCAGGACGTTTTGGTGCCGCCTGCCAGAGGTGTTTCCTCCGGGTCTATGTCCTCATATTCCTCCGGCGGCTGGGTCTGCTCCGGTTCCGGTGCTGCAGTGGGCGCGGGGGGCGTCGGTTCTGTGCCGTCTTCCCCGCCGGTCCCTGCTGTTCCGGCTGCCGGACGCTCGGTGGCTACAGGCGTGGGAACCGGTGTCTGGGCCGGGCTGGTGGGCACCGGGGCCCCGGTGGGTTCCGGACGGTCCGTGGGCTGAGGTGCCTGAGTAGGCTCCGGCCGGTCTGTAGGCTGAGGAGTCTGGGTAGGCTCCGGAGTGGCCTTGTTCTCGAACCGGTTCACAAACCGGATTTCCTCCGTCTCCTTGCCGTTTTGCTCCATCGTCGTACGGGTCAGCACAAGCGCACCGCCCTGCTCCTCCACTTCAACCAGGAGGCGGTATACGGACTCATCATAGGTATAGCCTTCCTGACTGCCCGGCAGCTCCCGGATGGTATAGGAATAGCTTCCGGCCCGGTCAAAACGGATCGCACCGAAGTCTGCGGTACCCGCACCGGTAATGCTGGTCTGCGCCGTTCCATCCGTCGCGCCTTCCGGCAGCGGGCTCATGGCATCTTCCGCCTTGAGCTCAAAGACGAACTCGGCTTTTGCCGGAGGCTCGTCGCCTGCCAGCTCCTTTTGCAGTGTGGGTGTGTAGTACACAGCCGCCAGGGCAGTGTTCAGAACATCCTGCGTGATGTTGCCCTGCTCATCGGCCGAAGCTTCGCCATAAGAGGCTGTATATCCGGCCACCGGCTCTTCCCGCAGCGTGTATTCCGCCGGGGTCACGCCGTCCGCCTGATAGCGGGGCAGGTCAAACGAATACTTCCATTCCTGCTGTGCAGTGACGGTCTGCTCCGCCACAATCGTCTCGCCCAGCAGTACGTTCAGCTTCACTGCCTGGGGACGCAGCTGGTCCGGCGTATCGCCATGATCCCATTGCTTTGTGCCCTGCAGCAGGATCGTCGCCTCTTCCGGGCGCACGCCCACATAGCGGTTTTCAAAATCAGCCTTTACACCTTGGGCCGTGATGGTTCCAAAGCTGCCCACGGCACTCGTCACGTAGCCCTCGGGCATGGTGTCCTTTTCTTCCACGCAGTAGGTCAGACCGGCTTCCAGGTCTGCAAAGACCAGCTTCTCTCCGTTTCGCAGAGAGACCGTCTGCCCGTTTTTCAGCACACCAGAGGTTTGCTGCGGAGTTTCTCCGGCACTGTATTGGATGTAAGGATATTCTGCCTCGGGATCTTCGCCGATGGTCACCACAAAGTCAAAGCTCTGGTCCGCATCCTCCAGGCCGTTCACCACCGTTTTCCCGATGGTAAGGCTGCCGCGCTCCTGTTCGGCGGGCAGGGTATTGCGGAAGATAGCAGTGGTTCCCTCCGGCTCCAGTGTGCCGGAGGCACGCTCGCTGCTGCAGGAATAGCCCGCCGGGACCTCTTCTGTGACGGCATAGGCCGTGCCGGAGGTCAGGCCCGAAACTTCTGCGGTCTGTCCATAGGCCAGCCAGATCACTTCGCCGTTTTTCAGGCTCTGCGCCTCGCCGCCATCCACGGTATAGGTGAAAACTGCTTCCGGATCGCTGCCGATGCGTACACGGAACGCAAAACGCGCGTTTTCGTCTGCTGCCGCGGCATCCGGCATCATTTTATGGATGCGAAGCACCGAAGGTTCTCCCTCCGTGCGCTCCGGTGTATTGACGAACCGGGCCAGGCTGCCTTCCGTCTTTACCGTACCGGTGCTGCCTTCGGTTCGAACATTGTAGTCGCCGGGCTCCTGTTCCACGACCTCATACCAGGTTCCGGCGGGAATCGTCTGGTCAAAGACCGCGCTCTGACCTGCCCGCAGTTCCAGGGTATCGCCGCTGCGCAGGGTCTGCGGGGCACCGCCATCCACCGTATAGGTGTATTCGGCCTCCGGGTCATTGCCGATCCAGACTGTAAACCGGAAGATTTCTTCCGGGGCTGGTACCGGCTGCGCCGTATCCGCAACCGGCTGCACAGGCTCTGCCTTCTGGGATGCGTTCCGCAGCTGAGGCAAAGCAGATGTCTTCAATGCCATCGCTTGCGCTGCCGAAGGCTCCGGAGTGGCGGGAGCTTCCGTTGCCGGGGGTTCCGGAGTGGCGGGAGCTTCCGTTGCCGGGGGTTCCGGGGTAGCAGGAGCTTCCGTTGCCGGGGGCTCCGGAGTGGCGGGAGTCTCCGTTGCCGGAGGTTCCGGGCTGGCGGGAGTTTCCGTTGCCGGAGGTTCCGGGCTGGCGGGAGTTTCCGTTGCCGGAGGTTCCGGGCTGGCGGGAGTTTCCGTTGCCGGAGGTTCCGTCGCATTGGGAGTTTCCGGCTGCTCGTTGTCTCCGCCCTCGTTCACGGCTTCAACCTCTTTTGTAATGGTCAAAGCCCCATACAAGGGCTGTACCGTCTCTTTCACGGTATTCCGGAACACAGCGGTGCTTCCCTCTTCCAGAATGGTGCCGGAAGCGCCGGTGCTGGCGACCTCATACCCGGGCTCGCACACTTCCCGCACGGAATAGGCGCTTCCCACCGGGATATCCTCCACCACGGCAAATTCGCCGGCCGAAAGAGAAATGGCCTGGCCGCTCACCAGAGTCAGCTGTTCCGTCAGGGGCACTCCGGCCGCATCGTAAATGCGGTAGGCGAAGGACGTCTGCTCTTCCGTGCCAACCCAGACATTGAACGTAAATTTATGGGCAGGATCGGTCATCTGACCTTCCACTTCCTTGCGGATGGTCAGCGCCGCTTTGCGCCGGATATTTTCCGCGCGCAGCTCCTGCACTTCCTCTTCATTGGGCTGTACCGTAAACCGCAGCGCGTTTTCCGTGTCTGCGAAGTTATATCCATAGGGTGTGCGCACCTCACGCAGGAAATATTCTCCCGGCGCAAGATCCTGCAGCACAATGACTCCTTCGGCGTCGGTGGTGTAACGCCCCGGCATTCGGGTCCCATCTTCCTTGTAAAGATCATACACCGCATTGGCCAGCGAGGTCTGGGTATCCTTTTCGTACTTTACCAGACGCACCTTCCCGCAGTTTTCATACTGCAGGAATATATTGGTTGCCGTCTGGGTCGTGCCCGTCCAGGCGTAAGAGCCCTGGGCCATGGCGCTGACAAAGATGAGCAGCGCCGCACACAGTCCCCCCAAACGCCGGAGCCAGGTTTTTTTGCCCATGTGTTCCCTCATGGCGTTCCATACCTCCCTGCTGTGCCAATAAAATTCTTTTGCAGATTGAAAAAACATCCGCCAAAGCCTTACATCAGGCCGCGTGCAGAACCGTTTTTCTGCTGCACACGGCCTGAAATAAGTCTTTGCCGGAAACCGCGTGGCCTTCAAACAAGGCCTGTCCGCATTTTTGCAGGCGGCCCCGCCCACAAAAACGGGCCGCCTGCAAATGCGGATTCACAGCCAAACGCTGCGCTTATTTCCAGTACTTGTAGTTTTCCTCGGGAACTTCATTGGCCAGAACACCGTACTTGCCGGCCTTGAAATCATCCAGGAATTCCTGACCGACGGCAACCTTGTAGCCCACGATTACGTAGGTGGTGGTCAGGCCGTCGAAGGTGTGCTCGTTCAGCAGTTCGGGATGTGCCTTCCACTTCTCCAGCATCAGGTTCTTGGCGGTCACATTCTTCATGGCGCCAGCTTCGATACCGGTAACGGTGTACTCACGCAGAACTCCATCCACATAATCCGTGTGCTGCCATACGCCAGGATTGCTCAGATCAGTAATGCGGGCATTGGGCAGATCCTTACTGTAGTACATCACGATGGTGCCGGTGCAGGCCTCATCCACAACGCCGGTACCAGGCTGACGGTCATCCACACGCATGATGAACTGCGCTCCGCTTCCGGGGCTCTTCACGTAATCGCCGCCGACGATCTCGCTTTCACCGCGCAGATCACGCCATTTGGCTTCATACAGATAAGCTTCCTTCTCTTCGGGATCGGGCGCGCTCTGGGCAGCCTTGTAAGCGTCCAGGGCCTTCTGCTTCTGTGCCAGGTAAGCGCTCACATGGGCTTCCTTGTCCGTGGGAGGATTGGCAATGTCTTCCTGAATGCGGTTGATCTCTTCCTGAATCGGATCGTATACCGCGGCGGTAGCCATCGCCTTGGCGGTTTCGCCGGTCCAGGTGGTGCCTTCCTCGTTCAGGCCGGCCAGCTGGGCGTCGATGGCATCCATCTCCACCTTAATGGAGTATTCGATGGCGCCTTCCTGACCCTCGTTCAGGGTAACGCCGTCCAGCAGAAGGGCGGTATTGCCCACTGCGCCCACAGCGTCTTCATCGCCGCTGGGTGCCAGAGGCTTCATCCAGTAGGCATAGCCGTCGTCGGCCAGTACCCAGTATTCGCCGCTCTGCTCCTCTTTGCTCAGTTCCTTCCACTCGTCATAGGTCTTGACCGCCGCGCCGTTGGTCCAGGTGACGTAATCATGAAGTACATCCTCAGCACTGCCGTGAACCACATTCTCCACGTTCAGTTTTTCTTCAGTGCCCTTGCGGATTCTCATGTTCTCGATCAGCTTTACGCGAACCAGGATATTATCCGAACCCTCGTTGCTGACCCAGATGTCCTTGTTGACCTCGGTACCGGCTACCCATTCCACCTGATGGGAACCGCCGTTGTCCACAGGCGTGCCATCCAGAACGTCATGCAGCGCAACGTTGTAGTCTTCCATCAAGAACCGGTTGGTTGCTTCCTGTACGCTGCTGACCCACGCGAACGTGCCAGAGAACAGCAGTGCCGCCGTGGTCAGCGCCACGCCGCCCACGACCAAGCTCTTTTTGATTTTCATTTTTTCCTCCTTATATCATCTTTTTTGCAGTGTCAACGGCTGCAGCATTCACATTGACACCGCTCGTTCCAATTTCACTACCCCTGGGGGCAAGGACTACCCCTGGGGGCAAGGCTGTTCCTGCGGTTCTTTCGGCTCTTTTTTGCTTTCCCGCACGAGCCATTGCACCAGCACACACAAAACGCAGATCAACCCGAACAGCCACAGGATCATCATCATGTGCTCCCCGATCCAGGACATCACAAATCCCAGCCTGGGGATACAAAGGACCATTACACCCGCCACCGCTTCCGCCGGCACCAGTTCCGGGTCCGGCTCCTCGTTGGCGACGCCCTTTGTACGGAACCAAAGTTCCTGCATCCCCTCACCCGCTGACTGGATCTCGATGACCTGATGGGATACGCTGGTATCGCCCAGATAGTAGGTGATCACATCCCCGATTTTTATCTCGCCGGGATCGGTAATTTTCGTAAAAATCGCCGCCCCCACCGGCACATCCGGCTCCATACTGGGGCTCTGTATGTAGTAAAAGCGGTATCCAAAAACCGATTTGGTGGGATCATCGCTTCTGGAAAACCAGAAGGCCCACACCAGAATCAGTGCCATAACCAGATAAAACGCCACGTTGCCAACGGTTTTCCAAAAACTTCCGCGCTTGTTTTTGGGCGTTATTCCCATGGTATTGTTTTCTATTTTTTCTTTCATCGCCCGAATATGCTCCGTATGTTTTCGATTCGTTCAAATCCAGTTGTTATTATCGTGTTAACATCGTTAACGTGAATAGTCAAAACAGCATTTACAAAATATCCAAAAATTGCTACAAAACTCTGCTTTCTCCTCTTTTTCAGCAGGCATTTGTTGTTCCGGCTTTGGCTTTTTTCAATTTTTCAAAATGATTTCGTGAAAAAAGCTTGAAATTTCCGTGTCATCTTTAGTTCGAATTATACAAAAGCATTTCTATTTTGTCAATTTTTTCATCGTAATATAACAAAGGCAGCATCTTTAACAGTTCTTTCGCTTATTTTTGGTCAAGAATGATAATACAAAGTTACTTTTTAACAAATTCACCTGTCGTTTTTTGTCGTATTGTTTTCAATCGCCTATACTTTGTTAACCAATCATTCCACTTTGATAATATCAGTTACGGTGATTTCCCCTCTGTCGGCAAGCTCAAAATCTTCAAAAAAATTTCGACAAACTTTTCAAAGCCAAATTGTTCAAAAAATCAAAGCCTTCAGTTCTCTGCAGGTTTCCGCCCGCAATCCTTCCCGTTTTTTCCTTCGCAACACGAATGGACCCGCCAGAATGGCCGCATGCTGCTCTTCGCCGTTCCAAAGGGCGAAAATCCGCCTTGAGAAACAGATCGCTATATGGTATCATTACTATGTAGTGGTATGCTCTTTTCTTTGTAGGACAGCTCCGCCAAACCTCTCCGAGCCTCCCGTTCCGGGCCACAGTGGCCCGCATTCATCCGGCTGCCCGTCCACCGGCTCCGGGCTGCCCGGCAGATCGAACGGACTCCTGCAAACGCATTCCCCCAGGAAACACGAACGAAAAATTAAGGAGATAGATCGAACTATGAAATTAGGAATCGGAGGGGACCGGCCTGATTTTATAACTTCTTATATCTTCCCAAAAGCCGATAAAGCCTGCTGTTACAAGCATTTTCAGAAAAATCAGCCGCATATAATTCCATGTCTTTCCACGCACTTCCACACAGAAATGGCGTAAAATATATGGGCGATACGACAACGATCGGGAAAGCACACTGCTACAAAGGTACGCATTAAACTTTATGTCTCCATATCGATCCCGAGAATTTTTTGAACGAAAACGGCCACCGCTGGACATATCCTGCGGTGGCCGCATTTTATTGTTTGGCTTTAGTAGGAAGAATCGTTTTTCCGCACTGCATACCTAAATTCAAAAGAGCGGTCGGGTAATCCTTCCAATGCATTGGGGTAGACTTGCTATGCGTTATTTTTCTTCGGCATCAGACGCGACAGGCCGGAAATCTTCCTGCACACCTTCGTTCAAGTCAAAGCACATGGTCTTTGCATCAGCAACCCAGAACCCGCGCACGCGGTACCGCTTTCCCGGAATCCAGCTTTCTCCCGTAACCGCACGCAGAGGCTCCAACAGGTTTTTATTGGCGATGGTCACAACGCCTTTCTGCTCACCCTTGGGCTTGGAAAATTTGAAGCCCTTCGGCTCGTTGCTCTTGCACATACGGATCGCGAACACCTTCGCCTTGGCATCCAGCAAACACAGAACGTAGGCCGGATACCCCAAATCCTCCAGTACCTTTTTCGTGAAAGTCACGCCATTCTGGTTCAGGAACATATCGGGATATGCGTTAATATTGGAATCAATCGTTTCAAAATTCAAAGCGGAAAAATCAAAATTCATAATAGACCATCCTTTTACTTCTGCATATTTTGCGGTTCTTGTATCATTTTTACAAATTCCTGTCGCTCTGCAAACGACCAGCGGGAATCCACAATCAGATACCCTTTGAACAAACCGTCTTTCAAACGGTTCACAATGAATCGGGTACCCAGCAATCTCAGTTTTGCTTTGGGGGGCGTACCACGTTTCTCTGTCAGCAGCTTTTGTACCTTTAGCCAATCTTCTTTTTTAATAATCGCTGTGTGATGGTTTTCCTTGAAGTACATATTCAAATCCGTATTTTTTACAGATCTATGTGTGCGAAAATCCTTGGTATAGGTTTTCTGCATCAAGGCATCTCCACAGTATTTTTCATTTCTTAGAATACTTCGAACGGTACCGGGAGACCAGCTATCATTCCCCATCGGAGATTTGATCCCCTGCTCTGTCAATGCCGCTGCTATTTCTGCGGGTGCCGCTCCTTCCAAGCAGCTTTCATAGATATACTCGACAATTCGGGCCTCTGTAGGTTCAATCACAAGCCGTCCGAAGTGATCGCGATAGAATCCAAGCGTATTATGCACCGAGAATTTATAGATACCCTCAGCCATACGCCAGCGGATGCCAGCTTTGATTGCTTCACTCTTCTGCTGGGATTCCATTTCAGCCAGTGCGGATAGAAGCGCAATCAGCAGATTATTTTTGCCGTCACCAGTATAGGTGATTCCTTCCGTCTCAAACTCGACGGATACCGGTGGATTCAGCGCAGACAGCGTCCGAAGATTATTCAGAATATCCACAATATTTCTTCCAAAACGACTGATGCTTTTGGTTAATATCAGGTCAATTTTGCCATCCACAGCATCTGCAATCATTTTCTGGAAGCCGAGACGTTTTTCGATGGTGGTAGCGCTAATGCCTTCATCCTGATAAATCTCCACCATTTCCCATTCGGGATTAGCCTCTATGCGCTTTGTGAAATGATGCACCTGCATCTCAAAGCTGCCGACCTGCTGTTCCTCCTGTGTGCTGACGCGGCAGTACGCTGCTACTCGTAATTTTTTGAACGGAGCAGGAGCCTCCGCGCTTTTCTGCGGTGGAATCACAATAACGCCATTGCCGGACTGGTTGCGTGCAATCTCTTCCCGCATCTGGTTGCGCTTTTGATTTCTGCGTTCTGCCCTTGCGCTGGATCGCCGCATCGCCTCTATTTTTTGGGGATCAAGCGGTTTTGCCATACTATATTCCGGCGCAGATCTTTAAGGAAACACCCTTATTCTGCATCGGCCCATCATCCCCCTCCATTGAACTTGCATTTTCATAGCAATCACATCCTTCTACTGTATTTATGACCATCTGAAGCACTGCACCAGAATGTCATCATGAAAAAAGGCAGCAGAAACACATCTGCTGCCCCCGAATATTTCGGCATTTAGAATCATTTGACTGATTTCCCAAGGGAATTCACCAAAAACAGGAGAATAAGCCAAAGGAGAAGAATATTCGATGAAAAAAGGCCGTATGATACAGCTCCTCCCGCTTTTAACAGCAACGGAGAAAAGCTGATGTTTGACGGAATCAAAAACAGACAGCTTACCACAATCAGCAGAATGCATGAAATACCTGCATACCGAAAATATCCAGCTAAAACCCCCAGCAATGTTTTCGTTGGCTGCTCTTTGTCCGGTGTTTCTTTCAGCTCTTTGGCATATTGGCTTCCCAACAGTGCAGAAACAGCCGCAATGTATACACCCATTGCAATAGAAGCTACCGTGACAGCAATCTCTGCGATTGGTTCAAAGCTCAAATCGAACATAAACGCCGCAGCGGTAGTAACTATTACGCAAAGCAAAATCTGGCGCTTATGGCGTTTATACATGGACAATCACCTCAATTCCTTTAGCAGAAGCTCCTTCACTTCATCGGGCGTAAATTGTTCATTTTCGTCTTTGACCGGATGAATCTCAAGATGCTTCAATAAAGAGGAAAAATCAAAGGTTTGCTCTACGCCTTCGTCATCGCATCCGATTATAATGACATTGTCAAATTCTTCTTTATGATGTCTGAAAATGTCTATGATTTGCCTGCCGCCACCATGCACTGGAATATCGCCATATGTCATTTTCAGCTGAATCTTGCTTGGCAAATCTTGTCCCCACATATTTCCGATCTGCATAAATAAGTCGCTGTTTCGACTGAACAGATTGTCAACTTGCGTATATTGAAATCCACGGATGGTTTTTACCCGATCGCAAAATTCATCCACTGATGCGTAAACATTGTTGATTTTGAACTCTTTTTGAAGTGTATCACTCAGGTATTTTTCCAGAAAAGGCCGTCGCGTCATGTCATTCAGATACAGCATATGCGTTGCACAATCATAACAGGCAAAAAATTGCTGCTTCGGCTCTATTTGTTCTTTAGACCTCGGATTCGGCTGCCTTTCGCCAGTTTCTCTGTTGATTACAAAATCGCGGAATCTTTTTGCATCATCATAGTCACAGGACATCCAGAAAAATCTTTCCTCTACAATCTCCATCTCGATTGAATACAGATATTTCTGGCGCACGGGTCTATATGTACGCAATCCCTTCTCGATCACTGCCTCAAAATCGTCTCTTGCCGCCTCCCGTATTCCATCCACACGCAAGAGAAAATTACAAAACTTCAAGAAATATCCCTCCTCCAATCTGATTAGCACAAAGAATCACAACGCGCGAAGCAACTCCAAAAACTGACTCATGCTGACTGCGCCACTGGGCAGATTATCCCCGTCCCGGAACACCATGTAGTAGCGATACTGATTTCCGGCTGCATTGCGCCATGCACGGCCCACTTCGATTTTATCACGGCTGTCATCATTTTTCAGGTGATCGCCCTTTGTCTCCACCAAGATAACCTTTCCGCCGTTGGTCATGACCATAATATCCGGGTAATGATTGATAAATCCGTTGATTGCAAATCCCTGCCGTGCAATATTCCGATGCCACCAGCGGATATTAGGCAGCGCAGTCAGTTCCATAACTAGATCCTTCTCCAACTGGTTCATATCTTCCTCTGCTTGATAGAGGGAGCCGCCGAACATACCCGTGCTGTTAACAGGATGAATCATGCTGGGCAGCCGGTAAGACGGCCTGCATACAACCCGTTCCGTTTCCAGCCATTGGGCAAAGGTCTCTTTGTAGTGCTGCGTCAGGAGCTGCTCGATCTTTCTGCGGATTTTTTCGGCGTAGCCCAGCGGTGCTTTTTCCATCGCCGCAAGCTGCGCTTTGTCCATATCGTCCACAATGCGGTCAACATAGGCGGAAAGCTCTCCTGCATCCACCATGTTCAGCTTGTTCAGCTGCCGCAGCATCAGCGCCTTGCACCGGCGCACCCGGCCTTCCGGCGGCAGGCTGTTGAAACATTCTTTGAAATACCGCTGATCGGCATTGGACATTTTGAACACCTTGGGCAGTCCGCCTTCGTTCTGGCGCACATCCACCTGCACGATTTCATCGTCGGCAGCAGCAAAATCAATATCGTAGGGCTTGCCTTTCAAGGTAAAGCCCTCGGCCAGCTGTTCTTTTTCCAGCAGTTCAAAATCCCCATCGGTATACAGCGTCTGGGGGATCACCTGAAAGAACTGAGGAATCATCAGCGTGGCGATGTCCTCCTGAAACTGTGACTGCACATGGAATGTCGTCACCTGTTCCCGTACCTCCCAAGGAAGATTTTGTGTCTGCGGGTCGCTCCCGCCCTGACGGATTGCGTCATTGTAGGCGTTTCCCGCCTTTTCCGCTTCGTCCAGCATAGTGTCAGTTTTGGGGGTGTTTTCGGGCTGTTCCTGCTGCTTTCTGCGGCGTTCCAGTTGTTTCCAAAAATTTCGTCACAAATCAGTTTCAGATTTGCATACTCGGTATCATCAATACTGATAAAAATAACCCCATCTTCCGCCAGCAGCTTTTGCAGCAGTTTCAGCCGGGGATACATCATACACAGCCACTTGTCGTGCCGGGAAAGATCCTCGCCCTCTTTGCCAACCACTTCACCCAGCCACTTTTTGATCTTGGGGTCATTTACATTGTCGTTGTATACCCAGCCCTCGTTGCCGGTGTTGTAGGGCGGATCAATATAGATGCACTTCACCCGTCCCTCATACCGGGGCAGCAGGGCTTTCAGCGCCTCCAGATTGTCGCTCCGGATGACCATATTCACGCTGCCGTTGTCGGCGTCCGTCTGTCCATTTTCATCAAAGCTGTACCGGCGCTCCAACACCCGGAACGGCACCTCCTAATGGTGGTTAATCACTTTCTCTTTTCCAATCCATTCCAGTGTCGGCATGGTGAAATCCTCCTAAAACTATGTGCGTGAAAGACCTGTCCCGTCTGGGCAGGACTAAATTTTCCCCATATTATTCATCGTTATCCGCTGGATACGCGCTATTGCTGTTTACGCAACCAGCATTCTTACCGCATCCAGAATCTGCTCATAGGTAATGTCCTGCGCATAGGCGAATTGCTTGCGGTATTTTTCCCACATGGCCCGCAGCTGGGGGCTTTCCTCAATGTTGCGCAGGATTCCCGGCACATCGGCGATCTGTTCTGTGGTACCGCGGTGGGCCGCTGTTGCCCGCAGTGCCTGAGCGAATACGTCCTTGTCAAATTTCTGGGTGGAAGCCAGTATGTAGGCATCATAGAAATCTCTGGGGCGAGTATTGAACACGCTGCGCCGCAGAATGGTTTCTACCTTCTCGGCCATAACGGTCTCGATGTTGTAGGCCCACAGTTCGTAAGACTTTTCCTCGTCAAAAATCTCGGCAAACTGATAGGGCACCGCATGGGGCGTGATGGCATCTCCGGTGGACACATCGATGCTCAGCGGCGTAAGCAGCGTTTCAAATTTTGCGGTCAGGGCGACCCGATAGCCACCGTAAATATCGTCCTCCCGGATGGGAGAAATCGTACCGAACTCAAAAGTCACTTCATCGTCAGAGGGCATGGCACAAATTTCTTCCAGCGCGGAGCGAATTGCCTCCGGCGTTAAAGGCAGATTTTTTAGGGTAGTGTCCAAATCCATCGTTGCACGGTTGTCCAGCCCCACAATGGCCGCCACCAGCATACCGCCTTTCAGGACAAACTTCTCTTTGTAGGCAGAGGCGGCAAGGCGAACCAGCAGCCGTTCAAACATATAGTTCTGCAAAATTACCTGGGCAGGGATATTTTTCTGTTTGGCAATATTTCGGATTTTTGCCTTCAAACTCATGGCTTTGCTCACAACAGCACCTCCAAATACTGGCGCAAAACATTGGCAACCCGCATCTGCTTTGCGTAGGAATTCAGCTGATTCAAATCTTTTTTCGGGCTGGCTGCATACAGCTTTAACGCCGCCAGAAAAGTTTCCGTCCCCAGCTTATTGCGGCTGCGGACACAGTCGCAGATGGTACGTTCCAGATCATAGCAGGGCACCAGATTCCCGGCAGGTGTTTTTTTCTCTGTCCGGCCCAAGGTAAACAACTCCGGCTTGATATAGTACACCTTGCACTCCGCCTTGATTGCCGCCGAAGGGATGCATCCGGATGGGGCGGTGATCGTGTGTTCAAAGGGAGTGCGGTCAGAAATGCCGTGGAGGAACAAGGCCGTCTCGTGGGAGAAAACAATCTGAGCCGACCGCCTGCTGATAGACAGCAGTTCATCTTCCAGTTCATCCGGCAGAATATACTGCCCTTTTACAATACGCTGGATCTTATTTGCTTTGCACAGCTTGTAGAGCATGGCCTTGGATATGCCGCGCTGCGCCGCAACTTTTGTTTCGATAATCCCGCCATGTTCTCTGGCAATGTCAGTAAGTTCGGCAATATAGTTCATGCAGTCACCTCACTGTTTTAACGCAATAATATTATAGCCACTATTATGATGATAGTCAACGGCACGTTCAGAAACATTTTGAAAATAATGTTCTTTTAATTACGATTAAAGTCAACAAAGGACACAGGGTTTGGGATGTTCCCAACAAGCCAAAATCGCCGGGTGTACGGACACCGACTGTGCTTGCTATTCTCTCTATCCTCACGATTCCTTTTTGGCTTCTGCATAAAATCCCTGTGTTTTGAATAAGGCAGATTTTACAACCGCCGGTATGAAGTGATTACGAAGTAATTGCTTTTTACCGGCGGTTTTCACAACTCCGCAGAGTTGTGAAACTCTCTCTTTGAATACCAGATTTCCGGCAGAAGATGCCTGTTGCAGGGTGAAGAAAAATTTTTTTGGAGTCCCCCCCAAAGCGGCCTAAAAATGTCCGTTGTAAAGTGAAGGGCAATTTGTTTCTTCCCTACTATCCCTCAAAAGTTTTTGAGGAGCACCCTGTTTTTTTCACAGAAAATGTCCGTTGTAAAGTGAAGGGGTTCTATATTTTTTTGCCGTAGGTACCAAGTTTTCGGCATTGAATGTCCGTTGTAGGGTGAAAGGAGGATTCCACATGGCCAACCGCACCAGACCAATTCGCATTGAAATCTGCGTGACCGAGCAGGAGCGCCAGTTGATTCGCCACAAGATGGCACAGCTTGGCACAAAAAACGTGGGGGCATATGCAAGGAAAATGCTCATTGACGGTTACATCATCAAGGTGGATTACACCGAACAAAAAAAGTTGGCAGCTGCCGTCAGCCGGGTTTCTGCTAACATCAACCAGATTTGTCGCCGCATCAACCAGACCGATCACTTCTACGCCGAGGATGTAGCCGAATTAAAGGCGAAACAGAAAGAAATCTGGGAACTACTGAAACAGGCACAACAAGCTGAACTATGATCTCCGCATTGGGCTTATCCGTGTACGGTTTTTCCGTATACGGCTTTTCAGTTCATGGATTTTGCACCCCTCAAGACCGTACCCTAACCGGATTTCTTGGCCGTGGATATTCAGACGGTTATCATGTATGAAATTCATACCCTAATCAATAAGAAAAAATCAACTCTCAAGAAAATCATCCATCAATCCAATCAATACACAGAATGGATAGATGGGATAGGAGGATGTATGAAACCGTTATTCTACAAGTTCACCACAGAAAGTCCGGCAGCCTCATATATACCGTTTCCACGCTTTCTAATGGACGATTGCTTTGCAGGTCTCGGCAACGATGCAAAGGTGCTGTATGCACTGATGTTGGATCGGGCAAGCATTTCCAAGGTCAACGGCTATATTGAAAAGGATGGCGCGATCCGGCTCTATTTTACGGTGGAGCAGGCAGAAGAAAAGCTGCATCGCAGCCGTCAAAGCGTCACACGGATCTTTCAGCAGCTGGAAAAGAGCGGTTTAATTTGCCGCAAAAAACAGGGTCTCGGCAGACCGGCAGTGATAACACTCAATTATCCGGCCAACGCTAAGCTCATTACAAAGAAGGAGGTAGCACTGTATGTGGAGGAAAATATGTGTGCAGAAACCGATTGATCGGCAGCCTGATGGCACCTTACCCCGCCTTACACCCAAGCAGGCCCGCAGCGTCCGAAGGCTCGTCAAAGGATGCTGCAATTACGCAGACGGCAGCTGCCTGCTGCTGGATGACGGCGAAGAGCAGGTCTGTCCGCAGAGCATCAGTTACAGCCTGAATTGCCGGTATTTCCGTCACGCAGTGCTGCCCAGTGACCCAAATCTTGAAAATGAGATTTTACGCCCCCGGGGAAGCAGGCGCTGTCAAATTTGCGGTTCTTATTTCATTGCCGGTTCTGGACGTGCCAAATACTGTGCCGACTGTGCAGCCAACGTACATCGGAAACAGAAAGCCGCCTATGCCCGAAAACGGCGGTCGAGAGTAGACAAATAACCTCACAAAAGCCGCTTATTTGCACGGAATTTCAGAAGCAGTACAAAGGGGCCGGGGGATTTTCCCTCTATCCCCCAAAATAGCCGTTCAATCTGTCTACATAAAGGAGGATGCAGCATGGATAATCGTATGGAAAAAGTACCAATCCACTTGAAGATGACCCTCACAACGAGGGAGGCCGCCGAATACAGCAATATTGGGATCAACAAAATTGACAGTATGCTGCGCTCACCCAACTGTCCGTTTGTTCTTTTCGTAGGCACCAAAAAGCTGGTAAAGCGAAAGGAATTTGAGGAATATATCAGCCAGAAACTGGTGATCTGATTTTTCTGACAGGTTCAGGAAAATCATGGGCAATGCACCTTGAGAAAAAGAGCATTATGTGCTATCATTATCGTGTAGTGGTGTGCTCTTTTCCTTGGCATGAAAGGAGTACATTATGGGAAAAAACCTCAAAGGCAAAGAGTGTGGCAAAGGCATCTACCAAAGAAAGGACGGGTTGTATCACGCACGCTTTGTCGATAAATCAGGGAAACGCCACGAAAAGTATTTCCAGACCGTTCCCGAAGCAAAAAACTGGATTGAAGAAGCAAGATTTGCCGACCAGCACGAGGACATTTTTGTGCCGACGGAAACAACGGTTGACGAATGGTTTGGCTTTTGGATTGAGAATATTGTGGGCGATTTAGCTCCCAATACCCTGCGTAACTACCGGGAGCGATATGCACACAACATCCAGCCAGTCATTGGCCGGATGGCAATTTCCAGTGTCAAGCCCATGCACTGCAAGAAAGTGCTGTTACAGATGGATGCAATCTATGCAGGTTCCACCATCCGTCAGGCGTATATCACAATGGGAACCATGTTCAAGGCTGCAAAAATGAACGATGTGATCGCCAAGCATCCAATGGACGGCGTGCGGTATACCAAGCCCGTTCGTGCCGTGGATGACATCAAATTTCTCACCCGGCAGGAACAAAGCCTGTTTCTTCAAGCTGCCAGAAATTCGCATAACTACTACCAGTACGCTTTGATTTTGGAAACCGGTCTGCGTACCGGAGAACTGATCGGTCTGACGTGGGATGCAATCGACTTGGAAAAGCGAACCCTTACAGTTAATAAGACGCTGGAATTCCGGCATGGCCTGCACACATGGCGAGCTGGGCCGTCCAAAACGCAGCACAGCTACCGCACCATTCCACTCACGGACCGTGCCTGTGAAATTCTGCAATCTGTCTGGGATAGCCGGGAGAACCGGAAAGAATCACCGCTCCTGTCACAAACCCTGGAGTATATTGACCGGCGCACCGGCTCCATCGCAAAACTTGTCATGCGTGACCTTGTATTTATCAACTGGCGAACGGGAGAGCCAGCCAAGAACAGCTCCTATGACACACATCTTTACAAAATCTGCGATGAGGCAGGAATCAAACGCTTTTGTATGCACGCGTTACGCCATACTTACGCCACAAGAGCAATCGAAAGCGGGATTCAGCCAAAGGTATTGCAGAAATTGCTGGGACACGCCAGCATTAAAACCACCATGGATCGGTATGTCCATGTGACCACCGATTCCCTTGATCAGGCTGTTCGGCAGTTTGAGAAAAATCGGGTTTCCGATGAAAACGCATGAAACTCAACGCGTAAATGGCGTAAAAATGGCGTAAGAGCCAAAACGCCAAACCCGAAAACCCTTGAAAATACGAGAAAAATCAAAGGAGAATGATCATATATGAAATTAGGTATCGTGGGCCTGCCCAACGTGGGCAAGAGCACCCTGTTCAACGCCATCACCAGCACCAAGAACGCCGCCGCGGCCAACTACCCCTTCTGCACCATCGACCCCAACACCGGCATCGTGCCCGTGCCGGACGCCCGGCTGGACAAGCTGGCCGAGATCTGGGACACCAACAAGAAGACTCCCGCCATCGTGGAGTTCGTGGACATCGCCGGTCTGGTGAAGGGCGCATCCAAGGGTGAGGGTCTGGGCAACAAGTTCCTGGGCAACATCCGCGAGTGTGACGCCATCGTGCACGTGGTGCGCTGCTTCGGCGGCACCGACATCGTACACGTGGACGGCAGCGTGGACCCCCTGCGCGACATCGAAACCATCGACACCGAGCTGATCCTGAGCGACCTGGAGGTTGTCTCCAACCGGGCCGCCCGCTTCGCCAAGGCCGCCAAGACCGGCGACAAGAAGGCCGGCGCCTCCGCCGCCTGGCTGGAGCAGCTGGCCGACCATCTGGGCAAGGGCAAGAACGCCCGCAGCTTCGACTTCGACCTGGAGGACGAGGACCAGGCGCTGCAGCTGAAGGAGATGGGCCTGCTCACCTACAAGCCGGTGATCTACGCCGCCAACATGAGCGAGGACGACCTGATGGAGGGCATGGACGAGAACGTGCACTACCAGGCCGTGAAGAAGCTGGCCGCCGAGGAGGGCGCAGAGTGCATTCCCATCTGCGCCAAGACCGAGGAGGACATCGCCGACTACTCTCCCGAGGAGAAGAAGGAGTTCCTGCACGAGATGGGCATCGAGGCCACCGGTCTGGACAACCTGATCAAGGCCAGCTACAGCCTGCTGGGCCTGATCTCCTACCTGACCGACGGCAAGAAGGAGTGCCGCGCCTGGACCATCCGCAAGGGCACCAAGGCTCCCCAGGCCGCAGGCAAGATCCACTCCGACTTCGAGCGCGGCTTCATCCGCGCCAGCGTGGTGCATTACGAGGACTTCGCCGCCTGCGACTTCAACATGGCCACCGTGAAGGCCAAGGGCCTGCAGCACACCGAGGGCAAGGAGTACGTGGTGCAGGACGGCGACATCATCGAGTTCCTGTTCAATGTTTGATTCAAAGGAGGACGCAATGGAGATCATCGGCATCATGGGCGCCATGCCCGACGAAGTGGAGCAGCTGTGCGCTTTGCTGGACGGGGTGTCCATCGAGCCCTACGCCGGGGTGGAATATCACCGGGGCATGCTGGGTGACAAGCAGGTAGTGGTCTGCTGCGCCGGTATGGGCAAGGCCAACGCCGCCGCCACCACCCAGGTACTTATCACCAAGTTCGGCGCTCAGCGCATCATCTTCTCCGGCATCGCCGGCAACATGACCGCCAAAATCGGCATCGGCGACGTGGTGGTGGGCAAGACCGTGGTCTACCACGACGCCCAGGACGACATGATCGCCCAGTCCGCCCCCTTCACCGCCGAATACCCCGGCGATGAGGAGATGGTCAAGGCCGCCATGGCCGCCTGCGAAGAGGTGGGCGTGAAGGCCATCGCGGGCAAGATCGCCACCGGCGACCAGTTCGTGGGCGACAGCGCCACCAAGAACGCCATCGCCGCCAAGGTGGACCCGGACTGCGTGGAGATGGAGGGCGCGGCTGTGGCCCAGATCGCCGCCAAGAACAACGTGCCCTGCGTGGTGCTGCGCGCCATGAGCGACAACGCCGACGAAGCGGGTCACGAGGTCCTGGTGGTAAAAAAATTCAGCATCAGTGAATACGTGACCACCGCCACCCGCATTGTGGCCCGGATGCTGGAAACGCTGGACTAAGCCAGCGCAAAACCGGCCGGAAAATAACGCAAATCGGACGGTGCAGGCCCTGCCGCCTGCGCCGTCCCTTTTTTCAACAATTCTCCCGTTCCCGCCGCCGGAAAGAGCGGGCAAAAGTCTCTTTGCCACAGGGCTTTCCGGCGTTTTGTGGGGATAAAAGTTTTCAACAGAATCAGCGCCGGACCGTGGAAAACTCTGCGGTCCGGCTTTTTTTCGTCCTCTTTTTGCCCGCCCGGAGCCCATTGGGCCCGCAGCTTTTCCCCAAACAGCGAAAACCCGAACAGGCAGTTCGTCGACATTTGTCCCCCGCTGCGTTATGCTTCATGAAAAGGGGGAATTTATTCAATGAAAGGAAGTTACGCAACCCGGCGAGCCGCACGCCGCACACCGGCCACTGCGGAGGAGGTCGTTGTGCTTGATCCGTTATCAGATCGTTCGACAGGAGCTTGAAGCGCCTGAACTGGGCCGCTATGTGAGCTACGGCATTGAAGCAGTGGCTCTGCCCGGCGGCCGGCAGCTGGCCTTCGTTTGCGACGTATCCACCGACCCTTCCTTTGCGGCGGCTCTTGCGGACCGCTGCACCGAAGGCGCTCTGGACCCGGCCCAGCTGCTGGACGTGGTTCTGGACGCATTGTAAACCCATCCCTTATGCCCGCGCGGCGCGGGCGCACATCCATGGCATACACACAGAAAAGGGCAGGCGCCGGTCCATTGGCGGACCGGCGCCTGCCCTCTCGTTTTTTGTTTTGACTCACAGGTACTCCCGCATCTGGCGGGCGGTGCGCTCCTCGAACTGCTGCAATTCGTTCAGCAGCCCCAGCGCGCCGGTGCTGGCCTCCGGGTGATCCTTGCGGGCCTTTTCGCAGTCCATCACGCCCTGGTTGGCCCCCTGGATGACCATATCCGCCAGGTTGCGGGTGGAACGGTCGGTGAGGGTCTCGGTCCAGATGCCCATTTTGGACATCAGCTTCACCGCCGGGCTCTGGCCGTGGCTCTGCTCCCCAAGGGCGGCCATGGCCGCGTGGGCCTGCTGATTGATGCGGCGGTATTCCCTCTGCTGGGCCAGCAGGCTGGCCTTCAATTGCTTGTCGTCGGTCACGCCGATCAGCTGGTCCAGGCTGTTTTTACCCATCTCGGTGTTGCGCACGATCTCGTTGAGCACGGCCTGGTTGTCGTTATCGCCGTGGTTCTGGTCGTTTCTTCGTTCATTCATTAAAAAGCCCCCTTTGAAACTGGCTGGCGGAGCGATCTTGCCCCGGCAAAAGCCAGTGTTCCCAAAGGGGGTTTTGTTTATTCTTTTTCCGCCTTTTTCGGCGCGGCGGCAGCTTTTTGCACCGCCTTGTCGGAATCGGCCTCTTGGGCGTGCTTCTGAACCGAAATCATCGGCCGTGCCTCCTCCGGCTCGGGCAGCGGCGCGCAGCGGCCGTAGCGGGCACAGGTGCGCCGGATGCGCTGGGCAAGCGCCAAGGTGAAAGCGCCCTCTTTGGCGCGCCAGGTCCAGTTGCCCATGCCGGTGCCGGGGGTGTTGATGCGGCCCTCGGCCCCCAGCTCCAGCCAGTCGGCCATGGGGATCACCGCCAGATTAGCGCAGCTGGACAGCACACCCCGCAAGAAGCCCCGCACCGAGCCCTCCATGGCGTTCAGTCCCAGGTAATTCTTGGCCCGGGCCAACTCCTTGGGATCGCCGTTTTTCAGCCAGTCCCGCAAGGTGGTGTTGTCGTGGGTGCCGGGATAGACCACGCAGTTGGGGATGTGGTTATGGGGCAGATACTCGTTCTCCGCCGTGCCGCCGAAGGCGAACTGCATCACCTTCATGCCCGGATAGCCGCTCTCCTTCAGCAGCACCCGCACGCTGTCGAACAGATCGCCCAGGTCCTCGGCCACGATGGGCAGCTTGCCCAGCTTTTCCTCCAGGGCGCGGAACAGGTCCATGCCGGGGCCGTATTCCCAGTCGCCCACCCGGGCGTTTTCCCGCCCGGCGGGGATGGCGTAATAGGTATCGAAGGCGCGGAAGTGGTCGATGCGCAGCCGGTCGTACATGGTGAGCGCGTGCTCCACCCGGCGAATCCACCAGGCATAGCCGCTGGCCTTGTGCTGGGGCCAGTCGTACAGCGGGTTGCCCCAGAGCTGGCCGTCCTCGGAGAAGTAGTCCGGCGGGCAGCCCGCCACCCGGGTGAGCTTGCCCTCCTCATCCACCTGGAACAGCTTGCCGCCGGCCCAGGCGTCGGCGGAGTCTGCCGCTACATAGATGGGGATGTCGCCCAGAATCTGCACGCCCTTGC
The DNA here is from genome assembly GCF_002161595.1 of Gemmiger sp. An50. Lineage (GTDB taxonomy): Bacteria > Bacillota > Clostridia > Oscillospirales > Ruminococcaceae > Allofournierella. The sequence goes on from NZ_NFID01000005.1 coordinate 69,969, forward strand.
CGTTGGCGTAGGCCTTCAGGGCCATCCACTGGCGGTAGCCCTGGTACTGCAAAAACCGCCAGAAGCCCAGCTCCTCGGCGTTCTCGGCGCGCAGCTGCTCCAGCGCCTGGGGCTGCCGGGTGCGCAGCGGCGCGGGCCATTCCGGATAGGCCTTCATCTTGTTCAGGCCCTTGGCGGTCATGTAGAGGGCGTAGTCCTCCAGCCAGTCCTCGTTCCAGAAGCAGAAGGTGTAGTAATCGTCCGGCAGCCAGGCCTGAAACCGCGCATAGGCCTGCCGCAGCACCGTAAAGCGCCCCTCGTACAGCGCACCGTAGTCCACCGCCTCCGGGCTTTCTCCCCAGTCGATGGTGCCGTACTCTTCCTTTTCCAGAAGGCCCTCTTCCCGCAGGGTGTCCAGGTCGATGAAATAGGGATTGATGGCAAAGGCCGAGCAGCTCTGATAGGGGCTGTCGCCGTAGCCGGTGGGCGAAAGGGGCAAAATCTGCCAGATCTGCTGGCCCGCCTGGGCCAAAAAGTCCACAAAGGCATAGGCCTGCTTGCCGAAGCTGCCGATGCCGTAAGGCCCCGGCAGGCTGGACACAGGCATCAACACGCCGCATTCCCGCATAACAACCGCTCCTTTTTCGCTGTGTGGTCCCGGGGCTTCCCCCTCACGGCGCGCCGGGGCCCTTATCTTGTATAGAATTGTTCTTATTATAGCATAAAGCGCGGCAAAATGGCATCGGTGCGCGCAAAGTATGGCTCTTTTGTGCTATAATAGATGCACTCAGCGGATACCCTGCCCGCAGCCCGCGGGCTTTTTTGCACAAAGGAGCTTTTTATGACGCAGACCGAAGCGCTTTATTATATTCAGCCGCCGGTGGGCGAGTTCACTGCCCGGGTGCTCAGCTGCACTCAGGAGGGCGAGGCCTGGGCCGTGACGTTGGACCGCACCGCCTTTTACCCGGAGGGGGGCGGCCAGCCCGCCGACCGGGGCACCCTGGGCGGCGCGGATGTTCTGGACGTACACGAAAAGGGCGGCCAGGTGGTGCACCGGCTCTCGGCCCCGCTGGCAGTGGGCGAGACGGTCACCGGCCAGGTGGACCTTGCCCGGCGGCTGGAGATGAGCCAGCAGCACACCGGCGAGCACATTCTGTCCGGCACGCTGCACGCCATGTTCGGGGCGGAGAACGTGGGCTTTCACATCGGGCAGGACTACCTGACCATGGACACCAGCGTTCCCATCTCGGACGAGGGGCTGGCCGAAGCCGAAGCCCGGGCCAACCGGGTGATCTGGCAGGACGTGCCGGTGGATGCGGTGTGGCACACCAAGGAAGAGCTGGCCGACCTGACCTACCGGAGCAAAAAGGAGCTGGAGGGCCCGGTGCGCATCGTGACGGTGCCGGGTGCGGACTGCTGCGCCTGCTGCGGCACCCATGTGGAACGCACCGGCCAAGTGGGCATGGTGAAGATCATCGACTGGCAGAACTACAAAAGCGGCGTGCGGCTGTTCGTGGTGTGCGGCGTGCGGGCGCTGCGGTACTTTGAAGCCCAGCGGGCGGAGGCTGCCGCCATCCGGGCCACCCTGTCCGCAAAGGCGGGCCAGCTGGCCGAGGCGGTGCAGCGCCAAAGCGGCGAGCTGGAAGCCGCCCGCTACCGGTCCGTGCAGGCGGAGAACGAGCTGTTTGCGGTTCTGTCCGAGGGCGTGCAGCCCGGCGAAGCTGCCATTCTGCTGCGGCCCAACCTCGGCCCGGACGGACTGCGGCGGCTCTGCGCGGCGCTGAGCGAGCGCACCGACGGCCTTTGCGCGGCCTTCAGCCCCACCGAAAACGGTGGTCTTGCCTACGCGCTGGCCTGCACCGCGCCGGGGGCGGACCTGCGGGGGCTGTGCAAGCAGTTGAACCAGGCCTTCGCGGGCCGGGGCGGCGGCAAGCCCGGCTTTGTACAGGGCAGCCTGACCGGCGAATTTGACGCGGTACAAGCCTTTTTGCGGGATGCTATCCAGCCCTGAGCATCTTTTATTGCTTTTCAGACAAACACTTGTGAAGGAGAACCATAGAACATGAGAATGCGATTCAAACCCTACGCCCGGCCGGAGCTGCTGGCCTGCGACTACCACGCCCACGCCCCGCTGGAGAACAAGGGCCGCTGGCACAGCGTCTTTGCCCGGCCCCAGCAGCCGGTGCATCTGGAGCTGGGCTGCGGCAAGGGCGGCTTTCTGGCCCGGCTGGCCAGCGCCCACCCGGACATCAACTATCTGGGCATCGACATCACCGACAAGGTGCTGATCCTGGCCAAGCGGAACATCGAGCGCATCTACGCGGAAAAGGGCATGACTCCGGACAACGTGATGATCATGAGCCTGGACATCGAGCGCATCCTGAACGCCTTCAACGAGCGGGACACGGTGCAGCGCATCTACATCAACTTCTGCAATCCCTGGAACAAGAAGCTGGCCCACAAAAAGCACCGGCTCACCCACACCCGCCAGCTGGCCCTTTACCGGACCATTCTGGAGGAAAACGGCGAGATCTACTTCAAGACCGACGACGACGACCTCTTCCGGGACAGCCTGAATTACTTCCCCGAGGCGGGCTACGAGATCGTGTGGAAGACCTTCGACCTTCATGCCGAGGAGCCGGAGTGGAACATCCGCACCGAGCACGAGGCCATGTTCACCGAGCAGGGCATCCCCACCAAGGCGCTGATCGCGGTGAAGAAGCCCATGACGGTCGACGAGCTGGCCGCTGCGGTGGCCGCCCGCAACCAGCGGGACAAGGAAGAAAGCGCCGCCATCCGCGCCGCCCAGGGCATCCAGTAAGCCCTCCCTTTTATAATAAGCAACCGCCCCTTTCCCAACTACGGGAAAGGGGCGGTTTTTGTTTGCGTGTTGCTCAGCACTCAAAGTCGCAGACGGTGCGGCTCTTTGCAATGGTGCCGATCCAGTTCTTGATGGCCACATGGGGCTCGAAGTTCTGGTAGGCCTCCAGCGCCTCGCGGCTTTCCAGCTCGGCGATCAGGGCCACGTCGCAGCCCACGAAGCCACGGCCCACCTGGGCGCTCAGAAGGCCGGGGGCCTGACCCACCAGCGCTTCCAGCTGCTCCTTCATTTTGGCGGCATTGGCATCCGCCTGGTCCTTGTCGGCCAGCTCCCACAATACAATGTGTTTAATCACGTTTACTCTCTCCTTTTCGTATTTAAAATTGCAAATAAAACAGCTTTAATTCCGGTCCAGCAGAGGAATGACCTGACCGAGGTCCGGCAGAATCGCTCCGGCCAGGGCTTTCAGCTCCTCGTCCGGGCCGGTCAGGTCCGGCACCATCACGGTGAAACAGCCCGCCGCCGCGCCTGCCCGCACTCCGGCGGGGCTGTCCTCCAGAACCAGACAGTTTTTCGGATCCTTGCCCGCCAGGGCCGCCGCCTTCAAAAACACCTCCGGGTGGGGCTTTGAGCGGGTCACCTCATCGCCGCAGACCGCGCCCACAAAGTACCGGTCCACCTTGGCCCGCTGCAGGTGGCCCCAGGCGCTGTCCCGTGTAGTGCTGGTGGCCAGCACCGCCGGGATGCCCCGCCGCTCCAGCTCGGCCAGCAGCTCATACAGCCCCGGCTTCACCGGCAGACCATCCTCCTCGATCCAGCGGGCCATGATGGCCCGGCAGACAGTGCGCATGGAGTCAAAGTCGAAGTCCTCGCCGAACACCTCCCGGCACACCTGGGCACAGCCCAGCCGGTTGCGGCCCCGCATCCGGTCCACCACCTCGGGGCGCATGGGCACCCCCATCTGCTGCCCGGCTTCCAGCCAGGCCTTCTGATACATCCGCTCGGTGTCGAACATCAGGCCGTCCATATCAAACAATACCGCTTCGATCATACGTTCCTCCCCATTTCGTCAGGCTCTTTCCCCCGGTTTGTGTGATGCTCACAGCGGGCCCTTCACCTTTTCGTCGAACTCTTCCTCTTCCTCGTCCTGCTGCGAGCGGATGGTCAGCTCGCCCAGGCCCATGTCGTTGTGCAGGATGCTCCCCGCCCCGATGGCGCCCCGGCCGTACTTTTTGCGGATGGCGTCCAGGCTTTTTTCCAGTTTTTCCCGCTTGGGATCGGTTTTGGGCGCATCATCGAACAGGCTCTGCTGCACCGCGAAGGGCTCCTCAGTGATGGCCAGCGCGGTGACGGTGAGCATCCGCACCGGGCGGGCCATGTCCCAGTTTTTCTCCATCAGCTCCCAGCAGGCGTTTGCCAGGTCCCGGGCCAGATGGGTGCTCATGGGCAGCTGCTTTTGCCGGGTGATGGTTTTCAGGTCCGGGTCCCGGATGGTCACCTGCACCGCCCCGGCCCAGACGCCATGCCGCCGCAGCCGCCCGGCCACCTCGTCCGCCAGCACGTTCAGTGCCGAGCGGATCTCCGCCGGGCCCTTGATGTTGCGCCGGAAGGTGGAGCCGTTGCCCACGCTCTTGATGGGTTCCTTCTCGCCCCAGCGGCGCACCGGGGCCTCGTCCTCGCCTCGGGCGTAACGGCTCAGCTCCAGCCCCAGCTTGCCCAGCGCCTCGGCCAGCGCCTCCGGCCGGGCCGCCGCCAGCTCGCCGATGGTGGCAATGCCCATCCCGGCCAGCCGCCGCTGGGCCGAGGCCCCCACATACAAAAGGTCCCCCACCGGCAGCGGCCAGACAATTTCGTGAAAATTTTCCCGGGTAATGAGGGTGGTGGCGTCCGGCTTTTTGTAGTCGCTGCCCAGCTTTGCGAACACCTTGTTGAAGCTCACGCCCACCGAGATGGTCAGCCCGGTGGCCGCCTTCACCTCGGCCCGCAGCTGGTCTGCCAGCGCCGCCGGGCTTTCGGCGAACAGCTGCCAGGTGCCGGTCACGTCCAGCCAGCTCTCGTCGATGCCGAAGGGCTCCACCCGGTCGGTATACTTGCAGTATATTTCATTGATGATTTTCGAGTACTTCCGGTAATATTCCCGGTGGGGCGGCAGCAAAATCAAATCCGGACATTTGCGCTTTGCCTGCCAGATGACCTCGGCGGTCTTCACTCCCATCCGCTTGGCGGGCTCGTTCTTGGCCAGCACGATGCCGTGGCGGCCCTCCGGGTCGCCGCAGACGGCCACGCACTTGTCCCGCAGGTCCGGGTGGCGCAGCAGTTCCACACTGGCATAAAAGCTGTTGCAGTCGCAATGAAAGATCCAGCGGTCCACCTGGCAGGCCCCCTTTTTGTAAATTTTTCATTTTTCTTTTCTGATTATATCACGCGAGGGCGGCGGGATGCTATAATGTTAGGGTGACGCTCTGCGATTCTGCACCCGTGCATCCCGCGGCGCCGCTTTATGAGAGGTGGTATCTGAATGGAACATTCCCTGTACGCGATCCTTTGGTACTTTTTGATCTACGCCTTTTTGGGCTGGTGCCTGGAGGTGGTGTTCTGCACCGTGCGCACCGGCAAATGGGTGAACCGGGGCTTTTTGAACGGTCCGGTCTGCCCCATCTACGGCTTCGGCATGGTAATTGTACTTATGGTTCTGGGCCCGCTGGTCCACCAGCCGCTCACCCTGTTCGTGGGCAGCGTTCTGCTCACCAACGCGCTGGAGCTGGTCACCGGCTGGGCACTGAAAACATTGTTTCACACCACCTGGTGGGATTATTCCAAGCAGAAATTCAATCTGGGCGGTTACATCTGCCTGAAATTCAGCCTGGCCTGGGGCCTGGTGGTCATGTTCGCGGTGAAGGTGATCCACCTGCCGGTGAGCCGCTTTGTGGACTGGATGCCCCGGCCGGTAGGCCTTGCTTTGCTGGCGCTGTGGCTGGCGGTGCTGGCGGCGGACGTGGCGGTGACACTGCGCACCCTGATCGGCCTGGAGCGTGACCTGGGCGAGCTGGAAAAGGTGGTTGCCGCCCTGCGCAAGGGCAGCGATACCATCAGCCGCAACCTGGGCGACGCGGCCCTGGCGGCAGATGAAAAGCTGGAGGAGGGCCGCCAGGCTCTGCCCCAGAAGCTGGCCGAGCTGGAGGCCCGGCGGGACTTTTTGCAGGCCCGCATTCTGGACACCCGGCTCTTTGGCGCGGCCCGTCTGATGAAGGCCTTCCCCGCCATGAAGGACCTGCGTCACAACGAGCTGCTGGCCGAGCTGAAAGAGACCCTGCACGAGCGGCTGCACCGCTGATTTACCCGCAAAAGAACGCCCTTGCTGTGAAAAACAGCAAGGGCGTTTTGTTTTTTCGGTTCAGCCCACGTCCAGCTGGTTCAGGGTCACGGCCCGGGTGTGAGCCACCGGGGTCCATTCCACCTTCCGCACGCAGGCGGCCAGGGCGATGGGCAGATAGGTGGCCATATAAAATGGAAAGGTAAAAATGCCCGCCAGCTTCTGGGTGATGGGGGCCTGGATGCGCTTCCACTCGGTGCAGGTGGTCAGCGCCGCCATGGCCATCATGGATAGGTAGCCGCAGACAAGGATGCGGCCCAGCGCGCCCAGGGCCACCAGCGCCCCGCCGGAGAGCACCGCCCCCGCGGCAGCAAAACCCAGGGCCAGCAGGTTGAACAGCACCGGCGCAATGCGGCTGATAAGCAGGTCGGCGCAGGACCAGCTGCCCCGCAGCGCCGCACGGCCCATGGCGGGGCCCCGTGCTGCCATCACCTGCAAAAAGCCCTTGCACCAGCGCAGCCGCTGGCGCACGCTCTGGGAGAGGGCGGCGGGCTGCTCGTCAAAATATTCCGCCTGGGGGCAGTAGGCGATGCGCCGCCCGGCGACCATCTGCACGGTGGAGAACTCCAGGTCCTCGCACAGGCAGTGCCAGGGCCAGCCGCCCGCTTCCCGCAGAATCTCCTCGCTCACCAGAAAGCCGGTGCCGGTCACGTTGCCGCTGAAGCCCAGCAGGGTGCGGGGCGAATTCAGAAAGCGCACCTCCCGGATGAAGCACAGGCCCTGGCCCGCGGCCACCCAGCCCCGGTAGTTCTTGGTGTTCCGGTAGCCCGCCACCACCGGGCAGCCGGTGGAAAACACCCCGTCCAGCCGGCGCACAAAATCCGGCCGGGCCAGGTTGTCCGCGTCAAAGAGGATGTAGCCGTCGTAGTGCTTGCCCTCGGCCCAGATGCGGTGCACAAGGAAATCCAGCGCGTAGCCCTTGCCCACCCGGGTCCGGTCGCAGCGCTCGAACACGGTGGCCCCGGCCTTGCGGGCCAGGCGGGCGGTGTCGTCGGTGCAGTTGTCCGCCGCCACATACAAGTCCAGCACGCCGGGGTAATCCTGGGCGCGCAGGCTTTCCAAAAGCTTTGGCAGCACCGCTGCCTCGTTGCGGGCGCAGATGAGCACCGCATATTTGTTGGTACACGGCCCCAGCTTCCAGTGGGGCGTTTTCACAAGACTCAAAAGGGTGTAGCCCAGCTGATAGGCGCAGCAAATGCCCATCAGCAACAGCCAGAAGCGGCTGATCGAAAAAAACAACTCTGCCATGGTATCGACCTCCCTGTTTGGCATGGGGCTGCGGGGGTCAGTTCCGCCCGCCTGTGCCCATGCAACGAACCTTTACGGCCGGATTCTTCATCTATGGGGCAAAATTTTGGTTTCTTTGCAGAAACTTCATATATTTCGGCCCCAAAGGTGGTACCATAACAAAAAAGGACGCCATTGCGTCCGAATCCCCGCCGGGGTTTTCCGGCGGCACAACGAGGTGTTATTTTTGTCTGCCATTTCCATTCTGGTGACCCTGAACGAACATTACCTGCCCCAGCTGGAGGTAATGCTCACCTCTCTGCACGCCTCCAACCCGGGAGAAACGGTGTCGGTCTGGCTGATCCACCGCTCCCTTACCCCCGCGCACCTGGCCCGGCTGGAGCGCCGCTGCGGCCTGCTGGGCTTCTCGCTGCATCCGCTCACCGCAGGCGAGGAGCTGTTCCGGGACGCCCCCCTCACCCGCCAGTATCCCCAGGAGATGTACTACCGGCTGCTGGCCGGTCAGCTGCTGCCCCAGGAGATGCACCGGGTGATCTATCTGGACCCGGACATCCTGGTCATCAACCCGCTGCGCCCTCTGTGGGAGCTGGACCTTGCGGGCCGGATGTTCGCGGCGGCGGCCCACACCGGCAAAACCGAGCTGGCCAACAGCGTGAACCAGGTGCGGCTGGGCACCAACCACAACTACTACAACTCCGGCGTGCTGCTCATCGACCTGGATGCTGCCCGCCGCTGGATCGACCCGGCCGCCCTCTTCGCCTTCACCAAAAAGCACGCCCGGGAGCTGCTGTTCCCGGACCAGGACCTGCTCAACATGCTCTATGGCGAGCGGGTCCTGGCGCTGGATGACGCGGTCTGGAACTACGACGCCCGCAATTTTAACAACTACTATCTGCGCAGCGGCGGCGACTGCGACATGGACTGGGTACTCACCCACACCGCCGTGCTCCACTTCTGCGGCAAGGCCAAGCCCTGGAAGCCGGGCTACCGCCGCCGCTTCGGCCCCCTGTACAAGCACTACATGCGCCTGACCCAGCTGGCACTGCCGGACTGAATGCCAACAAAAACCGCCCCCGGGCTTTGTGCAAAACGCACGGCCCGGGGGCGGCTTGTTTTTATGGGTCAGGCATGTTTGCGGGGAGCGCGGCGGCGCAGCAGCTGGCGCAGCATGCCCAGGATGCCCTGCAGGTTGAACAGGCAGATCACAGCGGTGAGCAGGGTGCACCAGATCGCCCATCCCGGCGTCTCCTTGAGCATGAGCACCGTCTCCGCACCGATCAGCGCGCAGTTGATGGTCAGGCGCAGCGGCGCGAAGTTCATGTGCATCAGACCGCGGGTGTTGATGGCCCGCAGCAGGAACACGATGAAATAGCTGATGAGGCTGGCCAGGGTGGCGCCGTTGGCACCCATCAGCGGGATCAGCGCCCAGTTCAGCCCGGCGTTGGCGATGGCGCCCGCCAGCATGGTGTACAGCGACAGGGTGCTGCGCTTTTCCACCATGTAGATGCTGTTCAAAAACTGGTTGAAGCAGTTGAACAGGGTGGCCAGGGTGAGCATGGGCACGAACTGCCAGGCGTCGTAGAAGTTGGCCTTGAACATGAACATCAGCGGGCGGCAGAGCAGGATGATGCCGCTGCAGCAGCAGAAGAGCAGCGCCTGATAGATGCCGAACACCCGGCTGAAGAAGGCGGCGCGGCCCTTTTCCTCGGTCACGGCGGACAGCTGCCAGGCCTCATAAAAGATGGTGCCCAGCACCGTGAGGATGGTGGGCAAAAAATAGCCCACGCCCAACAGGCCGGTCCAGTATTCGCCGGTCTGGCCCTGGTAGCCCTCGCACATGGCCTGCACGAAGAACAGGTCGCTGGCGTTGATGACCCAGAAGCTGATCTGGGCCGGGACCATGGGCAGCGCGTAGCGCATCATCCGGCCCCACAGCTCTTTGTTGAAGCTTCTCACATGCAGATAGCGCCGCAGGTTTGCCACCAGGAACACGAACAAAGCGCTCAGCGCGTCGCTGCAGATGATGGCCAGAATGTAGCCGGAGGCTCCCATCTTCATGCCCGATAAGAACAGGATCATGAAGCCCAGGTTGGTGGCGCTGCACAACACGCCGTCCACCGCCACCAGCCGGTTCAGCTGGCGGCTGCGCACGAACTGGGTGCACAGGGTGCGCAGGCAGCTCACCAGCACGTGCACATACAAAAGCAATGCGTAATCGCTGAACAGCGGGATCAGCCGCAGCACCGGGTAACAGATGAGCATCAGGGCGAAGCCCATGCCGATGGTCACAAGACCATTGGTGAACACCTGGCTTTTGCTGTTGGCCTTTTCCAGACCGAAGCGGATGATGGCGAAGCTCACGCCCATGCTCACCAGCGGGATCAGCAGCGAACCGATCTGCTGGACAAGCTTGGTGATGCCCACCTCGTCCACCTCGCCCATGGCGAAGGTGATGTATGGCTGCAAGATGATGCTGAGCAGTTTGGAGGAAAAGTTGCTGATGGCGAACAGCATAGTGTTGCTCATCAGCTTTTTGTATTTGTTTTCCACGCCCGGCGGCCCTCCTTGTTGAATGCCTTTTCTAATATATTTTACTTTACCTTATGTGATGTGGAGCCAAAATTTTCTTTGGCCGAACCTATATTATATCGCCCGTGGGGCGAAATGTCCATGGAATCCGGACGAACCCGTCCTTATCCATGCCGCAGCATCGCCCGGCGCGCTTTCCAGTCCGGCAAAAACTGCTCCACCAGGGCCCAGAACTCCTTCTGGTGGTTGGGATGCACAAAATGGCAGTATTCATGCACGATCACATATTCCACCGCTGCCCGGGGCTGCAGCGCCAGCCGGGAGGCCAGCGTAATACGCTTCTTTTCCATATTGCACACGCCCCACCGGCTGGTCATGTCCCGCACCTGCAGCTGGGGCGGCTGGCCGCCCAGCACCCCGGCAAAGGCCGGATACACCTTTTGGCTGATGGGCTCAAACAGCGCCAGGCACTCCTCCTTCGAGGGCGGCGGGCAGTCCTGCTGTTTGCGGGCGGCCCGGGCCACCTGCTGTTTTGCCCCGATCACCCAGCCCATTCGCTGGGCCACAAAGGCGTCCGCCTGGTCCGCGCTCACCCTCATGGGCACGCTCACGGCCACCGTGCCGTCCCGACGCACCCGCAGGTTCAGATTCTTCACCTTTTTTCGAACAAGTTCATATTCTAACCCCGCCACCCGGCGAATTTGGCCTGCCATCTTGCTTTTCCACCCCCTGGCAAAGTTTTCCGACCTATTTATTGTATCACATCCGTTCCCGGTTTGGCTCGTCAAGTCATCATATCTCACAAATTTTCCCCGAAAAGCTTGGCCGTTCTTGTTCCGTATCGGCACCGGGAATCTATTGACTTCTACTATATCTAGTGCAATAATAGTAATCGCGGCCGAATCACCCCAAAATACAGAGGGTAGTTCTTTACGCTCTGTATTTTTTTGCCGCACCAAAGTAACAGTTGCATGAGGAGAATCGCCATGATCAAAAGTGTAATTAAGCGCGACGGCCGTGTGGTGCTCTACGATCAGAGCAAGATCACCGCCGCCATTATGAAGGCGCTGGAAGCCGCCAAGGAAGGGGATGCCGCCGAAGCCGACCGCATTGCCACCCGGGCCGCCCGCCAGCTGGAGATGGATTGCGGCGAGGAGTCCCCTCAGATCGAACAGATTCAGGACGCGGTGGAGACCGCGCTGATGGAGACCGGTCACGACGCGGCCGCCAAGCAGTATATCCTGTACCGGGCGAACCGCACCCGCATCCGCGAGGCGAACACCAGCCTGATGAAGACCATCGACGAGATCACCAATGTGGACGCCCGCGCCAGCGACATGAAGCGCGACAACGCCAACATCGACGGCAACACCGCCATGGGCAGCATGCTGCAGATCGGCACCGCCGGCGCCAAGGCCTACAACGCGGCGTATCTGCTGCGTCCCGAGCAGGCCAAGGCCTACCGTGAGGGCGACATCCACATTCATGACTTTGATTTCTATTCCCTGACCACCACCTGCTGCCAGATCGACATTCTGCGCCTGTTCCACGGCGGGTTCTCCACCGGCCACGGTTTCCTGCGCGAGCCCAACAGCATCGGCAGCTACGCGGCGCTGGCGGCCATCGCCATCCAGTCCAACCAGAACGACCAGCACGGCGGTCAGAGCATCCCGAACTTTGACTACGGCATGGCCGAGGGCGTGAGCAAGACCTTTGCCCGGGCCTACCGCAAGAAGCTGACCGAGAGCCTGGAGGACGTGCTGGAGACCGAGGATGAGGCAGGCTTTGTGAACCAGATGGTGGACAAAGCCGTCACCGAGCTGGACCAGCAGCCCCGCCTGGAGACGGGCGCCGAGGAGTTCGACCGCATCGTGGCCGAGGCTCTGGCAGCCAGCGGCCGTGTGGATGAGCACACCGCCAAGCGTCTGGTGGCCACTGCCCGCCGCCGGGCCTGGAAGCAGACCGACCGGGATACCTACCAGGCCATGGAGGGCTTTGTGCACAACCTGAACACCATGCACAGCCGTGCCGGTGCGCAGACTCCCTTCAGCAGCATCAACTACGGCACCGATACCAGCCCCGAGGGCCGGATGGTGATTCACAACATCCTGCTGGCGGAGGACGCAGGTCTGGGCCACGGCGAGACCCCCATCTTCCCCATCCACATCTTTAAAGTAAAAGAGGGCGTGAACTACAACGAGGGCGACCCCAACTACGACCTGTTCAAGCTGAGCATGAAGGTGAGCGCCAAGCGGCTGTTCCCCAACTACGTGTTCCTGGACGCCCCCTTCAACCTGCAGTACTACGTGCCCGGCCGGCCCGAGACCGAGGTTGCCACCATGGGCTGCCGCACCCGCGTGATGGGCAACGTTTACGACCCGGAGCGCCAGATCAGCTACAGCCGCGGCAACCTGAGCTTCACCTCCATCAACCTGCCCCGTCTGGCGATTCTGGCCGACCACGACGAGGCCAAGTTCTACGAGAGTCTGGACGCCATGATGGACCTGGTGGCAAACCAGCTGCTGGACCGGTTCGAGATCCAGGCGGCCAAGCGCGTTTACAACTATCCCTTCCTGATGGGCCAGGGCGTATGGCTGGATTCCGACCAGCTGGGACCCGCCGACGAGGTGCGTGAGGTGCTGAAGCACGGCACCCTGTCCATCGGCTTCATCGGTCTTGCCGAGACCCTGACCGCTCTGTACGGCCACCATCACGGCGAGAGCGACGAGATGCAGAAGAAGGGTCTGGAGATCATCGGCCACATGCGGGATTACTGCGACCGCAAGAGCGCCGAGATGAAGATGAACTTCACCCTGCTGGCCACCCCCGCCGAGGGTCTGTCCGGCCGGTTCACCCGCATGGACCAGAAGCGGTTTGGCATCATTCCCGGCGTAACTGACCGGGAATACTACACCAACAGCTTCCACATTCCTGTGTGGTATCCCATCTCCGCCTACGACAAGATCCAGAAGGAGGGTCCCTACCACGCCCTGACCAACGCGGGTCACATCAGCTACGTGGAACTGGACGGCGACACCGCCAACAACCTGGAGGCCTTTGAGAGCGTAGTCCGCTGCATGCACGACAGCGGCGTGGGCTACGGCAGCATCAACCATCCCGTGGACCGCGACCCCGTTTGCGGCTACGTTGGCGTGATCGGCGACGTATGCCCCCGCTGCGGCCGCCGCAGCGGCGAGGCTCTGAGCCCCGAAAAGCTGGATGAGCTGCGCAAAAAGTATCCCGGTGTCCCCACCTTCTGCGGCTGCGAATAATTTTAGCGGACCCGACCGTTGACCGGGTGCGATACGCCAGCCTTCCGCACCGGGCTTTTCTCAGCGATGACCGCTGGCTGCCTTTTTACCGGACCCGACCGGCGGTTTGCTCCGGTTCACAAATCCGCGGCACCCGGCTTTCCTCAGCAAAAACATCAAACGGCCTTTTTTAACGGACTCGACCGTTGACCGGGTGCGATACGCCAGCCTTCCGCACCGGGCTTTCCTCAGCGATGACCGCTGGCTGCCTTTTTACCGGACCCGACCGTTGACCGGGTCCGATACACCAGCCTTCCGCACCGGCTTTCCTCAGCGATGACCGCTGGCTGCCTTTTTACCGGACCCGACCGTTGACCGGGTTCGATACGCCAGCCTTCCGCACCGGCTTTCCTCAGCGATGACCGCTGGCTGCCTTTTTACCGGACTCGACCGTTGACCGGGTCCGATACGCCAGCCTTCCGCACCGGCTTTCCTCAGCAAAAACATCAAACGGCCTTATTGGCCCGGTGCACTTTGCTGATTGAGCCTGCACAATTGTTTTGTTGCTTCGGCAACGCTGTGCCGCCGGTGTTCTTTCTATAATAGGGTATATCACCCGATTGCTTTTGAATTTTTTATCGCCGCCCTGCTGTTCGGGCGGGCGGCGTTTTGTAAAAGGAGGAGTTTTCTATGTCCGCTATGCAGAAACAATCCGTCGTTGGTAAGGACGTTCCCTTCGAGCGCATCCGCCGCATCACCGGCTACCTGGTCGGCACCATGGACAAATGGAACGACGCCAAGAAGGCCGAAGAGCGCGACCGCGTAAAGCATCTGTAAGCGCCATGCTGCAGGTAGCAGGCTTCGCCGGAGACAGCATCGTGGACGGCCCCGGCCTCCGGTTCACCGTATTTTTCCAGGGCTGCCCCCACCATTGCCCCGGCTGTCATAACCCCGAGACCTGGCCCTTCGAGGGCGGGACTCCCTTCACCCCCGATCAGCTCATCCAGATGGCAAAGAAGAATCCGCTCTGCCGCGGCATCACCCTGTCCGGCGGCGAGCCCTTCGCCCAGGCCGGGCCCGAAATGCTGGAATTTGTCCGGCTGGCCCGCGCCGCCGGTTACGAGGTGGCAAGCTACACCGGCTACACCTTTGAGGAGCTTTACGAGCACGGCACCCCCGCCCAGAAGGAGCTTCTGACCCTGCTGGACACCCTCATCGACGGACCCTTTGTGCAGGACGAGATGAGCCTGGAGCTGCGCTTCCGGGGCAGCCGCAACCAGCGCATTCTGGACCTTCCCCAGTGCCTTGCCCAGGGCAAAGCCGTGTGGGAGACCCGCGAACGCTGGGTGGGGGAGCACCAATAACCGCACATGTTTTAAACAAGGCCCCCGCACCCCGGACATTTCCGGCGGCGCGGGGGCCTTGTTTGCAGTTTTGATACAACTTCTTGCCGACAGCGTTACCCTTTCTATGCAATAATAAATAGGAGGGCAATATTCCTGTTTTTGCGGCAGGATTTTGCCAATTGGCCCATTTTGCGGCCGGATATGATATGATAGAATAAGCGTAACGCGATCGGTTTTCCGGCCCGGCCGGAACCAAAGGAGGAAATACGACCATGGCACACATCCTGATTGTAGAAGACGAAGAACACATTGCCCAGATGATCGAAGCCACCCTTTCCCTGGGCGGCTACAGCTGCGAGATCTGCGCCGACGGCGCGCAGGCGGTGGAGCGCATCTTCGCGGGCGGCTACGATCTGGTGCTGCTGGACGTGATGCTCCCCGGGCTGGACGGTTTCTCTGTAATGGAACGGGTGGCCAGCCAGGGCACCCCGGTGATCTTTCTTTCCGCCATGCAGCAGGTGGCCGACAAGGTGCGCGGGCTGCATCTGGGCGCCGAGGATTACATCGCCAAGCCCTTCGAGGCATTGGAGCTGCTGGCCCGCGTGGAGGTGGCCCTGCGCCGCCGGGGCAAGGGCCGTGAGGTTCTGGAGTACCGGGGCATCCAGCAGGACCTTTCCAGCCACACCGTGACCCTGAACGGCAAGCCGGTGGCCCTGAGCCCCAAGGAATTTGAACTGCTGCGGGTCTTTTTGCAGAACCAGGACCTGGCCCTCTCCCGGGACAAGCTGCTCTCGCTGGTGTGGGGCTACGACTTCGCCGGTGAGACCCGCACCGTGGACATCCATGTGCAGCGGCTGCGCCAGAAGCTGGGGCTTTCCGGCAAGCTGGTCACCCTGCCCCGTATCGGATACCGGCTGGAACACTGAAAGGAGCCATGCCCGTGAAACTGTGGCAGAAGATCTTTTTGTCCTCTCTGGCGCTGCTGGTGCTGGCCACCGGCGGGCTGAGCCTTTTGTTTTTGAACAATACCCAGACCCAGCTGTGGCAGCGGGAAAAGCAGCGGGCCGCTTTGCAGCAGCAGTCGCTGATGAACGCCATCAAAACCAACGTGGTGAACCAGCGGCTGCAATCCGGCCAGATCAGCCTGAGCGATACCGAGACCCGGCAGGCGGTGCGGTCCGCCCTGTCCAGCCAGGAGACCGACAGCTACATGCTGGCCTTCCAGCTGTATGATTCCAGCGGCAACCCCTTTCGCGACGATACCACCGGCCTGTGTCACACCGCCAACCTGACCGGCAGCGAATATCAGGACAGCTCTCTCACCTACACCCGCATCTTCTCCCAGAGGGACCGGCTGCTGCTGGCCCTCAATTCCCCTCTGCCGTTGGAGCAGACGGACTTTCGCATGGTATGCGTGTTCGACGTGACCGATCTGGGCGCGCAGCTGCAGCGCCAGGCGGTCACCGCTCTTTCCTTCGGCATGGTGGTGAGCCTGGCGGCCGCCGTGGTGTTGCTGGTGCTGGTCAAGGTGCAGCTGCGCCGTCTGGAGCAGCTGTCCCGCGCGTCCCGCCGCATCGCCCATGGCAACTACGCCGAGCGGGTGCAGCTGGCCGGAGCGGACGAGGTAGCCGATCTGGGCAAGGACCTGAACCGGATGGCCCAGGCCGTGCAGCAGCACGTGGGCCAGCTGGAGCAGGTGGCCCAGGACCAGAAGACCTTCATCGCCAACATGGCTCACGAGATGAAAACGCCCCTGACCAGCATTCTGGGCTTTGCGGACCTGTTGTACCTGCAAAAGGACGTGCCGGAGAAAAAACGCCGGGAATACGCGGGCATCATTCTGGACGAAACCAAGCGGATGCGCAGCTTGTCCGGCAAGCTGATGGAGCTTCTGAACGTGGGCAGCCAGAACCTGGTGTTCACCTCGGAGGAGCTTTCCGGCGTGATCGGCGAGGTGGCCACCGCCATGCAGCCGGTGCTGCACAGCAGCCGTCTGGCCCTGCAATACGGCTGCGAGCCCGGGCTCTGGATGGAGATGGACCGGGAGCTGTTCAAATCGCTGCTCTATAACTTCATCGACAACGGCCGCAAGGCCAGCCCCGAGGGCAGCCTGATCCAGCTGCTGGCCCACCGCAAGGGCGGCCGCATCGAGATCCTCATCCGGGACCACGGCCAGGGCATTCCCCAAAAGGAGCTGGAAAAGATTCGCCAGCCCTTCTACATGGTGGATAAATCCCGCAGCCGCAAGGCCGGCGGCGCGGGCCTGGGCCTTGCCCTGTGCGAGGAGATCTGCCGCATCCACAAGGGTAGCTTTGCCATCGACAGCCGCCTGGGCGAGGGCACCCTCATCACCCTCAGCTTCCCGCCCGCTTCGGCGGATGGCGCAGCGGAAGGAGGCGGCGCTTCATGAAGATCCGGCGCGAACAGGCCGCCCGCCCCGGTGCGGCACCGGGCCCGGCAAACGCAAAGCCGCCCGCGGCAAAAAACGCCCCGGCCAAACAGGCCGGCGCCGCCCGCAAACCGGCTCCGGTTCCCCGCAAGAGCTCCAGGCCCCGCCGGATTTTTTCCCGGTTTTGGGTCCTCACGCTGGGGCTGCTGGCAGGCAGCGGCCTGTGCCTGTTCGCCCTGGCCCAGTGGCTGATCCTGCCCGACCTGCGGGTGGGCAGCCTGAAAGCCCTGCCCGCCTACAACGTGGTGAGCCAGCGGGCAGACCGGGCAGATTTCTGGGCCGTTGCCCAGTATCACGACGCCACACCCATATCCCGTTTCAACTCATCCCCCCTCTTCGCGCTGGACGCTCTTTCCCAGCTGAACCTTCTGTTTCCGCTGAACGAGCTGATGAACAGCCGGGCCAACGGTTCCCTGAGCGCGCAGGAGACCGCCGTGGAGCCCGCCTGGTCCCACACCAATCCCTTCCAGCTGGTGAGCTGCACCTTCTGGGAAAATATCCCCTGCATCTATTCCACCCATACCGGGCAGAAAATTCCCGGTCATCTCGAGATGAGCCTGGGCCGCTCCGACGCCAACGAGCGACGCCCCCTTTGCTTCACCCTGCTGTTTTTGCCGGATGAAGCGCCGGACGAACAGGCCTTTGAGACCGCCTATTGCAGTGTGGTGGACGATCTGCAGCAGCTGTGCTCCTCCCGGTTGAACAGCTTCCACACGCTGGAGAACCTGCTCGCCAACATGGACCCGGAGGCCTTCCAGAAAAAGTACCAGTTTTCCGCCCGTCAGGCGCTGAACCTGACCGATCTGGCCAAAAACATGGGGCAGCTGCTTGAGCAGCTGTACAACACCGGCTCCTTCCCCTACAACCTGGCAGACCCGGCCCAGGCCGACGCCCTGCTGCAGGAGTATTTCCAGGAGCGCGGCTACACCCTGCAGGTGCTTCGGCTGGAGGACTGCTATCTGGTGCTGATCAGCGCCGAGTTGGACGGCGGCTCCGCCACCCTGGGCATTTACTACAGTCCGGTGCTCAAAACCTGGTGCGGAATCGGCCTTCAGCTGCTGTGACCCTGCGTTGAAAGGAAACACCCTATGCCAAAAAAGCAATCAAAACCCAAAGCGCCCGGCGTTCCCAGGCGCGGCGCCGCAAAACGCGCAAAGCCCGGCGCGCTGCGGGCAAATCTGGCGTTCGGCCTGCTCACCGTGTTCATTCTGGCGGCGGGCGGCACATCGGCCGCCTGGGCCGCGGGGCGCATCGTCAACCCCGCCGGGCAGCAGGATTCCTTCGCCGCCCTGCCGGTGTACAACGTGATCGGCCAGCGCACCGACCGGCTGGAATTCTGGCCCCGCGCCCGCTACCATGACCTGGCCCGGGCAAACGGCTATCCGCTGCCCTATTCCCCCCAGCAGGCACTGGAGGAAACCGGCTTTCTGGACCTTCTGACCATGCTGATGAACACCTGCGTACCCGTGAGCGACATAAGCGGCATAAGCGAGCGCAGCGACGATATGGCCTGCTACTCCTATTACACCGACAACGTCATCTGCCGCTTTTACGACAACATCCCCGTCCAGGTCCAGTGCGGCGACAACACCGAGTTTTCTGTCTATCAGGGCGTGCTGAACGTCAGCAGCGGCCGGGGCAACGGAACGGACCAGCTGTGCTACACCGCTGTCATCACTCCGGACTCCTCCATGACGCCCGCCACCGAGGAGCAGTACGAGGAAGCCTACCGAACCATTCTGGACGATCTGACTATGCTGGCCGGGGACCCCGGCAGCGCCCCCTATTACAGCTGCGGCCCGCTGAGCAATGCGCTGTACAGCTTTGTTCCCTGGTTTCCCTATGTGGCCCAGGCTGTCGACGAATCCATTGCCGAAGAACCCTCCTCCGAAATCTCCTATTCCAGCGCACGGGCCACCCTGGACCTGTTTGAGCGGCTTTTTATCAGCAACAACAAAGCGAGCGACGTTTCCCCCTGGGAGGAACAGGGCATGAAAAAGCCGGACCAGAAGAACCCGGAGGCGCTGGAGCGATTTTTGCAGGAATATTACCAGCGGGTCTATTTTCTCGATTTGCAGATCCTTCGCCAGGACGGCTGCTATCTGATCCTGCTCCAGTCCGACTACAACGTGCTGGGGTTCTATTACGACCCACTGCTGAAAACCTACACCGGCTTCGGCATCCAGTGAGCCTCGTTTTCCGGCGGCGCCTCCCGCGCACAGCGGAAACGAGTGAAAATTGCTCAAAATTTGCAACTTTGATACATCTTTTTGGCGACTTGGTTTCCTTCCTCCTTTTATAATAAAGGCAGCCAAAGGACACAATGCCCGTGATCTTTTCGCGGCTGGTGCGTCCAATTAGACAAATGCTGCAAAAGGAGGTCCGCCGCCATGGCCGCCCGTACTCTTTCCGTTCAAAATGCCCGCCGCCCCGTATATTCCGCGGCGGTCTGTGCCCCTTCTCTGCCTGCCCAGCGCCGGGCGGTGCGCCGTCCCCCTGAGCGGCCGGTCTCTCCTTATCCTCAGCCCCAGCGGGCGAGCGCCCGGGCGGCGGCTCCCGCGCCCACCGTTTACCGTCGGCCCGCGGCCGCCCATGCTCCGGCCCGCCGCCGCAGACGGCGGCACGCGCTGGCCGCCTTGCTGGGCAAGCTGATGGTGCTGGCCCTCTGTGCCGCGGCCCTGTTCTCGGTGTTCGACCTGCTGGCCCAGCACCGGCTGCTGGCTTCGCTGGGCAGCCTGGCCACCGGGCAGGCCATTGCCAACCCGGCCCCCGCGCCCGAGACCGGCGCGCCCGCTTTTGACGGCAGCGGCATCCTCACAGTGCAGACCGTGTTTCAGGAGCCCGCGCTGCCCAACGGCTGTGAGGCGGCGAGCCTGGCCACCCTGCTGGAATACAACGGCTGCTCGGTGGACCTGGTATCTCTGGGCGTGGATTATCTGCCCCGCCAGAGCTTCAGCTACAGCGGCCCCAACCGCTACGGGCCGGACCCGGAGCAGGCCTATGCGGGCGACCCCGCCAGCTCTTCGAACGGCTGGTACTGCTTTGAGGGTCCCATCATCGAGGCGGCCAACGCCTGGCTGCGGGACCAGGGCTCCAGCCTGCGGGCCCAAAGCGAGACCGGCGCGGATATGGACCGGCTGGAACAGCTGCTGCGCCAGGGCACACCGGTGGCGGTGTGGTTCACCCAGGACTACGAGCAGCCCCGGTTCAACACCTCCTTCACCTGGACGCTGCCGGACGGCAGCACCTACACCCCCTACGGCAACCTGCATTGCGTGGTGCTCACCGGCATGGACGAGAACCAGTGCTATCTGGCCGACCCCATGCAGGGCGATTCCTGCATCGAACGGGACCGGTTCGAGAGCATCTACACCGCCATGGGCAGCCGCGCGGTGGTGCTGCGCTGACCTGTTTTTTGCCTTTCAACTCCTCCTTACAGCCCCTCGGGGGCAAAAGCCCAGCCATCCGGCTGGGCTTTTTTGCCCGAAAACGAAATAGTCGGGGGGCTTTTCTCGTCTTATAAAAGACGACTGTTTTCGACTTTTCTCGGGAAAGGACCATTTTTTTATGCCAACTGCAACCCTTCGCCGCCCCCGGCGGCGCAGAAGAAAGCGGGCGCCCCTGCTCCGGCTGGCGGCCCCTATCCTTGCTCTGGTGCTGCTGGCCGGCGCCTTCTGGATCGCGCTGGCCCGCTTTTCCGCCCAGCGGGAGGACGACCCCACCAAGCAGGCCCGCATCGTGGCCATCGACGCGGGCCACGCCGGCTCGGACACCGGCGCCATCGGAGTGGACGGCGTGCGGGAATGCGACCTGACCCAGGCCACCGCCCAGGCCCTGTGGGACCTGCTGGAGGCCGACCCGGACATCGTTCCGGTGATGTGCCGCTCGGACTGGGACGAGGACCTGCCCGCCGCCGACCGGGCCAAGCGGGTGGCCCGCTCGGACGCCACCCTCTCGCTGTCCATCCACATGAATTCAGACGGCGGCTCCGGCCAGGCCAGCGGTTTTGAGTGCTTCCCCGCCCCGCCGGGCAACCAGTACAACAAGAACAGCCTGCGCTTTGCGGACTTCATCACCGCCGAGATGAGCGCTGCCGGGGCATCTCTTCGGGGCGACGGCGGTGTGCGCTACGCCTATTACGACGAGAACGACCAGCGGATCATCCGGGAGCGCAGCGACACCAATCCGGAGGGTTACCCCAGCTTCGCCATGGTGAACAGCACCGGCTGCGCCTCGGTGCTGGCCGAACAGTGCTTCATCACGAGCGAAAGCGATCTGGCGGCCTTCGCCTCGCCGGAGGGCTGCCAGCTGGCCGCCCGCTGCTACTACCGGGCCATCCGCCAGTATTACGGCCTTTCCCCCGAGCCGGAGGAAAGCGCCTCCTGACCACAAAAAAATCCCCTTTCCAGCCGGAAAGGGGATTTTTATCTGCTGCGATTCAGGCGGCCTCGGTGTTATCCACATCCAAAGCCTGCGCGCCGGACAGGCCGCTCACGCTCAGCCCGCCGCTGATGCGGTATACGCCGCTCATGTAGGCGATGCCGATCTTGTAGTTCTTGCCGGGGGTCAGGCCGTCGAAGGTGGCGCTGGCGCAGTCGCCGCCGGTGGCGAACTCGATGGTGTGGCCGTTCACGTAGGCGCGGCCGTTTTCGGTCTCCTCCCACAGGGTCACCAGATACTGTTTGGTGGCGGTATCCTTCTCACTGGTGGCATAGCTGGTCACCGTGATGGAATCCCCCACCGGGGTGAAGTAGTTGGTGAACCGGTTCTGCACGCTGTTGAACACCACATACAGGGTACCGGTGGCCTCGTCCAGCTGGGTGGCGAAGGCGGCGCTGGTATCCAGCCCTTCCGGCCAGGTGATGCTGCCGCCCGCCTGCGAGGCGATGTAGGTCTCCTCCACGGCCTGGCTTTCGGCCTCTTCCTCGCTGCTGCCGGAGCAGCCGGTCAGACAAAATGCCGCCATGGCCAACGCAAGGCCCAGGGCAAGCAGAGATTTCATTCGTTTCATAGTCGTGTCCTCCGTTTCGCGGGCACAGGCCAGAGAAGGCCGCCCGTAAGTCCGGTTTTTCTTCCATGTTCCCCCAGCCTTGCCCCGTTGAAAACAGGACCAGACGATGGGTGGATGCCCTTTTATTATAATCCAAAACCCACCGGCTTACAAGCAGGCAGAAAAAAGCAGCCTTCCCCGCTCCGTTTCCGAAGTCAAAGAAGGCTGCTCGTCACTTGGATTCAGCTCATCCGAGCCGGACCGCGAATTCCAGCTGATAGTCCCGCTCGGCGCTCAGCCGGTAGGCGGGCTCCACATCCGCGCCCCAGCTGTCGATGCCGCCCACGCCGCGCACCGCGCCCATCACCGTGACCACGGTGCGGCCGGTGGCCGGAAGCTGCTCCCGATGGTCGGCGTTCTGCAGCTCCTGAGCGGTATAGGGCAGCGCGCTGAAGGCGAAGGGCTCGCTTTCCATGCACACCTCCAGCCGGGCGGCATTGGCCTGACCGGCGGCCCGCCGCTCCAGGGTGAACCGGTGGGTGTCCATGTGTACGCCGCAGTCCTGGGGCACCAGATAATCCGGGATGTGGGGGCTCTCGGTATGGCGGCCGAAGACCCCGCCCTTCTTCCGGTCCGGGTAGGTCTCGCCGGAAAGGCCGGTCCAGCCCACGGCGGACGCGGGCTCGGGCAGAACCAGCCGCACGCCGAACACCGGCAGCTCCGGCAGGCCGGGCGCACCGGTGAACTCCGCCTTCACCCGCAGGGTACCGGCGGCATCCACCGTGTAAACCAGCTCCACCTTCGCGTCGGGCACGGCGGCAAAGGCGAAGGTATAGGCGATCTCCACCTTGCGGGGGCCTTTTTCCCGCACGGTCCAGCCGGTGCAGCGGGCAAAGGCGTCCGCCGCCATCCAGGCCGCGCTCTTTGCCGCAAAGCCGTTGCCGATGTCGTTTTCGGTGGAAGCCCGCCACAGCGCGGGCCGGGGGGCCCGGTAGAGCCACTGGACCCCCTTGGAGACCAGCGACACCGGCCCCGCTTCGGTGAAGGAGAAGAGCACCTCAAAGTCCTTGCCCTGCACGCCCAGGTTCACGTCGCCCTGAATGACGGTCAGGTCCGGCGCGGCTTCGGCCCGGCCGGCCCGCTCCTGTTTCTCCGCGGCCAGCTGGCGGGCGGACTGCTCTGCCGCCCGCCGGTTTTGCTCGTCATGGGCAGCGCGCTGCTCCGGGGTGGAATACCAGTAGCGCACCTCCTGCATGGCGGGCTTTTCGCTGCCGTCCGCAAACACGATGCCGTTGGCGCTGAAATTGTAGTCGGTGGGGCGCTCGCCGAAGTCGCCGCCGTAGCCCAGCACCCGGCGGCCCAGGCTGTCGGTGCGCCAGAGGGCCTGGTCCATATAGTCCCAGATGAAGCCGCCCTGATACTGGTCGAACTCCTCGCCCAGGCGGATGTAGCTTTCCATGCCACCCAGACTGTTGCCCATGTCGTGCATGTACTCGCACAGCAGGAAGGGCTTTGCCGGTTTTGCCTCCAGATATTCCCGAATGGCCTCGGGGGTGGCGTACATGCGGCTTTCCACGTCGCTGATGCGGTCGAATTCCCGGTTGTGGAACACGCCTTCGTAATGCACCAGACGGCTGGGATCGTTTTCGTGGAAAAACTCACTCATGGCCAGGATGTCCTCGCCTGCGTAGGATTCGTTGCCGCAGGACCAGAACAGGATGGCGGTGTGGTTTTTGTCCCGCTCGAACATGGAGCGGGCCCGGTCCACCACGCATTCCTTCCACTGGGGCAGGCTACCGGGCACGTTCCAGCTGGGCTCCACCGCGCCCATCTTCTGCCAGGAGCCGTGGCTCTCCAGGTTGGTCTCGTCGATCATGTAGATGCCGTTTTCGTCGCACAGGTCGTACCAGCGGCTCTGGTCCGGGTAATGGCAGGTGCGCACCGCGTTGATGTTGGCCCGGCGGAAGGTGGCCATGGCCCGGTCCATATCCTCGTCGGTGATGGCGCGGCCCCGCTCGGCGCTCCACTCGTGGCGGTTCACGCCGTTAAACATCACCCGCTTGCCGTTCAAAAGCAGCAGGCCATTTTTCAGTTCAAAGCGGCGGAAGCCGGTGGAATAGGGCACCAGCTCCACCACCCGGCCCGCGGCATTTTTCACGGTGAACAGCACCGAATACAGCGCCGGATGCTCGTGGTCCCAGGCCTGCACGCCGGGCAGGCGGATGGCCGTGGCCCCGCTGGGGTCCACCGGACCCTCGAACAGCACCCGGCCCGCCGGGTCGGATACCCGGCATTCCACCGCCGCGCCCTCGCTCTCGCCGGAAAGACGCAGCCGGGGGGCCAGGGTGCCGGTGGTGTTGTCCTCGGCAAGGCCCGCCCGCAGCCACAGGTCCTCCACATGGATCTCCGGCTTTGCATACAGGTACACCGGCCGGAAGATGCCGCTGAATCGGAAGAAGTCCTGGTCCTCCAGCCAGCCCGCGCTGCTGCGTTTGTGCACCTCTACACAGAGCAGGTTGTCCTTCGGGCGGATGGCTTCGGTCAGATCAAAGTGGGCGGGGGTGAAGGAGTCCTCGCTGTAGCCGATGAACCTGCCGTTCAGCCACAGGTAGAACGCCTGCTCCACCCCTTCCAGGCAGATGCAGACCCGCTTGCCCGCCAGCGCCGGGTCCAGGTCGAACCGGCGCACATAGCTGCTCACCGGCGCGTCGTTCCAGTCGATCTGGGGCGGACGCAGGCCGCTGCGGCCGTCCCAGGGATACATGGTGTTGATGTACTGGATCTGGCCGTAGCCCTGCAGCTCCACATGACCGGGCACCTGGATGCGGCCGAAGGCCGAACGGTCGGCCTCCTCCCGCCAGAAATCCGCGGGCCGGGCGGCGGGATTCGGGCTGTAGGCAAACTGCCATTCCCCGCCAAGGCTCTGGCGCAGGGTCATGGTCTTTTGGGCCAGCTCGGCCTCGGTCTGGTACCAGCGGTGGTCCGAATGAGCGGGCAAGCGCCCCACCGCAAAGACCTCCGGGTCCACGAGCCAATTCAAATCAGGCTGCATCAATGTGTTTCTCTCCTTTTTGAAGGGCGGCGCGCGTTGCGCCGCCTGCCGTTTATTCCTTCACCGCACCGGCGGAAACGCCGGCCAGGATGTAGCGCTGGAAGAATACATAGATCAGAATGGTGGGCAGCATGATCACGATGATGCCCGCCGCCAGGCTCTGCCAGGAGCCCTGCTGCGCGTTGGCGTAGTCCATCAGGAAGGTGGTCAGGGTGCGCAGCTTGTTCTTGGGCATGTACAGGTAAGGAATGTACATGTCGTTGATGATGGTGATGGCCTTGATGATGACCACCGTGGCGGTGGCGGGGGCCAGCAGCGGGAAGATGATGCGGCCGAACAGGCCGAAGTAGCTGCAGCCGTCCAGCAGGGCGCTCTCGTCCAGCGAGGGCGACAGCGTGGAGATGAACTGCCGGTAGATGTACAGCTGCATCAGGTCCGCCGCGATGTAGATCACGATGGGCGCGCCCAGGGTATTGTACAGGCCCAGGCTGTTGATGATCTTGAAGCGGGCGATCTCGGTGACGAAGGTGGGCACCAGCATGCCCACGAAGAACATGCCCACGATCAGCTTTTTGCCCCGGAACTGGAACCGCTCGATGATGAAGGCGGTCACGGTGCCCAGCATCACGTTGAACAGGATTCTCACCACCAGGATGATCAGGGTGTTCTTGAAGCCGATGAGCAGGTATTTGTTGCCGAATACCTCGGCGTAGTTTTCCAGCGTGGCGCTGGAAAGGGGCAGGGTCAGGGGCGAGGTGTTCACCATGTCCGCCTTGGTCTTCAGCGAGGCGAAGAGGGTGAGCAGGATGGGAGTGACCACGATCACCACCATGCCGATGCAGATCAGCTGCTTGACGATCTGGGCGATGAACGCCCGCTGTTTCATGGAGCTTTTCATCTGTTTTTGCCCTCCTTCAAAATCAGACCGTGGATGATCTTGTTCTGGACCAGATAGATCACGATGATCATGGCCATGATGGCCACCGCCATGGTGGAGGCCATGCCGAAGTCCGCGAACTCAAAGGCCGTGTTGATGGTGTACAGCGTGAAGGTGCTGGACGCATAGCCCGGTCCGCCCGCGGTCATCACGAAGGGGATGTCGAAGACCTGCAGCGCGCCGCGGATGTTGTCGAACAGAACGAAGTCCACCATCAGCATGATGGAGGGGATCTGGATGTAGCGGAACATCTGCCAGGTGTTGGCGCCGTCGATCACCGCCGCCTCCTGCACGTCCCGGGAGACGGATTGCAGTGCCGCCATAAACAGGATAACATGATAGCCCGAGAAGCGCCAGAGAGAAACGAAGGCCAGCACGAAGTTCACGATCTCCGGGTCGGACAGCCAGCTGCGCTTGAGCATGCCCAGCCGCAGAGCCTCCAGAATGCCGTCGAAGGCGCCGTTCACCGGCGAGAAGAAGTAGGAAAACGCGTAGGCGATGGCCACGCCGTTGATGATGTAGGGCAGAAAGACCATGGTCTTGTAAAAGCCCGCGGCCCGCAGCCGGGAGGTCAGCAGCACCGCGAAGGCCAGCTCCACCGGGATCATGAGCAGATGCACGAAGAAGTACACCGCGTTGTTGCCCAGCGACTGCCACAAATCCTTGTTGTGCAGCATTTCCTTATAGTTTTCCAGGGCGATAAAATTGCTCGTGGGGGAATAGCCGTCCCAGTCGGTAAAGCTCATGCGGATCAAATCCAGCGCCGGGACCATCACAAAGCCCGCCAGCAGCAGCACCGGAACGATCAGCGCCACAATGATGAACACCCGGCGCTGTTGATTCAACGATCTCATCCTTCACACACTCCCATTTTTCCGGATAAAAAAGGGGCCGCTCGAAAGCGGCCCCGCGAATCGGTTCGGCAGCCTTGCCGGATCACTGGATGCCCAGCTTTGCCCGGGCAGCCGTCCACTTGCTGTCCAGCTCGGCCAGCGCGGCGTCCAGATCGAAGCCCTCGGTGAACATCTGCGCGCCCAGCTTCTTGTAGTCGAAGGTGGTCTCGTTCTGCAGAGCGGTGAAGTTGTCGCCGCCGCCGTCGTACATCACCATCTCGGCATCCGGCTGCAGAGCGTCGGCCTCAGCCAGAACGGGGTGCTTCTCCTTGGGGAAGTTCTCCATGGAGGAGGCGCTGGAAACGTACTCGATGTAGCCGGGGTACCAGTCCTCGCTGTAGAACCACTCCACAAAGGTCTTGGCCAGCTCGGGGTTCTTGCTGTGGGTGGTCACGCCCATGAAGCTGTCGCCCTGGACCACGCAGCGGAAGGGCTCTTCGGCGGTCTCACGCACCGGCAGGTAGAAGGTGCCCAGCTCGTCGATGCTCTCGGCACCGGCTTCGATGTTCTGCAGGCCCCAGTCGCCCAGAGCGATGATGGCAGCCTTCTTCTGAGCGAACAGAGAGGTGGCCTGATCGTTGCCCAGACCCAGGGGGTCCTTGCCGAATACGCCGGAGGTGAACAGGTCGTAGACCCGGTGATAAGCGATGTTGATGTCGGTGCCCTCAGAGAAGGGGGTGTCGGTGGCGGCCATGTCGTTCCAGTTCTGGCCGTTGCCGTTCACCAGAGCGGGCATGAACTCCATGTAGGGGTAGTCGGGCCACTCATCCTTGGCGCCCAGCGCGATGGCCATGAAGTCCGGGTCCTTGGCGCCGTAGTACTCCTGCAGCGTCTTGGAAACGGTCTTCAGCTCTTCCCAGGTGGTGGGCACTTCCACGCCCGCCTCCTTGAACATATCCTTCCAGTAGTACACGTACTCGTAACCGGCGGTCATGGGAACGCCCAGAACCTTGCCGTCGATGGCGTAGCCCTCGGCCAGGGTGTTGTTCTTGGCGGCCTCCAGGTCGGACAGGTCCAGCAGGTAATCCTTGAAGCGGGACAGGGTGAAGGGCTTGTTGAACATCACGTCGGGCAGCTGGTTGGCGGAGGCGCGCATCTTCATGGCGTTCCAGTACTCGCTGTCGTCCTTGATCTTCTCCACCTCGATCTCGGCATTGGGGTAGCGTTCCTGGAACTTGCCCACCATGTCGTTGTCGTCGATGTACTGCATCAGGTTGTTGTCCCAGATGGCGAACACCAGCTCGCCGCTCAGCTCCTCGTTCACGGCCGCGGTGCTCTCGCCGCTGCCCGAAGCCGTGCTTGCGGTGCTTCCAGAAGCCGTGCCGGCCGCGCCGCCGCAGCCTGCCAGAGATCCGGCCAGCAGCACTGCTGCCAGAACCGCACTGATTATCTTGTTCTTCATGTGATTTTCCTCCGTTTTTATGTTGTGGCCGGCCGCTGTCTGGCCTGCCCGTTTCCATGGTTCCATTATACGGCCCGCACCCGTGTTCTTTCCATGAAGACAAGTTGGAGTTCTTGCGGTTTTGTTAGGTGTTTTCCCCCTTCATCCGGTAGTCTTTGGGCGAAATGCCCAAGTTCTTTTTGAATGTGTGGGTAAAATGCTCAATACTGTTGTATCCCGCCCGGTCGCTGATCTCATAAATCTTCAGGTCGGTGCCGCTGAGCAGCTGCTGGGCATAGCGAAGCCGCAGCTGGTTCAGATAGGCCACAAAGGTGCAGCCGCACCGCTTGGTGAACTGGGCGCTGAAATATTTCTCGTTGAAGCCCACCTGGTCCGCCACCATCTTCAGGGTCAAAGAGTGGTCGGTGAAGTTGTCCTCCATGAAGCGCCGGGCCCGGGCGATGGGGTCGGCCTGCCAGCGCTTTTTGCCGCTGCCTTCCCGCTCCTGGCGCAGCACGTTGCGCAGCCAGAGGCTCCGCTCACCCTCGCTGGCCAGCGCCTGCACCGCCTGCCGCCTGCCCGCGGACCCGGTGCCGGGCAGACCGCACTCCCGCTGTTTGTACGCCAGCCAGGCCAGCAGCACCAGCACCCGCCGGGTGTGCTCCTCGCCCTGCAGCTGATCCAGCTGGCGGAAGAATTCCGCCTGCTGCCGCTCATACTCCTCCTCGCTGCCGGTGTGCAGCGCCTCCACCAGGCCGTCGCACGCCGGGCCAAGCCGCAGGTAATCCCGGGCCAGAGCCTCGCTGCCGTGCTGGGTACACACCGCCCCCGGCTCATCCAGCGCGGCCAGGCAGAGCAGCGCGCCGCACAGCTCGGCCACATCCCGCAGCCCCTCCCGGTCCACCATATCGCTCATGGCGGCGGAGACGCTCAGGTTCATGTAATCCCGCCAGACCGACTGGATCTGACGCACCACCGAGAGCATGGTGTTGTAGTAGCGGGTCTTGTCCCGCACCTGCCAGAACAGCTCGTACTGGTCCGGGCCCGCCGCCCGGATGCTGGCCCGGCCCGCCACCCGGGGAATCTGGCGGGCAAGCTCCAGCATGGGCTTGTCCAGCTTTTCCCGCAGGTCGCCCCCGAAGCGGGCGGTGCAGGCGGACAGATCATCCACCGAGAAGATGGCCGCGCCGTAGCTGCCGGGCGCAAGGTTCTCACCGCCCTGTGCCTGCTCCGGCCGCGGGCGGCTGCAGCGGGTCGCCGTTCAGCGCCGCTTCCACCGCCGCCGCGTCCATACCGCAGCCGTTGTCGCTCACCTCCAGCCAGAGCTCATCACCCCGGCGGCATGCGCCGATGCAGATTTGGCCCAGCTCCTCCCCCATGCAGGCAAAGCCATGCACGATGGCATTCTCCACAATGGGCTGCAGCGTGAGCCGGGGCACCCGGCATTCCTGGCAATCCGGCTCCACCTCATAGCGCACCTCAAAGCTGTCCGCATAGCGGATGCGCATGATGTAGAGGTAGCTGTCCAGCAGGTCCAGCTCCTGGCGCACGGTGTAGAAGCTGGTGCTGCTGCGGAAGGAGCAGGCCACGATGTTGCCCAGCGCCTGGGCCATCTTCCGGATGCCGTCAAAGCCGGACATCTGGGCCATAAATCGAATGGAATTCAGGGTATTCACCACAAAGTGGGGATTGATCTGGCTTTGCAGGGCGTGCATCTCGGCCTGGTGCTTGCGCTTTTGGGCCTCCTCGTTGATGGCCAGCATGTTGCTCAGGCTGAGCACCATCTGGTTGAAGGAGCCGATCAGCCGCCGGATCTCCTGATGGCCCGCCGGCTGCAGCTGTACGGTCAGATCATTGGCCGCCACCCGGTCCATGCCGTCGGCCAGAGCCTGCACCGGCATCACGATGGAATCCAGAAAATAGCGGGAGAACACATAGAACAGGCTCAGCAGTCCGAACACCACCAGGAACAGCGCCAGCCCCACCCCCAGCACCCGCTGGGTCACGCTGGCCTGCTCCACAAAGGTGACGATGCGCCAGCCGGTGTAGGGCAGCGTGCTCACGATGAACAGATGATTTCTTTCGCCCTCGCCCTCCTCCAGGGCGGCCCGCCGGTTGAAGGTGCCCTCCTTCAGGCCGGGACCGTTGGCGTTAAACCAGGCGGCCAGCTGTTCGTCGCCCATGTCGCCGAAGAGCAGTCTGCCGTTTTCATCCAGCAGCAGGGTGGTGCCCATATCCCCCGCCGAACGGGCGCTTTGCAGGATCTCGCTCACCTGGGAGGTGGTGAAGTAGGCCACCAGTTCGATGTTTCCGCTCCGGCCGGTGATGTAGTCCGGAGTCATGGCGCTCACCAGCATCAGCTGGCGGCCCTTCTGGGTGTTGCCGGTGAGCTGGTGCTTGCTGGTGTCGTAGCCGCCGATGATCACATTGTTGGGCCGCTGCATGGCGGCGGTGTACCAGCCTTCCTTGCGCAGCCACTCGTCCGCCACCGACACGTTCTCCTTCACCGAGACGCCGCCGCCCTCCTTCATGAAGAAGTGACCGCCAATGATGTTCTGGGAAGGGACCATGGCGGTGTTGAAGGCCTGTTCCAGCCGCTGGCTGTAGAGATACTGCTGGCTGCCGGTGCTGTGGTAGACCTGGTCGGCCAGCTCCATGAATTCGCCGTTGTTCACGTACACAAAATGAGACAGCTGCAGCGCGGCGGACTTCATGTCGGTGTACAGGGTAGTGGCCACCGTCTCCTGAAAGGCGGAGATGGTGTTCATCGCCGAGGTCCGCATCAGATGGTTCAGGATCACCGCCGCCACCAGGAACACCACGACCAGCGGGATCACCACCAGCAGGGAAAACATGCGGTAGAACAGTGTTTTCAACGGGTATTGGGAGCCGCTCATTTTCACAAGGAATCTCTCCTTCTGTGGTGAATTTTTACACACTCTGCCCCCTAGTATAGCAGACGGCAACCGGTTTTGAAATCGTAACTTTTGCCGTCCGGCCCGAAAACAAAAAGCAGGAGAGGCCCCAGCGGGGTCTCTCCTGCCCTGTGTTTTTTCTGTTATGCCACCTGATTTTCCGCCCGGATGGCCGCGCACTCGCTGGCGGCCAGGTCTGCCCAGGTGCTGTTGTGGAACAAAAAGTCGTAGCGGTAAAGCACGTAGCCGTCCGCGCCAACTTCCCTGCCAGTGGCGATCATATCCGCCAGATTGCGGCCGCTCTGCCACTGGGTCACCGCGTTGTCGTAGTTGCCGCCGTCCCCGTCGCCGATGCGGTAGGCGCCCAGCCCGAAGTAGAGGGATACCCCCTCGGCCCGCTCCAGCGCGGCCCACTCCTTGGTGATGTTCTCGAAGCCGAACCGAGTCTGCCCGCCGGAGGTGGTGTAGCCGTAGCCCCAGTACAGCTGGGGCAGTATGTAATCCACATAGCCCGGTGTGCTCAGCCAGAGGGCCACATCACTATACTGACCGTTATAATTATTATCCATATTCCCTTGGGGACTGATTCCGAACCGGACCTCCGGCTTCTCCGACTTGATGGCGTCGTACACTGCCTTTACCAGCTGGTTCACGTTGTCCCGCCGCCAGTCCTCCAGGCTCAGGGAGCTGCCGGAGGCGGCGTATTCCGCCTCGTCGAAGGAGGCCTCGGTGGTGGGGTAGAAATAGTCGTCAAAGTGGATGCCGTCCACCTCGTAATTCGTCACGATCTCGGTCACGCCGTCCACGATCAGCTGGCGCACCGTTTCGCTGGAGGGGTCGAAGTACAGCCCCTCCCCCGCCTGCTTGACCAGCTCGGGGCTGGTGACGGCAGGGTTATTTTCCGCCAGCTGGCCGGGCATGCTGGCGCTCAGCTGCACCCGATAGGGGTTCAGCCAGGCCTCCAGCTCCAGGCCCTGGGCGTGGGCGGTCTCGATCAGGATGGCCAGGGGGTCGAAGCCCGGGTCCTGACCCTGGGTTCCGGTGCACAGATGGCTCCAGGGGAAATACTGGCTGGGGTACAGCGCATCCGCGAAGGGGCGCACCTGGGCGATCACGGTGTTCAGGCCCAGGTCCTTGCAGTTGGCCATCATCTCCTCGGCGCCGGCCCGGAAGGCCTCGGCGCTGGAGAAGTCGAACTGCTGCCACTCCAGATAACTCACCCACATGGCCCGGTATTCCCGCCCGGGCTGGGCAGGCTTTTCGGCTTCGTCGCCGGTGTCGTTTGCAATGGGGCTGCCGGTCTGGCTGCCCGCTTGCTGGGATGCGGCAGGCGAACCGCCGCAGGCGGCCAGACTCACCGCCAGGCAGGCGGCGGTGAGCAGGGCGAATATTTTATTCCACATCATGGATCAACTCCTTTTTTGGGGGGCGGGCTGTTTGCGTGGACTGCCCCGCAGACGGGCGGCCCGCGCCCTGTTTCATTCCTATGCGGGGCGATTCGTGCTTATTATAGCACAGCGAGCCCCCGACACGCAAAACGCCCCGCTGCAAAGCAGCGAGGCGCTTGTGGTGGGCCATCCAGGACTTGAACCCGGGACCAATCGGTTATGAGCCGACAGCTCTGACCAGCTGAGCTAATGGCCCTTACGGGCGGCGAACCGCTCGAATATTTTTATTATACCAGAACCGGCCGCGGTTGCAAAGCATTTTTTGCGGTTCAGATCTTGCCGTACACCTTGCACACCAGGCGCAAGCTCAGGTCGCCGAAATGCCCGGCGTTGCGGCGCACCACATCCACGGTGCTCAGAGGGCGGAAGTACTCGCCCTGCCGCTGCACCGCGGCGCGGGTGTATTCCAGATAGCTGCCCTCGTAGATGGTGAAGCGTTCCAGCCGGTGCAGCAGCGACTGCACCTGGATGACCCGCAGCCCCAGGCAGCGGCTGACAAACTCCACACAGGTGAAGGCCCCGGGCAGCGCCAGGTGGAAGCCCACCACGCTGGCCATGGCCCCGTATGTATTGTAGATGGTGCGGCCCGGCTGCGCCCGGCAGACCATGAGCATGTTGCGGGCGGCGTCGAACTGGCGCTGGGTCACCGGCACCCGGCAGACTCTGACCTGGATGTCGCCCTCATCGCACAGACGGCCCGCATCCTCGGCCACAAAACCGCCCGCCAGGGCATTGTGCTTGTTGCGGCGGGCAAAGGAATAGCAGACCGCCAGGTCCGGCCGCAGGCTGATGGACACATGGTTATAGCTGCTTTTGGTCACCGCCCGGATCATCCGGCCCATTCCGGTGTTGGTGTGGGAAAACATCACATACAAATCCGGCAAATTCCTTCGCCTCCTTTTTTGGTTATACCGCGCATTATCAATCCAGCCCGGCCTTCCGGTTTGCCAGGTACCCCGCGCCCATCAGGCCCGCCTGGTTGCCCAGCTGCGCCGGAATCAGGCGGCAGCTCCGGAAGCTGGGCTTCAGCAAAGCCTGAAGCCGTCCGTTCAGCTGCTGCTGGATGTATTCCTGTTTCATCACGCCACCGCCCAGCACCACCGCTTCGGGATCGAAGGCATGAATGAGCGACACCAGACCGTAGCTGATCTCGCTGATCCAGCCGTCCACCTCAGCCCGCACGTCCTGGTTCTCCAGCCGGGCGAAAATGGCGCGGCCGTCGGTAAGCTCCGGGAACCGGGCACTCACCCGTTTCACCAGTGCAGTGGTACTGGCGTAGCGCTCATAGCTGCCCGTACCCTGGCTGGCCGGGTCCACCGCTTCCGGGTGGGTAATAAGGCCGCCGAACTCCCCGGCGCTGCCCAAACCGCCCCGGTAGAGCTGGCCATTCAAAAAGGCCGCTCCGCCAATGCCGGTGCCAAAGGTGAGCATCAGAAAATCCTTCATTCCTCTGGCCGCACCAAAAGCATATTCCCCCACAGCGGCGGCGTTCACGTCGTTTTCCACCGCCGCAGGCAGCTGCAGCTGCTGCTCCAGCAGCTGTTTCGGGTTCATGCCGGTATAACCGGGAATGTTGCAGGCAAACCGGATGCGGCCGGTCTGCAGCTCCACCTCACCGGCGGTGGAAATGCCCACACACTGTACGCCGGGCATTCCGCGCACAAGCCCCGCCACGGTTTCCAGCATTTTCTGCGCTCCGGCGGGTGCATTGGTGGGCGTCTCCTGCAAAGCGCTCAGCTGCCCGTTTTCCAGAACCGCCGTTTTGATATAAGTACCGCCGATGTCCACACACGCTGTTTTCATTGAAAAAGCCTCCATTCATGCTCGGGTGCAAAAAGGTCTGTTTGAGGGCTATTATAGCAAACTCCGACGGAATTTGGAAGAGAAGCGCGGTCTGATATAAAAAATGCGCCGCAAGCATTTGCAGCATGCGGCACACTGAAGTCTCACCCTCCGGCAGGTGTAGTTCTCTTTGCGGTATTGATGGACGCAATGAGCAGACGCTTGACCTCTGTGCATTGCTTTAAAATGGCGGAATCGTTATAATAACCGCTTTCGATCAGCAGCTCCAGCCAGTACTCACTTTCCGAGCACTCCTTCAAGGCAATCTGCAATTTTGCAATAAAATCAGCCTTACCGTGGGCATACATGGCTTCCCGGATATTCGCCCCCACGCTGGTGCCGGAACGGATCAGTTGATTGGTAAGAACGCTCTCCCGTTTGTCACGCTTGATTTCATTGCACACCCGGATAATTTCCAGCGCAAAGGCTTTGGATTTATCTTGCAAAGGACTGGGCATGGGCATCACCTTAACCATTAAAATCCGTGCTGCGCATGCGGCACACCTTACTTATTCACTATTCGCTCTTCACTCTTCCCTTCCAAAAATCGACTCTGCCGGCTCAGTGAAAAGTGAACGGTGAAGAGTGAATAAGGAAAAATCGACAAGCTCCTTGGCGGAACTTGTCGATTTTTGGAGCTGGTGGACGGATTCGAACCCCCGACCTGCTGATTACAAATCAGCTGCACTACCAGCTGTGCTACACCAGCATATTCAGCAAGAAATATTATACCAAAAAAAGCGCCCGGGCGCAAGACGGTTTTTGCCGCCGGTCCCCTTTTTCCATGTTTCAGGGACCGGCGGCAATCTTCCTTCCGTTCAAACCGGCCGGTTATTTTACCTCGGCCAGCGCTTTTTGCAGCGCGCAGAAGTCCTCCAGCGTCAGCTGTTCAGGGCGGGCGGTGGGGCTCAGGCCCGCCGCCTGGAGCGCGGCGGCCACCTTCGCCTTGGGCAGGCCCATGCCGTTGCTGATGGAATTGGCCGCGGTCTTGCGCCGCTGGCCGAAGGCCGCCCGCACCAGCTTGAAAAAGCCCGCTTCGTCCTCCACCTGCACCGCAGGCTGCTCGCGCACCTGCAGCTGGATCACCGCGCTGGTCACCTTCGGCGGCGGATAGAAGCTGCCGGGCTGCACCGTGAACAGCAGCCGGGGCTTTGCGTAGTAATCCACCGCGTAGCTGATGGCGCCCGCCTCGCGGGTGCCCGGGGTGGCGGTGATGCGGTCCGCCGCCTCCTTCTGCACCATGACCGTGATGTGCTGGATGGGCAGCTTTTCCTCCAATAGCCGCATCAGGATGGGACTGGTGATGTAATAGGGCAGGTTGGCGCACACGGCCACCGGCATTCCGGCAAACTTCTCCCGGATCAGCCCGGCCAGGTCCACCTTCAGCACGTCCTGCAAAAGGATCTCCACATTATCGAACTCGGCCAGCGTTTCCGCCAGCAGGGGCGGCAGGCGCTGGTCCACCTCGATGGCCACAACCTTGTTCGCCCGCAGGGCCAGCTCCTTGGTGAGCACGCCCACACCGGGGCCCACCTCGATCACGCCCCAGCTCTTGTCGATGCCCGCTGCCTCCACGATCTTGGGGCAGATGCCGGGGTTCACGATGAAGTTCTGCCCGAACCCCTTGGACAGCGCAAAATCATACCGGGCACACAGGTCCCGGATGGTGGAAATATCCGTTAAATTGGGCATAGGGTCCCGCCTTTCTGTTTGTATCGTGCCCGCCCGGACCTTTGCCCGGGCAGACAGCAGCGCCCCGCGGCCCATCTGCACGGGCCGCCGGAGCGCTGCGGAATCATATTTAGGATTTATTCGCCGTCGGTGCTTTCGCTGGCGGGGGCCGCGGAATCCGCGCCCTCGCTGGTAGCCTCGCCGCCTTCGCTGGTGCTCTGGCTGGCGGATGCATCACCGCTGGCCGCGCTGCTGGAAGAATCGCCGTTGGCCGAAGTTCCGCCGTTCATGGTCTGTGCCACGCCCAGCGCCTTCTGCACCTGGGTATCCTCCTCCACGCTCACCAGCGTGGTGTCGCTGCCGTCGGCCTTGGCGGCCACCTCCACGTCCACGGTCAGACCGGTACCGTCGAAGCTGGTCTTGTCCGAGGTGAGCATCTTGGCAGTGGTGATGACCACGGCGCTGCCGTCGCTCATGCGGTGGGGCTCCGCCTGGATGGTGCCCTTGCCCGCGGTGGTGGTGCCCACCAGCTGCGCGCCGGAAAGCTGGCGCAGGCTGGCGGCAAACAGCTCCGCAGTGCTGGCGGTGCCGCTGTTTACCAGCACTACCATGGGCAGATCCACATGACTCTCGTCGCTGGAACCCAGCAGGGTCTGCTCGCCGTTCTTGTCCTCCGCGAACACGATGTCCGCCTCGGGCACCAGCTGGTCGATGCAGTTCACCGCCACGTCCATCTGGCCGCCCGCGTTGTCGCGCAGGTCGAAGACCAGGGCCTTGGCGCCCTGATTCTGCAGCTCCTCCACCGCCTTGCTGAAGGTGCTCTGGGTGGTGCCGTCGAACCGGTAAATCTTGATATAGCCGTAGCTCTCACCCAGCATCTGGTATTCCACGCTGGGGATGGTGTAGCGGCTGCGGTTGA
The DNA here is from genome assembly GCF_002161595.1 of Gemmiger sp. An50. GTDB lineage: Bacteria > Bacillota > Clostridia > Oscillospirales > Ruminococcaceae > Allofournierella. The sequence continues at coordinate 107,013 of NZ_NFID01000005.1, forward strand.
TGGTATGGTCGGCGGTGGTGCCGTCCGGCGCCATGTAGGTCACGGTGACCTCGGTGCCCGCCTCGCCCTGCAGCTGAGCGGTCACGTTGGCGGCGGTCAGGCCCTTCACCTCGCCGCCGTTGATGGCGGTGATGAAGCCGCCCACCTGCAGGCCCAGCTCGGAGGCGGGGCTGGAATCGTAGACCTTGGTGATGCGGGCATAGCCCGAGGAATCCTTCACCACCTCCACGCCGATGCCCATGATGTTGCCGTTCTGCACCTCCACCAGCTCGGCGTACTGCTTCGCGGTGTAGTAGTTGGCGTTCTTGTCGCCGATGCCCAGCACATAGCCGTAGGCCATCATGTCGTTCAGGGTGGCGTCCTGGATGTCGCCGTAGTAGTTGGCGCGCACGTACTTGTCCAGCTCGGCGATTTTGCTGTACATGCTCTCCTTTTCCTTAACGGAAGGGATGGTGGCGTCGAACATCTGGCGCGCCAGAATCATGGTGATGGAAAAGGTCACCGTCATGGCGATGATGGCGATGGTCAGCGCCATGCTGATGCTGATTTTCTTATTCATGGTCTTGCTTCTTCCTCCGTGGCGTTCCCGCCGGTCAGATCAGGTAGGCGATCTGGATCGCCAGGGAGCTGAAGATGGTGAGCGCCATGAGCACGGCAAGCGCCAGACTCACGGTGCGAACGAGTTTTTTGTTGTCCTTCATGGGGCTCCTTTCATTGTTGGGGGCGGACATCAGAACGCCACGTAGTTGCGGGGGTTCTGCTTCACGCCGTTGATGCGCACCTCAAAGTGCAGGTGGTTGCCGTAGGAATTTCCTGTATTTCCCACATAGCCGATCACGTCGCCCTGCTTCACCGACTGGCCCACGCCCACGGCAATGCTGCTCATGTGGGCGTACAGGGTGGTCACGCCGTCGCCGTTGTCCACCATGACCACGTTGCCGTAGCTCCAGTGGCCGGTGGTGGAGGAGATGACGCCGTCATGGGCGGCCTTGATGGGGGTGCCACCGGGGGCGGCGATGTCCATGCCGCTGTGACCGGTCTGGATCACGCCGTTGATGTTCTGGGTGGCGCCGAACTCGGTGGTCACCCGGCCGGCGATATCCAGGGGCCAGCGGAAGCCCTCGGCGGACACACCACTGCCGGTGGACGCCTGGCTGGCCACCCAGGCCTGGAACTGTTTCTCGGCCTCATCGGCCTTCTTCTGCTTTTCGGCCACCACGGTCTCCTGGGCCTGGGCCGCGGCCTCCTTGTCGCTGATGGTCTGCTTCTGGGCCTGGATGTTGGCGGCCAGCTGGTTTTCCTTGGTATCCAACGCGGCTTTCGCTTCCTCCAGATCCGCCTTGGCTGCCTCCAGCTCGGCCTCCTCTTCCTCCAGCCGGGCCTTCTCGTCGTTCATCTCCTGCAGGATCTCGGTGTCCTTTTCGCTGATGCGCTGCAGGTTGTCGGAATAGGTGAGCAGGTCGTACAGGCTCTGGGCGCTGGCCAGCACCGCCACGGCGCCGGTATCCTGCATCACCTGCATGGCCTGCATGCGCTCCTTGAAGTCCTCCCAGCGCGCGTCGATCACGGCTTGCTGGTCCGCGATGGCCTGCTGCTGGATGGCGATCTCGCTGTTCTTCTGGTTGATCTGGTCGATGGTATCGTTGATCTGGCTGATGATGATGGTCTGCTGATTTTCCAGACTCTTTTTCTGCTGCTCAGCCTTGTTCTTATCGTTTTTGATCTGCTGAAGGACCTGTTCTTCCTTTTTCAGCTCCTGCTCAGCCTTCTCCCAGTCGGATTTATAGTCGGCGTTCACCGCCGCGCCGCCGCATGCGGCAGCCATGCAAAGGGCCAGCGCGCCGCACAGCGCCCGCCGCCAGGGTGCTCGAAGTTGCTTGCTCATGAGAATCGCTCCTTTTGCTGGCGCCCGCGGCCGGCCGGCCGCGGATCGCGGTTTATACGTGCAGGTATTTGCGAATGGAGGTGGCGGTGCCCACGCTGCCGATCAGGCTGCCGAAGGCCAAGAAAGCGATCAGCACCTTCCACCAGACCTGACCCATGCCCAGCAGCACGTCGTTCAGGATGGCGCCCCAGAAGGCGGGGAAATCCACGCTGTAGATGATCAGCAGCTGATAGCCGCCCAGTACGATGGCCGAGGAGATCAGACCGGCGATCAGGCCCACGGCGATGCCCTCCACAAAGAAGGGCAGGCGGATGAAGCCGTTGGTGGCGCCCACGTACTTCATGATGTTGATCTCCTTGCGGCGGGCGAACACGGTGAGGCGGATGGTGTTGCTGATGACCACGATGCTCACGAAGCCCAGCACCACCACAAGGCCCACGCTGATGACGGTGACCGCCTTGTGAATGTTCACCACCAGGTCGGACAGGCCGGTGGGCACGTTCACGTCCACTACGCCGGAGATGCTCTCCAGCTGGGGCACGATCTCATCCATCTGGCCCACGTCCTGCAAAACCACCTTGTAGTTGGCCAGGAAGGGGTTTTCCTCGCCCTCGAACACGTCGAACAGATCGGCCTTGTCGCCCATGGAATCCCGCATCAGGTCCAGGGCCTCGTCCTTGGAGACGTAGGTCACTTCCTTCAGGCCGCTGATGGAGCGCAGGGCGCTGTCCACCGAGGCAAGACCGGTCTCGTCCAGGTTTTCGTCCAGGTAGACGACCACCTCGTTCTGGCTGCGCAGATACAGCATCAGGCTGTTCATGTTGGCGGTGAACAGGCCCGCAACGCCGGTGATGATGAGGCAGACGGTGAGCACGCCCACGCTGGCAAAGCTCATCAGCCGGTTGTTGATCATGTTGTGAAGGCCCTGGCGGGCAAGGTATTTAAAGCTGGACCACTTCACAGGATCACCTCCCCTGCATCTTCCCCGGCGTCCTGCCGGTTCTGGGAGTCGCCGATCACGTTGCCGTGGTCAATGGTGATGACCCGCTTGCTGAAATGGCGGGCCAGCTCATGCTCGTGGGTAACCACCACCACGGTGATGCCCACGCTGTTGATGGCGCTGAGCAGCTCCATCATCTCCACGCTCAGCTCCGGGTCGATGTTGCCGGTGGGCTCGTCGGCGATGATCAGCTGGGGGCTGTGCACCAGAGCGCGGGCCAGCGCCACACGCTGCTGCTCGCCGCCGGAAAGCTCGTCCGGGTATTTGTCCATTTTCTCGGAAAGGCCCACCAGGCTGAACACATAGGGCACCCGGCTGGCGATCTTCTTTTCGGGGATGTTGGTCACCCGCATGGCGAAGGCCACGTTCTCGTAGGCGGTCATGCTGGGAATGAGACGGAAGTCCTGGAACACCACGCCCATGTTGCGGCGCAGGTAGGGCACGTCCTTCTCCTTCATGCGGGTCAGGTCCTTGCCGTTCACGAACACCCGGCCGCTGGTGGCTTTTTCCTCCCGCAGGATCAGCTTCAGGAAGGTGGATTTGCCCGCGCCGGAATGGCCCAGAACGAACACGAACTCGCCTTTTTGGATGTGAAGGCTCACATTTTTCAGTGCGGTGTTGCCCCCGGGGTACACCTTGGAAACGCGGTCAAATACAATCATTTTTTCTCCCCATACGCCGCCCGCAGCCGGGCGGCACGGCCGCCGGTGCGGCCTGTTTTTCCTTTTTTAGCTTGCTGTTTCGCTGTTACAAAACGAGGGCCGGCGCAAACAACCAGCACCGCGATGCAAAAACAGCACCGCGGCGCGGCATAGCGGCCGGCCCATGGGCAGACATCGCCGCCCGGCACAGGCCCTGGGGCCTGCGCGTGATCAATATTTTGCCGGGTTGGCGCTCAGATATTTCTTTACCATCAGCGCCACCTTGAACACGATGGCGTCGTCGAACTCCCGCAGATCCAGGCCGGTGAGCTTTTTGATCTTCTCCAGGCGGTACACCAGGGTGTTGCGGTGCACAAACAGGCCGCGGCTGGTCTCGGAAACGTTCAGGTTATTCTCGAAGAAGCGCTGGATGGTGAACAGGGTCTCGTTGTCCAGGCTCTCGATGCTGCCCTGCTTGAACACCTCGCGCAGGAACATCTCGCACAGGGTGGTGGGCAGCTGATAGATCAGACGGGCGATGCCCAGATTGTCGTAGCTGATGATGGCCTGCTCGGTGTCGAACACCTTGCCCACCTCCATGGCCACCTGGGCTTCCTTGAAGCTGGCGGCCAGGTCCTTCACGTTGGCGATGGGAGTGCCGATGCCCACAGTGGCCTTGATGTAGTGCTCGCCGGACAGGGTATCCACGATGCTGGAGGCCAGCTTTTCCAGATCCTTCTGGTCGATGCCCCGCTTGATCTCCTTCACCAGCACGGTGTCGGTCTCGCTGATGTTGAACACGAAGTCCTTCTGCTTGTCCGGGAACAGGCTGCTCACCACGTCGTAGGCGGAGATATCGGTGCCGCTGGTCACGCGGATCAGGAACACCACCCGGGATACATCGGTGGCAAAGTGCAGCTCGCGGGCCTTGGCGTAGATGTCGCCGGGCAGGATGTTATCCAGCACCACGTTCTTGATGAAGTTGGCCTTGTCGAACTTCTCGTCGTGGTACTGCTTGATGCTCTGCAGGCTGATGGCGAGCAGGCTGGCAAACTGGGCGGCGGTCTCGTCGGTGCCTTCCACATACACAGCGTAGTCGTTGTGCTTGTTGGAGCTGAACTGATGGTAGCTGCAGCCGTCCTTGACGAAGCAGTCCCCGGCCAGGCGCTCGGCCACAAAGCCGTCCCGCACCTCGCCGATCATATTCAGATCGGAACAGGAAATCACGGTGCCGGTCTCATCCACCACACCGACCACCCGATTGATGGCGTCCTTCATCTGGTAGACAACACCCTGAAACACTCTGTTTGCCATAATACGCTCCCCTTTTATTTGACGGTAATGTTTTCCACAATAAGCTTTGTGATATTTGAACAATTGCACAGGCTCTCTGTGTATATTTTACACAAGGGAATATACTTTTGCAACATATTTCAACGATTTTTTCTGCCATTTATTGTGTAATTTTGAATACCGGCCAAAATTTCGGGTCCAGGCACCCTTTTAGCCTACGACAAAATTGTGTAAGTTCTTTGAAAGAACTGCAAAAAAACGGCCTTGCAAAGCCATTTTCAGGCATTTTGCCCGCCCGGGGCAAGCTCGGGTGCCAGCTGCGCCAGCTCCTGGGCAGAAAGCTCCCGCCACTGGCCCGGGGCCAGGCCCGGGTCCAGCGAAAGGCCCCCGATGGCCTGCCGGTGCAGCTCGTTGACCCCTGCATCCAGCACGCCGAACATCCGTTTGATCTGGTGGTAGACCCCCTGGCGCAACACCACGGTGGCGGCATAGGGGTTTTCCGGATCCGGAATGAGGCCCGCGGGCTTCATCACTTCGCCGTCAGCCAGAGTCACACCCTCCTCGAAGGCGGCCACCATGGCCGGGGTGACCGGGGTATCCAGCTCCACCCGGTAGGTCTTGGGCACGTGGCGGCGGGGCGAGAGGATGGCGTGGGCAAAGGCTCCGTCGTCGGTGAGCAGCACAAAGCCGGTGCTGGTCTTGTCCAGCCGGCCCGCCGGGAACAGCTCCCGCCGGGGGAAGGCTCCTTCCAGAAGATCCACCACAGTGCGGTCCCGCTTGTCGGTGCTGGCGCTCACCACACCCTTGGGCTTATTCAGCATAATGTACACAAACTGCTGGCAGGTGAGGGATTTGCCCTCGGCGGTCACCGTCTCCGCGCCGGAAAGGGCGGTGTCGGCCTTTTTGCAGACCTGGCCGTCCACCGTGACCCGGCCCTTGGTGATCAGGGTGCGGGCCGCGCTGCGGGGCAGCTGCAGGCTCTGGGCAACGAACTTGTCCAGCCGCATCTCAGTTCTCCTCCAGCAGACGGCCCTTGTTGGCCTTGCCCCGCAGCTGCTGGATGTCCAGCGCGAACATGACCACCGCGGGCATGCCCTTCATGGTGCGCTCGTAGGCGGGGGTGTCCACATGGTCGGCGGAGTATTTTTCGCAGATGGCCCGCATGGCCGCCATTCGCTCGCTCTCCTCGGTGAGGATGCGCACCTGACCCTGGGCGATGGCGCTGGCGTAGATCACCTCGAACCGCTCGGGCACGTTGTGGGCGTAGAGCACCGCCGTGAAGCTGGCCCGGGCGTCCCGGGTGATGTTCTCCAGCTTCTGGCCCCGCTTGGCCGAATGGAAATACAGGGTGTCGCCCTCCAGGGCAAAGGCCATGGGCACGGCGTAGGGCCAGCCGTCCTCGTTGATGGTGGCCAGCATGCCGAAGCTTGCCTTGCGCAGTACCTCCTTTGCATCCTCCTCACTCAATTTTCGATCGACCCGGCACAGATCCCGCATCGTTTTTCCCGCCTTTCCTTCTCATTTCGGCCCGGCCGGGCCGTATTTTCTGTATGGTATTATAGCATATTCCGCCGAAAAGAGGCCACAGCGGTTTGTTTTCCATATTATTTCAATTTATTTCCACAAAACATTTGTTTTTCTGTGTATATTGTTCTATAATAGGTTCATGGTTTGCCGGCAGAGCGCCGGCATGCGCGTTTGCGCCAGAAAAGGAGGTCTCGCCCCATGCGGACAGCGGTCAAAAAGAATGCCCGCCGCCAGGAACTGCTGGAACAGATCTACCCTATGATCGATCAGGTGGGCTACGAAAACCTGACCGTGCGGGGCATCTGCACCAGCCTCGGAATATCCACTGGCACCTTTTATCACTATTTCCCGGAAAAAGCCGATCTGCTTTTGGCCTTTTTCGCGGGCATCGACGATTTTTACCAGCAGGAAGTGCTCCCCCGCTTCGGGCCGGATGAGGCGGCCAATCTGGACCGGTTCATCCACAGCTACGGCGTTTACTGCCAGCGGGTGGGCGCGGGGGTCTGCCGCTGTCTGACCAGCGCACCGGCCCACGACGCCAAGCGCAACTATCTTTCCGAGAGCCGGCCCATCAGCCGTATCCTGGAAGAGCTGATGATCCGGGGCGCGGCCAGCGGCAGGTTCACCTGCCCCTTCCCGCCGGAGCAGTGCGCCCGCATGGTGATGATCTCGGTGCGGGGCCACGGGTCCGACTGGGCCAAGCGGGGCGGCGAGTACGATCTGATCCGCTCGCTGGACGATTACGCCCTTCTGCTGCGCATCGCCCTGGGCTGCCGTCCCTGAGGCTGTGTTCCCTTCCCTACACAACAAATGACCCGCTGCTTTTGGGCAGCGGGTCATTTTCATTTTGTTATGCAGCCGAAGCCGCTGAGCCTGTAAAATCAGACGTTCAGCTCGGCGTGCTGACCGGCGGCTTCGGGGTGAGCGGCCAGAACGGGACGGATGACCTCGGCGAGGAACTCTTCCACCTGCTGGGCGCTGCGGCCGGTGAAGTGCTCGGGCACCAGAACGCCGTCGATGTCGGCGTGGGTCAGGCCGAAGCTGGCGTCGTTCACCACACGGTCGATCAGGTCGTTGGGCTTGCCCTCCTCCTTCACCTGCGCGGCGGCGGCGATGGAGTGCTGGCGCAGCTTCTCGTGCAGCTCCTGACGGTCGCCGCCCTTCTTCACAGCGCTCATCATGATGTTCTCAGCGGCCATGAAGGGCAGCTCGGCCATCACGCGGCTGCGGATGACCTTGGGATAGACCACCAGGCCATCGCAGACGTTGAGCAGGATGTTCAGGATGGAATCGGCAGCCAGGAAGGCCTCGGCCACGGCGATACGCTTGTTGGCGGAGTCGTCCAGGGTACGCTCGAACCACTGGGTACCGGCGGTGAAGGCCGGGTTCAGGATGTCCACCATCAGGTAGCGGGCCAGGGCGCAGACGCGCTCGCAGCGCATGGGGTTGCGCTTGTAGGGCATGGCGGAGGAACCGATCTGGTTCTTCTCGAAGGGCTCTTCCATCTCCTTGAAGTTGGCCAGGATGCGGATGTCGGTGCACATCTTCATGGCGCTCTGGGCAAGGCCGGACAGTGCGCTCAGCACCTGGAAGTCCACCTTGCGGCTGTAGGTCTGGCCGGACACGGGAACCACCTTGTCGAAGCCCAGCTCGGCGGCGATGGAGGCCTCCACCGCCTTGATGCGGGCGGAGTCGCCCTCGAACAGCTCCACAAAGCTGGCCTGGGTGCCGGTGGTGCCCTTGCTGCCCAGCAGGGCCAGAGCGTTCATGCGGCTGGTGATCTCTTCATAGTCCATATACAGCTCGTTCAGCCACAGGCTGGCGCGCTTGCCCACGGTGGTAAGCTGGGCGGGCTGCAGATGGGTGTAAGCCAGAGCGGGCATGTCCTTGTACTCATCGGCAAACTTGGCCAGCAGGGCCAGAACGCCCACCAGCTTTTTCTGCACCAGCTCCAGGCCTTCTTTCATCACCAGCACGTCGGTGTTGTCGCCCACGTAGCAGCTGGTGGCGCCCAGGTGGATGATGCCCTTGGCGTTCGGGCACTGCAGGCCGTAGGCGTACACATGGCTCATCACGTCGTGACGGCATTCCTTCTCGCGGCGGATGGCGTCCTCATAGTTGATGTCGTCCTTGTGGGCCTCCAGCTCGGCGATCTGCTCGTCGGTGATGTTCAGGCCGTTGGCCTTCTCGGCCTTGGCCAGGGCGATCCACAGCCGGCGCCAGGTGCGGAACTTGTTGTCCTCCGAGAAGATGTACTGCATCTCGGGGGAGGCGTAACGGGTCTCGAAGGGAGAGATGTATTTATCGTGGGACATAGTGGTTCCCCTTTCTCTGGTTTCTCATAAAGGGCGGGCGGGGCGCATAAGGCCTCGCCCGCCCGCTTTTCTTTTTGGGCTTACAGCTTGAAGTAATCCACGCCGCCCTCGAACAGGGGCTGGTACTTGTTGCCGGGCACGTTCTTGTACAGCTCGTCGCCGCTGCGCTCGGTGTGGCCCATCTTGCCCAGCACGCGGCCGTCCGGGCTGGTGATGCCCTCGATGGCCAGCACGCTGCCGTTGGGGTTGTAGCGCAGGTCCATGGTGGGCTGGCCCGCCGCGTCCACATACTGAGTGGCCACCTGACCGTTCTCGATCAGGCTCTTCACCACCTCATCACTGGCCACGAAGCGGCCCTCGCCGTGGCTGATGGCAATGGTGTGGACCTCGTCCACGCTGCAGCGGCTCAGCCAGGGGCTCTTGTTGGAAGCGATGCGGGTGTTCACCAGCATGCTCTGGTGGCGGTTGATGGTGTTGAAGGTCAGGGTGGGACATTCCGCGGTGATGGGGCGGATCTCGCCGTAGGGCACGAGACCCAGCTTGATCAGCGCCTGGAAGCCGTTGCAGATGCCCAGCATCAGACCGTCGCGCTTTTGCAGCAGCTCGTGCACCGCCTCGGTGACCGAGGGAGCCCGCAGGAAGGCGGTGATGAACTTGGCGCTGCCGTCCGGCTCGTCGCCGCCGGAGAAGCCGCCGGGCAGCATCACGATCTGGCTCTCCCGGATGGCCTGGGTCAGGGCGGCGCAGCTCTCGGCGACTGCCGAGGCGCTCAGGTTGTTGATGACCAGCACCTTCGGGTCCGCACCGGCCCGGGCAAAGGCGCGGGCGGTGTCGTACTCGCAGTTGGTGCCGGGGAATACGGGGATGATGACCTTGGGCTTGGCGATGCCGATGGCCGGAGCCTTGCGCTCGGTGGCCTCGCAGCTGATCTTGTCCACGGTGGCGCCCGCCTTGCGGTAGGGGAACACCGGCTCCAGCTTGCCTTCCCAGGCCTCCTGCAGGGCGGCCAGGTCGATGGTCTCGCCGCCCATCTTCAGCGCGTAGGTCTCGGTGACGGTGCCCAGGGTCACGCCCTCGTCCAGCTCCAGCTCCGGCTCCACTTCCAGAATGAAGCTGCCGTAGGCGGGATGGAACAGGCTGGCCGGGTCACGGGCAGCATCCAGGGCAAAGCCCAGCCGGTTGCCCAGGCACATCTTGAACAGAGCCTCGGCGGCGCAGCCGTAGCCGGGGGTGTAGGCGGCCTTCACCTTACGGTCAGCGATCAGCCCCTCCACCTTCTTATACAGCTTCTTCAGGCTGTGAGGCTCAGGGCGCAGCTCCAGCTTATCCTGATACTCGGGATACAGCCAGACCACCTTGCTGCCCGCTGCCTTGAACTCGGGGCTGATGACGTTCTTGGTGTTGCCGATGGCGGTGGCGAAGCTCACCAGCGTGGGAGGCACATCCAGATCCTCGAAGCTGCCGGACATGCTGTCCTTGCCGCCGATGGCGGCCACGCCCAGGTCCACCTGGGCCATCAGGGCGCCCAGCAGGGCGGCGAAGGGCTTGCCCCAGCGCTCGGGGGCGTCGCCCAGACGCTCGAAGTATTCCTGGAAGGTCAGGTAGGCGTCCTCATAACGGAAGCCGCTGGCCACCAGCTTGGAGACGCTCTCCACAACGGCCAGGTATGCGCCGCTGTACTGCTTTTTCTCCATCAGATAGGGGTTGTAGCCCCAAGCCATGCCGCTGCAGGTGGTGGTCTCGCCGCTCACCGGCAGCTTGGCGGCCATGGCCTGCGCCGGGGTCAGCTGGTACTTGCCGCCGAAGGGCATGAGCACGGTGGCCGCGCCGATGGTGGAATCGAACCGCTCGGACAGACCCTTCTTGCTGCACACGTTCAGGTCGGTGACCAGGTTCTGCATCTTCTCGGCAAGGGTCTCGCCCTGCCAGTTCACCTTGTAATCCTGGCAGTCGTACACCAGAACCCGGGCGCGCTTCTCCGCGCCGTTGGAGTTCAGGAAGTTGCGGCTGATGTTTACGATGGTGTTGCCCTTCCAGGTCATGGTCAGGCGGGGGTCCTCGGTGACGGTGGCCACCACGGTGGCGTCCAGGTTTTCCTCATTGGCCAGCTTTACAAAAGCCTCCACGTCCTGGGGCGCCAGCACAACGGCCATACGCTCCTGGCTCTCGCTGATGGCCAGCTCGGTGCCGTCCAGGCCCTCGTACTTCTTGGGCACGGCGTCCAGGTCGATGGCCAGGCCGTCGGCCAGCTCGCCGATGGCAACAGACACACCGCCCGCGCCGAAGTCGTTGCAGCGCTTGATCAGGCGGGTAGCCTCGGGACGGCGGAACAGCCGCTGCAGCTTGCGCTCGATGGGGGCGTTGCCCTTCTGCACCTCAGCGCCGCAGGTTTCCAGGCTCTCCAGCTTGTGGGCCTTGGAGGAGCCGGTGGCGCCGCCGCAGCCGTCGCGGCCGGTGGCGCCGCCCAGCAGCACCACGATATCGCCGGCAGCGGGCACCTCACGGCGCACGTTGGAAGCGGGAGCCGCGCCCACCACAGCGCCGATCTCCAGGCGCTTGGCCACGTAGCCGGGGTGGTACAGCTCATCCACCTGACCGGTGGCCAGACCGATCTGGTTGCCGTAGCTGGAGTAACCGGCGGCGGCGGTGGTGACCAGCTTGCGCTGGGGCAGCTTGCCCGCCATGGTCTCGCTCACCGGAACCAGCGGGTCGCCCGCGCCGGTCACGCGCATGGCCTGGTAGACGTAGCTGCGGCCGGACAGGGGGTCACGGATGGCGCCGCCGATGCAGGTGGCCGCGCCGCCGAAGGGCTCGATCTCGGTGGGATGGTTGTGGGTCTCGTTCTTGAACAGATACAGCCAGTCCTGCTCCTCGCCGTCCACGTCGCACTTGATCTTCACGGTGCAGGCGTTGATCTCCTCGGACTCGTCCAGGTTCTTCAGCTTGCCGATGCTGGCCAGATACTTGGCGCCGATGGTGGCAAGGTCCATCAGGCACATGTTCTTCTTGCGGCCGGCGTACACCGCCTTGCGCATGGCCAGGTAATGGTCGAAGGCCTTCTGCACCTGCACGTCCCGGATCTCGATCTCGTCCAGAATGGTGCCGAAGGTGGTGTGACGGCAGTGATCGGACCAGTAGGTGTCGATCATGCGGATCTCGGTGATGGTGGGGTCCCGCTGCTCCGACTGGAAGTATTTCTGGCAGAAGGCGATGTCCGCCTCGTCCATGGCCAGGCCCTTCTCCTTCACGAAGTTGGCCAGGCCCTCCTCATCCAGCGCGCAGAAGCCGGTGAGGGTCTCCACGGTGCTGGGGGTGGGGTACTCCATCTGCAGGGTATCCTTGCGGGAGAGGCTGGCCTCGCGGGCCTCCACCGGGTTGATGACGTACTTCTTGATCTGAGCCAGCTCCGCCTCGGTGGGGTTGCCGGTGATCAGATACACCCGGGCGGTGCGCACGGTGGGGCGCTCGCCCTGGCTGATCAGCTGGATGCACTCGCTGGCGGAAGCGGCCCGCTGGTCAAACTGACCGGGCAGGTATTCCACCGCGAACACCACGTCCGCCTCGGGGCAGTGGTCGCAGGTGTCGTCCACCGGAGGCTCGCTGAATACGGTGGGGATGCAGCTGCGGAACAGCTCCTCGCTCACACCCTCCACGTCGTAACGGTTCAGAATGCGCAGGCCGGTCACCGACTGGATGCCCAGCAGGCCGTGCACTTCGCCCAGCAGGTTTTGGGCCTCGTGGTCAAAGCCCTTCTTCTTTTCCACATAGATGCGGTATACCATGGGTTCACTCTCCTTTTAAGGCGTTCAGGGCACGGCGGCCGATGTCGGCACGCTTGTGCAGCTTGTCAAAATGGATCTGCTCGCTGGCGGCGTAGGCCTTTTCCAGCGCTTTTTCCAGGGTGGGAGCAGTGGCGCTCACGCCCAGCACGCGGCCGCCGCTGGTCACGAGGTTGCCGTCCTTTTCGGCGGTACCGGCGTGGTAGACCACCACGTCGCTGCCGGGCACCTGGCCGTCTACAAGGCCGGTGATCTCCTTGCCCTTTTCGTAGTGCTCGGGGTAACCGCCGCTGGCCAGAATCACGCAGGCGGCGCTCTCATCCTTGAACTTCACCTCGGTGTCCGCCAGGGTGCCGTTCGTGCAGGCCAGCATGATTTTCAGCAGGTCGCTGTCCAGAAGGGGCAGCACCACCTGGGTCTCGGGGTCGCCGAAGCGGCAGTTATACTCGATCACCCGGGGTCCCTTGGGGGTGATCATCAGGCCGAAGTACAGGCATCCCTTGAAGGGGCAGCCCTCGGCCTGCATGGCCTTCATGGTGGGCTCGAAGATCTGCTTGCGGCATTCCTCGGCCACCTCGGGGGTGTAGCAGGGGTTGGGGGCGATGGTGCCCATGCCGCCGGTGTTCAGGCCCTCGTCGCCGTCCAGCGCGCGCTTGTGGTCCATGCTGGAAACCATGGGCTTCAGGGTCTCGCCGTCGGCGAAGGCCAGCACGCTCACCTCGGGGCCGGTGAGGAACTCCTCCACCACCACCCGGGTGCCGGATGCGCCGAACTTCTTCTCGTCGATCATCTCGTGCAGGGCGGTCTCGGCCTCGGCTTCATTGCCGCAGATCAGCACACCCTTGCCCAGAGCCAGGCCGTCCGCCTTGATGACCACCGGATAGCTGCCCTCGGCCTTGATGTAGGCCATGGCCGCGTCGGCCTCGGTGAACACCTCGTACTTCGCGGTGGGGATGCCGTACTTCTTCATCAGGTCCTTGCTGAACACCTTGCTGGCCTCGATGCGGGCCGCGGCGGCGCTGGGGCCGAAGGCCGGGATGCCCGTCTTGGCCAGCTTATCCACCAGGCCCAGAGCCAACGGATCGTCCGGCGCGACCACCACATAGTCAAAGCCCTCTTCCTTCGCAAAGACGACCTGGGCCTCGATGTCGGTGGCCGGAATGTTCTTGCATTTTGCGTCGCAGGCGATGCCGCCGTTGCCGGGGGCCGCCCACAGCTCGGTGCAAAGGGGGCTCTCCTTCAATTTTTTCACGATGGCGTGCTCACGGCCGCCGCCACCCACAACCAATATTTTCATGCGCTTGATTCCCTCTTTCGTTCCATGCAGGCAAGTGTGGAGCATTCAAAAAGCCAGACGGCCTTTGAACGCAAATTTATGGTCGTCTGGCTCGAGACGCCCCCACGCCATTCACGCCTTATGGCTCAGGCGGCGGCCCACGTCAAAATTTTCCGTGATATTTTCCAAAAATGCTCGCCAATCCACCAAGGATTGGCTGTGCTTTTTGGTTCATCTCACAAAAAATTTTTTGACGCGTTCCACCGCCTGGAATAGCGCGGTTCCGTCTTATATTATAACAAAATCGCGGCAGGGCAAAAAGCCCAACGCACAAATTTGTGCGGCGCGGGTCCGGGCCGCTTAGTGGTGGAACAGCCGGATGCCGCAGAAGGCCATGGCGATGCCGTATTTGTTGCAGGTGTCGATGACCTGCTGGTCCCGGATGGAACCGCCGGGCTGCACGATGGCTTCCACGCCGCTGCGGCGGGCGCGCTCAATGTTGTCGCCGAAGGGGAAGAAGGCGTCGCTGCCCAGCACCACGCCCTTCACCTGGGCCAGCCAGGCCTTCTTTTCCTCAGCGGTGAGGGGGGCGGGCTGCTCGGTGAAGGTCTCGGCCCACACGTCGTCGCCGATCACATCCTCGTACTCGTCGCTGATGTAAACGTCGATGGCGTTGTCCCGGTTGGGGCGGGCCACATCCGGCCGGAAGGGCAGGGCCAGCACCTTGGGATGATGGCGCAGCTGCCAGATGTCGGCCTTGTTGCCCGCCAGGCGGGTGCAGTGGATGCGGCTCTGCTGGCCGGCGCCCACGCCGATCACCTGGCCGCCCTGAGCGTAGCACACGCTGTTGGACTGGGTGTATTTCAGGGTGATGAGGCAGAGCATCAGGTCACGCTTCTGCTCGTCGGTGAGGGTCTTGTTGTCGGTGACCAGGTTCTCCAGCATGGACTCGTCGATCTTCAGCTCGTTGCGGCCCTGCTCGAACACGATGCCGTAGACCTGCTTGCGCTCGATGGGCTCGGGCACGTAGTCCGGGTCGATCTGCACGATGTTGTAATTGCCCTTGCGCTTTGCCTTCAGGATGGCCAGGGCCTCGTCGGTGTAGCCGGGGGCGATGATGCCGTCGGTCACCTCATGCTGGATGACCTTGGCGGTGCTCTCGTCGCACACGTCGGACAGGGCGATCCAGTCGCCGAAGCTGCTCATGCGGTCGGCGCCGCGGGCGCGGGCGTAGGCGCAGGCCAGAGGGCTCAGCTCCAGGCCCTCGCAGAAGTACATCTTCTTTAAAGTGTCGTCCAGGGGCAGGCCCAGGGCCGCGCCCGCCGGGGAAACGTGCTTGAAGGAAGCGGCGGCGGGCAGGCCGGTGGCGGTTTTCAGCTCCTTGACCAGCTGCCAGGAGTTCAGCGCATCCAGAAAGTTGATGTAGCCGGGCTTGCCGTTCAAAACGGTCACCGGCAGCTCGCCCTCCTTGATGAAGATGCGGGCAGGCTTCTGGTTGGGGTTACAGCCGTATTTCAGTTCCAGTTCGGTCATGGTATCGTTCTCCCCCTTATTCTTCGTCGCAAACAGCGTCGTACTTGTTGATGATCACGTCTTCGGTCTCGCCGGTGGCCAGGTCGATGGCCCGCACGAACAGGCTGACCTTGTTGTCCTCGTTCAGGTTCTCCCACAGGCGGGTGGCCAGCTCCTCGGCCTCCTCGGGCAGGGCGACCTTCTCGGGCTCGCCCTCAAAGCTGGGGATGGGGTTGCCGTCGCACTTGTAGGTGTGGATGAAGTGGCCCTCGCCCGCTACCGGGATGGGATACTCGAAGAAGTAGCGGCGGCAGCTTTCGCCGTTGCCGTCGGCGCTCTTCAGAATGGACAGCTTGTAGCTGCATTTGCCCTCTTCCAGCTCCACCAGGCCGCTGATGCGGGGGGTCCAGTTGGGGCCGTCCGGCTCGAAGGTGCGGGTGCGCAGGGCGTCCTCAAAGCGCTCGCCGCGGGCCATGAACTCGTACACGGTGTCGGTCTGGTCGCCGTTGGTCACGATGTGGGCATTCGCCACGGTGCGCACCGGGTTGTAGATGATCAGGCTGGGGTCCTCCAGCTTGGCGGGGTCGGCCGCCAGGGTGCGGATGCCGCCGATCTCGGGCACCGGGTCAAACACACGGTTGCGGCTGTTGGCGCTGCGGCCCATGATAAAGTAGGCGATCAGCGCCTTCTTGCCGCTGGGGGCAAGGCCCAGCACGATGCCCCGGCCGGGGTAGGCGTTTTCGTTCACCAGTTTGTACAGATCCAGCTGTTCCATCTTGGCCTCCATATTCCAAATCGTATGATAAAGATTTTAATTTACTTATCGTATTCTTCGCAGACTTCTGCAATGGCAGCGGGCAGGATGATCCATTCCGCCTGCTCCATCACCCGGCGCTGCAAAATCTCCGGGGTATCGCCGGGCTGCACCTCCACGGCCTTCTGCTTGAGGATGCGGCCGCCGTCGCAGATCTCGTTCACGAAATGCACGGTGGCGCCGGTCACCTTCACGCCCTTGGCAAGAGCCGCTTCATGCACCCGCAGGCCATAAAAACCCTCGCCGCAGAAGCTGGGGATCAGGCTGGGGTGCACGTTCAGGATGCGCTCCGGGTACGCGGCGATGACGCTGGGCCCCAGAATGGACAGAAAGCCCGCCAGCACCACCAGGTCGATGTGGTTTTCCTCGAGAACGTTCAGCAGGGCCGCGTCGAAGGCCTCGCTGCTCTCGTAATCCTTGCGGCGCACCACCACGCCGGGCACACCGGCCTTTTCGGCCCGCTCCAGCGCGTAAACGCCGGGTTTGGATGCCACCACCAGGCTCACCCGGCCGTGGGGGATTTCCCCCCGGGCCTGGCTGTCCAGGATGGCCTGCAGGTTGGTGCCGCCGCCGGAGACCAGAACCGCGATGTTCAGCATAACTCCACGCCCTCGCCTTCGCCGATCACGCCCAGGATGTAGGCGTCCTCGCCCTGCTCCTTCAGGATGGCCAGGGCCTTGTCCGCGTCTTCCTTGGCTACGGTCAGAATCATGCCAACGCCCATGTTGAAGGTGTTGAACATATCACGCTCGGGGATGTTGCCCGCCTTCTGGATGAAGCCGAACAGGGCGGGAGTGCGCACGTCCTCCTTCTTGATGACGGCCTTGCAGCCGGCTTTCAAGCTGCGGGGGATGTTCTCGTAGAAGCCGCCGCCGGTGATGTGGGACACGCCCTTCACGGCGATCTGGTCCATCACGGCCAGAACCTGCTTCACGTAGATGCGGGTGGGAGCCAGCAGGGCCTCGCCCAGGGTGCAGCCCAGCTCCTCGTGGTACTCCTTGAGCACCTCGGGATGGTTCTCCAGGTCAAAGACCCGGCGCACCAGAGAGAAGCCGTTGGAATGCACGCCGGAGGAAGGCAGGGCGATGATCACGTCGCCGGGGACCATGGCCTCGTTGGACAGGATCTTGCTCTTGTCCACGGCGCCCACGGTGAAGCCCGCCAGGTCGTACTCGTCCTCCGGGTAGAAGCCGGGCATCTCGGCGGTCTCTCCGCCCACCAGGGCGCAGCCTGCCTGCACGCAGCCCTCGGCCACACCGGCCACCATCTGGGCAATGCGCTCGGGCACGTTCTTACCGCAGGCGATGTAATCCAGGAAGATCAGGGGCTTGGCACCGGCGCAGACCACGTCGTTCACGCACATGGCCACGCAGTCGATGCCCACGGTGTCGTGCTTGTCCATCAGGAAGGCGATTTTCAGCTTGGTGCCCACGCCGTCGGTACCACTGACCAGAACCGGGTGGGGCATATTGGTGCAGTCCAGCTCAAACAGACCGCCGAAGCCGCCCAGACCACCCATCACGCCGGGGATCACGGTGCGGGCCACATGCTGCTTCATCAGTTCCACAGCCTTGTAACCGGCGGTGATGTCCACACCGGCGGCAGCGTAGCTGGCAGAAAAGCTCTTTTCCATTTGTTCCTCCTTATACCGCCCATTTCACGGGCAAGGCCGGGGCCATGGAAAAATGGCCCCGGCGATTCATTCGTTAGTCGTTGCTGTTCAGCTTCTGGGAGTATTTGTCCTGAAATTCCCGCTTGGGAGGCTCCACCGGGTATTCGCCGGTAAAGCAGCCCACGCAGAAGTCCAGCTTGCAGCCCTCGGCGATCTTCTTCACGCTCTCGATGCTCAAGAAGCCCAGGCTGTCCACTCCGATCTGCTCGGCGATCTGCTCGGTGGTGTAGTTGGCCGCGATCAGGCTCTTCCGGCTGTCCACATCGGTGCCGAAGTAGCAGGGGTAGAGGAACTTGGGGCTGGAGGCCCGGAAGTGGACCTCGGTGGCGCCCGCCTCCCGCAGCAGCTGTACAATCTGCTTGGAGGTGGTGCCGCGCACGATGGAGTCGTCCACCAGCACCACACGCTTGCCCGCCACGGTATCCGCGATGGGGTTCAGCTTGATGCGCACGGTGTTCTCCCGCAGCTTCTGGCTGGGCTGGATGAAGGTGCGCCCGATGTATTTGTTCTTCAAAAAGCCGATGCCGTAGGGGATGCCGCTCTGCTGGGCGTAGCCCAGGGCAGCGTCCAGGCCGGAGTCCGGCGCGCCGATGACCACGTCCGCCTGCACCGGATGCTCCAGTGCCAGGAAGGCGCCCGCACGGCGGCGGGCCCGGTGGACCGAAGCGCCGTCCACCACGGAATCGGGCCGGGCGAAGTACACGTATTCAAACACGCACAGGCCGGTCTTCTGGCCGCAGGCGTGGGCGATGCTGTGCACGCCCTCCTCGTCGATGACCACGATCTCGCCGGGGGCGATGTCCCGCACGAACTCGCCGCCCGCCGCGTGGATGGCGCAGCTCTCGCTGGCGATCACGTCGCTGCCTCCGATCTTGCCCAGGCACAGGGGGCGGATGCCCTGCGGGTCGCGGGCCGCAACGATCTTGCGGGGGCTCATAACCACCAGGGAGTACGCGCCAGTAAGCCGGTCCACCGCCGTCTCCACCGCCTCCTGGATGCTTCCGGCGTTCAGCCGGGCCCGGGTGATGGCGTAGGCGATGACCTCGATGTCGCTGGTGGTGTGGAAGATGCCGCCCTTCAATTCCAGCTCCTCCCGCAGCTCCACCGCGTTGGTGAGCTGGCCGTTGAAGGCCAGGGCCATGGTGCCCTTGATGTGGCGGACCAACATGGGCTGACTGCTGGACCGGGTACGGTCCTTATAGGGGGCGTAGCGGCAGTGGCCCAGGGCCATCTGGCCCTTGCCCAGGCGGCGGATCACCTCGGGGGTGAACACCTCGTTCACCAGCCCCAGGTCCTTGTGGCTGCGGATCACGCCGTCCTCATTCACGGCGATGCCGCAGCTCTCCTGTCCGCGGTGCTGCAATGCGTACAGGCCGTAGTAGGTGTCGGCCACCACATCCATATCCTCGTCACGGCTGTAAACGGCGAACACGCCGCATTCATCGTGGATCTTGCTTTCCAGGTAATCAAACATCGGCCGCATTCCTTTCTATTAGCCCAGCAGGCGCTTCATTACTTCCTGATAAGCCTCTTCCTCACCGCCCAGATCGCGGCGGAACAGGTCCTTGTCCAGGTGAGCGCCGGTGGTGGCGTCCCAGAAACGGCAGGTGTCGGGGCTGATCTCGTCGGCCAGCACGATGGTGCCGTCGGCCAGACGGCCGAACTCCAGCTTGAAGTCGATCAGGCGGATGTTGAACTGCAGCAGGTACTTGCTCAGGATCTCATTCACCTTGAAGGCGTAGGCGGAGATGGTGTCGATCTCCTCCTGGGTGGCCAGCTCCAGAGCCAGAGCATGGTAGTGGTTGATCAGGGGATCGTGCAGATCGTCGTTCTTGTAGCTGAACTCCAGGGTGGGAGCCTTGAAGATGGTGCCCTCTTCCACGCCGTAGCGCTTGGAGAAGCTGCCCGCGGCCACGTTGCGCACGATGACCTCCAGAGGAACGATGGAGACCTTCTTCACCAGAGTCTCGCGGTCGCTCAGCTCCTCCACAAAGTGGGTGGGCACGCCCTGCTCAGCCAGCATCTTCATCAGGTTGTTGGAGAGCTTGTTGTTCACAACGCCCTTGCCGCGGATGGTGCCCTTCTTGGCGCCGTCGCCTGCGGTGGCGTCGTCCTTGTAATCCACGATGACCAGGTTGGGGTCCTCGGTGGCGAATACTTTCTTGGCTTTACCTTCGTACAACTGCTCCAGCTTGTTCATGATTCTCTGCTCCTTTTGATGTTGGGTAAAATAAAATTTTGTAAACTTGGTTGGAATGTTCCGCCTTACAGCGCAGCCAGCTCAGCCTGCAGCTTCTCTTCCTTGGCGGCGATCTGGTCGGCCATGGCGGCCCGGTCGGCGTCCAGCTTGGCAGCCAGGGCCTCGTCGGTGATGGCCAGCATCTGAGCGGCCAGGATGGCGGCGTTCTTGGCCCCGTTCAGGGCAACGGTGGCCACCGGGATGCCGCTGGGCATCTGTACCGTGGCCAGCAGAGCGTCCAGACCGTCCACTGCGCCGCCCTTCATGGGAATGCCGATCACCGGCAGGGTGGTGTTGGCGGCGATGGCGCCCGCCAGATGGGCGGCCATGCCCGCGGCGCAGATGATGGCGCCGAAGCCCGCGGCACGGGCGTTTTTGGCAAATTCAGCGGCAGCCGCCGGGGTGCGGTGGGCGCTGAGGATGTGTGCCTCGCAGGGGATATCCAGGCGCTTGAGCTCGGCCGCGGCGGCCTTGACCACCGGCCAGTCGCTGTCGCTGCCCATCAGGATCGCTACTTTTTTCTGTTCCATGTTTTGAAACCCTCCCAGATGAAACGCCAACGAAAAAGACCGCAGTGCGCATGCACTACGGCCTTTTATACGGCAAGGATTGCGTTATGGGTGCTTTTCTCCCCAAACAGCGCTGCAAAACCGGCTTCGTAACCCTTCATCTTAATGAATCCGCGCTTCATGGGTGCACCCCCTAACAAGAATTTTACAATCCTAGTTTAGCAGGCCCGGCCGGCAAAATGCAACCGCTTTGCACCCCGCGCCCCCATTTTCAGAAGTTTCGCCGGGTTGTTGAATATTCCCCTTTGTTTTTTGGCATATTTACCAATTGTCAACCCTTGTAGTATTACTTATGCTGTGGTTTTTTCACGCAAATGTAATACTTTCGAAGCGGGCTTTGGTCACCCGGGCCAGGTCGGCGGGGGCCAGCTCCACCTGTGCTCCGATGCGCCCGGCGCTCACCATTACGGTGGGCTTGTCCTGGGCGGAGGAGTCGATCACGGTGACGAACTGCTTTTTCATGCCCACCGGGCTGCAGCCGCCCCGGATGTAGCCGGTGGTCTTGAGCAGGTCCGCCACATGCAGCATGGCCACGCTCTTTTCCCCCACCGCCTTCGCGGCCTTTTTCAGGTCCAGCTCGGCGGCCACCGGAATCACGAACACATAAAAATTCTTGCTCGCCCCCTGGGTGACCAGGGTCTTGAACACCTGGGCCGGGTCCTGCCCCAGCTTGTTTGCCACCGACACCCCGTCGATGGCGCCGTCCTCGTGGTCGTATTCATGGAAGGTATAGGCTACCTTCTCGGTCTCCAGCTTGCGCATGGCGTTGGTCTTGGTTTGCTTGGCTGCCATGGCTCATGCCTCCTTTTGGCTCTTGGGCAACCCCAGACAATTCACGGCCAACGCCTGGAATCGTTCGGTATCGCCCTTGTTTTTCACCTATTATAATGCGTTCGCTTTTTTCCCGCAACCGCCCCGCGCCGCTTTAGCCGGATAAATTTTTCTTGACAACACCTTTTCCTGGTGGTATGCTAGGCCTAACTTAACCGCATTGTGAGGACTTTTTATGGCTCGACTGTTTACCGCAAACTATTATTATGGCTTTGCTTTTTATGGCAAGGTCTTGGTTTGCTGTGAACATTCCCGGGCGGTGTAACACGCCTCGCATCGGTTTTGCCGGTACGACCCAGCCGGGGGCTTGCAGCAAGCAGGCCCCCGGCTTTTTTCTTTGCGGGCCCCGTGCCCGCCGGGCCTGCCCCTTTACGTTGTTATAAGGAAAGAGGAGTTTTGGTATGATTATCATTTTGAAACAGGACGCAAACGAGGCCGCGGTACGCGCACTGCGGGCCGAGCTGGAAGCCATGGGCCTTTCCATCCACGAAAGCCTGGGCGAACAGGAGCACATTCTGGGCCTTGTTGGCGACACCAAGGCCGTGGCCGAAAGCTGGGTGCTGGCCAATCCGGCGGTGGACCAGGTGCGCCGCATCTCGGAGCCCTACAAAAAGGCCAACCGCAAGTTCCACCCCCAGGACACCGTGGTCCAGATCGGCAGCACCAAGATCGGCGGCGGACACTTCGCGGTGATCGCCGGTCCCTGCAGCGTGGAGAGCGAGGAGCAGATCTGCCTGGTGGCAAATGAGGTGAAGGCCAGCGGCGCGAGCCTTTTGCGCGGCGGCGCCTTCAAGCCCCGCACCTCACCCTACTCCTTCCAGGGCATGCGGGCCGAGGGCCTGGAGCTGCTGCGCCATGCCCGGGCCAAAACCGGCATGCCCATCGTGACCGAGATCATGAACACCGAGCACATTCCCATGTTCGAGGATGTGGACCTGATCCAGGTGGGCGCGCGGAACATGCAGAACTTCGAGCTGCTCAAGGCGGTGGGCCGCATGGGCAAGCCGGTGCTGCTCAAGCGCGGTCTTTCCGCCACGCTGGAGGAGTTCGTGATGAGCGCCGAATACATCATGGCCGAGGGCTGCGAGCAGGTGATTCTGTGCGAGCGGGGCATCCGCACCTTTGAGAACAGCATGCGCAACACGCTGGACATCTCCGCCGTGCCCATGCTCAAGCACATGAGCCACCTGCCGGTGGTCATCGACCCCAGCCACGCGGCAGGCATCAACTGGATGGTGGAGCCGCTGGCCAAGGCCGCGGTGGCCGCCGGTGCGGACGGCTTGATGATCGAGGTGCACAACGACCCGGCCCGGGCCAAGTGCGACGGCGCCCAGAGCCTGACCTGCCCCCAGTTCGACGCTCTGATGCAGGACATCAGCCGGGAGGCAGCCTTCTTCGGCAAGGAGATGAACTGACCGTTCCCGCATAAACGACCCAAGACAACGCAAACTATGGTTGAAGCCCCCGGCAGGACCTGCCCGAGGGGCGAAAGGAGCCTTTCATGAAAGCACGTATCCGTCCGCTGGCCCCCTGTGCGCTGGTGTGGAACTACCCCGACACCGAACCCGGCTTTGCCGCCCTGGCCGACGCCTGCCGGGCCGAGGGCCTGACCCTGACCCCGGTGGGCCCCGCCGACACCGGCCAGACCATCGGCAGCCTGTGCGGCGGCCCCGGCCCCGCCAGCGCGCCCGCCATTGAGGCAAACTACCCCGCCGCCCTCATCATGAACGGGCTGGACCGCTCCCGGCTGGATTCCTTTTTGACCCGGCTGCGGGCCGGGGGCGTATCCATCCCCCTGAAGGCCATGGTCACCCCCACCAACCAGGGCTGGACTCTGGCCGCCCTGCTGGCGGAGCTGGTGCAGGAACGGGAGGCCTTTGCCGCCCGCGCCGCTGCACAGACTGCGCAAAAAGAGCAATAATCTTATATTTTATGCAAAATGTGCACGGTTTTATGCATTTTGCAACCAAACTGTCATTTTTTACTGCACCCTTTTACATTGACAAACATCTGTCAGGAAATTATAATATAGCTGTTTCCCGCCGCAGAACAGGCGGGGCGTGTTTGTGCGATTTTATTATCGAGAGGAGTAACAACATCATGAAAAAAGCTATTGCTTTGGTCATGGCTGCCTGCCTGGCTTTCAGCCTGGTAGCCTGCGGCGGCGCTTCCAGCACCGCTACTTCCACTTCCACCGCTTCTTCCACTGCTGCTTCTTCCGAGGCCGCTTCCTCCGAGGCTGCTTCCTCTGAGGCTGCTGCTACCGAGGCTGGCGTGAAGACCGGTATGGCCATCGTTTCCAAAACCAGCGTTTCCGACGCTGATGCCGACGCTGACGGCAACGCTCAGGTCGACAGCACCGCCGCTGCTGTTCTGGTTGGCGAAGACGGCAAGATCATCAGCTGCAAGCTGGATGTTGCCCAGAACAAGGTCGCTGTTAAGGCTGACGGTTCCTTCGACACCACTGCTACCTTCAAGTCCAAGCAGGAGCTGAAGGAAGAGTACAACATGAAGGGCGCTTCCCCCATCGGCAAAGAGTGGTACGAGCAGGCTAACGCCTTCGCTGAGTACGTTGTTGGCATGACCGCTGAGGAAGTTCGCGCCATCGAGGTTGGCGGCGACCACAACGGCCCCGTTGACGCCGACATCGCTGCTTCCTGCACCATGAGCGTGACCGACTTCATCGAGGCCATTGCTCAGGCTACCGAGAACGCTCAGGTTCTGGGCGCTTCCGCTGAGGACACCCTGTCTCTGGGCCTGTCCACCGAGTTCAGCTCTTCCGCTGTTCAGCCCGCTGACAACGAGGGCGAGGGCCTGGTTCAGACCGATACCACCTACGCTGCCGTGACCACCGATGCTGACGGCAAGATCACCAGCAGCATCTGGGATTGCACTCAGGCTAAGTTCACCACCACCGAAGAGGGCGCTGTGGCTGCTAAGGACGAGACCATCGTTCCCAAGCAGACCCAGAAGGAAGCTTACGGCATGACCGCTGCTTCTCCCATCGGCAAGGAGTGGTTCGAGCAGGCCAACGCCTACGCTGCCTGGCTGGTTGGCAAGACCGCTGCCGACGTGGCTGCTGTTGAGACCGACGCTGAGGGCCACAATGGTCCCACCGACGCCGACATCGCTGCTTCCTGCACCATGGACGTTCGCGAGTTCAACAACGCTGTTGCTAAGGCTCTGGCCTGATCAGCAACTTGCGCATCACGGCGTGATCTGTTAAAATGAAAAAACGGCCAGGCCCCGGCGGTCTGGCCGTTTTCTGTTATTCATTCCGGGCCCGCCCTGCTGTGCGCGGCCTGAGTCTTCACACGGAGGATCTTTTGTTGCTATGGTAAAACGTCTTCTCTGCGCGGGATGCGCCGCTGTGCTGCTGGCCGCTTCGCTGGCCGGCTGCGGCAGCCCCGCTTCCACGTCCGCTTCCGCCTCTCAGGCTTCCTCGGCCAGCGCCGACCCGGCCATGGCCGGATGGGAGAAATACACGGCCAGCTGGTATGATGTGTTCGACACCGTGACCACCGTGATCGGTTACGCGCCCAGCGAGGAGGAATGGGACCGGCAGATGGACGCTTTGCATCAGGATCTGGCCGAGTACCACCAGCTGTACGACATCTACAACCACTATGAGGGCGTGACCAACCTGTACGACCTGAACCACAGTGCTGCCCAGGGCCCGGTGGCGGTGGATGAGCGGATCATGGACCTGCTGGTGGAATCCAAGGAAATGTACAAGACCACCAGCGGCCAGATGAATGTGGCCTTCGGCGCAGTGCTGAGCATCTGGCACGACTACCGGGAAGCAGGCCTGAACGACCCGGACAGCGCCCAGCTGCCCCCCATGGACCAGCTGACCGCCGCCAGCGAGCATTGCAGCATCGACGACCTGGTGCTGGACGAGGAAGCCGGTACCGTCTACTTTGCCGATGACCAGCTGCAGCTGGACGTGGGCAGCGTGGGCAAGGGCTACGCGGTGGAGATGGTGGCCCGGGCCGCCGAGGAGCGGGGTCTGGCCAGTGCCATTCTGAGCGTGGGCGGCAACGTGCGCACCATCGGCCACAAGCCGGACGGCACCCAGTGGACCGCCGGCATCCAGGACCCCTGGGCCTCGGCGGACATGGCCGGTCAGGTGGTGAACGACGCGCCTTATCTGGTGTCCGTTTACATGGAGGACATGGCCCTGGTGACCAGCGGCGACTACCAGCGTTTTTACGAGGTGGACGGCGAGCGCTACAACCACATCATCGACCCGGACACCCTGATGCCCGCGGATCACTTCTCCGCCGTGGCGGTGCTGGTGCCGGACTCCGGCCTGGGCGACTGTTTGTCCACTGGCCTGTTCTGCCTGACTCTGGAGGACGGCCAGGCCCTGGTGGAAAGCCTGGAGGGCGTGGAGGTCATGTGGATGCTGAAGGACGGCTCGGTGGTCTACTCCTCCGGCTTCGGCGATTCCGTCAAGGCCACCCTGGAGGGCTACGAGCCCTGATCGTTTCCAACAAAAATCCCCCTGGAACCAATGGTTCCAGGGGGATTTTTTCGTTTGCTTATTCGCCGGAGAGCAGGATGCGGTCGTCGTCCAGCTGCTTGCCCGCGTTCTCCCGGAACAGGCGCAGCAGGTCCTCCACCGAAAGCCCGGCCCGCTGCTCTCCCTTCAGGTCCAGCACGATGCGGCCGGAATCCATCATCAGGGTGCGATTGCCCAGCTCCAGAGCGCTTTGCATGTTGTGGGTGATCATCAGGCAGGTGATCTTATTTTCCGCCACGATCCGCCGGGTCAGCTCCAGCACCTTGTCGGCGGTGGCCGGGTCCAGCGCGGCGGTGTGCTCGTCCAGCAGCAGAAGCTTGGGAGTGACCAGCGTGGCCATGAGCAGGGTCAGCGCCTGGCGCTGGCCGCCGCTGAGCAGGCCCACCGGCTGGCTCATCCGGTCCTCGAGACCCAGACCAAGACCGGCCAGCTTTTCTTTGAACAACGCCCGCTCGGCCTTGCCGATGCGGCCAAAGCTGGCCCCCTTGCCGCTGGCCCGCAGATAGGCCAGAGCCAGATTTTCCTCGATGGTCATGCGGGGTGCGGTGCCCCGCAGCGGGTCCTGGAACAGGCGGCCGATCTGACGGCTGCGCCGGTGCTCCTTTTCAAAGGTGATGTCCTTGCCGTCCAGCACAATGCGGCCGCTGTCGGTGAAGAAGCTGCCCGCGATGGCACTGAACAGGGTGCTTTTGCCCGCGCCGTTGGACCCCACGATGGCGGCGAAGTCCCCCGGCTCCAGGTGCAGGCTGAGCCCGTTCAACGCGTGCTTTTCGTTCACGGTTCCGGGCGCGAAGGTCTTGCTCAGATTTTCCAGATACAGCATCTCAACGGCCCCCTTTCTGTTTTGCGGCGGCTTTGCGCTTTTCCAGCCGCAGCCGGTCCACCAGAGCCGGCCAGCCGATGGCCACCGCCACGATCACCGCGCTGATCAGCTTCAAATTCGCGGGGTTGGCGCTGGCCCGCAGGGCAAACACCATCAGCACCCGGTAAATCACCGAGCCCACGATGGCCCCGGCGATGCAGCGGCCCACGCCGCCCCGGCGCACCACCACCTCGCCGATGATGAGGCTGGCCAGACCGATAACCACCACGCCGGTGCCCAGGCTCAGGTTGCTGGACATCTGGTACTGGGCCAGCACGCCGCCCGCCAGAGCAGTCAGGCCGTTGGCCAGGCACAGGCCCACGGTGATGGTGAAGGAGGGGTCAATGGAGGAAGCGGAGACCATGTCCCGGTTGTCGCCGGTGGCCCGGATGGAAAGGCCCAGCTGGGTCTTCAAAAACAGCGCCAGCAGCACGCCCACCACGCAGGTGATGAGTGCCACGGTGATCAGCTTGCCGTAGCTTTCGCCCAGAAGGCTCTGGGTATAGGTAAAGATGGTATCCACCTTCAACAGGGGCAGGTCGGCCCGGCCGCCCATCACCCACAGGTTCACGGTGTACAGGCCGGTCATGGTGATGATGCCCGCCAGGATCGCCTGGATCTTGAGTCGGGTATGCAGGAATGCGGTGACGAAGCCCGCCAGAAGGCCCGCACCGAAGCCGCCCACCAGGCCCAGCACCGGCTGGCCCAGGCTGCACAGCGACGCGCTTACCGCACAGCCCAGCACAAAGGTTCCGTCGGTGGTCAGGTCCGCAATGTCCAGCGTCCGGTAGGACAGATACAGCGCCAGGGCGACCAGAGCGTAGATGAAGCCCTGCTCCACCGCCCCCTGCAGCAGCATAATGCTCATAATGATTTCTCCTTTTCAACACACGGATGGCCCGCCGCGGCCTGCGGCGGGCACTGTTTGTTCCGGTTTTACTCCACGCTCACGTAGCCCTCGCCGGTGAGATCGAACACATTGGGGTCGATGCCCAGGGCTTTCGCGGTGGTGGTGTTCACGGTCACGATGCCGTCGTTCAGCACCTGCACCGGCATGGTGGCGGGGTCCTCGCCCTGCAGCACCTGCACCGCCATCTGGGCGGTCAGCTCGCCCAGCTTGGTGTAGTTGACGCCGGTGGTGGCGAGACCGCCGTCCCGCACCAGGCTGTCCGCCGCGGTATAGACCGGCACGCCGCCCTTGATGGCCTCATCCGCCAGCACGCTCATGGCGCTGGCCACCGTGTTGTCGATGGGCACGAAGATGGCGTCCACGCCCTTGCTCACCAGGTTCTGGGCGGCCATCTGCACCTCGCCGGGGGTGGTGACGGTGCTCTCCACCGCCTGGATGCCCTTCTCCTCCAGCACCGGGCGCAGGGCCTCGATGGTGGCCGCGCTGTTGGTCTCGCCCAGGTTATAGATAAGGCCCAGGGTCTTGGTGTCCGGGTTGTTGGCCAGCACCAGGTCCAGGATCTTGGCGGTGTCGATGTAATCGGAGGTGCCGGTCATGTTCTCGCCGGGGGCCTCCATGCTCTGGGCCAGCTGAGCCGCCACCGGATCGGTGACCGCGCTGTAGACCAGGGGGATGTCGGTGCCCTGCACCGCCGCAGCCGCCGCAGTGGCTGCCGGGGTAGCGATGGGGATGATCAGATCCACCTTGTCGGACACGAACATCTTGCAGATGTCGTTGATGGTGGCCGCGTCGCCCTGGCCGTTTTTCAGCTCCACACGGATGGTGACGCCTGCGGCCAGCGCCTGCTGCTCCAGCTCGGACTGGATGGCCGCGGCGATCTCGTCCAGGCTGGAATGGCTGGTGTACTGGAGAATGCCCACGGTGTAGTCCGCCTGCTGGCCGCTGCCGGAAGCTGCGGCGGAGGCGGAGGAAGCGGCGGAGCCGCAGCCCGCAAGGCTCAGGCCCATGGCAGCGGCGGCAAACAGGGCGGTCAGTCTGGTTTTCATCGTTTTCATCATCGGTCTTCCTTTCGTTGTTTGGTCATGGGTGGATGGACATGCTTTTTCAACATCCTGCCCGCCATCGTGTGGAAAACCGGTTGTTTTCGGCATAGCGTTTCATGCATGTGCCCTCCTTTGGTGCATCGTTTGGTGTACGCGCCGGGCAAAAACAAAAGGACCTGCTCTTTGCCCATGGCGATGCCATGAGCAAGGACAGGTCCTGAATCTCTTCAAAACTTGCGGTGCCACCTTGCTTGCTTCCCAAAACTGGAAGCCACCTCACCGGGCGCCAACACGCCCTGCCTCTGTAACGGGAGGTACCCGGC
This sequence comes from Gemmiger sp. An50, assembly GCF_002161595.1. Classification (GTDB taxonomy): domain Bacteria; phylum Bacillota; class Clostridia; order Oscillospirales; family Ruminococcaceae; genus Allofournierella. Next base: position 136,029 of record NZ_NFID01000005.1, read on the forward strand.
CCAGGCTACTGAAAGCTTCCCGCTTTGTTCGCCCTGCCCTCGGCGGTCCATTTCAGGCCTTTCGGCCCCCTGCCCCGCTCTCTGCCCGGTTCCCAGCAACCCGGACTCTCTGGAAGTGCGCTGTGCAGTTTTATCTCCGCCTCATCGGTTTAGGCTCATTAAACCACAGGGCAGCCGGTTTGTCAAGTGCATTTTAGCAATTTACTGCAAAAAAGCATTTCCCGTTTTTTCTCGCCCCGATATTACAATTTGTATAATAATACAGATGTGTAAATTTTGGCCCAACCACTGGCTCTGTGGCCCCGGGTGGTGTATAATAGAACTATTCTGTGGCAAAACACAAACAAAAGGGGAGCTGCTTCTCCCCTTCAGAATTAGGAGGAAATCCCTTTGAAACATGCAATGATCCGTTTGGCCGCACTGGCTCTGGCCATTTCCATGGCCGCCGGTCTCACCGCCTGCGGCGGCGCCGCTTCTTCCGGCAGCACCAGCAGCTCTTCCGCTGCATCCGGCTCTTCTTCCACCAGCGCCGCTTCCCAGGTGGACATCGACTTCTCCAAGAACCTGACCGAGGACGGCAAGTGGGTAGACGTGAACCTGACCGATTACGTGACCCTGCCCGACTACAAGAACATCGCCATCCCCACCGACGAGATCACCCCCACCGAGGAGGACCTGGAGAGCCAGCGTCAGGCCTTTGTGGAGCAGTACGCCACCCCCACCGAGATCACCGACCGCGCCGTTGAGGACGGCGACCAGGTGAACATCGACTACGTGGGCAGCGTGGACGGCGTGGAATTCACCGGCGGCAACACCAATGGCGCCGGCACCACCGTGACCGCCGGTTCCACCGCTTATGTGGACGATTTCCTGACCCAGATCATCGGCCACAAGCCCGGCGAGACCTTCGACGTGGTAGTCACCTTCCCTGAGGATTACAACGATTCCACCGACGCCGACGGCAACACCATCGTGCTGGCCGGCAAGGAAGCTGTGTTCAAGACCACCATCAACTACATCGAGGGCGACCCCATCTACCCCGAGTTCGACGACGCCTTCGTGGCTGAGAACCTGCAGAGCCAGTACGGCTGGACCACTGCCGACCAGGCCAACGAGGAGATCAAGAACACCCTGACCGAGTACAACAAATCCCAGTACCTGCAGAACTACCTGCTGGAGAACGCCAAGGTGAAGGAAGTTCCCGAGGTCATCCTGAACACCATGCTGGAGCAGGAGGAGGCCAACCTGAACAACACCGCCGCCACCAACGGCCTGCCCGTGGAATACCTGCTGATGATGTACGGCTACGAGAACATGGATGCTTTCCGTGAGGACTTCAAGACCCAGTACACCGATCAGATCAAGCTGCAGATGATCTGCGAGACCATCGCGGACGCCGAGGGCCTGCAGCCCACCGAGCAGGACCTGAAGGACGCATTCGGCGACAACTACGACAAGGCGCTGGAGACCTACGGCGGCACCGCTTATCCCATGCACCAGCTGCGCATCCAGAACGGCTACAACTTCGTGGTGGAAAACTCCACCGTGGCCTGATCGCCGCCTGATTTTCAATCTTAACAGCAAAACCGCCCGACGGAAGCTTCCGCCGGGCGGTTTTTGTTTGCGCAGATAATTCAGTTCTCCTCCACCCGGGCCAGAGTGGCCAGGTCGTAGGGAGTATCCTGATACACGTAGTAGTTCAGCCAGTTGGTGTAGAGCAAAAAGGCGTGGGCCCGCCAGCGGTAGAGCGGCTCTTTGGCGGGGTCGTCGTCCGGGTAGTAGTTTTTGGGCGGCTGGATGGGCAGGCCCTTGTCCACATCCCGGCGGTACTCCGCGTCCAGGGTGTACTTCTCGTACTCCGGGTGGCCGGTCACGAAGATCTGGCGGCCGGACTCGGTGCTCATCAGGTAGACGCCCGCCTCGTCGCTTTCCGCCAGTACCCGCAGCGCGCCGCAGGCCTCGATCTGGTCCCGCCGCACCCCGGTATGCCGGGAGTGAGGGGCGTAGAACACCTCGTCGAAGCCCCGCACCAGCGGGTTGGAGGGCCGGGTCACCCGATGGGGAAACACGCCGAACATCTTCTCGCTCAGCAGCTCCTTCTGGATGCCGAAGTGATAATACAGCGCCGCCTGCGCGCCCCAGCACACGTGCAGGGTGGAGTACACATTGGTCTTGGAAAACTCCATGATGCGGCACAGCTCGGGCCAGTAGTCCACCTCCTCGAAGGGCAGCTTTTCCACCGGCGCACCGGTGATGATCATGCCGTCGAACCGTTGGTCCTTCACCTCGTCAAAGGTCTTGTAAAAGGCGGAAAGATGCTCGCCCGCCACATGGGTGGCGGCATGGCTGGCGGTGTGCAGCAGGGTCAGCTCCACCTGGATGGGGCTGTTGGCCAGCAGCCGGGCCAGCTGGGTCTCGGTGGCGATCTTGGTGGGCATCAGGTTCAAAGCCAAAATCCGCAGCGGACGGATCTGCTGGCTCTCGGCCCGCTGGCGGTGCATCACAAATACATTTTCCTGCCCCAGCGCGGTGTAGGCGGGCAGATTCTGCGGGATGATCAGCGGCATTAAAAACACTCCTCACAAATTATCGTTGTGATAGGGCAATTCCATCCGTCTCCTGCCGCGTTGCAGCCTTCCCTGTCACATCGTGAATCATTCAATTGTAATTCTTTCAAAATTCCAGAACTCATTGTCTCCGTTTGGCGTTGTCAGATAATACATCACTGTATAATCGCCCGGCTCCGTGAACTGATAGGTCAACGTTTTTTCATTTTCAGAGCGCTGAACCGTATAATATCCGCCATTTTTGTAGATATACCACTTGATTTCACTGTTCCATGCATAGTCGTAATCCACCGTGAACCGATAGGTGTTATCTCCCAGATTCTCCAAGCTCTGCCCATTATACACAAGGTTCAGGGCTTCTTCCTGTTCCGTGACAACTCCGTACTTACCACTGTCCTGGTCATACGTGATCCGGGCGATGATTGCAGAACCTGTAGCACGCTGGTTGGCGCTGTGCGTATAGGCTTTGATCAGATACTCCTTGGGTTCTGAAAATGTATATTCAAATACGTTTTCGGTGCTCCATTCGGTTTTCTCAACAACTTTTGCGGAATCCTTTTCCACCACATACCAAGCGTACTGCAGCGATTCTTCCGAATCCTCCGCTTCATTGTTGTTTGTAAACCGGAAGGTATCTCCACTCAGCTGTTGTGTTTCCACATCCGTCCAATCCAAACGCTCACGGGCTTTGAGCTGAATCTGGAATGTTTCCCCGCTGTCCTTTGTAACCTCAAAGGCCATCTGATCGGAATGATAGGCAATATCCTCCAGATCCTGCACTTTCCCCTGTTCATCCTCAATGGTGATCAAGGTCACTAAATCCACATTGCTTCCAGTCACGGAATATTCCAGTGTATAAATCTCATCCAACTGGGCCATGCTTCTCGAAATATAGCTAAAGACCCCATCTTCTCCGCCGTAGGTTACACGATTGCTGCCACAGGGAATCAGCTGCTTTACACGCACGTAATAGCCTGTATCTGCCAGCCGGAACAGCACCTCCTGCTGGCCTTCCTCCACCAGCTCCATCTCTTCGGACGCATGCAGAAGCTGCGTGTAGGTGTGGGTATCCTCCGACACGATATTGTCATATAAAATGATACTGTCGCCCAGATTGTAGAAATGCCGGTCGAACTGTACGCCGGTATACTGGTTGTTGAACCCCAGCACATAGTCCCAATCGGCGGTATCCTCCCAGGCGTAAATTCCCGTTTTCCAGCTGTTTTCTGCAGTGGCAGAGTAGCTTTTCCCATCCACAACGACTGTGTTGTGGGCGCTTGACGAAACAAAGTAGTCCCGATAGGGATCACCTGTCATGTAATTGTACCAACCCGGGTCCACAAAGATGTCGTAGCCCTTGGAATACAACATGAAGGAATTATCGTCTGCGTGCTTGTGTGTTTTGGACTCATACCCGGATTTGAACATCTGCCAGGTAGATTGAGAATAATTTTCTTTTTCCCAGCTGTTGTGACTGATATAATAGCCGGACTGCGGATAAAATACCGCTGTTTCCTCCGGCTTCTGGCCGTACTGGCCCATGGTTTGTGCATACTGCAGTTCGGTACTGCCAAAATACAAATCCTGTAGTGTTTCCAGATCGGTTGTCATGGTTTCCTGCTGCTCTGCACTTATATCCTCAACCGAATCCGCTTTATTTGTTTTTGCTGCCGAGTTTGTGTCACCGATTTCTGCAACAATCCCGTTCGGCTTTACAATATAGCTCATAAAACGGGCAGCCTGCACCAGATCTTCATGAATATGCTGTCCATACTCATCACCATACTGCTCCAAAAAGTCTGCCACTACCCAGAACAGGTCCATAACACCAGCCTGATATCCTGGTGAATTTTCCACATGAACCATTTCACTGTTAAACGCAAAATCTTCTTGTCCTGCAAGCCGTTCTTTTGCAATGTTCAAATATTCTTCCGAGTTTTCATCATCCAGGTAATAGGCAATGTAAATCAAGGATTGATCCTGAAAAATACCATGATTGTGATTTTTGGTATAGTTTGCATCATCCGCAAGAAATTCTTCATGTTCCCGGAGCATGCTTTCAATCAATTCTGCCGTTTCAGCACTTAAATTTTCAGATTCACGAGCCACGAGCGCGTAGTAAATCAGGTTGTTTGCCCGAAGAGCTGTTCCATGGTCATACCAAACAAAGCTGTTTCCCTCGGCCTGTGGGGTCTGCCGAAAATCATTCCATGAAAGGATCAATTCTTCCGCCAGCTGCAAGTACTCGATTTTCCCCGACACCTCATAGGCTCTCGTCAGATACATGGTCGGGTTCAAACACTGCAGATACAGCTGAAATGTATTGGGCTGTGTTGTATATTGCACATTCCAATCCAGTGACTCTACACTCTCATAGGGAAGTGGCTGTTCCGTATCAAGAACATACAATTTGCCCTGCAGCATGTCCTCTGCCATCTGGACGACCTTGTCTTGATCTGGATATCTAAGATTGCAGTTATATTTTTCTCTCGTCAAAAGCGGTTCTACGCTTTGCGCTACATTCGATGTTTCCCCGCTTATCACGCTGACTGCTTCATTATTATAGGCACATCCGACAAACATAAGCATCAACAATGTTGCACATAGTCCCATAAAGAATGTATGTTTTTTTGCGAACATACGCTCAAGCATAATAAGTTACTCTCCTTTAAATTTTTAAACTACATACCTATTATAGCATCTTATTCCCATCACCAACACCTGGAGTATTCATTCCGTGTTTGCAAAATCTCACAATCAACTCATTACTCAATGCAACACATACTCCGTCGCCAACAGAAAAGTGAACCACAAATGGCGAATTTTATTGGTGAACGCAGCAGGTATCAGCAGAACATCTCCAACCACACAAAACGCCCCGCACCGGCGCCCGGGGATTCCGGGCGCCGGCGGGGCGCAGCGTGCTGTCAGGTTTTGCAGCGTTTCTTTGCCGGTCAGACTTGCTCCAGGGCCTGGGCGATGTCGTCGATCAGGTCCTGTGCGTCCTCCAGGCCGCAGGACATACGCACCAGGTCGGCGCCCACGCCGGCGGCGGCCAGCTCGGCGTCGTTCATCTGGCGGTGGGTGCTGCTGGCGGGATGCAGGATGCAGGTGCGGGCATCGGCCACGTGGGTCTCGATGGCGCCCACCTTCAGGTGCTTCATGAACACCTCGGCAGCGGTGCGGCCGCCCTTGATGCCGAAGCTCACCACGCCGCAGCTGCCGCTGGGCAGATACTTCTGGGCCAGGTCATAGTACTTGTTGCCGGGCAGGCTGCAGTAGTTTACCCAGCTGATCTTGGGGTGCTTCTCCAGGTAGGAAGCCACGGCCAGGGCGTTCTCGCAATGGCGCTTCATGCGCACATGCAGGCTCTCCAGGCCCAGGTTCAGGATGAAGGCGCTCTGGGGGCTCTGTACGCTGCCCAGGTCGCGCATCAGCTGCGCGGTGGCCTTGGTAATATAGGCGCCGGCCAGGCCGAAGCGCTCGGTGTAGGTCACGCCGTGGTAGCTCTCGTCCGGGGTGCACAGGCAGGCGAACTTCTCCGGGTAGGCAGTCCAGTCGAACTTGCCGCTGTCCACGATGCAGCCGCCCACGGCAGCGCCGTGGCCGTCCATATATTTGGTGGTGGAATGGGTCACGATATCCGCGCCCCACTCGAAGGGACGGCAGTTCACCGGAGTGGCGAAGGTGTTGTCCACGATCAGGGGCACGCCGTGGGCATGGGCCGCCTTGGCGAACTTTTCAATGTCCAGCACGGTGAGGGCGGGGTTGGCGATGGTCTCGCCGAACACAGCCTTGGTGTTGGGCCGGAAGGCAGCGTTCAGCTCCTCCTCGGTGCAGTCCGGGTCCACGAAGGTGAACTCGATGCCCATCCGCTTCATGGTCACCGCAAACAGGTTGAAGCTGCCGCCGTAGATGCTGGCGCTGCTCACCACATGGTCGCCGCAGCCCGCAATATTGAACACCGCATAGAAGTTGGCCGACTGGCCGCTGCCGGTGAGCATGGCGGCGGTGCCGCCCTCCAGCTCGCAGATCTTGGCCGCCACATGATCGCAGGTGGGGTTCTGCAGGCGGCTGTAGAAGTAACCGGAGGCCTCCAGATCGAACAGCTTGCCCATATCCTCGCTGGTGTCGTATTTAAAGGTCGTGCTCTGGATGATGGGGATCTGGCGGGGCTCGCCGTTGCCGGGGGTGTAGCCGCCCTGGACGCATTTGGTATTGAAACGAAGATCCATGATCGTTTTCCTCTCTTTTCGTTGGAATTGCGGCGCCGAAAAACAGACCGTATATTCAGTATTTTAATGGATTAAAGCACATCTTGCAAGAGCCTCGCCCCCCGCCGGGCAAAAAACCTTTGCCTGGATGGGAATAGCTTTTCTGAACAACGTTCACAATCGTGCATTCCTTGTGTCTTTTTCCCTTCTTTGCCTTGACAATCTCCTGCCGCCCGGCTATAATGAACATCGTTCAATAACAAATCCGACCCCTTTGACGGGCCCATACAATCCAGAGAGGAGCAATTCTTATGACCACTCAGCTGATCGCTGCCATCGTTACCATCACCCTGGCTTTGTTCTTTTACACCGTGAGCGTCTTTTCCGAGCGCCGGGCTCACAGCCTGCAGAAGCGCCACGTGATCCTGTTCTGGTGCGGCCTGGTGTTCGACACCACCGGCACCACCATCATGTCCACCATCGCCCACGGCTCCAGTCTGCTGAGCCCCCACGGCATCACCGGCGCGCTGGCCATCGTGCTGATGCTGTTCCACGCGGTGTGGGCCACCCTGGTCTACACCCGCGGCAACGCCGAAAAGCAGCAGAGCTTCCACCGGTTCAGCATCGTTGTGTGGCTGATCTGGCTGGTCCCCTACGTGCTGGGCATGTTCCTGGGCATGCAGGCCTGATAAAACGAACCAAACAAAAGCAGCCGTGCGATTTTTCGCACGGCTGCTTTTGTTTTACCCGTTGGCCTTGCTCTCCAGCAATTCATTCATCTGGCGCAACGTCTGCAAACAGTTCACCGCCAGGGTGTTGAAGTAGAGACTCTCCTCCAGACGGCCGAAGGCCTGGGGGCTGCGGCCGGTGTCGAAGAAGGGCACCAGCTCATTTTTGGTGTAGCTCAGCTTGATGCGCAGGATCGCATCCTCCAGATTGTCCAGCACCTCGGCGGCCATCCGGCTGTGATCGGTGCCCAGCAGCTGGGGACGGCTGCGCAGATAGGCGTTGATCTGCTCCAATTCACTGACCAACTGCCGGTTCATGGGCAGCATCTGGCTGTAGAACTCCTGCTCCGCCTTGCTCATCCCTTTCAGGCTGGTTTTGATCTCGTTTTCCAAAAGGTGGGAATGTACCAGACGGTCCCGCATCCGGTTCAGATCCTGGCTGCCGGTGCGGCAGTATTCCCGCACCTGTCCCAGCAGGCTCAGGTCCAGCTCGAACAGCTCTTCCACGCTCTTTTGGAATTCCCGTCCGGCGGTATTGGGCAGCAAAAACCGGTTGGCCAGTGCCGCGGTGACGGCCGCCAGCGCCACATAGGCCAGGCGCAGCTCCACCGATTCCATCAGCCCCAGCCGCAGCTGGGCCAGGGTCATGCCGTAGCAGGTAGTGTAGACCGTCATAGTCCAGGAGGTGACCGGCACATAGTACATGAAGCAGGTCATCACCGCCATGATCGCCATGTACTGGGGCATGGTGTGGAACAGCGACATCAGCAGAATGGACACCACCGCCCCGCCCAGCGTGCCGAGAATACGGTTGCCGATCTTCATCCGGCTCTCCTCCGCATAGGGCATCAGCATCAGAAAGGCGGTCATGGGGTACCAGTAGGCGTGCTCCAGCCCGGTGAGCCAGACAAAACCGAAGCCCAGGCAGAGCACCGCCGAGAGCCGCACCGCAAACCGGGTGGTGAACTGGTCCAGCCCGAAGGCGTACCGCACCCCCTTCACCTTGTTCTGGTCGCCAGGCAGCTTCCAGTCCTTCATGGGGCGGGCGAGGTGCACCTGCTCCAGGGCTTCCAGCGCCGCGCCGAACACCCGCAGAATTTCGCCCATGGCTTCGTTCTGCCGCCCGTCGCTTAATCCCGGACCGGCCCGCAGCTGGTCCAGACGGCGGCGCAGCTCCGGGTGCTCCGGCCCGTTCAGCTCCCGCTCGGCCCGGCGGAACAGCTCCGCCAGCTCCAGCAGCCAGGCGGCATCCGCCTGGCCGGGCTGCCAGCCCCCGGGCACAAAGTGATCGGTGAAATAGTAAAACCGCTGGAACAGCAGCATAAACAGATAGTTCACCTTGCCGTAACCGTTGGCCAGGTAAGTATATCCCCGGCTGCCGTAGATGACCTGGGTCATGTGAATCATCATGGACGGCAGCGCAGCGTGCTCGGCGCTCACGCTCTCGCCCCGGGCCAGCTTTTCCAGCTGGGTGCAGAGGTTATCCATGCCCTTGCGCACGGTACCAAAGTGCCTGCGCCGGTGGATGATCCTGGCGTGGATCCACAGGGCCGCCGTGACCACCGCCAGACCGTAGGCCAGCACCGCCAGCTGCACCGACAGCTGAGCGGACGTGATGGGCATCAGCTGCAAAAAAACGAACTCCATGCCGTAAACGAAATAGGCCTTGGGGCTGAATTTTGAGCTGAGCAGATACACCAGCACATAGGGCACCACCAGGTTCAGCGCCAGGGCCCACCAGAGGCCCCGCCCGGCCGCGAAGGCCGCAAGACATACCACCGCCATCATCACTGCCGTGCGCGCCAGCTCCCGGGGACGGAAATCCTGCCGGTGGCGGGTGCGGAACACCAGAGTCAGAAACGAGGTCATCACCACGTACCGCACCCCGAAGATGCCCCAGATGCTGAACAGCAGGGTCAGCGAAACCAGAATGGTGGGCAGCGCCGCCGCCCACTTAGCCCGGATGGAAGGCAGCTTTTTCTGGGTGAACTCGGCCCAGAGGGCCGCCCATTTGCCCCCGCTCATCGCATCAGGCGGCGCACGATGCGCTCGCCGGCTTCGCTGAACGGGGGGAAGGCAGCGCGCATGGGGAACAGTCCCCGATGCAGAACGCTGCGTCGGTGGGAAAAGGTGAGAAAGCCCGCGTGACCGTGGTAGGCCCCCATGCCGGACTGGCCCACCCCGCCGAAGGGCAGGTCCGGGTCCAGAATATGGCCGATGGTATCGTTCACGCTCACGCCGCCGCTGGCGGTGGAATCCAGCACCCGGCGCACCAGAGCCTTGTTCTGGCTGAACACATACAGCGCCAGCGGCTTCTCGCCTTTATTAATAGTCTCCAGCGCTTCGGTCAGGTCATCGTAGGCGAACACCGGCAGCAGCGGGCCGAACAGTTCCTCCTGCATGCAGGCCGCGTCCATGCCGTCCGGGCAAAGGATGGTGGGCTCGATGTACCGGTCCGCCGCATCCACCCGGCCGCCGCACCGGACAAAGGCCCGGTCCTCCTCCAGAATGCGGCTAAGCCGCCGGATGTGGCCCTCATTCACGATGCGGCCGTAGTCCGGGCTTTGCTGGGCATCCTCGCCGTAAAAGCGCCGGATGGCCCCTTCCAGCCCCTGCAAAAATTCCTCCTGGATGCTCCGGTCCACCAGCACGTAGTCCGGGGCCACGCAGGTCTGGCCCGCGTTCATCAGCTTGCCCCAGACAATGCGCTCGCAGGCGGTGGGCAGATGAGCGTCCTTTGCCACGATCACCGGGCTTTTGCCGCCCAGCTCCAGCGTCACCGGCACCAGATTTTCCGCCGCAGCCTGCATCACGATGCGGCCCACCCGGGGGCTGCCGGTGAAGAAGATGTAATCAAAGCGGCTGTGCAGCATCAGAGTATTGTTCTCGATGCCCGCAGGCACACAGCACACATACTCCGGCGGGAAAACCTCGGCCAGCATGGTGCTGATTGCCTCGGCCACATGGGGGGTGAGCTCGGAGGGGCTGACCACCGCGCAGTTGCCCGCGGCCAGCGCCTCGGCCAGCGGCTCCAGCAGCAGCTGCACCGGATAGTTGTAGGGCCCCAGGATGTACACACAGCCATAGGGCACCAGCTCCACCCGGCTGCGGCCGGGGAACAGCTGCACCGGGGCAAGCTTTGTGCGGGGCTTCATCCAGCGGGCCAGATGGCGGCGGATGTGGGAAATGCCCGCCAGCACCATGCCGATCTCGCTGGCATAGCTCTCGAACCGGCTCTTGCCCAGATCCTGCTTCAGGGCCTCTTCCAGGGCCGGGGTATGCCGCTCCAGCGCCTTGTACAGGGCTTCCAGCTGCCCCAGCCGGAACTGCAGCGGCCGGGTGGCCCCGGTGGCAAAGTATTTTTTCTGGGCATCCAGCAAAGCGCGGGCGGATGTTTCGTTCAGTCGTTCAGTTTTCATTCATTTCTCCTGATTCCTGCCTGTTTTGTATGGTTATTGTCCTTATTACTATACCATAAACACCCGGGCAAGACAAAACCGTACCCCTTTGCCCCCAAAACAGCACGGCGCGCCGCTTTGGTTTGATTCAGTTGTTCGGCTGCTGTGCCGCGCCGCGTTTCGCCGCGTAGTCCAGCACCGCGCGTTTGAGCGCCAGCTCCGCCATCCGGGCACAGTGCACATGCTCCTTGTCCAGCCCGTCACTGTCGCTCATCTGCTCCGCGATGGCGTTCCAATCCACGGTATAGGCCGCCAGCACCGGCTTGTTCAGCGCCAGCTGCACGGCGATCACCGCGCTGGCCACTGCCGGGGGGCAGGCGCTTTCGGTGATGGTAAAGCCTGCGTCCACCACCACCTGGCGGGGGTTCACCACCAGGCCGATGCGCAGCAGATCGCCGCAATGGGGCTCTTCTGCCTGGCCCAGGCCGTTTGCCTCCACCGGCAGCTGTGCATGCTGCCGGTCCGCCGCCAGCTCTAATACTTTTTGTTTATCGGTCGCCATCTTTGGTCCCTCCTGCGAGGCAAAGGCGGAGGCCCACCGGCCCCCGCCCTCGCCCTGGTTGCTGTTTTGAATCAAACGGCTTTCGCCGTATGGTCAGCTGTTAAAAGCCCATGCTGCGGCGCACCATGGTCTTGGCCATGTCGATCTTGTAGGCGTTCTTGTCCAGCGGCAGAGCGCCCTCCAGGGCCAGCTCGGCGGCCTGAGCGGCCACCTCGGCGGTGAGGGTCTTGCTCTTCAGGTAGGCCTCGGCGCCGGTGCGCTTCATGGGAATGGGAGCCACAGCGCCCAGAACCAGAGAAGCATCCTCCACCACGCCGTTGTTCAGCCGGTAGACGCTGGCCACAGCCACCACCGCGAAGTCGATGGAATCGCGGATGCGGTACTTGTCGTACCGGGCCACCGCGCCCTCGGGCAGGCGGGGCACCACGATCTCGGTGACGATCTCGCCCTTGCGCAGCAGGTCGGTCACGCGGGTGCTGGTGGCAAAGAAGGTGGCCGCATCCAGCTCACGCTGGGTGGTGATGATCTTCGCACCGTAGGCGTACAGCATGTTGGCCATATCGCTGGGGTTCACCGCCAGGCAGCCGCAGTTGAAGCAGCGGCCGGCCTCGCAGCGCACCGCAGAGGAATCCAGACCGCTCTGGTCCTCTTTGTGGATGCCGCGCTCCTCAGCCCGCAGCATGGCGCCGTGGCTGGCGGAATGGCAGTTCTTGCAGCCGGAGTCGAAGGTGACCAGGCTCTTGTGCTTGCGGTCCCGGGTGACGGTCTCCACCGGCAGCTCGGGCAGCTTGCAGTAGTTGTTGATGGACTTGGCGGTGGTCAGACCGGCAGCGATCGCCTTGATGACGGTGGCGGGACCGGTGGTCACGTCGCCGCCCGCGAAGATGCCGGGAACGGAGGTGTTGTTGCCGTCCAGGACCTTGATGCGGCCGCGCTCGGTCTCCACCTCATAAGCGCCGTTCAGGAAGGCCAGGTCGGCACGCTGACCGATGGCCATCAGGATGATGTCTGCGTCCAGGGGCATGCAGTTGGTCTCGTCGTAGATGGGGTTAAAGCGGCCGGTCTCGTCCAGCACCTTGGGGCAGGACTTGAACACGATGCCGGAAACCTTGTTCTCGGTACGCAGGATCTCCTTGGGGCCCCAGCCGTTCAGGATCTCCACGCCCTCGTCCAGAGCGCGCTCCACCTCTTCGGCGTTGGCGGGCATGTTGTCCCGCTGCTCCAGGCAGACCATCTTCACGCTCTCGCTGCCCAGGCGCTTTGCGGTAACGGCCACGTCCATGGCCACGTTGCCGCCGCCCACAACGACTACGCGGGAGCCGGGCTTTTCCAGGATGTAGTTGTTCACGCTCACCAGGAAATCCAGACCGAACTGGGTCATCTCCTCACCGGCCAGTCCGATCAGGGGACGCTTCCAGGTGCCGGTGTCCAGCATTACGCTGTCGCTGGATTTGACGATCTCATCCAGCTGCACGTCCTCGCCCACGTGTACGCCCAGCTTGAACTGAACGCCCATCTCCTCCAGAGTGGCCACGAACTTGCGAACCACTTCCTTGGGCAGACGGTAGGGAGGAATGGCGTAGCTCAGGCAGCCGCCGGCTTCCTTCATCCGCTCGTAGATGGTGACCTGATAGCCCGCCTGACGCAGGTAGTAGGCGGCGGTCAGGCCGGAGGGGCCGGAACCAACGATGGACACATGCTTGCCGTTCTCGGTCTCGGGGGCCTTCATGTACTCGCTGTGGTGCTCCAGGATGTAGTCGCCCAGATAGCGCTCCACGCCGCCCACGTTCAAGCTCTCGTCGTACTTGTTGCGGTTGCAGCCCTCCATGCAGAAGTGGGCGCAGACGCGGCTGGTGATGGCGGGCATGGGATTGACTTCCAGAATGATGCGGGCGGCGCCGTCCACATCACCGGCACGCAGCAGCTCCATGTAAGCGGAGATGTCGGTGTGGGCCGGGCACTCGTGGGTGCAGGCGGTCTCGCAGACCTTGGCCGCGCCGAAGATGGAGTGGAAACGGTTTTCACCCATCATGGCGCTGCACAGGTTGCCGGTCTTGCGGGCGCAGTTGATGCGGCCGCCGATGCTGTTGGGGTAACGGTAGTACCAGCAGCGCACGTCCTGGCAGATGTTGCCGCCCACGGTGGCCAGGTTGCGGATGTTGGGGCTGGCCACGCTGTAAGCCGCGTCGGCCAGGGCCGCCCAGCCCTCCTTCACCACCGGAGATTCGGCGATGTCGGCCAGGGTGGCCATGGCGCCCAGATGCAGGCCGTCCTCCCGGGCCTCGATGCCGTCCAGGCCGGGGATCTGCTTCAGGCTGACCACCTGGCTGGGGTAGTGGGGCAGCAGCTCCTCCTTGAGAACGCCCACCAGGTCGGTGCCGCCGGCGCTGAGCACGGCGTCGCCGCCGTTCAGCAGGCTGGCCGCCTCGTCCAGGGTGGACGGGCTGATATGTTCAAAATGCTTCATGGCTTATTTGCCCTCCTTTTCCTTCAGCGCTGCAAGAACTTTTGCGGGAGTAAAGGGATAGTCGTCCAGCTTGATGCCGCAGGCGTTGTAGATCGCCATACGGATGGCCGGGCCGCCGGGGGCCAGCAGGGGCTCGCCCACGCCGAACGCGCCGAAGGGATAGTCGTTCTCCCGGTTCTTGTTGGATTCCAGAACGATATGGTTATGGGGAACCACATTGTTGAAGGTGCGGGTTTTGTAGTCGATGTTGCTGGGGTTCAGCACGCGGTAGTCGTTTTCGTCCCACACGGTCTCCTCCATGCAGGCGATGTCCACGCCGGCGTAGAAGGACTGCACCTGGTTGCGCAGGGGCAGCGGGTTGATGATGACGCCCGCATCCGAGCCGCCGAAGTGGTCCACGATCTTGAAGGTGCCCATTTCCAGATCCACCTCGACCTCAACCACCTGCAGGTGGAAGATGGTGGAGTTGTGTACGCCCTCAAAGTGGCCGCAGCCGGTGATGCCGTCCACCTTGCCCAGCAGCTTGGGGAACAGGGGGTACTTCTCCTCCGGGTTGGACAGGCGGTATACGTAGCCGTCCCGGAAGCCGCAGTCCTCCACGGGCACGCCGTACTTCTCGTGGCACAGCTCGAACATCTTGCGCTTGGCGTCCTGGCAGGCCAGCTTGGTCACGATGCCGGCGCAGTAGGTGGAGCGGGAACCGGTGGAACCGAAGTCCGGCGGGGTGGCGCCGGTGTCGGCCTCGCTCAGGCGCACGCTTTCCAGAGGCACGTTCAGCTCCTCAGCGGCCACCTTCAGCACCACGTCGCGGGTGCCCGCGCCGAACTCGGCCATACAGGTGGACACATACACAGAGCCCAGACCGGTGATGGTCACGTTGGCGTTGGAGGGCTTGCCGCCGGTGTCGGAGTGACCGGCAGCGCCCACGCCGATGCCGCGCACGCGCTTGCCGTCCGGGGAAACCCAGGTGGGCACGCCCCAGCCCTTCCAGCGCTCGTTCCAGCGGCAGGCCTTGGCGGTCTCGCGCACCAGCTCGGACCAGTCGGCGGATTTGTTGTGCTGCCAGGGGTGAGGCTCCGCCATGGAGTTGTGGTAGCGCTCGCCCAGCAGCAGAGCGTTCTTTTCGTAATAGGCCATGGGATCCAGATCGGCCTGCTCACAGGCGTCCTGAATGGCCCGGGCAACGATGTTGGTGGATTCCAGATAACCGTAGCCGCGGAAGGAACCGGAGGGCACGTGGTTGGTGACCACAACGTCGGCGTTGAAGCGCTTGTTGTCGGTCTTGCACAGCAGGGGCAGGGTGTTGGTGCCCACCGCCAGCATGAACTCCTGGGTGGAGGCGCAGCAGCCCGCGTCGGCCAGCTGGTCCAGGGTCACGGCGCAGACGGTGCCGTCCTTCTTCATGCCCAGCTTCACATGGCCGCGGGTGGTCATGCGGTTCTGGTGCGCAGCGAAGTGCTCTTCCTTAGTGTAGCGCAGCAGCACCGGGCAGTGGGCCGCCTTGGCCATGATGGCGGCGAACACCAGGCAGTGCACGTTGCCGCTGTACAGCTTGGAGCCGAAGCTGCCGCCCACGGCGGGAGCCACCAAGCGAACGTTCTCATAGGGGATGTTCAGCGAGGAGGCCACGTTCTGGTGGCAATAGGCGGGCGCGGCGGCACTGGCGATGAAGTTCACGGTGTCGTCCACCCACTCGGCGATGATGACCGGGGGCTCCAGGGGCAGCGGGTTCTGGCCGCTGGCCAGCTCGGCGTCCAGCTCCACCACGATGTCGGACTCGGCAAAGCCCTTTTCGGGGTCGCCCACGGTGAAGTTCAGGTTGTTCTTATGGGGTGCGATGTTGCGGGGGAACTCGGGGTACAGCTGGGGAGCGCCCTCTGCCAGGGCCTCGTCGATGGTGAACACCGGCTTGAGCACCTCGTAGTCCACCCGGATCTTCTGCATGGCCTCGCAGGCCAGGTCCTCGGTGTCGGCCACCACCAGAGCCACCGCGTCGCCGATGTAGCGCACGTACTCGTCCAGGATGTGGTGATGCTTGGACGGGGTGAAGCCGTTGGTGATGTAGATGTTGCGGTCCACATCCTTCCAGGTGACCACTGCCTGCACGCCGTCCATGGCCTGAGCCTCGGACACATCAATGCTCTTGATGCGGGCATAGGGATGGGGGCTGCGCAGGATCTTGCCGTACTTCATGCCCGGTAGCTTGAAGTCTCCGGTGTATTTGGCGCGGCCGGTTACGATCTGCTCACCCAGCAGGCGCTTGGACTCTTTGCCCACATGACGCATCTCATTGCTCATTGTGCGCACCCCTCTTTCTTTTTCTTTTCCACATAAGCCATGATGGATTCCACGGCGCTGTAATGGGTGCCGCAGCGGCAGTAGTTGCCCGCCAGAGCCTCGCGCACCTCTTCCTCGGTGGGCTCAGGGTTCTTTTCCAGCAGCGCCTGGGCGGTCATGATGATGCCCGGGGTGCAGAAGCCGCACTGGTAGCCGCAGTTGTCCACGAAGGAGCGCTGCAGGCCGCTCAGCTCGCCGGTCACCGCGTCGGCCAGGCCCTCGATGGTCACGATACGGGCGCCGTCGCAGTCCATGGTCAGCATCATGCAGGAGGTCACAGCCTTGCCGTTCATGATGACGGTGCAGGCGCCGCAGGCGCCTGCACCGCAGCCCACCTTCAGGCCGGTGAAGCCCAGCCGGTCGCGCAGGGTGTTGGCCAGAGTGATGCCGAAGGGAGGCGAAGCAAGCAGGATGCCCATGCCGATGGCGCGCTCCTGGGGCGCAAAGTTCACCGCAACGATCTTGGAGCAGTTGGCCATAACGCAGCCGCTGCAAACGCCGGTGATGATGCGCAGCGCAAGGCCCGGCGCATAGCCCGGGATCACCGACATCAGCGCAGTGGCCAGGCCGCTGCACAGGGTGCACACGATCAGAATGTACTTGGGCTGCAGCTTGTCCGCCATCAGGCCGCCGGGGATCTGGGTGATCAGGTAGCCCATGAAGAAGGCAGACATATACAGGCCCGCCTGGGTGGCGCTGATGCCGAACTCATTGGACACGTCCGTCATCAGGGGGCTCCAGATGTAACGGCTCAGAAAGGTGTAGGAAAAAGCCAGCACGGCGGCGGTAAGCGCCAGCCATTTGGAGGCTTTTGCGCCTTGCGGCGCAGCTTGTTGTGCCATAAAAAAACTCCTTTCAAACTCTTCATTTCATCTTCCATGCCTGTACTGTGTTGGACTTTACTATACAAGCACACGTTTGTATAGTACAATTTTATCCAAGTTCGTTAAACAGCCAACAAACTATCCCGCTTTTCTTCTGAATCCTTTGTTTTTTGTGGATGCTATCCGAAAGATTTCATGCTTTTTGTTCCTTTTTCTTTCGTTTCGGCAAAAACAGTTGGCGTTTTGCATAGCTATACTTTTTAGTATTTGTATAGTTTTTTCTTTCACAAAAGCGTTCATTCTCTTGTGAAATAACGGATAATGTGTTAGAATCCATATTGGACTTTACTTTGATACGGAGAACACGAACCATGCCTGCTGTGACCGAACCGAAAAAAAATCTGAAGGAAGAGATCCTGCGGGTGGCGGAAGCCATGTTCTGCCAGTACGGATACGACGCCACCACTTTTCAAAAAATCGCCGATGAGCTGCACATCACAAAGGGCAGCATCACCTATCACTTTAAAAACAAGCATTTCATCATGGGCACCCTGTTCGAGGAGTACTTCGCCGCGCTGCGCGCCCATATCGACAGCTTCCCCGACGCCTACCGGGACGCCTACTGGCGTTATTCGGTCATGTACATCTATGCCTACCGGGCCATCATGGCCTCACCCTGCACCCGGGGCCTGTTCTACCATAAGAATCAGATGAGCCTGTGGGAGGTGACCGAGGTCGCCACGATGGAGAACATCTACCGGGACATCGCAGAGGATTTCCACAAGGAGTTCACCGAGGAAGACCTGCGCATCACCGCTTATCTGGACCTGGGCGCCCGGCGGCGGATGTACCGGGAGTACCTGACCGACAGCAGCTTTCTGCCCATCGACCGGTATTGCTACTATCACGTCTACCACATGGGCCTGCTGGCCCGGCTGGATGAGGCCACCATCACGCGGGACATTCAGGACGCCTTCGCCTTTGCGGACGCCCACACCCCGCCCACCGTGCCCATCCTGTGCGGCCAGCCCTGAGCCCTGCTTGTTTTTGCCTGCGGCGCGTTTTTGCAGCCCGCATCTCTTCCTCCAGGCAGACACTGGAGGCATCGTTCATGTCAACCACTGGCGCACTGATCCTTGCGGCAGGGCTCTCCTCCCGCATGGGTCGCTTCAAACCGCTTCTGCCCATCGGCAAAAGCGCCTTTATCGACCACATCATCCAAACCATGCGCACCGCCGGGGTCGGCCCGGTGGTGATCGTGACCGGCTGGCACGCCCACGAGCTGGAGGAGCATTTTGCCGGACGGACGGATATCACCCTGGTACACAACCCGGATTTCGCCCACACCCAGATGTTCCACTCCATCCAGCTGGGCCTCGCCGCCCTGGAGGGAACCTGTGACCGGCTGCTGTTTTCCCCGGCGGACGTTCCCCTGCCCAGCCGCCGTACCATGGAGCTGCTGATGGCCTGCAAGGCCGACTTCGCCTGCCCCATGTGCGAGGGCAAAAAAGGCCACCCGGCCATGCTCAGCGCCCGGCTGATCGCCCCGCTGCTGGAAGCCCCCTCTCAGGAAAACATGAAAAGCGCGCTGGCCCGGCTGGAGGTCCGCCCCATTCACGTGCTGGTGAACGACCCGGCCGTCTGCATGGACGCCGACACCCCCGAAAGCTACAGCCAGCTGCTGCACTACTACACCCGGGCCTGCGGCGGTCCCCGCACCCTGCGGCTGGACCTGACCACCGCCATCCTGGCGGAGGCCCCTGTTTTTGACGAGACCACCATCCGCTTTCTGGATCTGGTGGAGGCCTGCGGCTCGATGCAGAACGCCTGCCGCGGCATGCACATCTCCTACTCCACCGCCTGGCGGCGCATCGTGAACGCCGAGGAGGCACTGGGGTTTTCCCTGCTGGAGCGGGAGAGCGGCGGCGCACAGGGCGGCCGCTCCCGGCTCACGCCCCGGGGCCATGACCTGCTGATCCGCTGCAAGGCCATGCAGAAGGAACTGGCCGCCAGTGCCGACGCCATTTTCCAGAAGCATTTTGCCGACTTTCCCCTTCCCCCGGCGGCCGCTGGCCGCCGCCGTTCATGAGGGCCGGGGTCGCCGCCGCGCCCTCGGCGGTTCAGATCGGCATCCTCCTGCGCCGCTGCCGGGTGCCCGCCCCGGTGACGGCTCACAGCCAGGCGGTGAGCCGTCTGGCCATCTGCACCGCGCTGGCGCTGGAGAAAAAGGGCTTTTTGCTGGACATTCCGCTTTTGCAGTCTGCCGCGCTGCTGCACGACATCTGCCGCCCCGCCGGGCACACCCATCCCCAAAAGGCCGCCCTCCTTCTGGAGGAAATGGGGTTTGAGCAGATCGCCCGGCTGGTGGCCTGCCACCACGGCGCCGGGCTGGCCCCCTCTCCCTTGGGGGAGGAACAGATCCTCTTCTGGGCGGACAAGCGGGTCCAGGGCACCACGCTTGTTTCCATCAAAGACCGCTTTGAAAAAAGCGCTGTGAAATGCACCACTCCCGAGGCAAAGGCCGCCCACCGGCATCAGCTCGCGCTTGCCCTTGCCATTGAGAACGAGATCATGCAAATACTGGAGGAAGAACCGTTATGAAACTGATGAAGACTGAGGACGCGGTGGGCCAGGTGCTCTGCCACGACATTACCCAGATTATTCCCGGCGTGAAAAAAGGCCCCGTGTTCAAAAAGGGCCATGTGATCAAGGCCGAGGATGTGCCCGTGCTGCTGAGCGTGGGCAAGGACCACATCTATATCTGGGAAAACGACGAGAACCATCTGCACGAGAACGACGCGGCCGAAATCCTGCGCGGCTTGTGCCAGAACGAGCACATGACCGCCAGCGAGCCCAGCGAGGGCAAGATCGAGCTGACCGCCGAGGTGGACGGTCTGTTTTTGGCCGACACCCAGCGCCTGTTCCGTTTGAACCGTCTGGACGAGGTGATGGTGGCCTGCCGTCACAGCGGTTTCGCGGTGAAAAAGGGCGACAAGCTGGCCGGCATGCGGGTGATCCCGCTGGTGATCGAGGCCTCCAAAATGGAAGCCGCCCGCGCCGCCGTGGGTGAGGAGCCGCTGTTCCGGCTGGTGCCCTTCCGGGAATTGAAGGTGGGCGTGGTGACCACCGGCAACGAGGTGTTCTACGGCCGCATCCAGGACTCCTTCACCCCGGTGATCGAGAAAAAGCTGGCGGAATACGGCTGCCGGATGGCCTGGCACACCGTTCTGAATGACGATCACGAGAAGATCACCGCCGCGGCCAACGAGATGCTGCGCGAGGGCGCGGACATGGTTCTGTGCACCGGCGGCATGAGCGTGGACCCGGACGACAAGACCCCTCTGGCCATCAAGAACACCGGAGCCAGCGTGGTGAGCTACGGCGCGCCGGTGCTGCCGGGCGCCATGTTCCTGCTGGCCTACGCCGAGGGCAACCGCCCGGTGTGCGGCCTGCCCGGCTGCGTGATGTACGCCAAGCGCACCATCTTCGACCTGGTGCTGCCCTATCTGGTGGCAGGCGTGCCGGTCACTCCCGACCAGCTGGCCGCCTACGGCAACGGCGGGCTGTGCCTGAACTGCCCGGTGTGCACCTTCCCCAACTGCGGCTTCGGCAAGGCCTGAACCGCACCTTTTTTCCTGCTCTGTCGGCTGCGTGCCGGTCGGGCGGGCGCTCCTCCGTTTGGATTCAGAATGTGTAAATCCACATTTTGAAAATAAATCTCCCTGAAATACGGGAAAAGGAGTTTTATCCATGAAAAAGGCACTTGCCGCAGCCTTCGCGCTGGCGTTCTCGCTGGCAGGCTGCGGCGGCGGCGCATCTTCCGCCGCTTCCCCCTCCTCTGCCGCGTCCGCCGGTTCCGGCGCGGCGTCCGCATCCGCTTCTCAGACCGAGACCGGGGGCGAACCGGTGGAGCTGACGGTGTTTGCCGCCGCCAGCCTGACCGAGACTCTGAACCGGATCGCCGAGGACTACAAGGTCGTGGCCCCCAATGTGACCCTGACCTTCAACTTTGACTCCTCCGGCACCCTGAAGACCCAGATCCAGGAGGGCGCGGTCTGTGACGTGTTCCTCTCAGCCGGGCAGAAGCAGATGGACCAGCTGGACAAGACCGCCGACGCCAGCGTGAACACCGAGGGCCTGGACTTTGTGGCCGAGGGCACCCGGGTGAACCTGCTGGAAAACAAGGTGGCCCTGTGCGTGGCCGAGGGCAGCGACGCCTCCATCGCCAGCTTTGACGATCTGGCCAAAGCCCTGGAGGGCACCGACATCCTGATGGCCATGGGCAACAGCGACGTGCCGGTGGGCCAGTACACCCAGCAGATCCTGGCCTATTACAATCTGGACGAGGAGGCCCTGGCAAACGCCGGCAAGATCACCTACGGCTCCAACGTGAAGGAGGTCACCACCCAGATCACCGAGGGCAGCGTGGACTGCGGCGTGGTCTACTGCACCGACGCTTTCAGCGCCGGGATCACCCCGGTGGATTACGCCACCGAGGAGATGTGCGGCCAGGTGATCTACCCCGCCGCCGTGCTGAACGTTTCCCAGCACAGCGAGGAGGCGCAGGCCTTCCTGGACTACTTGCAGACCGATGCGGCCATGCAGGTATTTGAAGAGGTCGGTTTCTCCCCAGTAAAATAACGGCACAAACAGGGGCAAGGCGAATCTGCCTTGCCCCGTTTTTCGGATTGGAGTTTTCCACATGGACTGGTATCCCCTGTTGAATTCCCTGCGCATCGCGGCCATCAGCAGCGTGCTGGTGTTCTTTTCCGGCATCTTCGCCGCCTACTATGTGGCCCGGCTGCCCCGGGCGGTGAAGGGGCTGCTGGACGTGGTGCTCACCCTGCCGCTGGTGCTGCCGCCCACGGTGGTGGGTTATTTTCTGCTGCTGGTGTTCGGCGCAAAGCGCCCGCTGGGCATCTTCCTCGCCAATTTCGGCATCAAGTTTGTGATGACCTGGTACGGCGGCATCCTCACCGCCTCGGTGGTGGCCTTCCCGCTGATGTATCGCACCGCCCGGGGCGCGTTCGAGAGCTTCGACGAGCGCCTGGCGGACGCGGGCCGCACGCTGGGGCTTTCCAACACTTACATCTTCTGGCGGGTGCGCATGCCCGCCTGCCGCCAGGGCATTCTGGCGGGCGCGGTGCTGGCCTTCGCCCGGGCACTGGGCGAGTACGGCGCCACCAGCATGCTCATCGGCTACACCCCGGGGCGCACCGCCACCATCTCCACCACCGTGTACCAGCTCTGGCGCACCGGCGACGACGCGGCCGCCTTTGCCTGGGTACTGGTGAACCTGGCCATCAGCGCCGCGGTGCTGCTCACCGTGAACCTGCTGGAACAAAAGCAAAGGAGGCGCGCCCCATGAGCCTGTTTGTGGACATTGAGAAGGACCTGGGTTCCTTCCGTTTAAAGGTAAAGCTGGAGACAAACGGCGGCATCACCGGCCTTCTGGGTGCATCCGGCTGCGGCAAGAGCATGACCCTGCGCTGCATCGCCGGAGTGGAAACGCCGGACCGGGGCCGCATCCTGCTGGACGGCCGGGCGCTCTTTGACTCGGAACAACGCATCGACCTGCCGCCCCAGCAGCGTGGGGTGGGGTATCTGTTCCAGAGCTACGCCCTCTTCCCCACCATGACCGTGCGCCAGAACCTGCTGGCAGGCCTGCACCGGGAAAAGAACAAAACCCAGAAGCAGGCCCTTTACCGCCAGGCGGTGGAGCTGCTGGGTTTGCAGGGACTGGAGCACCGCCGCCCGGCCGAGCTTTCCGGCGGGCAGCAGCAGCGGGTGGCGCTGGGCCGTATTCTGGTGAACCGGCCTCAGGTTCTGCTGCTGGACGAGCCCTTCTCCGCGCTGGACAGCCATCTGCGCGAACAATTGCAGCTGGACATGCTGCGGGTACTGAAGGAATTCTCCGGCGACGTGCTGCTGGTGACCCACAGCCGGGACGAGGCCTACCACATGTGCGGCCGTCTGGCCATTCTGGACGAGGGCGAGGTGCTGCGCTGCGGGGCCACCAAGGAGGTGTTCGCCGACCCGGGCAGCCGGGCGGCGGCGCGGCTCACCGGCTGCAAGAACATCGCGGCAGCCCGGCGCACCGGCCCGAACACTGTTTGGGTGGAGGACTGGGGCGGCCTGGAATTCACCACCGCCCGCCCTGTGCCGGAGGACCTGTGCGCCATCGGCATCCGGGCTCACTACTTCCACCCCAAGGCCCCGGCCAACCGGTTCGACGTGGAATACACCGGCCAGATCGAGGAGCCCTTTGAGTGGATCGTACAGATGCGCGCCGCGAACCAGACCCCCGGCACCCCGGACATCTGGTGGCGCATGACCAAAGACAAGCGCCCGAATCCCCTGCCCACTCAGCTGGGCATCGCACCGGAAAACATTCTTTTGCTCACCCGCTGAGTGATTGCGCCAAGATTTGCCCGGCCATCCTATTTAAAAATAGGGTGGCCGGGCTTTTTCGCGCCCCGCTCACCGAAAAAATGTTAATTTTCTGTGAACCCTCTTGACAAGCAAAACCAGCAGTTTTACAATGTTAGCAGTCGAAGCGCGAGAGTGCTAAAACAAATAAAAATTCTTACTTTGTTCGGTAATGAAAAGGGGGCTTGCCCAATGAACACCAACAAATTTACACAAAAGACGCTGGAAGCGCTGCAAAGTGCCCAGCAGACCGCCATTGAATACCAGAACCAGACCCTGGAACCCGAGCACTTGCTCTTCGCGATTGCTAACCAGGAGCAGGGTCTGATCCCGCAACTGTTACAGCAGATGGGCGTGGAGCCCGGCAATTTTGTTTCCGCCGCCGCCCAGAAGGTGGCGCTGCTGCCTCATGTGACCGGCTCCGGCCGGGAGGCGGATAAGATCTACATCTCCGCCGCCACCGACAAGGTGCTGAACGCGGCCGAGAGCACCGCCACCGCCATGAAGGACGAGTATGTGAGCGTGGAGCACGTGTTCCTGGCTCTCATCGAGAACCCCAACAGCGCGGTATCCGAGCTGATGAAGCGCTTCTCCATCGACAAGAACAAATTCCTGAGCGTACTTTCCGGCGTGCGGGGCAACCAGCGGGTGACCAGCGACCATCCCGAGGACACCTACGACGTACTGAAAAAGTACGGCCAGGAGCTGGTGGAGCTGGCCCGGCAGCAGAAGCTGGACCCGGTGATCGGCCGTGATACCGAGATCCGGAATGTGATCCGTATTCTGAGCCGCAAACGCAAGAACAACCCTTGCCTGATCGGTGAGCCCGGCGTGGGCAAAACCGCCATCGCCGAGGGCCTTGCCCAGCGAATTGTGCGGGGCGACGTGCCCGAGAACCTGAAGGACCGGAAGGTCTTCAGCCTGGACATGGGCGCTCTGGTGGCCGGTGCCAAGTACCGGGGCGAATTTGAGGAGCGTTTGAAGAGCGTATTGCAGGAGGTCAAGAAGAGCGAAGGCCAGATCATCCTGTTCATCGACGAGCTGCACACCATCGTGGGCGCGGGCAAAACCGACGGCGCCATGGACGCGGGCAACCTGCTGAAACCGCTGCTGGCCCGTGGTGAGCTGCACTGC
This sequence comes from Gemmiger sp. An50, assembly GCF_002161595.1. Classification (GTDB taxonomy): domain Bacteria; phylum Bacillota; class Clostridia; order Oscillospirales; family Ruminococcaceae; genus Allofournierella. The sequence goes on from NZ_NFID01000005.1 coordinate 160,689, forward strand.
ATCGGCGCCACCACCCTGGACGAGTACCGCCAGTACATCGAGAAGGACCCTGCCCTGGAGCGCCGGTTCCAGCCGGTCATGGTGGATGAGCCCACCGTGGAGGACACCATCTCCATCCTGCGCGGCTTAAAAGAACGCTACGAGGTGTTCCACGGCGTAAAGATTCAGGACAGTGCCCTGATCGCCGCGGCCACCCTGTCCAACCGTTATATCTCCGACCGTTTCCTGCCGGATAAGGCCATCGACCTGGTGGACGAGGCCTGCGCCATGATCCGCACCGAGATGGATTCCATGCCCGCCGAGCTGGACGATCTGCGCCGCAAGATCATGCAGCACGAGATCGAGGAGGCCGCCCTGAAAAAGGAGACCGACACCCTGAGCGCCCAGCGCCTGGCCGCCCTGCAAAAGGAGCTGGCCGAGATGCGGGAGCAGTTCAAGGCCATGAAGGCCCAGTGGGACAACGAGAAGAACAGCATCGGCAAGGTGCAGAGCATCCGCGAGCAGATCGAGCAGACGAACGCCGCCATCGAAAAGGCCGAACGGGAGTACGATCTGAACAAGGCCGCCGAGCTGAAATACGGCAAGCTGCCCGAACTGCAAAAGCAGCTGGCCGAAGAGGAAAAGAAGGCCGAAGCCGCCGGTCAGACCCAGGACAACCTGCTGCGTGACCGGGTGACCGACGAGGAAATCGCCCGCATCGTGGCCCGCTGGACCGGCATCCCGGTGGAGAAGCTGGTGGAAGGCGAACGGGAGAAGCTGCTGGGCCTGGAGGACATCCTGCACAAGCGGGTGATTGGCCAGTCCGAGGCAGTCACCAAGGTAAGCGAGGCCATCCTGCGCAGCCGGGCCGGTATCGCGAACCCCAACCGCCCCATCGGCAGCTTCCTCTTCCTGGGCCCCACCGGCGTGGGCAAGACCGAGCTGGCCAAGGCGCTGGCCCAGGCCCTGTTCGACGACGAGAAAAACATGGTCCGCATCGACATGACCGAGTACATGGAGAAATTCAGCGTCAGCCGTCTGATCGGCGCGCCTCCGGGCTATGTGGGCTATGAGGAGGGCGGTCAGCTCACCGAAGCGGTGCGCCGCCATCCCTACAGCGTGGTGCTGTTCGACGAGGTGGAAAAGGCCCATCCGGATGTGTTCAACATCCTCTTGCAGGTGCTGGACGACGGCCACATCACCGACAGCCAGGGCCGTGTGGTGGACTTCAAGAACACCATCATCATCCTGACCAGCAACCTGGGCAGCCAGTATATTCTGGAGGGCATTGGCAAGGACGGCCAGATCAGCGAGGACGCCCGCAAGGCGGTGGACGGCCTGCTCAAGAGCCAGTTCCGTCCGGAGTTTTTGAACCGTCTGGACGAGATCGTCTTCTACAAACCTCTGACCAAGAATGAGATCGGCGGCATTGTGGAATTGCAGCTGGACGACCTGCGCCGCCGTCTGGCCGATAAACAGCTGAAGCTGGCGGTCACCGACGCGGCGAAGGACTTCATCATCGACGAGGGCTACGACCCCATCTACGGCGCACGGCCGCTGAAGCGGTTTATCCAGAGCCGTGTGGAGACCCTCATCGCCCGGGAGATCATCGGCGGCGTTCACAACGCTGGCGATACCCTCACCGTGGACGTGGAGAACGGCGCGCTCATCCTGCGCTGATTCCCCTTTCCCAATACGCAAAACTCCCCGTGGCCGCTGGCCACGGGGAGTTTTATGCTTATCGCATGATTTTCTTGAACACCAGGAAGGAGTAGACGAAGATCCAGGCAGTGCCGCCCAGCACGACCACCAGCAGCGCGCCAAAGGTAAGCCCCTCGCCCAGGGCCTTGGCGAACAGCCCCAGGAACAGCAGCGCCACGCCCATCACCACAAAGGTGATGCCGCCCATGCGCTGGGTGCGGTTCCAGTTGTGCTCGTCCGCCAGCGCCCAGGGGGTGCGGCAGCCGAAGGTGTAGTTCTGCTTGATACGGGGCATGTAGTTGCCCAGCAGGATGAACAGGATACCGATGCCCCCGCTCACCAGCACGCCCACCAGGCTGCTGCCGTCCGGCAGGACGTTGTAGACGGTAAGCTCACTCAGCCAGCTGATTCCGCATAGAAACAGCACGATGCCCGCCAGAAAGCCCCGGTAGATGCCGCCGAATTTCTGGAAATTCTCGCTGCGGGGGTCGATCTTGGGCACCACCGCGATCAAAAGCAGGATCGCCGCCGGAATCAGCGCGGTGACCAGAACCATGTATTTCGGGCCCCAGCCGTCCACCTGACCGTTGAAGCCCCAGTGCATGGGCACCGTGTCCGGCATAGTCGGATAAAAGCACAGATGTGCGATGAAATTCACCAGGCACACCGCCCCCAGCGCGATCAGCAGTTTTTTATTTTTCATTGTTTTCGCCTCCCTTGGCAAACCCCATATCGTAAAACCATTTCATCAGCTCCTGGAACACCGTCAGGTTCAGGCAATACACAATGTTCTGCCCCCGCCGCTCGTCGGTGACCAGGCCCGCCGCCTTCAGAATACTCAGATGGTGGCTGACCGACGGCTTTGCCATCTGAAACTGGGCGGCAATGTCGCCCGCGGTCATCTCTCCGCCGCTGAGCAGCTCCAGAATATGCCGCCGGGTCGGGTCCGCCAACGCCTTGAACGCATCCCCCATGATCGCAAGCCTCCTTTCGCCCTGGTTCGGGCTGCTTCTCTTTTTCTTTTCGATATTTAGATATTTTTCTAAATATCTTCGCATCTTCAGTATAGCACCGGTCCCGGGCACTGTCAAGAGCAGCGAAAGGGGCGCGGCAAAAATTTTGCCGCGCCCCTTTTCACTCCTTTTTGTAAATGAATAACGTTTACTGCTTATCTGAACGTAACCCCAGAATATAGTCTGCCGAAACCCGGTAATACCGACAAAGTGAAATCAAATGGCGGATAGGCAGTTCATTCGCCCCCCGCTCATAACGCGCGTACATTGTTTGTGACGTACCTAAAACCTGCGCAATTTCCGTCTGAGTTTTATCCGCATCTTCCCGCAAATCCCGGATAATCCGCACATAGTCCATCATTTCGATCACCTCAATGAGGCAAGCCTATCATAATAAAGATATTTACTATTGAATTTAGTAAATATCTTTATTAAAATGTTCATGGGTATTGGAACACTTATGAGAAAGAGAGGAGATCATGAGTTTTTTGATTCTGTTCAACCTGTTTGGCTGGCCACTGGTTCTTGGGCTGTTCGCACTGATTGGAGGCAATCTTCCCAAAGCGCTGATTTGCTTTTCAATCAGCGCAGTTGTCTTCTTTATTGGATATCGCATCTATCAGAAAGAAGAATCTGAGGAACGCAGGCAAAAAGAGGAGGAGTTTGAAGAGCACTGGCTCCTGAAGTGTAAATTCAACTCCGTTCGGGAAAGTGTGGAAAATCAAATTCCCGAAAACGCAGAACCCGTGCGAAAAGGCGAATATTTGATGTGGTGTACCGACCAATCATTATGTTGGTTTCCCATTGAGCTTTCTGTGGGAGAAGAAAATTTCAAGCTGGTTCAGATTCCGAAGGATCAAATCTATTTTTATGTAGAATCCGGAGACGTAAACACCATCATTAATGGAACCGGCGGCAATTCCTCTTATTCCTTTCTCACCGGCTTTCACGGGAAGATCGATCCGATCAACGTATCCACCACCATTCAGGATACCCGCTGCATCCAGCTTTACTACAAAGAAAACGGCGCAGACAACCGGTTTGACCTGGCCTTTGAGGACCTGAACTATCTGCGTCGCCTCCTGCCAGGCAAGGACTATGAAACGGTTGCTCGAAGCCAGACCCCCGCACCGCATACACCCCCTGAAAAAGCCACATCAGACAAGCTGAAAGAACTGAGCGACATGCTGGCCAATGAGCTAATCACACAGCAGGAATACGACGAGGCTCGTCGAAGCCTTGTAGCTAAACTGATGCAATAAAAAACGCGCTGCGAATCCTCGCAGCGCGTTTTCTGTTTGGTTATTCCACCGTGATGCGGCAGGGCAGCACGCTGCCCTCGTCGGTTTTCCAGTAGAACCAGTCGCCGTCAAAGCGCAGCTCGCTTTCGGTGTGCAGCGGGTCCGGCTGGGTGCTGGTCAGCTGCAGCAGCTGATAGCCGTCCTGGTCGGTGATGGTCAGGGTGCTTTTTCCCTTGCCGTCGGTTTCCAGGGTCAGCCGGGCCAGCGGCTGGCTGGTCAGCTCGGTGCCCTGGGCGTTGTAGCGGCGAATCTTCTCCCCCACCAGCACATAAAAGCCCTCGTCCGCCGGGTCCTCCCACCAGGTCTCGGCTCCCTCGGGCTGCTGCTGGGGCTCGGCAGTGGGCAGCGGCGGGGCCACCGTTTCCTGATAGGCCCACAGCTCCGCCAGACTGGCGAACTGGGCTTCCAGCACAGGGGTCCCGTTCAGATCGCAGAAGCCCCACAGCCCGTCCGCGCAATAGGGGGCCATGGATGCTCCCGGCAGATAAGCATACTGCTGGGCCAGCCAGTCCATCCGCTGCCACAGGCCGGTCTCGTCCGTCGGGCCGTCGTACTGCTGCAGAATCACATCCGCACTGGCCGTATACAAGGGCTTGTACTCGCCGCCCGCCGCCCGGTAGCCCGCCTGGCCCTGTCCATACACGAAGGCCCAATCGCCGGTGAAGGCTCCGTACGCCTCATACCCGTCATACAATCCGGCGTGCTGGGTCACCACCACAGCGCCCTCCACCGGTTTCAAAGCGCGCAGCTGCGCCGTGCTTTGGGAAGAAGTCTGCTCCCCCGCGCAGCCGCAGGCCAACAGCAACATCGCCGCCGCCAGGGCAAAAACGCCTCGTTTCCCTTTCATGCGTTTTTCTCTCCTTTCAGCTGTTGCGGCGGTACAGCACATAGTTTGCATATTCGTCGAACTGCTGCTCGCCGCTCACGGCGGTGTACTGCTCGTCCAGCAGCTGCTGTACCGTGTCCTCCGCCGGGCCGGCCACCACCAGCCACAGGGGCGGGTCCTGCCCAAGCGATTCATTGATCTCTCCGCGCATGCCCGGGTCCTCGGCGGCCTGCCAGTCCTGATGGATGAAATACCGCTGACAGGGCCGGATGTCCGTGGCCAGATACCACTGGGCGTCCACATTGTAGCCCAGCACCGAATCCCGCTCCTCGGCCGGGATCACCGCCGCGGCGGACCGGGCGGCGTTGTTGTAATCCAACACCTCGTAGGGGTAACGGGCCATGAAGCTGTCCCCGTTCCAGCCGGGCAGGCGAATCAGCAGACTCACCGCCCACAGCCCGCACAGCACCGGCGCCGCCCAGGCCAGCTTACGCCCCTTGTCGCCCCGCAAAAGCTCCGCCGCCAGCACAAAAGCCAGCGGAATCAGCGGGGTGACGATCATAAAGTAATGCACGTAGGGGCGGTTGGTGAACAGCACATACATACTCAGCGCCGTGCTCAGCAGCCCGCCCCAGGCCAGCAGGTCGGTTTTCCGCCGTACCAGGCTGGCGATACAGAGCACCGCCAGCAAAAACAGCGGCGCGCCGAAATCCGTGAGCACCCGGGTCAGGGTACGCGCTGCCCATTGGCTGTTCCCGTAGTATTCCGCGATGGAAAACTCTGTGGCATAAAAGATGTTGTACCCGATGGTGCCGTAGAGCATATCGCCCAGCGAGCCCTTGCAGGCAAAGTACACCGCGAAGGGACCGGTAATGAGGGCAAAACCGCCCACAAAACCGCCCATGTTGGCGAAGAGGTTTTTCCACTGGCGGCTTACCATCAGCGCCAGAGCGATCACCAGCACATAGCTGCACACCGCCACCGCGCTGGTGACCCGCAGCATCAGAATGGTCCCGAAGGACACCCCATACACCACCGCCCACTGCCAGGGATGGGGCTTGGCCGGGTCGTTCCGGCGGGCAAGGCACCAGTGCGCCGCCAGATACAGGCTGACGGCCAGAAAAGGCAGGCTGTACTCCTCAGTCATGTTGCCCTCGTCGAAGGTGCGGGCCAGATAGACCAGCGCCAGCGCCGCGGCCCCCATCGCCCAGGGACGGGACAGGGCGGTGCGCCCCAGCCGGTACAGCCCCCAGATGGCGGCGGCCAGGCTGAGGGTCTGCACCACCAGCACCCCGGACCGGCCGTGGAGCCAGTAGCCCACCGCGTCCACAAAAAAGATCAGCGGGCCCTTGTGGTCGAACAGCTGGGCATAGGGGGTAACCCCTTGGGCCCAGTACTTGCCGATGGTCTGAAAGATGGCGGAGTCAAACCCACAGTATTCCGGGTACAAAAAGCTGGTGGAATAGGAAAACCGCAGCACGAACGCGGCGGCCAGCGCCAGCACCGCCAGTACGGCAGCGGCCAGCCGGGTGGTGCGGGGAATGGTCCTGTTCAAAAAGCGCCCTCCTTTATGGCTCAGAATCACGAAAAATCCTTTATCAGGGTATCACAAACCCCCGCAAAAGTAAACCAAACCGGGTGTTGGCAAAATTGTGCATAAATTACGCGTGCACTTTCTGTGAGAATCGTCAATTTTCCAACTGTAAAGCCAAATTTGTTTGCGCTATAATGTTTCTGGTTTTACAAGGCGGCCCCGGGCCGCCGCAGAGGGGGAATCGTTTTGAACAAGAAAATCACCGTAGCGGGGCACGAGTTCTCGCTGCTGGCCATGACCTGGCCGGTGTTCATCGAACTGCTTTTGCAGATGCTGGTGGGCAACATCGACCAGATCATGCTCAGCCGCTACAACGCCACCGCCGTTGCCGCCGTGGGCAACGCAAACCAAATCATGACCACCCTGATCCTCACCTTCAATGTGATCAGTCTGGCGGCCACCATCATGCTCAGCCAGTATCTGGGCGCGCGGGAGTACGACAAGGTGGAGCAGATCTACACCCTGGCCGTCTGCCTGAACCTGGCGGTGAGCCTGGTGATCACCGGGGGCCTGCTGCTGGGCGCGGACGGGCTGTTCAGCATCATGCAGGTGCCCATGGAGGCCCGGCCGGAAGCAAAGAGCTATCTGCTCATCACCGCCCTCAGCCTGCCCTGCCAGGCGCTGATGCTCACCTTCAGCGCCTTTCTGCGGGCCCACGCAAAGATGCTGGTCATCATGCTCAGCACCGGCGTGATCAACCTGATCAACATCGTGGGCAACACCGCCTTCATCTATGGCCTCGGCCCCATGCCCCGGCTGGGCGCGGCGGGCGCGGCCCTCTCCACAAGCATCTGCCGCACCGCCGGTATGCTGATGATGATCTTTGCCTTCTTCCACACGGTTGAAAACGCCCGGGTGAGCCTGAAGGCGCTGCGGCCCTTCCCCACCGGTCTGCTCAAGCGGTTTCTGGGCATCGGCCTGCCCGCCGGGGGCGAGGGTCTTTCCTACAATCTGTCCCAGTCCACCAGTCTGGTGTTCGTGAACCTGATGGGCACCTTCGCGGTGACCACCCGCATGTACTGCGCCATGTTCGCCCAGGTGTGCTACATGCTCATCAGCGCGGTGAGCCAGGCGGTGGCCATCGTGGTGGGCTACTGCGTGGGCGCGAAGGACTTCGACCAGGCGGACCGGCAGAACTGGAACGCGCTGAAAACCTTCACCCCCATCACCCTGATCATCGCGGCGGTGCTGGCGGTGTTCGCCCAGCCGCTGCTGGGCCTGTTCAGCAGCGACCCGCAGGTGATCGCGCTGGGCCGAAACGTGATGATCGTGGAGGTCTTTCTGGAGCTGGGCCGCTGCTTCAACATCGTGATGGTGCGCAACCTGCAGGCGGTGGGCGACGTGCGTTTTCCAGTGCTGGTGGGCATCGCCAGCCAGTGGATCGTGGGCGTGGGCGTGGCCTGGCTGCTGGGCATCCACTTCGGGCTGGGGCTCGTGGGCGTGTGGATGGCCTTTGCGCTGGACGAAAATCTGCGGGCGCTGATCTTCGTCATCCGCTGGAAGCGGGGCGGCTGGCGGCGTATTAAAACCGTATAATTTCATTTTCATCAAAGAAACAGGGAGCATCCCCGGCCGGGACGCTCCCTGTTTTATTGTTCGTCGCCGCTCTCTTCCTTCGGCGGGGTATAGGGCTCGGTGGTGAAAAAGCCCAGCTTACTCTCGATCTCCTCCCGGCTGTGGCTGTCGAATTCCTCCTTCAGCCAGGCAATGGCCTGGGCCACGCCCTCCTCGCCAAAGGCAAACCGCCGCTCCTTCACGTCCTTGGTTTTTTCCATGCACCACATGCCCATCCAGCACCAGGCGGCCAGCTCGTCGCCGTCCCGCAGGACCTTGTAGTTGAACTGGCCCGCGTTGCCGGACACCGGGTTCTTGTTTTTGTACCACTGCATGGGATAATTGGGATAGTTGAAATGGATCATGCTCGCTTCTCCTTTGAAGGCCCGGCGCACGGGTGTTTTCATCATTATAGGCTCTTTTTGCAAAAAATGCCACCAATTCGACGGGTTTTGCCGCATATACTTGCATCCCTTACCCGATTATATTACAATAAGAACCAAAAACAGTGACATTCGTCACCATTTATTTTCTGTAAAAAAGGAGGGCTTGCGCCATGAAGATCGGCTGCCTGATCCTGGCCAGCGGCCAGGGCAAGCGCTTCGGCTCCAACAAGCTGCTGGCGGACCTGTGCGGCCGGCCGCTGCTGGCGCATACCCTGGACTGCCTGCCGGCCGGCGTGTTTGCCAAAACGCTGGTGGTCACCCGCTGGCCCCAGGTGGCGGACCTGTGCGCGGCACGGGGCGTCGCCTGCCTGCTGCACGACCGGGAGGACCGCAGCGACGTGATCCGCCTGGGCATCCGGTATATGGAGGGGATGGACGGCTGCCTGGTCTGCCAGGGCGACCAGCCCCTGTGCCGCCCTGCCAGCCTGGCCGCGCTGGCGCAGGCTTTTGAACGGCAGCCGGAGTGCATCCACCGCCTTGCCTGGCAGGGGGTGGGCGCAAGCCCGGTGCTCTTCGGCGCGGCCCATTTTTCCGCGCTGGCCAGCCTGCCCCCGAAAACCGGCGGCAGCGCCGTTCTGAAGCAGTGCCCCCAGCAGATACGGCTCACCGAAGCCCAGTCGCCCTGCGAGCTGTGGGACGCCGATACCCCCGAGGCGCTGGAGCGTATCGCCCGGGCCCTGCAGTCCCCCCCGTTGCCCTGATCCCCATGATCCCCAAAGGAGTGTCCCCCTCATGCTGTTTGCCATCTGCGACACGCAGCCTGCCGATGCCCGGCGTCTTTCCGACCTGCTCGAGAGTTATCTGGAGCAGCGTGACCTTCACTGCCGGGTGGAGCAGTTCAGCCGCCCGGAGCTGCTGCTGGAATTCTGCCGCAGCTACCCCTGTACCGCCGTGTTTCTGCAGGTGAGCGCCGCAGGGTGCCCCAACCTGGAGATCGCCGGCCGCCTGTGGGCGCTGAGCCCGGAAACGCCGGTGATTCTGACCTCGGATTCCCTGGACTGCGCGCCGGACGGCTACCGGGTGCGGGCCTTCGCCTACCTGCTCAAGACCCGCCTGCCGGAGAGCTTCACCACCTGCATGGACAGCCTGTGGGAGACCCTGTTCTCCCCCGCCAACACCCTGTGCCTGCGGGCGGACCGGGAGGACGTGTTCCTGCCGCTGGAGCAGATTTGTTATTTTGAAGCCGCCGGGCACACGGTCACCGCCCATTTTTCCGCCGCGGCTCTCTGGAGTACCCGGGTATTCCGGGTGTCGATTCAGGAAATCGCCGACCGGCTGGAGGGCCGGGGCTTTCTGCGGGTGCAGCGCAGCTTCGTGGTGAACCTGCGCTATGTGGACCGGTTCTCCAACTACATGGTCATCCTGAAAAACGGCCAGCGCATCCCGGTGAGCGTCAAGCGCTTTTCCCAACTGCGTCAGGAGTTTCTGCGCTGGCAGAACGGCTGAGACTCGCCTGCCCTTTTGGGGCAGAAAACCCGCGTTTTGTGTCGCATCGCCTTGATTCTGTGCATTTTTTGTTCTTTATTTCATAAAATGCGTTATAATAATGGTACGCAGTTCCGGTTTGGGCGGAGCTGCGGGGAATTGCACGATCTCTTCGGAGTCGGTCAAGGGAACACAGGCCGCCGCATACCCGCTTGGGTACGCGGCGGCCTGTGTTTTTGGGCAATACCGCACGATTCCAGGTGGTGGAGCGCGCCGGAAATTTTTTGCGGGATGAACCAAAAAGCACAGCCAATCCTTGGTGGATTGGCGAGCATTTTTGGAAAATCCCACGGAAAATTTTGGCGTGATACGCCGCCTGAGCCGGCAGGCGTGAATTGTGCGGTGTTGCCCTTGCCGTCTTTTTTCTCTTTTCCCGGTTTACTGCATCCGGCTGCCGTAGCGGCGCAGCACCGCCTCCAGCACGCCGCCCGCCACCGCCCGGGCCTTGTCCGATATGGTGGTGTAGTCCGCTTCCCGGCTCCGGGGGTCCACGTCGCCGCACTTGAAGCCCGGCGTAACCTCAATACCCTCGTGCAGCATGCCCCGGATCATGCCGGGGATCTGCACCTTCAGCTCCTCCCCGTTCACCCGGGCCACCGTCTGACCGGCCTCGACCAGATCGCCGATGGCGCACAGCGGCTCGAACCGGCCGCTGACCGTGCTGCGGATGATCCGCTCGCCGGTGTAGCCCATGATGTTGCCGGGCAGGCCGGAATTGGGGGCGGCGGGGCCCTCCTCGATCACCCGGCCCAGCCGGTGACCGCGCTTTGTCTCCACCACATAGTGACAGTCCTGCCCGGCGCAGAAGCCGGGGCCGACCCCGATCACCAGCGGCGCGTCGGCAAGGGTGGTGCCCAGATTTTTCTTGGCCAGCACCGCGTCCACCACCACGGCGGGCTGCAGTGCTGCAATGCACACGCCCTCCGGGTCCGGGATCACCGCCACGCAGCGCTTTGCCAGCGCCGCCCGGGCAGCTTCCACATCCGGGCAGGCCAGGGCGGTAACGCCTTCCACGGTGTACTGCCCTTCCTCCAACGCGGTGGAGAAGGCCACCGTGCGGCGGATGCAGGTGGGCTGGGGCAGGTCGGTCATGGCCACATCAAACCCGCACTGCCACAGACGCCAGCCGATGCCGGTGGCAATGTCTCCGGCGCCTCGAATCACAATCAACATATTGATTCCTCTTTCCATTCCTTTTTCTGCAAAGCGGCGCTCACCACACGGGCGCTGCTCTCTTTTTTTACGGCCTGCACCGCCCGGCGCAGGTCCGCTTGTTCACAGATATCGCTCTGGTTCAGCAGGACCACAAACTGCCGCCCCTCGCTGCCCTTGGCCAGGCCCCAGGGCGAAGCCGCCAGCCGGGCCAGCAGCTCCGGCGTGACCGGCTGATTCGGCTGTATCTCCAGCCGCCGGGCGGCCAGCTCGGCCCGGAAACAGACCTCCTCCAGAGGTCTGCCCAGGCTCGAAAGTCCCAGCACCGCCACCACCAGCCCGGTTTGACCGGGCAGGGCGGGCTCCCGGTCTCCGGGGGTCTTGCAGGGCAGACGGCGGGAACCGTCCGCCTCGGCCAGCACATAGTCGGCCAGGGCCAGAAAGCCCTCCACCTGTTCATCGCTCACCCCGGTCAGCTTTCCCCGCGCGTCCAGCGGCCCGGCGGACACCGCCAGCCCGGTGCGCTCCAGCGCTGCGGCCAGGCCTGCCTTATCCTCGGGGGAAAACACCGGACCATAGCGCTGCTCGTCCGGCGGGAGGATATGGGTGGTGGTGGTCACGATCACCCGCTTGCCCGCTTGGGTCAGTTCTTCGGCCAGGGTCAGCATGGTGGTGGTCTTGCCGCCCGCGCCCACCAGCGCGGTCACCCCGGGGCGCACCCCCAAAAGGCTGGTCAACGTATCCTTCATCCTCCGCTCCTCCTCCGGTGTTCCCGCTCTCCGGCGTTCGTTGTGTAACTTTAAGTATAACGAAAACCTGCCGCCTGTGCAAGGGGCTTGCCGCCGGGTTTTGCTTGTAACCGGCACCAAACCGCCGTATAATAAAAGGGCAAATTCCGGCCGCAAAAGGAGGACCCGCCATGGAGGACCGCGACCTTATCTTTGAGACCGTATCGCTCGCGGGCGAGATCCTGCTGGCCTCCGGGGCCGAGATCTCCCGGGTCAGCGATACCATGGAGCGCATCGCCCGGGCCTATGGCAATCCCGGCCTGGATACCTTTATTTTAAGCAACGGCGTGCTGCTGTCCACCGGGGGCGGGCCCCGCAGCTACCAGGCCCGGGTGCGCCACATCCCCCTGGGCGGCGGCCGGCTGGACCGGATCGACGCGGTGAACCAGCTCTCCCGGGAGATCGAGCTGGGGCTGCACGCCCCCGCCGAGGCCCACGAGCGGCTTTTGGCCATCCGTGCCATGCCCTCCAAGCCCCGCTGGCAGCAGGTGCTGGCCTCGGGAATCGGCAGCGGAGCCTTCGGCTACCTGTTCGGGGGCACCGGCCGGGACGCGGCCGCCGCTTTTCTGTGCGGGCTGGTCTTATATCTTTACTTTTTGTATCTGGTGCGGGGCCGTCTTTCCAAGATCGCCATGAACATCAGCGGCGGGGCGCTGGTCACCCTGTGCGCCCTGATCCTCACCCATCTGGGGCTGGGCAGCAATCTGGAAATGGTCACCGCCGGTGCGGTAGTCCCGCTTCTGCCCGGCGTGGCCTTCACCAACGGCATTCGGGACATTGCCGATGAGGACTATATCTCCGGCAGCGTACGCCTTCTGGACGCGGTGCTGGTGGTGGCCTGCCTTGCCCTGGGCGTGGGCGCGGTGATGGCCGCCTATACCGCATGGGGGGTGTGAGCATGCAGCGTTTTCTTTGCGAGGTGCTGGCCGCGGGCATCGGCACCGTGGCCTTTGCCCTGATCTTCCATGTGCCCAACCGGTATTATCTGCGCTGCGGCATCACCGGCGCGGCGGGCTGGCTGGTCTACCTGGCCTTCAAGCCCTTCTGGGGCGTGCTGCCCGCCATCTTTCTGGCTACCTTCGCGGTGCTGTGCATCTCCCGTTTTTCGGCGGTGCAGCTGCGCTGCCCGGCCACCATCTTTCTGATCTCCGGCATCTTCCCGCTGGTGCCCGGTCTTGGCATCTACCAGACCGCCTACGCCATGGTGAACAACGCCACCGCCGAGGCCGGTCAGATCGGCTTTACCACCCTGAAAACCGCCATCGCCATGGTGCTGGCCATCCTGCTGGGGCTGGAGCTGCCGGGCAGCTGGTTCCGCCGCCTGGCCGCCCGCTGGACCAAGTGACCCTTTGTTGAGGTACCGTCTATGATCGACCTTGCCCACCTGGAAAAATACCGGGAGAACAACCGCCTGGAGGCAAAGCGCGCCCAGGGCGGACTGCCCCGCAGCATCTGGGAGACCTACTCCGCCTTTGCCAACTCCTTCGGCGGGCTGATTCTGCTGGGCGTGATCGAGACCGAGAACAAGACCCTGGCCTCGGTGCCCCTGCCGGACCCGGAGGAGCTGGTGCGCCAGTTCTGGCAGATCGTGAACGACCCGGCCCGGGTGAGCGCCAACATCCTGCGCCCCACCGACGTGTGGGTGGACGAGAGCGGCGGCAACCGGATTGTGATTATCCATGTGCCCCGTGCCGGCCGCCACGACCGGCCGGTGTATCTGGGCACCGACCCCTTTTCCGGCGCTTACCGGCGGGGCGGCGAGGGGGACTATCACTGCTCCGCCGAGGAGGTGCGGGCCATGATGCGGGACCAGGCGGACCTGCCCCGGGATCTGGTGCCGCTGGAGGGGCTGGACCAGAGCGCCCTCTGCCCCGACGCGGTGACCCGCTACCGGGCCCGGCTGCTGCATTGCCGCCCCGGCCATGTGTGGGGTGAGTTGAGCGACGCGGGCCTGCTGCTGCGGCTGGGCGTGCTGGCCCGGTCCAAAAACGGGACGCTCTGCCCCACCGCCGCCGGGCTTTTGATGCTGGGCGAAGCATGGGCCATCCGTTCGGTGTGGCCCCATTTCAGCCTTTCCTACCGGGAGCAGCTGCAGCCCGGTCTTGCCTGCCGCCTGCGCTCGGACAGCACGGACTGGAACGGCGCGCTGTTTGATTTTTATTTCGCGGCGGCCCACCGCATCTGCGCCGACCCCCGCCTGCCCGGCGAAGCGGACCATCCGGTGCAGCTGGCGGTGCGGGAGGCGCTGGCCAACGCCCTGATTCACGCGGACTACCAGGACCGCCGGGGCCTGACCATCGAAAAGCGGGGCCACCGGCTTTACATCACCAATCCGGGCTGCTTTTTCATGGAACCCGCCAGCGCTTTGGCGGGCGGCGTGAGCGACGCCCGTAACCCCGGTCTGAGCGAGCTGTTCCGGCTGGTGGGCGTGGGCCGCCGGGCGGGCAGCGGACTGCCCCAGATCCAGGCGGTTTGGCGGCTGCAAGGCTGGGAGGAGCCCTCCATCCGGGAGGAGCTGTGCCCCGGCGCCACCTGCCTGCGGCTGGTCTTCGCGCCCCGGCCCGCGCTGCCGCCCCGGCCTGCCGCCAGCGGCAGCCAGGCCCTGCTGGAATACCTCACCGACCACGTGAGCGCCAGCCCCGCCCAGCTGGCCGGTGCGCTGCACCTGACCTCCGGCCAGGTTTGCCGGATGCTGGCCCGGCTGGCCACCATCGGCGCGGTGGAGCCTGCCGGAAAGAATGCCTGGCAGCTGAAAACCTGAACCATACAAAAAAGCCCCGGGCCGTATCCTTTGGATACGGCCCGGGGCTTTTTTCATGCCTTTTCCCCGTGCTGCAGGCGCATCAGCTCCACAAAGCGGCGCAGCACCGGGTTGCCCTTCAGGGTCTTGTAATACATGCCGAAGGAGAGCGGCTCCACTCCGGCCAGCGGCCGCAGCACCAACTCCGGGTCCGGGGGCGCCAGCAGCCGGGGCATCACCGCCAGGCCGAACCCGGCCTTCACCAGGGTGATCACTGCCTCCGGCGACTCACCGAAGAACAGCTCGCCCGGCGCACGCTCGCCCAGCAGCTGCGCCTGCATCTGAGCGATGTTCCGGGGGGCCTTGCGGGGGTCGCCCAGCACCAGCCGCCGCTCCCGCAGCTGTTCCAGCTCCAGCTCGCCCTCCCCTTCCAGCGCCTGCTGGCGGGTGGTCACGCAGACCATGGGCGTTTTCTCCAGCTCCGCATAGATGCCGGGCGCTTTTTTGGCCTCGTTTTCCTGGAAGCTCAAAATCACGTCCACATGCTCTTCCTCCAAAAGCCGGTACAAAAAATCGTAGGGCACCACCTGCAGCCGGGGATGCAGGTTCGGATAACTCTCGGCCAGCTGCCGCAGCGGCTCATGCAGGCTGAACAGATGGGTATAGCCGTGGCAGCCCACCGCCAGCTCACAGAGCTCCCCCGCCGCCGGGTCCTCAAACCGTTTTTTCGCCCGCATGGCAATGGTCATCATGCCGTTGGCGTCGTGCAGAAACAGCCGCCCCGCCTCGGTGAGCTCCACACTGCGGGTGGTGCGGCGGAAAAGCTTTGCGTTCAGCTCCTCCTCCAGCGAGCGGATCTGATGGGTCACCGCAGGCTGGGTCACGTTCAGCCGCTGAGCGGCCCGGGCAAAGTTCAGGGTGTCGCTCACCGCCAGAAAACAGGCCAGCTGAAAGGTATTCACCGCGCATTCCTCCCGTTTCGATTAATAAATTCTGTTTATTAAAGAACGTGCTGTTCAGCGGCACCATTCTGGAAAACCTGCGCTGGGGCAAGGAGGACGCCACCGAAGAGGAGTGCCGTCAGGCCTGCATCCAGGCCCAGGCGGACGAGTTCATCCAGCGCCTGCCGGACGGCTACAACACCTACATCGAACAGGGCGGCTCCAACGTATCCGGTGGCCAGAAGCAGCGGCTGTGCATCGCCCGGGCCCTTTTGAAAAAGCCCAAGGTGCTGATTCTGGACGACTCCACCAGCGCGGTGGACACCGCCACCGACGCCCGCATCCGGGAGGCCTTTGCCCAGGCCATTCCCGGCACCACCAAGCTGATCATCGCCCAGCGCATCTCCTCGGTGCAGAACGCCGACCGGATTCTGGTGCTGGACGACGGGCGCATCGGCGCCATCGGCACCCATGAACAGCTGATGGAATCCAGCCCCATTTATCGGGAAATCTACGAGGCCCAGACCCAGGGCGGCGGCGACTTCGACCAGCCCAACGGCTGATGGCCTGAACGAGAGAAGGTGTGTTTATGAATCAGAACTTTGCAAAGCGGCCCAGCCCCGGCCCGATTCTGGCCCGGGTGCTGCGCTACATGATCCATTCCTACCGCCTCCAGTTTGCGGCGGTTCTTGTGTGCATTCTGGGGTCCGCCCTGGCCACCCTGCGGGGTACCCTGTTTTTGCAATCCCTGATCGACGATTACATCACCCCGCTGGCCCAAAACGGCGGCGGTGACTTCGGCCCTCTGGCCAGCGCCCTGATCTCGCTTGCCTGCGTTTATGCGGCGGGCATCCTGTGCGCCTACGGCTACAACCGCATCATGGTAACCATCAGCCAGGGCACCATGCGACGGCTGCGTGTGGAACTGTTCACCCGCATGGAGTCCCTGCCCATCCGCTACTTCGACACCAACGCCCACGGCGACATCATGTCCGTTTACACCAACGACGTGGACACCCTGCGCCAGTTCATGAGCCAGAGCCTGCCCCAGATGATCAACTCGGGCGTGACCATCGCGGCCACCTTCATCAGCATGGTGGCGCTGAACGTTCCCCTGACCCTCATCACCCTGGTAATGGTGGGCGTGATGCTGCTGGCGGCCTCCAAGCTGGGCGGCCGCTCCGCCGCCTACTTCGCCCACCAGCAGGCGGACCTGGGCAAGGTGAACGGCTACATCGAAGAAATGATGGACGGCCAGAAGGTGGTCAAGGTCTTCTGCCACGAGGAAAAGAGCCTGCAAAACTTCCGCCAGCTGAACGAGCAGCTGCGCCAGAGCGCCGACAACGCCAACAAGTTCGCCAACATCCTGATGCCCGTGAACGCAAACCTGGGCAACATCAGCTATGTGCTGTGCGCGGTGGCGGGCGCGGCGCTGGCTCTGAGCGGCTGGGGCGGTCTGACCCTGGGCGCGCTGGTCTCCTTTCTGACTCTGAACAAGAACTTCACCCAGCCGGTGACCCAGATCAGCCAGCAGCTGAACAGCGTGGTCATGGCCATGGCGGGCGCCCAGCGTGTGTTCGACCTGATGGACCAGCAGCCCGAGGAGGACCAGGGCTACGTGACCCTGGTGAACGCCAAGGAAAACGCGGACGGCACCCTCACCGAATGTGCCGAGCGCACCGGCCTGTGGGCCTGGAAGCATCCCCACCACGACGGCACCCTCACCTACACCCGGCTGCAGGGCGACGTGGTGTTCAACCATGTGGACTTCGGCTATGACGAGCGCAAACTGGTGCTGCATGAGATCGACCTGTTCGCCACCCCGGGCCAGAAAATCGCCTTTGTGGGCTCCACCGGCGCGGGCAAGACCACCATCACCAACCTGATCAACCGCTTTTACGACATTGCCGACGGCAAGATCCGCTACGACGGCATCAACATCAACAAGATCAAAAAAACCGATCTGCGCCGCAGCCTGGGCATGGTGCTGCAGGACACCCACCTGTTCACCGGCACCGTGCTGGAGAACCTGCGCTACGGCCGTTTGGACGCCACCGATGAGGAATGCATCGCCGCCGCCAAGCTGGCCGGGGCCGACCGGTTCATCCGGCATCTGCCCGAGGGGTACAACACCCTGCTCACCGGCGACGGCGCGAACCTGTCCCAGGGCCAGCGGCAGCTGCTGGCCATTGCCCGAGCCGCTGTGGCGGACCCGCCGGTGCTGATTCTGGACGAAGCCACCAGCAGCATCGACACCCGCACCGAGGCGCTGGTGCAGCAGGGCATGGACGCCCTGATGACCGGCCGCACCACCTTCGTGATCGCTCATCGGCTCTCCACCGTAAAGAACGCCGACTGCATCACGGTGCTGGAGCAGGGCCGCATCATCGAGCGGGGCACCCACGACCAGCTGATCGCCCAGAAGGGCCGTTACTACCAGCTGTACACCGGCAACGCCATCGGAGTGTAAGCCGTAAAGCAATCATAACCCCACGTTGAACGTGGGGTTTGCAGAACGGCCCTATAAGGGCCATTATTCCAGCAGCACCTAAAGGTGCGTAATGAGCAACGCCAACCGCACTTGGCGTTGCTTTTTACT
>NZ_NFID01000006.1 GCF_002161595.1 Gemmiger sp. An50
GAGCGAATCCCCCTGACCGTAGCGGACTACGACCGCGAGGCGGGCACCGTGACCATCATCTTCCAGATCGTGGGCGGCTCCACCATGGAGCTGAACGAGCTGCGTGAGGGCGAGAGCGTACACGACTTCGTGGGCCCCCTGGGCGTTGCCAGCCATCTGGACGGCTTGAAGAAGGTAGCCGTTGTGGGCGGCGGCGTGGGCTGCGCCATTGCCTACCCCATCGCCAAAAAGCTGCATGAGCTGGGCTGCGAGGTCCACAGCATCGTGGGCTTCCGCAACAAGGACCTGGTCATTCTGGAGGATGAGTTTGCCGCCTGCAGCGACAAGCTGGTCATGATGACCGACGACGGCAGCCACGGCCAGAAGGGCGTTGTCACCGCTCCCCTGGAAGAGCTGATCAAGAGCGGCGAGAACTACGACGAAGTCATCGCCATCGGACCTCTGGTCATGATGAAGTTCGTCTGCCTGACCACCAAGAAGTACGACGTGAAGACCGTTGTGTCCATGAACCCCATCATGATCGACGGCACCGGCATGTGCGGCGGCTGCCGCCTGACCGTGGGCGGCGAGACCAAGTTCGCCTGTGTGGACGGCCCCGACTTTGACGGCCATCTGGTGGACTTTGACGAGGCCATGCAGCGCGGCAACATGTACAAGGAATTCGAGACTCACGCCCGTGAGGAGCACTGCAACCTGTTCAAGAAGGACGTGCAGTAATCACTTGTACCAATCAGCACTTTTCGTGAGAATTTAAAACAATTGGGAGGAACCCGAAAATGGCATTGCATAATATGGATCCGAAGCGCTGCCCCATGCCCAGCCAGGACCCCAACGTTCGGAACAAAAACTTCAAGGAGGTAGCCCTGGGCTACACTCCCGAGATGGCAGTGAACGAGGCCAAGCGCTGCCTGGGCTGCAAAAACAAGCCCTGCCAGACCGGCTGCCCGGTGGGCATTGATATCCCCAGCTTCATCGCCAAGGTGGCGGAAGAGGATTTTGAGGGCGCATATCAGGTGCTGAGCGCCTCCAGCGCGCTGCCCGCCGTGTGCGGCCGCGTCTGCCCCCAGGAGACTCAGTGCGAAGGCAAGTGCGTTCGCGGCATCAAGGGCGAGAGCGTGGGCATCGGCCGTCTGGAGCGCTTCGTTGCCGACTGGCACCGTGAGCACAATAACACCGCTCCCACCGTTCCCGAACCCAACGGCCACAAGGTGGCCATCATCGGTGCCGGCCCCAGCGGCCTGACCGCTGCCGGCGACCTGGCCAAGCTGGGCTACAAGGTCACCGTGTACGAGGCTCTGCATCTGGCGGGCGGCGTGCTGGTGTACGGCATCCCTGAGTTCCGTCTGCCCAAGGCCATCGTACAGAAGGAGATCGAGGGCCTGCAGGCCATGGGCGTGGACATCGAGACCAACATGGTGATTGGTAAGGTGCTGACCATCGACGAGCTGATGGGCGACTACGGCTACGAGGCCGTGTACGTGGCTTCCGGTGCCGGTCTGCCCCGCTTCATGGGCATCCCCGGCGAGAGCCTGAAGGGCGTTTACTCCGCCAACGAGTACCTGACCCGCGTAAACCTGATGAAGGCTTACCAGGAGGGCAGCAAGACCCCCATCAAGAAGAGCAAGAACGTGGCCGTTGTAGGCGGCGGCAACGTGGCCATGGACGCTGCCCGCAGCGCCAAGCGTCTGGGCGCCGAGAACGTTTACATCGTGTACCGCCGCGGCATGGAAGAGCTGCCCGCCCGTAAGGAAGAGGTGGAGCATGCCGAGGAAGAGGGCATCATCTTCAAGCTGCTCACCAACCCTGTGCGGGTTCTGGGCGACGAGAACGGCTGTGTAGCCGGTATGGAATGCGTGGAGATGGAGCTGGGCGAGCCCGATGACAGCGGCCGCCGCCGTCCCGTGGAGAAGAAGGACAGCAACTTCGTGCTGGATGTGGACGCCATGATCATGTCCATCGGCACCAGCCCGAACCCGCTGATCCGCTCCACCACTCCCGGCCTGGAGACCAACCGCCACGGCTGCATTGTGACCAACGGCGACGACGGTCTGACCAGCCGCGAGGGCGTGTACGCCGGTGGTGACGCCGTGACCGGTGCTGCCACCGTTATCCTGGCCATGGGTGCTGGCAAACATGCGGCAAAAGCCATCGACGAGTACATCAAGAGCAAGAACAAGTAAGCAATGCTTCATAAAAGGCGGTGCCGTTTTTGGCACCGCCTTTTTCATACAAAAAACACCCCGGCGTCCGCATTTTTTCTGGACGCCGGGGTATTTTGTTATAATCAGGATTCCTCCGGGCGGCGCACCGCGTTGTCCTGGAAACGGAAGCTGCCAGGATAATGCCGGGACTGGGTGTACTCAAACATAACACCCTCGCTGTTGTACACCTGGTTTGCCACCACTGCCAAACAGTTATATTCGCCCAGGTCCAGCCACTGCCGGTCCTGCGGAGTAGCCAGCTCCACCGTGAAGGTTCGTTTGCTGGTGATGATGGACATGCCCAGCTCCTCCTCCAGATAACGGTACAGTGAGCCGCCCGCAATCTCGCGAGTGAGCCCGGGCATGCAGCTGCGCCGCAGGTAGCTGATGTTCAATATGCGGGCTACGCCGTCCAGATCGTGGATACGCTGCAAAGCAAACAGCTCCTCCCCCACCGGAAAACCGGTTTGGGCAGCGATGGCTTCGTCCGCCGTGCAGGTGTCAAAGGCCACCACCCGGGTGGTGCTGGTCTGGCCGGTACGGCGAGCCGTTTCCCGGAAGGACTCGATCATGCCCATTGTATAAGAAGAATGTTCAATGGGCTGAAAGATATTGCACACGCCCCAGCCCTGCCGGGTTTGAACATAACCGTCCCGCACCAGCTCCGAGATTGCCCGGCGCACCGTGTTGCGGGAACAGTCAAACTCCCCGATCAGAGTATTTTCTGAGGGAAGCAGCTGGCCCACCGGATATTCCCCCGATTCGATTCGCTGCTTGAGCTGTGAATAAATCTGCAAAAATTTCTGGCGCGGCATAGTCTTCCTCACTTGTTTGAACAATTTGAATCATAATATTATATCGCCCATTTTCGGCTCCGTCAAGCCGCTGCTGCTCATCACCGGACAAATCGTGTATCTGCCCAAAAACCTGGCCAAAGCTTCGGCCTTTTGCCTTATTTACTTGTTTAAACAAGTGTGTTATTCTGAAGATGCAGAAAGAAACGGGCACACAAATGCCCGACAACACAAAGACTTTGAGGAGGAACGCACCATGGCGAATTATCAGGCCGACGTGAAAGCTCTGCTTCAGCACATCGGCGGCAAGGAAAACATTCGGGCGGTGTCCCACTGCATGACCCGGATGCGCTTTGTTCTGGTGGACCCGGCCAAGGCCGAAACCGACAAGATCGAGGCGCTGCCCTCGGTGAAAGGCACCTTCACTCAGGCGGGCCAGTTCCAGGTGATCATCGGCAACGATGTGGCGGATTTTTACAACCAGTTCACCGCCTTTGCCGGGATCGAGGGCGTGAGCAAGGACGCGGTGAAGGCGGCTGC
Organism: Gemmiger sp. An50; assembly: GCF_002161595.1. GTDB lineage: Bacteria > Bacillota > Clostridia > Oscillospirales > Ruminococcaceae > Allofournierella. Next base: position 3,536 of record NZ_NFID01000006.1, read on the forward strand.
CGCCAGCAACCAGTCGCTGGCTCAGCGCATCGTGGGCACCCTGGGCGAAATTTTCGCCCCCATCATTCCGGCGCTGATCTGCGGCGGCTTGATCCTGGGCTTCCGCAACATCATCGGTGAGATCAATTTCTTCGCGGACGGAACCCAGAGCCTGGCGGACATCTCTCAGTTCTGGTCCGGCGTGTACAATTTCCTGTGGCTCATCGGCGAAGCGGTGTTCCACATGCTGCCGGTGGGCATCGTCTGGTCCATCACCAAGAAGATGGGCACCACTCAGATTCTGGGCATCGTGCTGGGCCTTACGCTGGTATCCCCCCAATTGCTGAACGGCTTCTCGGTAGCCACTGCCACGGAAATTCCGGTCTGGGACTTCGGTTTTGCTCAGGTCTCCATGATCGGCTACCAGGGCCAGGTGATCTCGGCCATGCTGGCGGGCTTCGTGCTGGTGTATCTGGAGCGGTTCTGGCAGAAGCATTGCCCGGAAGTGGTTCGCATGATCGTGGTTCCCTTCTGCTCTCTGGTTCCCGCCGTAATCATCGCCCACACCATCGTGGGACCCATCGGCTGGAAGATCGGTGACGCCATCGCCGCCGTGGTCTACATGGGCCTGACCTCTCAGGTGAAATGGCTGTTCGCTGCGGTGTTCGGCCTGATCTACGCCCCGGTGGTTATGACCGGCCTGCACCACATGACCAACGCCATCGACTCCCAGCTGGTAAACCTGTATCAGGGCACCATTCTGTGGCCCATGATCGCTCTTTCCAACATCGCGCAGGGCTCCGCCGTGCTGGCCATGTCCGTGCTGCAGAAGAAGAACGAGCGGGCCCAGCAGGTGAACATTCCCGCCTGCATCTCCTGCTACCTGGGCGTGACCGAGCCCGCCCTGTTCGGCGTCAACCTGAAAAACGGCTTCCCGCTGGTCTGTGGCATGATCGGCTCCTCGGTGGCTGCGGTGATCGCCACCAGCTTCCAGGTGGAGGCTTACTCCATCGGCGTGGGCGGTCTGCCGGGCATTCTCTCCATTAAACCTCAGTACTGGCTGGGCTTCCTGATTGCGATGGCCGCTGCCATTGTGATTCCCTTCGGTCTGACCATCGCCGTGGGCAGCCGCCGTCTCTCCCCCGCTGACCGGGGTCTTACCGCTGCCCCCGCCGCAGAAGCTACTTCCACAACCGAGCCGGAAACCGCGCCTCAGGAGGACCTGCTGGTGGCTCCCCTCTCCGGCAAGGTAATTCCCCTGAGCGAGATTCCCGACCAGGTCTTTTCCCAGGGCATTTTGGGCGAGGGCGTGGGCATTGACCCCATTGGCAATTTCGTGGTGGCTCCCGCGAATGCCACTGTATCCTCTGTGATCGAGGACAGCAAGCACGCCTGCGGCCTGACCCTGGACAACGGCATGGAGATGCTGATCCATGTGGGCATGGACACCGTGGCCATGAAGGGCGACGGCTTCGAGCTGCACGTGAAGGTGGGCGACCGGGTGAAAACCGGCGACAAACTCATCTCCTTCGATCTGGACAAGATTCGCGCCGCGGGGCATCCCACCATCACCGCCGTGGTGGTACCGGAAACCGCCGGGCGTACCCTCTCCTTCGAGACCGGCATGGACGCACAGGCCGGCACCACCCCCATCATCCGCTTTGAGTGAGGCGTTTTCTATGCAGGATTTCAAGAAAAGTGTTGTGTATCAAATTTACCCTAAGTCCTTCCTGGACACCAACGGCGACGGTCTGGGCGAGCTGCGGGGCGTAACCCAGAAGCTGGATTACCTGAAGGAGCTGGGCGTGGATTACATCTGGCTGACCCCCTTCTTCGTTTCCCCTCAGAACGACAACGGCTATGATGTGGCGGACTACCGGACCATCGACCCCCGCTACGGCACCATGGAGGATTTTGAAGAGCTGGCTAAGCAGGCCGACCGGCGGGGCATCCGCCTGATGCTGGATATGGTGTTCAACCACACCTCCACCGAGCATATCTGGTTCCAGAAGGCTCTGGCCGGAGACCCGGTGTATCAGGACTACTACATCTTCCGCCCCGCCCGGCCGGACGGCAGCGCCCCCACCAACTGGCAGAGCAAGTTCGGCGGCAGTGCCTGGGAGTATGCGCCCCAGGTGGGCAAGTATTACCTGCACCTGTTCGACAAGACCCAGGCGGACCTGAACTGGGAAAACCCCGCGGTGCGCCGTGAGGTACAGCAGATCGTCCGCTTCTGGATGGACAAGGGCGTGAAGGGCTTCCGTTTCGACGTAGTGAACCTGATCAGCAAGGGCGAATACGCCGACGATGATCAGGGCGACGGTCGCCGCTTTTACACCGACGGCCCCCGCATCCACGAATTTTTGCAGGAGCTGAATCGGGAGAGCTTCGGGCAGGACCCGGAGATCGTGACCGTGGGCGAGATGTCCTCCACCTCCATGGAGAACTGCTTCCGGTACGCCGGTGTAGACTGCGGCGAACTTTCCATGGTGTTCTCTTTCCACCATCTAAAGGTGGACTTCATGGGCAACGAGAAATGGGTGATCGTTCCCGCGGACTTCGGCCGCTTGAAGGAGCTGCTTTTCTCCTGGCAGGAGGGCATGGCCGCTCACAACGCCTGGAACGCGGTATTCTGGTGCAACCATGACCAGCCCCGTGTGGTCTCCCGCTTCGGCGACGAGGGCGAATACTGGAAGGAATCCGCCAAGATGCTGGCGGGTGTGATTCACGGCCTGCGGGGCACGCCCTATGTGTACCAGGGCGAGGAGCTGGGAATGACCAACGCGGGCTTCACCCGGCTGGACCAGTACCGGGATGTGGAAAGCCTGAATCATTTCCAGATTCTGCGGGACAAGGGCCTCTCCGAGGAGAGCGTTTACAACATTCTGAAAATCCACTCACGGGATAACAGCCGTACCCCCATGCAGTGGACCGCCGGAGAAAACGGCGGTTTCACCACCGGCACCCCCTGGATCAGCGTAAATCCCAACACCAGCCGCATCAATGCCGCCAGCCAGGTGGATGACCCGGATTCCATCTTCGCTTATTACAAGGCGCTGATTCGCCTGCGCAAGGAATACGATGTATTCGCTTACGGCGATTTTGCCCCGGTGGACCAGAAGCATCCCTCGGTGCTGGCCTACCAGCGGGAATACAAGGGCCAGAGCCTGTTGTGCGTGAACAACTTCTACCGGGCCGCCTGCAACTGGCACTGCCCGGTGTCGCTCGAGGGCTACCAGGTGTTGCTGTCCAACTACAGCGACAGCACGCCCGCCGCCGACTGGGCGCTGCGCCCCTATGAATCGGTGCTGCTGATTCGGGAATCGGATAAGGATTGACCTGGCATTTTGCTCAAAACCAACAAAACCGGAGGAACCCCTGCAAAACAGGCGGTTCCTCCGGTTTTTCGTTTGATTTTATATTTGCCCTGTTTGCTCACAGGCCTAAAGCAATGTCCTGAATGAATTTTTTCACGACCTCCAGTTGGCGACCATGACACTGCTGCAGCAGTTCACTGATCCTCATGCGCAACTGTTCGTCGTTTTCCTCCGCGTAGTTCAGATGGACCACGCTTTCGATGGGGATACCATAAACCTCGCATACCTGAAGCAGCTTCACAAGGCTGATGGCCTGTTCCCCACGTTCAATCAGGCCCCAATATTCACTGTTTTCTCCCAACGGCTCACAGAATTTTTCCCGTGTAAGGCCCTTCATTTCCCGAATCTTACGTAACCTCGCAGCCGCATCCCGTACCCTCGGGTCGATGTTCTTGTTCAATTGTTCGTCCTTCTTTAGCTCATTTTGAATCTTCTTTTGTATATTCTAACGGAAAACGCCCGGCCAATACAGTGATAGAAATACATGATAATCATTGATTTTTATATGTGTTATATGATACAATCGAAACAACAGATTTCCTTTCCCGTGAATTTTGAAAGACCTGTTTAATTCTGCAAAAGAGGATTTGAGCGCTATGAATCTTTCTCCCTGCGGCAATTCCCTTCCCACTGGCAAACGAGACCGCTTGTTGCGGCTGCTGCAGCTTCCACCGGCTCAGGCCGGTTTTTCCCTCTGTTATCAGCCCATCTGGCAGGCTTCTGCCCGGTGTTTTTCCCGCTGCGAGGCACTGCTCCGGCTGCATGATCCCCTTCTGGGAACAGTCCCACCGGAACACTTTATCCCCTTGGCGGAACAAACTGACCGCATTGCAGCGCTGGGGCAGTTTGCGCTGGAGGAGGGCTGCTGTTTGCTTACCAAACTGGAGGAGCAGGCAATTCCACTCACCCTGCACGTTAACCTTTCACCGCTTCAGCTGGATCGACCGAAGTTTCTTCGCATGCTGGAGCAGATTCTGCACCATACCGGTGTGCGGCCTGAGCGTCTGGAGCTGGAATTGACCGAAAGCGTGGCGGCTGCTTCCGTGGAACAGCTGGCCTGCCGCATGGAGCAGATCCGTGCACTGGGCGTCAGCTTCAGTCTGGATGATTTCGGCTCCGGTTATTCCAGCCTGCGCTATCTGGCCGTTCTTCCCTTTTCCACGATCAAGCTGGACAAAGCGTTTATCCATCCACTGCCCCATTCTCCCTCCTATACGTCACTGGTAAAGAATCTGATTCCTACGCTCCATGAGCTCGGTTTTACCGTGATAGGCGAAGGCGTGGAAAGCATGGCGCAATACAGTATGCTGGAACGTTTGGGCTGCGACTATATGCAGGGCTTTTTTCTGGCCAGACCCATGCCCAAAAACGAGCTTCATAATTTTCTTAAAGCTACGCACCCGCTTATCCTTTAGTCCCGAGTCTTTTCAAACAAAAGCGCCGGGCGCAGCCTTCCCAAAAGGGAGGCAGCGCCCGGCGCTTTTATGCATTGTTTTAATTTAGCTTATTTCAGCTCTACCACAGTCACGCCGGCCTCGCCTTCGCCGTACTGACCCAGGCGGAAGCTCTTCACGTTGCGGTGACCCCGCAGGTGGGCGTGGATGGCCTTGCGCAGTGCGCCGGTGCCCTTGCCGTGAATCAGGTACACCATGGTCTGGCCGTTCATCACCGCATGATCGATGAACTGGTCGGTCTCCATCAGGGCCTCTTCCACAGTCATACCCAGCAGGTTGATCTCCATGCTGGCCTTGCGCTGCACCCGCTGCACGGTTGTGCTGCGGGGCTGGGGCTTGGGTTTGCCGTTGTTTGCCGGTTTTTTCAGCTTGTCCGGCGCTTTCAGGTTGCTCAGCGGCACCTTGGTTTTCAGGATGCCTGCCCGCACCTCCACCAGGCCGTTGCGGTCCGGCAGGCTCATCACGGTGGCGGTCTGCTCGATATCGGCAATGACCACCTCCTGGCCCACCTTCACCTGCTTGAGGGGCACGAACTCCTTGACCACATTATGCACCACGTCGGTCTTACCGTACAGGCTCTCGGTCTCCTTGCGGGCGATCTCCCGGGCCCGGGCGGCGCGCTGGGCAGCGCTGGTCTTTTCGTCCTTTTGCAGTTTGCGCAGCTCATCGGTGAGACGGTAGGCCTCGTCCTGCACCTGCTGGGCCATCTGGCGGGCCTTCAATCGTGCGGCCTCCAGCTCGGTCTCGCCCTGCTTGACCAGTGCGTCGTATTTCTTGCGGGCGGATTCCAGCTTGTGTTCGGCTTCGGCTTTCGCCTTTTCCGCCTCGTCCTGGCTGGCCTTCAATTGCAGCTTCAGGTCGTCCAACTGGGCCAGCACGCTGTCCAGCCGCTTGTCGTCGTTGGTCAGGTGGGTCTGCGCCCGCTGAATCACCCGGGGCGGTACGCCCAGCTTCTCGCTGATCAGGAAGGCGTTGGATTTGCCCGGTACGCCCACGCTCAGCTTGTAGGTGGGGCGCAGGCTCTCCACATCGAACTCACAACTGGCGTTCATCACGCCGGGAGTCTCCAACGCGAAGACCTTCATCTCGGAATAGTGGGTAGTGGCCATGATCAGGGCGCCCTGGATACGCAGCTGCTCGATGATGCTCACCGCCAGCGCCGCGCCCTCGGCGGGGTCGGTGCCCGCGCCCAGCTCGTCCAGCAGGACCAGGGTGTTTTTGTAGGCGTTGTCCAGAATGCCGGTGATCTTCTTCATGTGGCCCGAGAAGGTGGACAGGCTCTGCTCGATGCTCTGCTCGTCGCCGATGTCCACCAGATACTCGCTGAACACGCAGACGGTGCTCTGCTCATGAGCCGGGATCAGCAGGCCGTGCTGGGCCATAGCGCACAAAAGGCCCGCGGTTTTCAGGGTAACGGTTTTACCGCCGGTGTTGGGGCCGGTGATGACCAGGGTGTCGTACTCTTTGCCCAGAGCCACATCCACCGGAACCACCTTGTCCTTGTCGATCAGGGGGTGGCGGGCCTTTTTCAGGTCAAACCACATGCTGTCCGCCACCTGTGGCATGTAGGCCTGCTGTTCCAGCGCCAGACGGGCCTTGGCCAGCAGCACGTCGATGTTCAGCATGGCCTGGTAGCTGAAATTGAACACCGGCTCGATGGAGGCCACCTGGTCGGTGAAGGCGGCCAGAATGCGCTCGATCTCGCTTTTCTCCTGGCTGCGCAGCTGCATGATCTTGGCGTTGGCCTCCACCACCGCCGTGGGCTCCACGAACACGGTGGAACCGCTGGAGGACACGTCGTGGATGACGCCGCCCACTTCGCCCCGGTACTCGGCCTTGACCGGCACCACGAAGCGGCCGTTACGCAGCGAGACCACCGCGTCCTGCAGAAACTTATTGGTGGTGCTGTTTTTGATGATGGCATCCAGCTTGTCCCGGATGGAATTTTCCATTGCCCGGATCTTGCGCCGGATATCAAACAGGGTGTTGCTGGCGGTGTCCGCCATTTCCTCCGGCGACAGAATCGCGCTGGAGATGTTCTTTTCCAGAGTGGGCTGGGGGGTCAGGGCATAGAACAGATCATCCACCGGCAGCATGTCGTGCTCGGTGATGTGATACCAGCTGACCAGGTTCTGGAAGTTGCGCAGCGCACCGGCCACCTCCAGCAGCTCCGCCATCGAGAGGATACCGCCTTTCAGCGCCCGGTTCACCACCTTGTCCACACCCTGCACCCCGCCAAAGCGAGGGCTGCCGTTTTTCAGCAGCAGAGTATTGATGGCATCGGTCTGGGAGAGGGCGTAGCGCACCTCTTCCACGGTCTCGAAGGCGTCCTGCTCCAACAGCAGAGTGCGCGCCTCCGGGCAGACCGCAAGCTGGGCTGCCCGATTCAAAATCTTTTCCAGCTCCAGCGTTTTCAAATAACTTTTTTCCATGGATTGCTCCTCATAACTATTTCAAAAAAGACAGCGCTCCGGTCAGCTGAGCATGGTATGCACAAAATCTAAGGTTTTCAGGGGCTTGTCCAGCACCTGCAGGGCATACCGCTCGGTGACACGGCCCAACGCCTCCATGCTCTTGGGCGGGATGGAAAAGCTGAAAATCTTTTTATCCTCCACCAGAGCGATGTGGCGCAGCGCCAGCAGGGCGGCGGGGTCCAGGTTGGGCGTTTTGTTCTGCCTGGCCGCGCAGTCAGCGCACAGCAGCAGCCCGGCTGACCCGTCAAAATAAAAGTCGCCGCCGTCGTATTTCTGGCAGCTGCGGCAGCACAGCAGGTCCGGCATAAAGCCGGCCTCGCACACCGCGCGCAGCTCGAACACAGCCTTGATCTGAAGCAGGGGCTTTTTGCCCTCGCTGATCAGATACAGGCTGTTCAAGGTAAGGCGCAGCAGCGCCTCGGCCTCCCCGCCCACCGGCGAGAGGGTAAGCGCCAGCTCGGCCAGATACATGGCCAGCGCCATGGCCTCCACGCTTTCGTGCAGGCCGAAGAACACCTTTTTCACCTGGGCGTCGTTGGCCAGATACATGTTCTTGCCCGCAAACAGAGTGAATTCCGAATAACAAAAAAGCCCGCAGGCGCTGAAGAGCTTGCTTTTCAGCCGCAGGCTGCCCTTGGCGGACACCGAAATGACCCCCAGCTCCGGTGTGAGCACCGTGAGGATTCGGTCCGCCTCGCCGATTTTTACCTCCCGCAGCACAAGGCCCGGGGTCACCAGCTGCATTCCCGCTGCCATGGCCGGTCAGTTGGTCTGCTTGAAGCCGAAGTCGTTGAGCAGGAAGTCGGAATCGCGCCAGTCGTCCTTCACCTTGACCCAGCACTGCAGGTTCACCTTGGCTCCCAGGAAATCTTCGCAGTCCAGACGGGCCTGGGTGGCGATCTTCTTCAGCATCTGGCCGCCCTTGCCGATGACCATGCCCTTATGGCTCTTGCGCTCGCAGTAGATGTTCACGTCGATGTCGATGATGTTTTTGTCCGGTCGCTCCTTGAAGCGCTCCACCGTGACGGCGATGCCGTGGGGGATTTCATCCCGCAGGTTCAGCAGCATCTTCTCCCGCAGAATCTCGCTCACCAGCGCCTTTTCCGGCATGTCGGTGTAGGCGTCGTCCGGGAAGAAATGGGGTCCCTCCACCGCGTAGCGGGCCAGCACATCGAACAGCTCCTCGCAGCCCTTGTCCTCCCGCACACTGGTGGCCAGCACCTGGTCGAACACGCCCAGCTCGCTCAGCTGGCGGCGGCGGACCTCCAGGTCCGCCTCGTTCTTCAGAGTGTCGGTTTTGTTGATGACGGCCAGCGCGGGGCCGCCGTTGGACTTCAGCGCCTTGAGCATGGCCTGCTCGGCCTCGGTGAAGTCGCCGTAAGGCTCAAAAAGCATCATGCTCACGTCCACATCCGCCACCGAATCGCTGGCGGCCTTGCTCATCCGCTCGCCCAACTTGGTGCGGGGAATATGCACGCCGGGGGTATCCAGCAGCACATACTGCACCGGACCGCGGGTCACGATGCCGGTGATGCGGGTACGGGTGGTCTGGGGCTTGGAGGTGACGATGGCCACCTTCTCGCCCACCAGCCGGTTGGTCAGGCTGGATTTGCCCACGTTGGGACGGCCCACCAGGGCCACGAATACAGAAGAAGTTTGCACGGTTCAGTTACCCTTTCTTTTTTGGTTGCAGCACAAAGCACACAGCGCAGGGCAGCGATACCGCCAACAGCGCCAGCGCCAGCGGATGACTCGCCAGCCAGCCCGGAATGCCCGCCAGCACGGCAGGTTGCCAGAACAGCACAAGGCCCACTGCGGCGGCAGCAATACTGAACACCAGCACCGCCCCCGCCGCCATGTCCTTGGCAAGGCCGGCGGCGGCCCAATGGGCGGCGTCCGGCCGGTCCACGGCCCGTTCCACCGCGCTGTTCATCAATTCCAGACTCATCACGCCGCCGATGCAGAGGAATAAAAGCGCATATTCCGCCCGGCTGAAGGAATAAAAGCGGCTGAACAGCAGCACATACACCGCCGCGCACAGATGAAAGCGCAGGTTGCGCTCGGCGCGAAGGGCCGCCCATACCCCGCTGGCTGCGTAGCGAAAGCCCCGCAGAAAGCGGCGCAGCTCAGATTTCATCGGTGGTGTAGGAAACGGTGCGGGGCAGGCCCAGCTGAATCAGCACGGCCTCCTCCTTTTCCCGCATGCGCACCGCCTCCAGGCCACCGGCCTCGTGGTCATAGCCCAGCAGGTGCAGCATGGAATGAACAGTCAGAAAGGCCACCTCACGCTGCAGCGCGTGGCCGTAGAGCTCCGCCTGCTCCATGGCCTTTTCCATCGAAATCACAATGTCGCCCAGCAGGCTGGCGCCGGTATCCTCGTTTTTGTCGTACACGCCGTTCTCGCCCAAGGGGAAGCTGAGCACGTCGGTGGGCATATCCTTGCCACGGTACTGGGCGTTCAGCTCCTTGATGGCTGCATTGTCCACAAAGGTGACGCTGATCTCAGCGGGGCCTTCGAACTTCTCGTATTCCAGCACCGCATTGCAGCTGCGGCGAATCAGGATACGCAGCCCGGAAGGGATCTTTACGGCTTTTTGATGATTGGTGATGTAAACTTTGTTCGACATAGCTTCTCTCCTCGCTGTTCTATGGGGTAAACTTACCCGTTCCTGCGGGACCGCGCGGCGGCGGCCCGGTCATATGCTTTTACGATCTGCTGCACCAGACGGTGGCGGACCACATCCTTCTCGCTGAAATACACCCGTCCGATGCCTTCCACGTTTTTCAACACGCTCAACGCGTCCACCAGGCCGCTGCGGGCCTTGTCCGGCAGGTCGATCTGGGTCACGTCGCCGGTGACCACCACCTTGCTGCCCACGCCCATACGGGTGAGGAACATCTTCATCTGCTCGGGGCTGGTGTTCTGGGCCTCGTCCAGAATGATGAACGCATCGTCCAGCGTGCGGCCGCGCATGTAGGCCAGCGGCGCCACCTCAATGCTCTGCTTTTCCTGCAGCTTCTGGAAGGTTTCGGGACCCAGCATGTCATACAGGCCATCGTACAGAGGGCGCAGATAGGGGTCCACCTTGTTCTGCAGATCGCCGGGCAAAAAGCCCAGCTTCTCGCCCGCTTCCACCGCCGGGCGGGTCAGGATGATGCGGGTGACCTCCTTGCTCTTGAAGGCCTTCACCGCCATGGCCACCGCCAGATAGGTCTTGCCGGTACCGGCGGGCCCCACGCCGAAGGTAATGGCGTTTTTACGGATGGAATTCAGGTATTCCTTCTGGCCCAGGGTCTTGGGGCGCACCGGCCGGCCCTTGGCTGTGATGGCCACGAAGTCCTCGGTCAGCTCCTGCACCCGGCTATCCTCTCCTGCACTGGCCAGGCTGATGCAGTAGCGCACCGTCTGCTCCTCCAGGGGGGTATGATTTTCCAGCAGCGTGAGCATCGCGTCCACCGCACGGCTTGCGGCGGCCACGCCCTCCGGCTCGCCGGTGAACTTGATCTGGGTGCCGCGGCACACCGCGGTGATCCCGAATTCGCCCTCCAGCAAACGGATGTTTTCGTCGCAGCTGCCAAAGATGGCAAGCGCTGTGTCCACACTGTTCAGTTCAATCAGTTTTTCGGCCATTGTACACCTGCTTTTTTGTTTGTTTTTGCTGTATTTTTGCCCAAATTTTGTGTTTTAACAAAAATGCATATAATATTTCAGCAATAATTATATCACAAAATTTTTGCAATGGAACTGTTAAAAATCAACAAAATTTTTCGTCCACCCTTTCACATCCGCTCTGCCGACGCGATGTTGGCCTCCACCTGCAGGACCACCGTGACGGTAACGCTGTTTTCCCCGGCCGAAACCTCCTCGGTCTGGCGCAGGATGCGTGCGTCCGGGAAGTCCCGGAACAGCTGGCGCAGGCAGGCAAGACGGGCCTTGTCCCGGGCCTGGTCTTCGGTCAGATGTACCGTCTCGCTCTGCCACTCCATCACCAGCTGCTCCTCCACCGTGACCGGCAGCGCAAAGCCGAACAGGGTAAGCGGCCGGTGGGTAGTGGTGCAGCAGTCCAGCTCACCGGGCTGCCGGGCGGGCAGCGCGAGTCTGCGTCCTGCCGCCCGCAGGCTGAGGCAGCTCCACACCCGGCCGGTGGGCAGCTGGCTTTGGTATTCCAGTGGCTGGGTACACTGGTAACTGCGGGTGAACCGGGCCTGCACCGTACCCTTGGCATGCACTGGGATCAAAGCGCCGTCCCGGTCCAGCTTTCCTGCGGTGACCAGCACCTCCCCCGCCGCCACCGTCTGGCCCGGCTGCTTTGCTGCGAACCCTTCCTGCACGTTCATTTCCAGGATCAGCCCATCGGTGAGAGCGGTCAAATCGGTAAAGTCGTTGTCCTCCACCGCGGGCTGGGGCTGTGCGGAAGCGGCCTCCACCACCAATCGCCCGCCGGAAAAGTTCAGCGAAACCCAGGCCAGGCCGTCGTTCTGGTTCAGCAGCTGTTTTTCTGCCTGGCGCAGCCGGGTCTGGTTTAAAAAAGCGCCCTCGTAAATATCCATGGAGTAGAGCGCCTGCCGGATGCCGGAACGCTCCGCCGGGGTGAGGGCGGCGTCGTAACGGATGGACCAGACCATCTGCTGCATCAGCACAAACACCGCCGCGAAGGCCAGCGGCCCCAGCAAAAGCCCCCAGCGCCCCTGATAGTTCCGCAGCCGGAACCAGAGCCCCTGGCGCCGCTTAACCCGCAGCCGGGTGCGGCAGGGGCGCGCCTGTGCCGCCGCCCGTTTGTAATAGCGGGCAGGCATCACACCGCACACCCCGCCCGGCATCGGCCGCAGCCGGGCCAGCGGAATGCCCGCCTGCGCGCACCGGCTCACAAATCGCTCGTATCGCCCGCCCAGTGCCACGAACCGCACCCGGGCAAACAGCCCGCTCCACAGCTTTGCCATCTCAATTCCCCTCCTTGTAGGAAAATTCCGTGCGCAGCACTCGGCCCCGCAAAAGCAGCTGGCCCCGACTGGCCGCGCAGAGCTCCAGCCCGTCGCCATACAGGGTCACCTCCCAGCGGCCCATGTCCAGCTGGATCTGGCTGCTGTCGTACAGCAGGATCTCCCGGCAGTTCTCCACCTGCACCTGCCCGTAGCAATTGATGTGCAGCATTGGCTGCGCGTAAAAATCCGCCGCCGGTTGGCAGAACAGATCCCGCAGAATCCGGCCCGCCGGTTCCTTGATTCGTTTTGGTTTGCGCTTCACCGCAGCCCGCCCCCTTTTTCAGCCCGTTACACGCATATATACGACGAGGGAGGAACATGTTATGAAGAAATTTGACGGCAAGGGTTTTTGCCTGGGTGCAGCGGCACTGGGAATTCTTTGCCTGCTGGCCTGCCTGCCGGGACCGAGCGCTCGGGGGGTGCTGGCCGGGCTGAAAAGCTGCGCCTTTCAGGTAATTCCTGCACTGTTCCCATTTTTTGTGGTCACCGGACTGATTCTGGAAAGCCCGCTGGCCGAATGGCTGGGTCTTGCGCTTTACCCGGTGACCCGGCTGGGTCTGGGCATCCGGCAGCGGCGGGCCGCCACGGTTTTGCTGCTGTGCTGGCTGGGCGGCTTTGCGGTGGCTGCATCGGCTATTTCTCGATCTTACCACCAAGGCGAGCTTGACCGCAGACAGGCGATTCTGTTATTGGTATGCGGGGTCGGCTCCGGCCCGGCTTTCGTGGTGAACACCGTAGGCCTTCTGATGCTGGGCAGCGCGCCGCTGGGCGTCTGCCTGCTGGGAGCGATGCTGGCGGCCAATGTATGCACCGCGCTGGCGTTCCGGTTTCTTTTGGCGCTGCGCCCCGAAAGTGTCGCCCCCTGCTCCTTCAGATCGAGCGCACCTGCAACCGCAAACCAGCCCGCCGGTCTGGTAGGGGCGATTCAAAGCGCGGTGCATTCCATGCTGATCGTATGCGGCTTCGTGGTGTTTTTTCGTTTTCTGTGCGAGACCGCCGCGCAGGCTCTTTCGCTGGACGCTGCGAGATTTTACGCCCTCTGTGCCGGGCTGGAGGTGACCAGCGGCTGTGCGGCGGGGGCGGCGCTGCCCGGCTATGCTGCTCTGGCCTGCTGCGCCGCGCTGAGCGTGCAGAGTCTCTCGGTGTTTTTGCAGGTGCGGGCGCTGCTCTGCCCGGAGCTTCCACTCTGGCCGCTGGCCGCGGCGCGCCCGCTGCATCTGGGGCTTTCCCTTTGCTTTTTCCGGTTGTTTCTTCGTTGGCTTCCCGGTACAGCTGATGTGATCAGTACCCTTGCGCCCCGGGTGATCTGCCGCACCCACACCGCGCCGGACGCCGCGCTGGTGCTGTTCGTCTTCTGCTGCCTGGTATTATTCCGGCTGGAACGAGGCAGCCGACGGCTAAGACGCAAGCACACATATTGCGAGTAGCTAACCACTCTTTTTTGTATGCCTCAAAGGCAGCTCGTTTTTGGGCGGCATTGAGATTTTGCCATTCCGCAAACTTCATTGGCAGCCTCCTTTCTGCCTCCCTTGCTGTGCCTCTATGCTAGCACGATATCGTGCCATTGTCAACACGATATCGTGAACATTCTTCATAATTGGCAGTTAGCACTATATCGTGCCTTCTGATTTTGTGCATCTTTCACTATATCGTGCCGTTTAGATTTGTGATACAATATCTTCGGGAGGTGTTGATATGGCTCTGAGCGAGGCAAAGAAAGCCAGCAACAAAAAAAGCGACCAAAAGTATATGCAAATTCTGATTAAGCCTTACAAAGCTGAGGGCGCTGCTATTCGAGAAGCAGCAGCAGCCAAAGGGCAAAGCCTGCAGGCATATATATTGCAAGCCGTGCGGGAACGCATGGAGCGCGATGGTTACACATTTTCTCCGAATCCCGATAATTCGCTTTGCAATGCGTCTTCTGCGCTTGACAGTGAGACAGCGAAATGATAAACTTGGTATAGTGATAAGTATAAAAAAGAGCCGTCACTGGAAAAGATTCCGGGGCGGCTTTTTTGCTGCATTCGCGGCGGCCTGCTTCCTTTTCGGGAGCGGGCCTTTTTTGTTGCAAAGGGGGTGTGATGTGTGGCGTCTGGGATGGAGAATTTGCGGGTGCCGAGTTCGGAGGAAGCTCGGGAGATTGGGCGCAAGGGTGGGCAGAAAAGTGCCGAAAACCGCCGGAGAAAGCGGGCGATCCGGGAGATCTGTGCGGACCTGCTTGCGATGGAGGCTCCGCAGGGGGCTGCCGAGCTGGGAGAGCTGACGCAGGTGGCTCAGAAGCTGGCCGAGGAACGGGGGCAGCCGCTGGACCTTTACGAGGCGATGACGCTGGCACAGGTGGCACAGGCCATGGCCGGAAACACCAAAGCCGCTGTTTTTGTGCGGGATTCCGCCGGTGACAAGCCTGCCGATGATGTGCAGGTGTCCACCGGGATGACCGACGCGGACCGCCAGCTGATGGCCAATGTAGCCGCCAGATTGCAACAAAAGGATAAAACCCGGCAGGAATAAACAGGACGCTTTCCTGTTATTCTGAATTTTCCGCATAAAATCGTGATTTTCTGTTTCGTCAAACAGCTATTTAGCGAAACTGCAACGCGTTCGGTGCTACAAATCCAACCAGGCACGGCAGAACGCCTTGCAGTGGACGAAGCGCGCCGGTTCGCTCCCGCGGAATCGTGACCGGCCGCTCCGGTTGCACTGCAACCCCGGCATGTGAGTTCTTCACCGGGGATGAGGATGGCCGGGGATGCGGCGGGGTATGGGACTTTGCGAGCTGGCTTTTGCCAGCTTCCAAGAGGTTGACTGGCTGCGCCTGTGGCTGGGCCCTGCTTTGTGGCCGGGATGGCTGCGGGGCGGACTGAGCTGCATGGATGCCCGGCTGGATTGGTTCCTGCTGGGGGGACTGGTGCCTGGGATGACGGGCGGAAAGGGGGTGATGGCCGGAGGGCAGACGGATTGGTTTGTTCTCCGGCCTTCCCTTTTCATCGGGAGGCTGCCGGGCGCTGGTGCGGATACACGGAGGCCGGTTCGGTGGCTGGCTGACAGGAGGGCGGCCCTGCTTCCCTTCTTTTTTTGCGGATGGTGTGCCGGACGGATGCGGGCGGATGGGGCGATGACCCCCCTCCCCCCATGCGGGCGACCCCCGGCTGCGATTATGGCCGGAGCGTAAAAAATATGCGGCCCGCAAAAGAACCCCGCTAAAAAAAACCGGTCTTTTGTGCCTTTCTCAGCCGCTTTGGCGGGAAAGGAAAAACACGGTGGCGAACCGAAAATTTCCCTTTGAGGGAAAAAGTCGGTGAATGCCCGATATTTTCCCTTGGGAAGAAAACGGTACCCCCTACGGGGGTAACTGCGTTCCGCTTCCCTGCCGGTCACGGGGTAAGGGAGGAGGGCGAATGCTCACGCCCTCCCTCCTGCCCTTCCCCTGGCCGTGACAATGAATTTTTCCGTGTGCTGATTCGCCCGGACGCTTGCCTGCTTTGCACAGCGGGACGGCGGGCACCGGACACACGACGCAGCGGTTTGGGGCGCGGGCCATGTGTGATACACCACGCACCGGAGCGCCGCACCCTGTTTGCCGCTATGGGATATTGGGGCGGCTTATGTTTGATTGGAAGGAGGAGACGGGATGGAGCTGAGCCCAGCCGCGATCCGGCAGGCGGAGGCGGAGTTTTGCCGGGAAAACCCGGTATATTTTGTGGAGACCTACTGCCACATTGAGGACAAGGACGCGGCGGAGCTGATCGTTCCCTTCCGCCTTTGGGACGGCCAGCGCCGCGCCCTGGAAGAATTCAGCCGCTACCGGCTGAATGTGGTGCTGAAGGCCCGCCAGCTGGGCTTTACCTGGCTGGCACTCTGCGAGGGTGCCCGGCTGGTGGTTCTGAGCGCGGGGCGCACGGTGGTGGGTCTTTCCCGCTCGGAGGACGAGGCCAAGGAGCTGGTGCGCCGGCTGGGCGTGATCCTGCGCTACATGCCTGAGTTCGTGGCCGAGGAGGGCCATGTGCCCCCCGGCTGGGACGGGCCGGTGTTTGCCGTGACAGCGCTGAGCCTGACCGTGCATTTTCCGGACCGGCCGGAGAGCGTGTTCAAGGCTTTCCCTTCCAGCCCGGCGGTGGGCCGCTCCTTCACCGCCGACCTGATCATCATTGACGAATGGGCCTTCCAGCAGTTTGCACAGGAGATCTGGCAGTCTGCTTTCCCGGTTGTGAACCGGCCCACCGGCGGCCGGGTGATCGGGCTTTCCACCATCAAGCGGGGGACCCTGTTCGAGGAGATCTTCACCAACCCCGACAACGGCTTCCACAAGATCTTTCTGCCCTGGAGCGCGGACCCGCGCCGGGACCAGCAGTGGTATCGGAACACGCTGGGCGCGCTGGGTGAGGACAAGACCCTGGAGGAATACCCCGCCACGGTGGAGGAGGCCCTGACCGTTCCCGGCGGCGCCTACTTCCCCGAAGTGAAGGCCAAGACCCACCGGCGCACCCAGCCGCTTTTGCAGGCGGGGCGGCGGTATGTTTCGCTGGACTATGGGCTGGACATGCTGAGCGTGCACTGGATCGACGTGGATCAGAGCGGCCACGCGGTGGTGTACCGGGAATACGACGAGCCGAACCAGACCATCGGCCAGGCAGCGGCGGCAATTCTTCGGATGAGCGAGGGCGAGGACATTGAACTGTTCCTTGCGCCGCCCGACCTTTGGAGCCGCAGCCAGGAAAGCGGGCGCAGCCGGGCGGATCTGTTCCGGGAAAACGGGCTGAGCCTGACCAAAAGCAGCCGGGATTTTGCGGCCGGGTGCGCTGCCATGAAGCAATGGCTGGCAGCCGACCCGGCCACCGGGACCCCCTGGATGCAGTTCATGGACTGCCCCACCCTGATGCAGCATCTGCAGAAGATCCAGAAGGACGAGAAAAACCCGGATGTGTACGCCAAGACCCCCCACAACCTGACCCATGCCCCGGACAGCCTGCGGTATTTCTGCGTATGGTGGCCGCTGCCCGCAAAGCAGACGGACAAACCCCGGCGGGCCATCTGGGAGGCGGACCTTTACGAGGATTACGACAATGCGGACAGTGCCGGAAAGGCGTATCTGATCCAGAAATACGGCGATCCGTTCTGCGGGAGGTGAAGAAACGATGCGCTGCCCCCAGTGCGGCATTGAGATGATGGTGACACAGCGCACCGGCACCAGCCTGAAGCTGGCCTGCCGGAATCCGCAGTGCTCCAATTGCACCGCGCCGGGAGAGGCCCGGCGGGTGGTGGCGGAGCTTCGGGTAACGACCGAAGCTGCCCACGAACCCCAGCAGCAAGGGAGGTGAAACAGATGAAGCTGAATGTGAACGGCAAGAGCGGCCAGATGGTGAAGGCCGGCAAGACCTCGCCCGGCAAAAAGCCCGTGGTGAGCAAGGGCGGCGACCTGCGGGCCAAAGGCAGCAAGTGAGGCCCGGCAGAGCGGCCGGATAAGCGGGCATCTTGCCGGACCGGCCGCTCTGCTTTAAGCCGCGTTTTTCACTCTTTGAATGTTTTTCCCCGAATGTTTAGCCGGGCAGCGGCGTGGTAGCTGCCAGGAGGTTTTTATGGAACTGGAACACAATGGCGGCGCAATGGGCCAGCAGCCCGGGCAGGAAGGAGCCGCCCCTGCCGCAAGGACCCTGGAAGAGGTGTTTTCCGAGAGCGAGACTTCCGGTGCAGCGACCCGGACGGAGAACGACCCCGAACAGGAACAGGAGGACCGCAGTGAGGAGACCGACAGCAGGCCGGACGGCCAAAGCAGCCAAAGCAGCCAGAGCGGCCTGACCCAGGATCAGATCTGGGCGATCTCCCGGCGGAAGGCGGAGGCACAGGCCAGAGAACGAACCGACCGGATGTTTGCCCAGCGGTTCGGCCACCTGACCAACCCCGTGACCGGCAAGCCCATTCAGACGGCGGAGGATTACTTTGCCGCGCTGGACGCGCAGGAGCAGCTGCGCCGGGAGCAGGCCGTTCGCCAGGCAGCCAGCGGCATGGAGCCCGAACAGGCCCGGCAGCTGATGGACGCCTTGCAGAACGACCCGGCCCGCCGTCGGCTGGAGGAAGAGAACCAGCAGCTGCAGACCCGGGTGCACCAGATGCAGCGCCAGCAGGATCTTGTGCGGGGCGAGCAGCTGCTTGCCGAGCGCATGGCACAGATCAGCCGGCTGGACCCGGAGATGAAGAGCCTGGAGGACATTCGCCGCCAACCGGAATTTGCTGAATTCGACCGGCTGGTGCGCGGCGGCTACGACCTGGTGGACGCATACAAGCTGGCGTTTTTCCAGCGTCTGCAGGACCGGCAGGCCAGCGGCGCCAAGCAGGCAGCCATCAACGCGGCCCGGGGCAAGCAGCATCTGGCCCCGGTGGGCGGTAAGGCCGGTGCGGAGGATGGACTGACCGAGGAGATCATTGCGGAATACCGCAGATTCAATCCCAAATGGACCCGGGAGGATATTTCCCGCTTCCACAAAAATTACAGCAAAGGAGAGTAAGCGTATGTTTTCTGTTTACAAGCGGGCCATCGGCGACGTGGAGCCCTTTGAATTTCTGCCCGGCGCGGAAGGCCTTGCCCTGGGCAGCGCCGCCAAGCTGGCCAGCGGCCAGCTGGCCAAGTGCGACGCCGCCGATACGGCGGAATACATTGTGCAGGGGCCGAAGCGGGAGGACGGCTGCTATCCGGTGATCCGGGTGCTGCCCGCCACCATTTTTGAGACCCGGGCCGAGGCCCAGATCGACGCGGCCAAGGTGGGCACCGACGTGCAGCTGAACACCACCGCGGACGGCGTGACCGCCACCGGCGGCGGCAGCTTTGTTGTGACCGAGACCGACGAAGCGGCCAGCGGCGGCATCGTGCGCGGCTACTTCCGGGCGGCGGCCGGTGCGGGCGGCTGAACCCGCAGACAGTGACGAAAAGGAGGACAGCAGGATATGAGCATTATTTTTTCCGAGGGCTCCGGCGTGGCGAACAGCATCTTCGGCAAAAGCCAGGAACCCATTAAGGCCCTGATCGAGAGCGGCGTGGAGGCCTTCCAGGAATTCAGCGCCGTGGACAAGATCTTCAGCATGGACACCACCAAGAACTACGCCGAGAAGTACACCAGCGAGACCAGCATGGGCGACTTTGCCGACGTGGGCGAGAACGGTGCCTACCCCAAGACCAGCATCCAGGAGGGCTATTCCAAGGTGGTGGAGCCCACCACCTGGAAATCCAGCTTTGAGGTGACCCAGGAGATGATGGAGGACGCCAAGATCGGCAAGATCCGCAGCCGGGCCAACATCTTCACCCAGAGCTACAACCGCACCCGGGAGAAGTTCGCCGCGGCCCTGCTGGCGGGCGGCACCGGCAAGACGGTGAAGTTCAACCAGAAGACCTACAGCACCGCCAGCGCAGATAACGTGGCCCTGTTTTCCAAGGACCACCCCAGCATCACCAAGAACACCGGCAACCAGTCCAACCTGTTCAAAGCCGCCTTTTCGGCGGAGATCCTGGACGAAGTGCAGGAGAAGATGCAGATGTTCACCGATGACAACGGCAACCTGCTGAACGTGGCCCCGGACACCATCGTGATTCCCAACGTGGGCAGCCTGAAGCGGAAGGTGTTCGCCGCCATCGGCAGTGACCTGGACCCGGACAGCAACAACAACGCGGTGAACTTCCAGGTGGGGCTGTGGAACGTGATCGTCTGGCCTTACCTGCCCCAGAAGCTGGCCGGCGGCGAGTATTTTTATTTGCTGGACTCGAAATTCAAGGACAGCTACGAGTGCCTGCCCTGGCTGGATCGCCTGCCCCTGACCGTGCGCAGCGACATTGACCCCAACACCGACGCCAACGTGTTCAAGGGCCGCGCCCGCTTTGGCGCGGGCTTCAACAACTGGCGCTGCATTGCACTGTGCGGCGCGCAGATGAGCAGCGGCACCCAGCTGGGCGAGTAAGCGGACCGGACCGCACCGCCGGTTTTGTGCCGGCGGTGCGGCCTTCATGCAAAGACAGGAGGGCCTATGAAGGAAGGATTTTTGAGGCGCGCAAAGCTTATGCAGCCCCAGGGCTCTGCGGCAAAGCGCGCGAAATGGCAGGCCCGGCTGGACTACGCAAAGCGCAGCTACGACCCGCTGCGCCAAAAGATGGACCGGCGGCAGGCCTACTACACCGGCGACCATTCCATCCCCGCGGCCTCCGGTGCAAGCAAGGCCAAGGACGCCACCAACGTGCGCAACATCGTGTATGAGCTGATCGAGAGCCAGGTGGACAGCACCGTGCCCCAGCCTCGGGTGACCGCCATCCACCCGGAGGACAAGGAGCTGGCCCGCAAGATCGAGGCACTGCTGCTCAACCAGATCCGGCTGCTGAATTTCAAGGAGCTGAACGATCTGCAGGAGCGCACGGTGCCCATTCAGGGCGGCGACTACTGGCAGGTGGAGTGGGACCCGAACGCGGGCTTCCACTGCACGCTGGGCGATCTGAGCGTGTGCGAGCGCCATCCTAAGCAGGTGATCCCCCAGCCGGGCGTGTACGACGTGGAGAAGATGGAGTACATTTTCGTGCTGGTGAGCCAGAGCCGGGAATATCTGGAACGGCGGTACGGGGTGAAGATCGAAGAGGAAAGCGAGAGCGATGTGAGCGCCCGCACCGCCGATGGTGAATATGTGGAAGGGCTTGTGACCCAGAACATTGTTTACTTCCGCAACCGGGAGGGCGGGATCGGCCTGTTCAGCTGGGTGGGCGACCAGACCCTAGAGGATCTGGAGGACTACCAGGCCCGGCGGGGTGAGGTGTGCTGCGAATGCGGGACTCGGCGCACCGCCGCCGCATGCCCGGTGTGCGGCTCGAAAAAATTCCGGCAGGCCCCACTGGAGGCCCAGGAGCTGGAGCGGGACATTACCCTGGCGGACGGCACCCTTGTCCCCGCCCTTGAACCGGGAGAGCCGGAGCCGGTGAAAAACCCGGACGGCAGCATTCAGACCGATCTTCTGACCGGCGAACCCATCTGGCAGGAGGGGCCCCCGGTGCGCACTACCATCCCCTACTACAAACCGAATGCGTTTCCCCTTGTGCTGCGGCGCAACGTGCGCCTGTTCGGACAGCTTCTGGGCTCCAGCGATGTGGACGTGATCGAGGACCAGCAGATCGCCGTTTCCAAGTTCGGCACCAAGATCGAGGAAAAGCTGCTGAAGGGCGGCAGCTATGTGACCCTGCCCGAAGGGGTGAACGTGGAAACCACCGACCGAGAGCTGAAGGTGCTGCGGATGCGCAACCCCGCGGACAAGAGCATGATTGGCGTGGTCAACGTGCAGGTGGACACCAGCCGTGACCAGAACATGCTGGAAACAAACTATGCCTGGGCCAAGAGCACCCTGGGCATCACCGATGCCTTCCAGGGCAAGTACGATGCCTCGGCCACCAGCGGAACCGCCAAACAATTCTCGGCCAACCAGTCGGCGGGGCGCCTGCAATCCAAACGGGAGATGAAAAACCAGGCCTACGCGAAGCTGTATAAGCTGATGTTCCAGTTCATGCTGGCCTACGCGGATGAGCCCTATCCCCTGACCTATCAGCAGCCGGACGGACAGCAGCAGTTCACCCATTTTGACCGGTACGACTTTTTGAAGCAGGACGCGGCCGGCGAATTTTACTGGTGCGATGAGTTCATCTTTGAGGTGGACCCGGCCTCCAACCTGGCCAGCAACCGGGAGACCCTGTGGAGCATGATCGACGTGAAGTATCAGGCGGGTGCCTTTGGCCCGATCAACGAGCTGCAGAGCCAGTATCGGCTGTGGACTCTGCTGGCCGAGACCGGCTACCCCCACGCGGAGGCCATGAAGGCGAGCATCAAGCAGGAGATCGACGAACAGAAGGCCGCCGCTTTGCAGGCTGCGGGGGTACAGCCCGGACTGACCGGCCAGGCTGCCGCGGCGGACACCGGACATCTGGAGGGCGGCTTATGACCTGGAAAGACGTGAAGCTGGCGGTTTTGCAGAAGATGTTTTCGGCGGACGGGACCACCATCAACGAGAACGATGAGAGCGTGCGGGAGTACATGAACGCCATGCCGCAGGCGGCAAATGAAGGGCTTCAGCTGCTCTGCACCGCAGGCAAGGCGCTGCGAAAATGCTACGAGATCCCGGACAAGGCAGCTGGCGTTCTGACCGTTGACCTGACCCGGGAGCTGACGGATTTTTACCGGGCGGACCGGCTGGAGGTATACGGCTTTGATGAATCGGGCACCCCCTGCCCCGTGACCGGTGCTCAGCTTGTGGGCGGACGGTTTTTAGTTCTTCCGGACGGGGTGCAGGGCCGGATGCTGTTTTATTACGACGCATGGCCCCCTGCCATTACCCTGACCACACCGGACGATGAGGAGATCCCCCTTGACCCGGATGCCGCGGTGATTTTGCCGCTGTACATTGCCAGCCAGCTGTACAAGGACGATGACATTGCCATTGCCACGGTGTACCGAAACGAATTCGAGGTAGCCTTCGGGCTGCTGAAGCAGCCCTGCTCCGGCGTGACCTCGGACGAATTCACCAGCGTGAGCGGGTGGATCTGACGGGAGGTGTGACGATTGGCGACCTTTAAGGTGCCCAGCCAGGTGAGCCGCAGCGTGCTGACGGTGGACACCCTGCTGGGCGTGGACATGACCAACGACCCCAGCAACGTGGACAAGAGTCAGAGCCCGAACGGACAGAACCTGATCCGGGACGTGCCCGGCAAGGTGCGCAAGTGCATGGGGTATGAAAAGCTGTTTACGCTGGAGGGTGCGATTCACGGCTACCATGGGTACGGAGAAAAGCCCGGCCTGCTGCATGCCGGAACAAAGCTGTATCGGGTGGACCTTGCCGGTGAGGATGAGCCGGAGCTGGTATACAGCGACGCTGCCGACCGGCCCAGCCGCAGCTGGCAGCTGGCGGAGCGGCTGTTTCTTGCGGATGGCAAAGCTCTGCTGGTCTATGACGGGAAAACGGTAAAAAAGGCATCCGAAGTTGCGAAAATTCCTCTGTTCACCATTGCGAAGGCTCCCGCCGGAGGCGGCAAGCAATATGAACAGCTGAACCTGCTGCAGCCAAAATTTCAGGAGATGTTTCTGGGGACAGAGGATGCAAAGGAATACCACCTGAGTTTTTCCGGGCTGGATTCCACCGCTGTGGTCGTGGAGGTGCTGAGTGCCCAAGGCGACTGGGTAAAGAAAAGTGAGGGAAATGATTTTTCGGTAAACCGGCAGACCGGTGTGGTGACCTTCACCACCGCCCCAGGGCCGAGCCCGGTGAGCGGACAGGACAATGTGCGGATCACTGCGGCGCGGACCGTGGCCGGATACGCCGACCGGATCAACAAGTGCGACATCGGCATTCTGTTCGGGGTAAACGGCGCGGCGGACCGTCTGTTCCTTTCCGGCAACCCGGACTACCCCAGCTATGACTGGTATTCCGGGCAGAACGACCCCACCTACTGGCCGGACACCGGGTACAGCACCCTGGGCAGCGGCGGCAGCGCGGTGATGGGATACAGCATCATCAACAACTATCTGGCCGCCCATAAGGATGAGCGGGACACCGACCGGAACGTGGTGATCCGCCGCGGGGACCTGGTGGATAACCAGCCCGCCTTCCCCATCACCAACACGCTGCAGGGGCCAGGCGCGGTGGCGAAGGGCAGCTTCTGCTACCTTTGCACCGAGCCGGTGTTTCTGACCGCGCTTGGCATTTACGCCATTACCCCCAGCGACATCAGCGGTGAGCGCTACAGCCAGGACCGGAGCTACTATGTGAACGGCGCGCTGACCCGGGAGAGCGGACTGGCAGGGGCAGTGGCTGCGGTGTTCCGGGACCTTTACTGGCTGTGTGTGAACGGACACGCCTACATTCTGGACGGGCTGCAGAGCCTGGGACAGGAGCGGAGCGAACCCTATTCCACCCGGCAGTACGCCTGCTTTTACCGCACGAACCTTCCCGCCAGCGCGATCTGGGTGGAGAACGACCGGCTTTTCTTCGGGGACAGCACCGGAGCCGTATACCGCTTTTATGATGACCCCCAGGCGCAGGAGAGCTACAACGATGATGGGCAGCCCATCCACGCGGTTTGGGAGACGCCGGATTTTTCCGGCAAGCTGTTTTACAAGAACAAGACCTTTCGCTATCTTGCTTTGCAGCTGACCCCGGCTGTTGCCACCAGCGTGAAGCTCTATGCCCAGAAGCGGGGCATCTGGGGATTTTTACGGGAGGAGACTCGCAAGGCCCGCTACTTCAGCTATGCGAGCCTGATCTATTCAAAATTCACCTATTCCAACGACCAGACCACCAAGACGCTGCACACAAAACTGCGCATCAAGCGGGTGGACAAGGCCCGGTTCCGCTTTGAAAACGATCAGCGGAACGAGCCCTTCGGCCTGATGGCCTACGCGCTGGAATATGTGGAAAACGGAAACTACAAGGGGTGAGAAAATGGCATTCAAACGGATCGAGGACAGTGACCTGAAGGGTAAGGGCAACGTGGGCCGCCCGGATACCCCAGGCGTGGATACCGCTGAGATGCAGCGGATTCTGGACGAGATCCCCCGGGAGATCATTGTGCCTGCCTTCAACGCGCTGGTAGACGCTCTGAACGAGGGCGGTGGTGCGGACGGGATCACCGTAACTGTGCCGGATGGTGTGCCGGAAGGGACCGCCAGCAATTTGAACGCGGTACTGGCTGCGCTGGGCGCGGAGCTGCTCAAGCGGGTGATCAGCGACGACGTGAAGAAGATCCGGCTCAATTCCTTCGGCGAGCTGGAGGTAAGCACCGACGGCAGCAAGTTCACGGTGGCGTCCAGCCGGGGCCATGTGATCGAGGACGGTCTGGACAACACCTACACCCAGCGGCGCAAGCTGCGCTTCAAGTTCACTCAGGTGGAGGATGACCCGGACAGCGACGCAACCGTGGTATACGGCCTGCCCGGACCGGAAGGTCCTCCCGGCCCCGGCGGCGTAGTGACCGACCTGGACCCCGGCCTGTTTGCCCTGACCGTGGACGAGGAAGGCAACGTGTTTTTGCAGCACAACGACGGCGAACCCACGCCGCCCTTCTCCATCGACGGGGACAAGAACCTGATCTACACCGTATCGGACGAGGTGCAGATCAATCTGGGCAATATTCGAGGGCCGCAGGGTGTGCAGGGTGTACAGGGTGTAAAAGGAGACACCGGCGAGCGGGGACCGCAGGGGCCCACCGGACCGCAGGGGCAGACAGGACCACAGGGCCCGAAAGGCGAAAAGGGTGATACCGGTGTGCAGGGCCCCCAGGGGCCTGCCGGCCCACAGGGCGAAACAGGCCCCCAGGGCAGCCCCGGCCCACAGGGCGAAAAGGGCGACCCGGGTGAGACCGGCCCCAAGGGAGACCCGGGCTTTTTCAAGATGGACGTGGACGAAAGCGGTAATCTTTCGGTCTACTACGGCGCGGGAGAGCCCCCTCCCCTTTCCATCGAGGACGGACATCTGGTTTATACCTTACAGGACGGCCAGAAGCTGGATCTGGGCAATGTGACCGGCCTGCGCGGGCCCACCCCGGCGCTGGAGCTGGAGGAAAATGGAGACCTGTATGTGCGGTACGAGTAAAGGAGGATGAAAGATGGCAGAACGGCAGCTTTTGGGCAACATCAAAGGCCCCAAGGGCGATACCGGCCCGCAGGGCCCGAAAGGCGATACCGGTGCGCAGGGGCCCAAGGGAGACACAGGACCCCAAGGCCCGCAGGGTGAACGGGGTGCGACCGGCTCCACCGGCGCACAGGGACCGGCCGGCACCCGGGGCAGCACCTGGTACACCGGCACCGGCATCACCGGAACCAGCACCACGGGCACCGTGTTTTCCGGCAGCGGCGTAAGCAGCGCCATTGTGGGAGACATGTACATGAACAGCAGCACCAACTATGTGTACAAGTGTACCCTGGGCGGCGCTGCATCGGTGGCAAAATGGGCCTATGTGGCCACCCTGAAGGGACCCAAGGGGGACACCGGCGCCCAGGGCGCAAAGGGCGATACCGGCGCCCAGGGCCCGCAGGGTCCCACCGGACCGGCCGGAGCGGATGGGAAAGCCCCCTCCTTCGAGCTGGACGAAGAGGGAAACCTGTATGTGAGTTATTCGTAAAGGAGGATAAAAGATGGCGGAACAGAAACTGCTGCTGGGCAACGTGCGCGGCCCCCAGGGTCCGGCAGGGCCCAATGAGGTGAGCTCCGAAACGTCCACCAGCGGGTTTGAGAATGGTCATGTGCTGGTCAACAACAACGGAAAGGTGGGCGGCAAAAAGCTGACTGCCTCGGACGTTGGCGCACGCCCGGACAGCTGGACCCCCAGTGCAGAGGATGTGGGCGCGATTCCCAAGGGGCACACGAAAACTCTGGCGAGCGGTCTGGCCTGGAAAACGGGGTCGATCAACACTCCTGCCGGATGGGATGATTACACGCTGATCCAGCTCAGCTCCAACTTTGGCAAGGCCATCATCAAAAACGTACCGAAAGATGGCAGTGCAATTGCGTTTTTTGCGAACAACTCGGACAGCTATATCAACGCAACCTCTGCCACGATCTCCCGCAATTCCACCGGCGGCAGCATTACATTATCGAACTTGCTGAGCTTGCGGCTGAGCACCAGCGGCGTGACCAAAAACAACACTGAGTTCAACATTTATCAGATTGAGGGGATTGCATGAACATCACACAGGAACGAATCAGAGAAATCTGCAAAAGCTTCGTATCTGGTATGAATGCGGAGCAGATCGCAGCGGTGGAAGGCCTGAGCGATGCGGCCGTAGAACTGCTGCTGGCGGACCATGCCAAAGAATGCTGTGAAATCCAGGCGTATCTGGAGCAGATGGGCTGGACGCTGGAGGAAAAGCCTGCGCCGGTGCTGCTGGTGCGCGCCTCCCCTGCCCTTGCCCACGGCATCGATGTGAGCAAGCACCAGGGCACCATCAACTGGGATGCAGTGGCAGCGGACCCCAGTGTGCAGTTTGCCATTCTGCGGGCCGGGTACGGCCGCTACGAAAGCCAGGTGGATGCCCAGTGGGCCCGCAACTATGCCGAGTGCAAGCGGCTGGGCATTCCGGTTGGTGCGTACTGGTACAGCTACGCGACCACCCAGGCGGACGCGGCCACTGAAGGCCGATTGTTTGCCAAGGTGCTGGCGGGCAAACAGTTCGAGTATCCGGTGTACTTCGACCATGAAGACGGCAGCATCCCGGCGGCGCAGCGCACCGCCTGCGCGCTGGCCTTCTTCGATGCTATGGGCGCAGCGTGGTACAAGGGTTATTACTCTTATACCGCATGGATGCCCAGTGTGGATCTTGGCAGCATCCGGCAGCACTGCGACACCGTGTGGCTGGCGGATTACCGGGCAAATCCGGATCAGACCATCCAGCGGGACATGCACCAGTACACCAGCAGCGGCACCGTGGCCGGGATCGGCGGCCGGGTGGACTGCAACCGGGCCTATGTGGACTTTCCTGCTCTCATCCGGGCAGCAGGAAAGAATGGTTTTGAAAAGGAGGAAAATACCATGTACAGCGATACTCTGAAAATTGGCCCCGTGAGCGGCGGCGACCGCAAGACTATGGCGGCACTGGCTGAGAGCCTGAATCTGCCCCACTTTGATGCAGGCGACTACATCGTCATTGGCCCGGCCAGTAAGGGTGACCGGAAGCAGGTGGCGGCCAAAGCCCAGGCGCTGGGCCTAGGTGTGGAGGACTATCTGCCCCCTGAGGAACCCGAGGAGCCGGAGACTCCCGAAAACCCGGACGTGCCGGATATGGAGTTTGACGAGGTCATGTTTATGCTGGCAAAGCTGGACGGCAAGCTGGACCGGGTGCTGGAAAAGCTGGACCTGGTGCAGCAGGCTCTG
Organism: Gemmiger sp. An50; assembly: GCF_002161595.1. GTDB lineage: Bacteria > Bacillota > Clostridia > Oscillospirales > Ruminococcaceae > Allofournierella. Next base: position 31,677 of record NZ_NFID01000006.1, read on the forward strand.
GAGGACCCCGCCGCCCAGCAGGTGCTGGACAAGCTGGAAAAGGCCGGCGCGGCGCTGGCTCAGTGAGGTGAAGCCGATGGATGAATGGGGCGTAGTTGGGGTGCTGGTGGTGGTGGCCGGGCTGTTTCTTTCGGTGGGGGCGCCGGTGATTCGGCTGAACAGCACCCTCACCAAGCTCTCCACCCTGGTGGAAGGGCTGCGGGACCGGCAGACCCAGCAGGAACAGAACAACACCGAAGGCCACCGCCGCCTGTGGAAACACAACGATGAACAGGATGCGACGCTCAACGATCATGAGACCCGCATCACGATTCTGGAAAGGAAGGATTAACAATGGAATTTATGGGCATCACCGGCGTGGCCGGTATCGTGGTGATCTGCTATCTGGTGGGTTTGGTGGTCAAGGCCACCCCCTGGAACAACAACAAAATCATTCCCATCGTGTGCGGCATGGCCGGTGCGGTGCTGGGTGTGGCGGGCATGTATGTTATGCCCGAGTTCCCGGCGGCTGACCCCATTACCGCCGTGGCGGTGGGCATTGTGAGCGGTCTGGCGGCAACCGGTGCCGATCAGATCGCCAAGCAGCTGAAGCAGTAACGCAGAGCCGGCCCCTGCCCTTATGGCGGGGGCTGGCATCAGGAAAGGAGAGATCGGTATGGCATTGGCGGACTGGGTTCTGGGCGGAAGCCGGGGCGGCCTGACCAGCGAACAGAAAAAGCAGATCAACGAGAGCTACAAGCCGGGCAGCTACGGGCACAGCACCTACAGCGGCCTGGGAAGAAAGCCGAACAGCTCCTCCAGCAGCGGTGGGAGTTCTTCTAAAGGCTCTTCCAGTGGCTCTTCCGGCGGTGGCGGCGCATCGACCCCCGCCTATGACCCCTACGCCGCGTATCAGGCGCAGCTGCAGGCCATCTATGAGGAGCAGCGCCGGGCGGCGGAGGAGGCAGAGCGCCGCAAGCGGGAGGCCGCACAGGCTGCCTATGACCGGAACATGGCAGCTTTGGGCAGCGCCTACCAGAACCAGCTGAGCGGGCTGAAGCAGAACTATGAATCCACCCTGGGCACACTGGAAAACGACTACAACCTGGGCGTGGACGGTGTGAACAAGCAGGCGGACAACGCCCAGCAGCAGGCCTACATCAACTACATGATGAGCAAGCGGGACCTGGGCCAGCAGATGAGCGCCCAGGGACTTTCCGGCGGCGCCGCTGAAAGTACCATGGCCGGGCTGTACAACGAGTACGGCAACAGCCGGAATACCATCGACAGCGGCCGGAACGACAACCTGGCCAGCCTGAAAAACAGCTACGATTCCAGCAAGGCCAGTGCCCTGCAGAGCTACAACGGCCAGCTGAGCGACGCCGAGGCGGCAAAGCTGGCCTACGAGATGCAGCTGGAGCAGAATCTGGCGAACGCCATTGCGGACGCGGCCAGCGTAAACTACGACCAGCAGTTTGCCCTGAGCCAGGATTACCTGAGCCAACTGAGTGACATTCAAAAGGCGCAGGCCGCGGCGGCCCAGAAGGCGGCAGCCCAGAGCTATTCGGCCGGAAATTCGACCCGCAGCGTTTCGACCCGGCAGGCGGACGCGGCCGGCTCCGGCAGTAACGCGTACCGGCTGGCCCAGCAGGTATATTCCAGCTACCAGAACCCGGACGACGTGGTGGACGCGCTGATGCTGAGCGGCGTTTCCAACCAGGACATTCTGGACATTCTGAATCAGATGGGCATCAACTGACAATGTGAGGGGGAGCGACATGGCACGATATGACCTGAACGCACTGGAAAAGCGGCGCAGCGAAACGGTGGAACGGCTGGAACAGATCCCGGATAAGCCCAGCGCCCCCGCTTTCTCGTCTGCTTCCTCCTCCGTTTCCTTTTCCCGCCGAAGTTCCGCTTCCTCTCATTCCCCGACCGCTTCGCCCAAAACGCGGCCCGCGGCGGGGGCGGACTTTTTGCAGCAGACGAAACAGAAAACGAGCGAACCGGCGGCCACTCCCGCAAAGGTGGAAACCTCCTCCCTGACTGGCAGCCGGCCGGACGAAGAGCAGGCCCGGCAGCTGGACACCTGGCTCTCGGACGGGTACCGGCTGAGCCGGGAGGAGAAGGCCGACGCCCGCAGGCTGATCGGGGAAAACAGCGCGGCCATGTGGGAGCTGGAAAAGAGCGGCCAGCAGCCCGACGCCCAGCAGCAGGAATACAGCCGCCAGATGCAGCGGCTGGCCAACAAGATCAGCCCCATTGCCAACGTGATGACCGGCGCGGCGGAGGCCTTTGGCATTCCGGCGCTGGCGGACCTTATGAGCGGCGGCAGCACCGGGGACGATGCAGTGCAGGATGCCCGGACCCAGAACCCCATCGGGACTCTGGGCGGCCAGATCGGCGGCAGCCTGGCCGGTTACGCGCTGGTGGCCCCGGCGGCGGCACAGATCCCTGCCTTGCAAAAAGCGGGCACGGCGCTGGCCGGGACCCGGGGCGCAAAGGCACTGCAGCAGATCCCGGTGCTGGGGCAGGCCTTTGGCGCAGAGGGCATCGCCTCCATGCTGGCGGGACAGGCGGCGGACCTGGTGATGGACACTGCGCCCAGCCTTGCCCGGGATGTGCGGGATGGAAAGAGCGCCGGACAGATCGCCGCCTCCACAATGAAAAATCTGGGCGTGAACGCCGCCCTGAACGTGGTGGGCGAAGAGATTCCTTACTTATGGAGCGCGGGAAGACATGCCCTGCGCGGGATGCGCAGCGGCACCCAAAACGCCGCCGAAGCAGCGGCGCGCGCTGCAAAAAATACTACGGATGCGCTGGACACGGCGAAGGCGCTGCCCTCCCCCGCCACAGCCGCCGGTTCGGCCCCGGTGGGCCAAAAAAGCGAAGTGGACCAGCTGGTGGAGGCCTTCCGGAACGGGACCATGACCAGCCGCCAGATGGACGCTCTGAAGCCAGGCGGCGTTCACCGGGCTGCCTTTGAACAGGCGACCGGCATCAGGCTGCCCGAGACCAGCAGCGCCACCCGCAGGGCACTGGGCCGCGGAATTGACACGAATCTCCCCGAACGGTATGATAAAGCCATAGAATCGACAGAAAGGGCGATGAACGATGGCGAAGCAGCCTTATCGGGGACTGCCGGATATGATCGCAGACCATATAGGGCGTCCGCGGATGAGCGACGAGGAGTGGGCGGAGTACCAGAAGGAATGCCTGGAGGCGAGGGAGTTCGACGAGAAGTACAGCCACCCCTTCGCAGCTCAGTGGAGAGCACAGCGCGGGCTGGGCAGACGGATCACCGTGCAGCAGCAGATGGAGATGCTCCGGGACTTCGAACAATATTTGAAGGAAAACGGGATCGAGCGCCCTTCCAGCAAACGGCAGAAGAATTCGTAAAGCAGGCAGAGGCCTCCGGCATGAAGCTGGGCAGGCTGAAACAGACCTCGTTTGCATATACCCCAGTGGAAATGGATCAGGCCGGTGATAACGCCCGAAGGATTGCAGAAGAATATACTGCTCGCGGGCAGGCATTCGTTTTGACCGATCAGCCGCTTCTGGTCAACAAGGACGGAATGACCCGACAGCTGAGCGATGCGGCTACAGCACCGGACGGTACTGTGTACATCTGGAAAGGTACTGATTTTGACCCTGGGGATACTATGGCGCACGAAGATTTTCACGTTGCTCTGAACCGTGGCGAAAAAAGTGCGCAGGAGTATTATGACACATTCCTTTCCAGCCTCGATTTTCTGGATGAGGATTATCAGGACGCAGCCAGAATCATCAATGACAAATATTTTGATGGGGCGCTTGATCTGACCAACCTGGACGATCTGGACAAGGTAAACCGGGAACTGGCAGCCTATTTTCACGAATTCAAGGAAAACCCGACACTGACCGGATTTAATGATTTTGCTTGGGTGGATGATTTTGACGGGATGCTGGAAAACTCCCGCCGTGCCTTCAAGGAAAGCCTGAACCTGCCGCCGGCCAGCATCGGCGCCAAAAAGCACGACCCTGCCAGCTACGCGGGCATGCAGGCGGAATACGGCACCATCGCCCCCGGCGAAAACGCTGCCCGGGTGGTGGATGTGCCGGTGAGCACGAACGGAACCGACCGGGTAAGCGTGGGCGTGCGCACCCTGATGGAGGCACCCCAGACACCGGATGAGATGATTCCTCTGTATGAAAAGGCGGTGGCGGATGGGCTGTTCTCCCACGATGTGGCCAGAGACCGGCAGGTCGTGAACGAGGCGGTGCAGGCCATTCAGCAAAACGGCTACCAAAAGGAGCTGGATGCCTGGAAAAGCCTTATGAATGACGGCAGCGCCCCCTCCAAGGCAGGCATTGCCAAGGGACAGGTGCTGTATACCCTGGCGACGGAGAACGGCGACACCGAGACCGCCATGAAGCTGGCCGGCGACCTTGCCCGGATCGCCACCGAGGCGGGCCAGAACCTGCAGGCCCAGCGGCTGCTGAAGCGGATGACCCCGGAGGGCAAGCTCTACTATGCCCAGCAGACACTGGAGAGCTTCAAGAAGGAGCTGGTGGATCAGTACGGCAGCCAGTTCGGTAACATCTCGATTCCCGGCGAGCTGGCGGACGCTTTGATGAAGGCGGGCAGCCAGAAGGAGCAGGACGAGGCGCTGCTGGCCATCTACCGGAACATTGCGGATCAGCTGCCTGCCACCTGGGCCGACCGGTGGAACGCCTGGCGCTACCTTGCCATGCTGGCAAACCCCGCCACCCACATTCGGAACGTGGCCTCCAACGCCATCAACATCCCGGTGCGCAGGCTGAAAAACATGATCGGCGCGGCGCTGGAGCCCACCTTTGTGCCTGCCGGACAGCGAACCAAGAGCGTTCTGAACCCGCTGGACAGCGCAGACCGGGCCCTGAAGGAATTCGCCCGGCAGGATCTGGACAACGTGGCCGCCATTCTGGACGGCAGCCAGAAATACAACGACCGGCAGATCATTGAACAGCTGAAGGACCCCTTCAAGGTGAACGGCAGCTGGGGCACCGCTGCTTCCAGTCCACTGCCCCAGCGGATCGCCCGCAAGGCGGCGGACACCGCCGCAGGGGCGGCCAGCCGTCTTTACAAGGCCAACAGCGGGGCGCTGAGTGCCGAGGATACCCTGTTCAAGAAAACCGCATACACGGACAGCCTGGCCCAATACCTGAAGGCCAACCGCATTGACCCGAAAACCGCGGAGGGTGCGGTGCTGGACAAGGCCAGGGCCTACGCCATTGAGGAGGCCAAGCGGGCCACCTACACCGAGGCGAACAGCCTGGCGCAGGCACTGAGCCGACTGGAACGCACCAACCTGGGCACCAAGCTGTTTGTGGGCGGACTGGTCCCCTTCAAGACCACGCCGCTGAACATCATCAAGCGGGGCCTTGCCTACAGCCCGGCGGGGCTGGTGAAGGCGATGACTCTGGACACCGCCCTGATGCGGATGGGCCGGATGAGTGCAGCAGAGATGATCGACAACCTGGCCCAGGGCTTGACCGGCACCGGCATCATGGCGCTGGGCGCCTTCCTGGCAAGCCAGGGACTGGTGAACGGCGTTGCCCCGGAGAACAAAAAGGAGCGGGACTTTAAGGCAGCGGGCGGCTGGCAGGATTACTCTATCAACCTGCCCGGCGGCACCTACACCATTGACTGGGCAGGCCCCGCGGTGATGGCACTTCTGGCCGGTGTGGAGGCCTTCCACGCCAGTGAGCAGGAAGGCTTCGGCTTCAACGAATTCCTGACCGCCATGGGCAACATCACTGAGCCGCTGTTCGACACCACCATGCTCAGCGGCATCAACAGTGCCATTCAGTCGGCCACCTATGCCGGGTCTAACCCGGTGACGGCAGCGGCCGGACAGGCGGTCAGCAACTTTGCCACCCAGGGCATTCCCACCCTGAGCGGACAGCTTGCCCGAGCCATGGACCCGGTGCGGCGCACCCCCTACTCCGACCGGCAGGGAGCGGAGGGCGGGCTTTGGGAGGCTGCCCAGCGGATCACGAACCGGATTCCCGGTCTTTCGGAGCAGAACCCGCCCTATGTGGATGTGTGGGGCCGCACCCAGGAGAACCCGGGCGGCAGCACACTCGGCCGCCTTGCCTACGGGATGCTTTCGCCCGGGTATTACAGCCCGGACCGGACCACCGACGCGGACCGGCTGGTGGAGCAGATCTACGGGACCACCGGCGACGCGGCCGCGCTGCCGGCGCTTTTGAACAGCTCCTTCACCGTGAACGGCGAGAAGGTGGTGCTGGATGCGCAGCAGTTCACCCTGGGCAAGCAGGTGAAGGGCCAGACCTCCGCTGACATGGTGGAGGCGCTGGAGGGCTATGCGCCCTTTGAGGCGCTGGAGCCTGCCGGACAGGCCGCGGTGCTGGAAGGCGTTTACTCGCTGGCGAACACCATGGCCAAGACCCAGGTGATCCCCCAGCTGGAGGAGGACTTCCAGACGGCGGTGAACAGCGGGGATCTGACCGCCACCGAAGCCATGATGCAGGCTTACCTGGACGGCGGCGCCGACGCGGTGATCCCCTACCTTGTGGCGAAGGAGATTGCCGGGGATGTGACCGGCGACAAAAACAGTGCCGGGAAGACCATTCCCGGCAGTAAAAAGCAGAACACCCTGGAGGCGCTGATGGAGGCCGGGTATTCCCGTGCCCAGGCTGAGCGGCTCTACGAAGTAATCGGATGAAAATACCCCCGGCTGCTGAGGAATTTCTTCCAGCGGCCGGGGGTATTTCTTATTCAGATCTGTTCAAATTGGGCCGCATCCACCACGGCATCAACAGACACATTCAACACGCCTGCAATCTTCTGGGCTTCGTCCAGATACAAAGGTTTTTGCCCACAAAGCAATTTATGGACTTTCGCCTGCCACCAGCCCATTCGAAGCGCAAACTCGGAATAGTTTTTACAGTGGCTAAGAATCAGCTTTCTCAGTTCCGGATTTTGTTCCAGTCCGCTTTGATAGGCGGAGTATCTGCTTGCGACCAGCATTTCCCTTCCCCGCATGGAATGGGAAACGAGCTGTTTTGGGGCGGTGTTTCCCGCCTTGAGCAGAGCAAGGATATGCTTCTGATTTTCCAGAATCTGATTCAAAAGCTCGTTCTCCACGGTATTTTGCCGGCCATAACCACCGGTTTTTCTGATTTCCGGCAACACCTCGTCGAACACCCAGCGTTCGAACTGTTCGGCAGCAGGCAGGCGGCTGTGGGTAATGAGCCGATAAACATCGCCTTCCGTGATGAAGCGTGCTTCCTGCGTGCGTCCCAGACTGTCGCAGATGGGGTAACGATTCGTTACCCCATCGCTTTTGCAATGATCAGCCAACGCTTTATTAGTATTCGTGTACCCAAGCGCCGTTGCAACATCCCTGCCGCAGAACAGTACCTTACCATCCTGCTCCACTGTTCGCACAGTTCCAAACGAAGCATGTGAGAAGGTTTGGATGCCGGCTTCATGTGCAACTGCGTGCTGCTGGCCCATCGCAAAACCTGCGTCAAATGCGGCCCTGGTTGCCTTTTCTTGCAGTAACTGAATCCTCTGCTCAAGCATTCCGTTCTTATCTTGGTCAAGTTTACTACAACGCTTATCATTCATTGCACACCCCACCTTCCCCGCCACGGGCTAAGTGCTTTCCCAACATGATTCCGTAACCGATAGCCAAATCTAATGCAAAAAAAGGATTCCCCTGTTTGATGTGGGAATAGCAGATTTCTGCTGCTTGTCTGGCTTCTTTGTACTGGAGAGTTGAGCATGGCTGATGCATCAACAAATTTTTTAAATCCATAATGTATAGTGACTTCCTTTCGTTGCTTGTAAGAAGTCACCCTCTGTGGTAGAATAGATTTACCGGAAGGTAACTTCTGGATGTGGAGAACAACTCGCTTTGCTTCCTACGGCGTGGGCGGGTTGTTCTTTATTTTTTTTCGTGCCTATCCAAAAACTCGATAACGGCAGCTCGCACGGTACTTGCACGTTCTTTCTCATGCTTCGCGCAATAATCATCGAGGCGTTTGAGCTCCTCATCCGTCATTCTCGTGCTTATCTGGTTTGTTCTCGGGCTTTCAGACTTTGGCCTCCCGGTTCTCGGAGACATCTTTTCACCCCACTTTCTGAACTCCGATAATTCAATTATATTTATTGAACTCCAAAAAGTCAACACTTTTTTCGTCTGCATTCTTGCTATTGTTATTCGGATGTGTCATAATTATCAAAAATCGTAAAGTGGTGTATTGTATGGAATCCGGTCTAAAAACAAGCATAAAAGCATTTTTTCTGAACCTGTTTGGAATTCTTGCAGCGTATATTTTGTGGTTAGTACTTTTTCTAGTTCTAACCCCGGTATTGAACTATCTTTTATCTGTTCCCGTGATTGGAAACATTTTGGAATACCCTCGAGGTACGATAATAACAGGAGCACTGCTCCTGAACGGAATTCCGATTTTTCTGGCGTCTTTCGCGGCGAACAAAATAACCAAACACGCATCCTATCGCTTTGCAAACAAGGCGTTTTGCATTTATGTTATCTTGACTTGTGCGTATGCAGGCATTGTCAATGCATCGTTCCTTGCTGAATTGTGCAGTATTGTTTGTGCGATCATATCGCTATATCACTATGAAAAGGAGGCATAATTATGACACATTATGATGTGCTGGGTGTTAGCCCAACTGCCTCCCAGGATGAGATCAAAGCTGCATACCGGAACATGTTAAAGGCATTTCATCCTGATTACTATACCGGAGATAAAGCCTTTGCGGAAAGACAAACCCAAAAAATAGTTGAGGCATATAACGTTCTTCGCGATGAGCAGCGAAGAAGAGACTATGATTTCTTGCTAAACGCTCGCGATCAGGGCAATGCAGAGCGAGAATGTCGTGGTGAAAACCACTCCGATCCAAGCAAAGAGAATCCGCAGTCTGACGCTTCTGCGGATGCACCACCGCCCACTGATACAGCGAAAAGGCCCAGAGGTTCTTCCCGAAAAAGAAGGCTCGAATGGTTTTGCGGCATCGTCATCGCTTTTTTGGGAACACTTCTTACCTTTTGGGCCCCTGCGAATTCCTACCCAACTGATTCCCCCATTGTAATAGATTTGTCTCCTGAGGAGGCATCTGGAAATGGTGCAGAATACCTTGTAACAACTACTCTATATAAGCTCACTAATACCGGCGTTGGAGGGGATTGGGAACATCACTATGCGATAAACAGAAATCCCATCGGAGAAGACGGCCTCGTTGTCTATATCGAAGCCGGAAGCCGCTTGACCCTTTCAGCCTCGTGTACAGAGCAAGATGACAGTATCCCTGATGTGGGATTTGACGAGAACACTATTACGATACTTGAGAAAGATTTAGATTCAGATTTTTCAAGAAGCCTTGAAGTGACCGTTTATGAGGATGGAAAAAAAACACTCAACAGCCCATCTGCCACATTTATCATTCAATTTGATTTTAAAAAGCTGTAAAGTCGATCATAGCTGCTCTATTCAAATGGATTAGTTTATAAAAAGAACTGCGCCGTTCCCTATCTACCTACGAGAACGACGCAGTTTTTTATTTAAGCTGCCGCACCGCACGGTCGTGCAGGCGGTAGACGGTGGACCGGGGCAGGTGCAGCGCCCGGGCGATCTGGCCCATGGACAGGCCGGTGATGTAGCGCAGGTTCAGAATTTCGTGCGCCCGGCCCTGCACCGGTGCGATGGCGGCTGCCACCCTGGCATAGGCGGCGTACATTTCCACCTTGGCGGCATCCAGCCGGCAGCGGGCCTCGTCGATCCGCTCGGCCTGGCTGGCCAGCCGGTCCTCCTCCCGGCTGCGGGCTGCCGGCATGCCGGACAGGCTTTGGGTGATGCGCTCGGATTTGAGCTCCAGCAGCCGCTCACGGGCCGCCTGGACGGTTTTCAATGCGTCGCGGTATTCCCACAGGTTCATAGCTCCTCCTTGGTCATGCGGACCTTCACGCCGCGGGCGATCAGGCTCTGGATCATATCGTAATCGGCCAGCTTCTCCTTGCGCAGGCGGCCGTAGCTGTCGATCACATCCGGCAGCTGGTCGATTACCCGGTTGACGGTTCTTGCGGACAGGCCCGCGTTCAGCATGGCCGCAAAGACCATGCACTGGACCCGGTTGGTGATGTCCTCCACCTGGGCGTCCAGCACCGACTCGGCGGCAATGCGGGCGGCTGCCTTTTCCTTTGTGGTCAGGTATCTGGCTTTCACTGCGCCCGCCCCCTGTTCTGTGGCGGGCCGGCTTTGGCGGCCGGTTCTGCCGGCGGCTTCGTTTTCAGGCCCAGATCGATGCTGGAAAACGAGATGGAATCGCACTCCCCGCAGCGGCCAATCGGTGGGGCCGGGCGGGTGTTCCAGTCCGAAAGGGCCTCTTTGAAATCGTATTTGTATGTGCTGAAAGCAAGTCCACATTTGCACTCAAAGGAGTACGGGTCGCCGCCGCTGTCCGGGTCGTGAAAAGTCGGCTGCCAATCCTCCGGGCCGCGTACCGTTACCGGCTTAAAGCACTTCGGACACGCCAGCACAACGCCATGGAGGGTGCATTCTTCCTGTGCCTGCTTCTCTCCCATCAAGGCGCGGCGCTCAAGGTTGGTCATCCCTGTTTTCCTCCAATCTCTTCTCCAGCATCTCCCATGCGGCATCGGTGAGCGGGCGGCCGCAGTGGGTGCAGTACTGCCTTTCCCACTGTTCCCACATTCGAAGCATATCTTCATCCCCGCACCTCTTGCACGGCTTCCATTTGCTTCTGTCAAAGTGAGACAGCGGTTCCACTGCCGTTCGCTCAAGTTCTGCCCGAAGCTCCTGCACAATCGGCAAGCTTTCGGGATCGATCGTTTTGGCGGAATGGATCATCGACCTCACCCGCAGGATGCAGTCGTTAAATCCCTCCATATATTTTCGATTATTCCAATCAGCCTTCTTGCGGACCACCTGATCCATGAGCTGATCCAGATCACCAAGCCTCATGCGTTCCTTCTCCTTTCATTTACAGTAGTCAATCGCTTCCCACAATTCTCACAGTGCTTCGCCATAGGCCGAACCACAGCGTTGCATCGTGGGCAGCGCCAGGCACCGCCGCCGTAGCGGACTTTGGCCGGGATTTTGCTTTGGGCCGCTTTTCGGGCCTGTTCCAGAGCCAGCCGGTCGAAGCTGCCCTCCGGCAGCCGTTCTTCCATTTGCCGGAGCCTGTGGACAACTGCCTCCCACTGCATTCGGTTCATAATTTCTTGCCCCCGTGCCGGTAGGGGCGGCTTTTGTTATATTCCATCTTCTCCTGTACGATGCGGTCAACGTCCAGATTTTCCTTTCCGAACCAGTCCAGGATTCGGATCAGGCAGTCTGCCATCTCCACGGCGATGCCCTCAGGCTTGTGGCTTTCTTTGCATTCGTATCCATAGCAAATTTCGTTGTGCATAACAGGACGATTATCACACATTTGGCAGTCAATATTAACCTGCTTATACTCCATAGGCCGCCCGGCGCGGTATTCTTCAAGCGCCTCGGACAGCTCAGAGTGGCACAGGGCCACGATCTCGCCGAAGCTGCGCTCCTCTTCCCACCAGCCGTGCTCGACCGCGTTTTCGTGAATCTCTTTCGCCAGTTCATTCATGTTCACAGGTTTACTCATTTCGTTTCTCCTTTCGTTTAAAGCAGCCAGGCCAGCAGGCGCAGAGCGCCCAGCAGGGCTGCGGCGGACAGGATGAGGGTGGCGACGGCCCCTGTGAGCAGCCCGGCACACAGCAGCCGGTACAACAGGCGGGCCAGCCGCACATCGTGCCGGTTCATCCCTGCTCCAGCTCCTGGGCATGGATGTAGATGCCCGGCACATCGGCCCAGAACTTTTCGCAGATCTCGCTGGCCACCTGTGCGTCATCCTTCCAGTAGTGCAGCTGGGTCATCACGTCCTTGAGGGCCTTTTGCAGGTTATCGGTATCCGGCCTGGTGGTTTTATAGCTCCCGTTTTTGTGGCTCTTTCCGGTGGGGAAACACCACTTTACCACCAGCCGAACCGCCCCCTGCATCGGCTTCTGGGGCCGGTGGGGAGCAAGGTGGGCATGCAGCTTGGCTCTTGCCTGGGTCAGCTGAGGCGAATCGTACAGCACCGCATGGGCTTTGCCCTCCTTTTGCCAGGCGCGCAGGCCCTTGTCCTGATGGGTGACGGTGGGCGGGATCATGGGAAGGAAAAATTCCAGCTCCATCGCTGGGTTCACCTCCTTTCGCTTGTTTCTTTTGTATGCGGATCACTTCCGGCCGACCTGGCCGCCGTCCACCCAGAAGCCGCCGTGCTCCTTGAGCCGGTTGCGGACGGTCTTTTCGGTGACGCCCAGGTACTGGGCCAGCTCCGACACGGCCACCGGTCTGCCCTCCATATTGCAGGCATCGAAGGCGGTATCCAGCGAGCTTTTCCGCTCCTCCCTGCGCTGGCCCTCGGTCTTGCGTTTGTTAAAATTGGTCTTCCAGCTGGTGCGGCCGCCCTTGGTCTCCATATCCGGCTGCAGATCGCCCAGCACGCCGGTGGTATCCTGCCGGTGGACCGGGAAGTCGAACCAGAGATTCATGGCCGGGAAGCGGGCAAATTCCCGCAGCGTGCCCTCGATGCGCCAGGCAGTAAGCCCGGCGGCGGCCCGGCGGGCCTGTTCGATGTCCAGCGCCAGCTTGGCCCGCTCCATGCCGTCCAGCTGCTCGCCGCAGACCAGCTGCATCTGCAATGCGCTGCAGGCGTCGTCCTGGCTGGCAGAGCTCTCCTTCCCTGCCCGGCGCAGCGCCTGCATACACACCGCGCACACGGCGGCATTCTCCTGCTGGGTGCGCAGCTCCGGAGAGATCTCCAGCTCGATCAAATCCAGAAGGGCATCCGGGTCGCGGGCGAACACGCCGGAGCCGGAGGCCCGGTCCATGCTGCGCTTGCCGCCCTGGGCGCCCTTGGAATGGTGGTGGCAATAGATCACGGCGCAGCCCAGCTCGGTACAGACCTTATCGAACTGATTGCAGAAGGCGGCCATCTGGTCGGCGGAATTCTCGTCGCCGGTGATCACCTTATAGATCGGGTCGATGACGATGGCGAGGTAGCCTTTCTTCGCCGCCCGGCGGATCAGGCGCGGGGCCAGCTGATCCATGGGGACGCTGCGGCCGCGCAGGTTCCAGATATCCAGATTGGCAAGATGCTCCGGCCGCCAGCCCAGGGCGTTGTACACATCCCGGAAGCGGTGCAGGCAGGAGGCCCGGTCCAGCTCCAGATTCACATACAGCACCCGGCCCTGGGCACAGTCAAAGCCCAGCCAGGGGCGGCCCTCGGCGATGGCGATGCACAGCTCGATGAGGGCAAAGCTCTTGCCCGCCTTGGAGGGGCCGGCCAGCAGCAGCTTATGGCCCTGGCGCAGCACGTCCCGGATCAGAGGCGGGGCAAGGGGCGGCAGGTCGTTCCACACATCCGCCAGGGCCTCGGTGTCCGGCAGGTCGTCGGTGGAGGCTTCCACCCACTCCTTCCATTCCTCGAAATTTTGCTTGCCGATGCCGGTATCCAGCAGATACTGCTTGTTTTCGCCCCGCTGCACGCCCGGCATCCGGGACAGGCGGGAGGGGTTGCGGTTCTGCTGGTCCAGCGTCAGGCCGTTTTTCTTGCAGACCGCGTAGAGGTAATCCACCCGGCGGCGGTATTCCTCGTAGCTGTCGGCGTCGATGTGAACGATGGCGTGCAGGCTCTTTTTGCCCGAGTAGACCAGCGCTGCCACCGGCAGCTCCAGCTCCCGGATGATGGCGTTCTGCCGTTCCAGCTCCATGGAGTCCGATTCCACCAGCGCGAACCGGTATTCGGTGACATTCTCGTTGCGCACGCCCTTGCCGTCCAGCGGGTTGAAGCGAATCCAGGCGCCCACCTTCGGGTCATAGTCGCCCAGAACGCTGCCCACGTCCCCCTTACAGGCACGCAGCGCATCGATAAGCTGGCCGGCGGTGCGGTCGGTACAGCCCTTGGTGGGCACATACCGGCCGTCCTTCTGCCAGCTTTCGGTCACATAGCCCACCAGCTCGTCCGGCTCGAAGAGGGCCTGCAGGTAATCGATCAGCTGGCTGGCCGGGTCCCACGTCTCCGGGATGGAGAGCTCCCTGCCCTCCACCCAGTTTTTATCCACCAGCGGGCGCTCGGACGCCTGCCTGCCGGAGGCGGGGCCGATCAGGTCGTCCCAATCCAGGGCATAGTCCTCCCCGGCGGGAGAATAGCCCCGGTCCAGCGCCATCTGCACGATGGCGCCTGCGGTGACCGGGGCTGCCCCGCAGCGGCCGAAGCCCTCCCATTTGCGGGCACATTCCCCCGGATGATAGCGGCCGGCATCCCGCTGGCTCCACTGCTCCCAGAGGCTCAGCGGATAGCCGGATTCCTTGAGGCCCATGCCCACCTGCAGCCACTGGGTATAATCCAGCGCGGCGGGGTCCAGAAAATCCAGGATCGGGGTAAGGCTTCGCTGCTGTTCCATGTGTTTCTCTCCTTATTCCGGCTGATAGGTGGCCGGGTCGATGTTGGGCGGAAGCCGCCAGCCGCTGGCGGCGATGCGGTCGATGAGCTTTTTGGCCTGCTCAAACTGCCAGGTGCCCACATGGGCAAAGCCCCGGCCTTCCAGAAAACGGATCTGCTTCGGGGTGGTGAGACCCAGCTCCCGGCGCTTTTCCAGCCGGTCCAGCAGAAGGCTTGCCTTGCCGGCGTTTTCCACTGCGTCCGGCAGGATACCCAGCTTTTCCAGCGTTTTCACCTGCCCGGCGCTGGGCGGGGCCATCTCCCAGCCGAAGCTGGGCACATAGCCGGTCAGGTCCTCGGCCTGGATGCTCATTTCGTACTGCAGCGGGTCCACCAGCTTGCGCTTGCGCCGGCGCATCTCCTCCAGCTGCTTGGCCAGCGCCTCTTCCCGCTGGGCCACCACGTCACTGGCGGCCTTTTCCTCCGCCTGCTGGATGTCCACCGGCGCGCCGCCCGCCTCCTCTTCCAGGTTTTCGGTCATCTTCTGAGCCACCTCTCGGCTCTCGCAGATCAGGTCCGCGGGGCGGCAGAGCTCCTGCCGCTCGGTGTGCCAGAGGAAATCCAGCAGCAGAAGATGCTCCTTGCCCGGGGCAAGGCGGGTGCCGCGCCCCACCATCTGGCAGTACAGGCTGCGCACCCGGGTGGGACGCAGCACGATCACGCAGTCCACGGCGGGGCAGTCCCAGCCTTCGGTGAGCAGCATGGAGTTGCACAGCACGTTGTATTTCCCGGCGGAAAAGTCCTCCAGGATCTGGGCCCGGTCGGCGCTTTCCCCGTTCACCTCGGCGGCCGAAAAGCCGTGGGCGGTGAGGATATCGCGGAATTTCTGGCTGGTTTTGACCAGCGGCAAAAAGACCACGGTTTTGCGGTGGGAGCACTGGGTCTCCATCTCGGCGGCGATCTGCTCCAGATAGGGGTCCAGGGCACTGTCCACATCCGCGGCCTTGAAGTCGCCGCCGCTCATGCCCACGCCGGACAGATCCAGCCGCAGGGGCACGGTGAGCGCCTTGATGGGGCAGAGATAGCCCTCCCGGATGGCCTGGGGCAGGGTGTATTCATAGGCCAGCGAATCGAAGATCTGGCCCAGGTTGCGCATATCGCCCCGGTCCGGTGTGGCGGTGACCCCCAGCACCCGGGCAGCGCTGAAATAGTCCAGGATGGCGGTATAGCTGCCGGACACCGCGTGGTGGGCCTCGTCGATGATGATGGTATCGAAATGATCGGGCGCAAAGCGGGACAGGCGCTTTTGCCGCATGAGGGTCTGGACGCTGCCCACGGTGACCCGGAACCAGCTGCCCAGACTGGACTGCTCCGCCTTTTCCACCGAGCAGCCCAGGCCGGTGGCCGACTTGATCTTATCGGCGGCCTGGTCCAGCAGCTCCCCCCGGTGGGCCAGGATCAGCACCCGCTCCCCCAGCTTGACCCGGTCCTCTGTGATCTTGGCGAACACGATGGTCTTGCCGCAGCCGGTGGGCAGGACCAGCAGCGTGCGCTGCCGGCCCTCGGCCCACTCTCTCTGCACGGCCTGCCTCGCTTCGCTCTGGTATGGCCGCAGTTCCATCTCAGAACGCTCCCGCGGTCCAACCCTGGCCTGCGGTGGCGGCGCTCACCGGCTGCTCCGGCTCCAGGAACTTTTTGATGTCGTTGGACTGGCCCTCGGTGCCGTCGTCCTTCTTATAGGTGCGCACCGCGATGTGGCAGCGGCCGGTCTTGCCCAGGATGCCGGGCCAGTTCATGCGCAGCTGCTCGCCGTGCTTGCGCATGCCCAGCGCCGTGAAAAAGGCACACAGCAGGCCCTCGCACTTGGAGTGGAGAAAGAGGTTGTGGTCCATGTTGACCACGCCGCTGGGGCCCTGCACCGCCAGTGTGACCACCGCCTTATTGCAGGGCGGCAGCTTGGCCGAGCCGGGGTGGCGGCCCCGGGTAAAATTGACCACCGTGAAGGAATAGTCCCCCTCGGGCAGCAGCTCCCACGCGCCGCCGTCGTTCTCGATAACATCTTCCCAGCCGAATTCACGTTCATTTGCCATTGTGGTTTCCTCCTTGATTGCTTGTTTTATCGCTTGTTTTATCGCTTATCGCTTGTTTGATCGCTTGTTGCAACGGGTGCCGCGATGCTTTTGGTTGTTATAACAGTTGTTATAACGGTTGACTTTTGGATTGACTTGAGGATTGACTTTAAGCAAGCGCCTTGCTTAAAACGGCACATCCCGGTTCTTCACCACCGCGTCGAACACGCTGGACCAGGCGCCCACCAGCACCCCCTGGATAAAACCCGGATCATACACATGGATGGGGGTATCCGCCGGATAATAGCCCTTGGCACCCACCACTGCCTGGATCTCGTCCGGGTCCACCTGGTTCTGGGCCATCAGCTGGGCCAGCGCCTTGGGGATGCCCTCCCCTTCCAGCTGGGCCTGCCGCTGCTGCTGCCAGTCTGCGTCCTTGCGCAGGCCGTCGGCCTGGCTCTGGGGCGGGGTATGCCGGGGCAAGTCGTCCTCCACCATGACCGGCGGCTGGGCGGCGGGCGGAGTCAATTCCAGCTGGCTGGGGGCGGAGTCCGGCTGCGGGGCGGGCTGTGTATTCGCTGCCCCGGCCGGCTGCACTGCCGGAGTGACCCCTGCGGCGGCTGCGGTGGCAAAGGGCACCGCCCCATCGAAGATATGGGCGATGGCGGAATAGTCAAAGGGCAGCTCATCGGCCAGGCCGTGCCGGTTCTTGGCATCCCAGCAGGGGTGGTGGGTGGTATACATCACCCGGGCGCCGCCCTGGGCTTTGCGCTTCTGGCCCTTGTCGTCCACCGCCACCGAGTAGGTCTTATAATTGGCGAAGAGGACCAGATCCGCCCATTCCTTGACCAGGGCGGAGAGGCTTTTTTCCTCCTTGCCTGCCAGCTTCAGCTCCCAGCGGTCGTAGGCGCCCATCTCGTCCGGCTGCTCGAACTTGCGGATCTTGGCGTGGGCGGTGAGCACCACATGAACGCCCCGGTCCGCCACCTCCTGCAGCAGATTCAACAGGCGGCCGAACTCCTCGGCCACATACACATAGCCCTTGCCGTAGCCGAAGTCCTCGATGCCCTTTTTATCCGCCTTTTCGCAGATATGCCGGGTGCAGAGCTGGGCCGCCCAGTCGGCGGTGTCCAGCACCAGAGTGCGGCAGAGTGAGGGGGTATCCCGCACATACCGGACCTCGTCCATGAGCATGGACCAGCTGGCCGGGGCCGGGAGACGATCCACGTTCATGCCGGCGGTGCTGCCCTCGGTATCGATGAAGAGCGCGCCGGGGAACCGGGCTGCCATGGTGCTTTTGCCGATGCCCTCAGGGCCGTAGATGACCGCCTTCTGGGCCTTTTTCTGCACACCGCTCGTGATGGGAAATGCCATTAAAATTCACCTGCTTTCCATTGTTTGGGGGATTCCTGTGTGGGAGTGCTTGCGGGTTGGGGGTCTGCCTGGGCCGCTGCGCTTCCCGCGCTCGCATACCCGTCCTCGCCGGGCAGGATTCGGCCCGGCGTCTGCTGCGCAGACCGGACAGACGGTTTTGCCTGCCGCTGGCAGCCAAAATGCTCGCTTCCCTCAGCGTCTTGCGCCGCTGTGGGGCCCGCGCTCGCATACCCGTCCTCAATGATGATCTGGCATTCGCTGCCGGTGGAGACCCGGGTGGCGATGGCCTGCAGGCCCTCCTGCTCCAGCCAGGCGCCGAAGCTGCGCATGGTGTCCAGATCCATCTGCTCCAGCTTGTCCAACAGCACGAAGCCGCACTCCGGATTCAGCCGCCGCACGATCGCCGTGGCCACCATCAGCTGCTCGGAGCCGGACATATTGTCCCACTGCTGGCCCTTGTAGGTCAGCTCGCCGTCCTGCACCGAAAGGCCCGGCAGCGGCAGGTCCGCCCCTTCCAGCAGGGCCAGCTTCTCGGCCCGGGTCTCGTCGATCTGGGCGGTGAGCGCCGCATACTGGCGGGCATATTCCGCGGATTCCTCCTCCGCCCGCTCCCGGTCCAGATTCGCCCGCACCTTCATGTTCACCAGCTCGATGCTGCGGATGTTCTCCTCCAGCTCGGCGGTGGATTCGTCCTGCAGATCCTGCGCGGACTGCTGCGCGATCTGCAGGTCATCCTGGAGTTTTGCGAGCCGGTGCTCCTCGGCTTCCAGCGTGCGCATCAGGTCTCTCACCCGCTCGGCCTGCGCTTCGGCCTGGCGTTCCAGCTCCGCAGCCTTCTGGCGCTTGCGCTGGTTTTCCCCGTTCCGGGCAAGGATCTCCTGCTGCTGGGCGATCAGCTCGGAGGCGCTGACCGGCTCGGCGGGCACCCCCTCATAGTTGGGCAGCTCCTGGGCGTATTTCTTCTTCTGGTCGGCGATCTGCCCGATGGCATGGCGCCGGTTGTACATCTCAGTCTCCTTGCGCTCCAGCGCCATGAGCTGGTCGCCCACCCCGATGATCTGCAGCAGAGTACGGGCCTTCTCCTTGCCGCTAGCTTCCATGAACTTGGGCAGGTCCAGGGCAAGCTCCTCCACAAAGGCGTCCAGCAGCTTCTGGCCCGCCTTGTTGCCCATGGGGTCGGTTACCTTCAGGCTGGAATTCTTGCCGCTGCGCTCCACCACGATGCCGTTGGAGAGGGTGACCTTCAGCCGGGGCGGGATGGCGCTGCCCTCTCGCTGGGCCGCGCTGGGGCGGTATCGCTCGCCGCCCAGTGCCCAGGCGATGGCATCCAGCACACTGGTCTTGCCCTGGTTGTTCCGCCCGCCCACCACGGTGAGGCCGGTGGCGGTGGGCTCGATCTTCACGGCGCGGATGCGCTTGACGTTCTCTGCCTCAAGACTGTTGATCCGGATCATGCTGATTCTCTCCTTTCATCTGCAGGCGGCGCGCCACCATGGTGAGAAATTCCGAATTGGTGGGCTTATCCTTCCGGGAATCCACCGTATAGCCGAAGTAGCGGTTCAGATATTCCACATTGCCCCGGGTGAAGGCACTCGCGATCGCGTGCCGGATGGCCCGCTCCACCCGGGCGGCGGTGGCGCCGTGAACCTCTGCCACCATGGGGTACAGCTCCCTGGTGATGGCATACCGGCGGCCCGGATGCTGCAGCAGCTGGTCCAGTGCCGTCTCGATGTAATCCCGGCCCCGCACGTTCGTGGGGATGCCGATCCGGTTCAGCTCCTCAAAAATCCTTTCTTGCGTCATGCGCTCATCTCCTCCTTCAGGGGCTGGTACAGCCCTTCGATGCGGGACAGATCGCTTTCCTGCACACCTGCGCCCAGCTGGTTATAATCCCGGCGGAGCACACAGATCGTTCCGTACAGAACGCACCCCAGATAGGGGATGCGGCAGTTCACCGGCAGGCCCTGCTCCGCTCCGTTTGCCCGGCAGACCGCCATGAAACGGCCGCAGGAGTCCATGTTCCAGACCTCGATGCCGCCGCCCAGCGCCTCGCTCAGCGCCCGGACACTGATCTCCTCCACGCTGGCCAGCTGCGGGGTGCAGCCGGGTTCGATCTTGATCACATTCATCTTGTATTCCTCCCTGTATGTTCACGGTTGTTCGCCGCGTCACGGTAGGCCGCGCGGATCTCGCCCTTCTGCTCGTTTGTCAATCCCATTCCCTGTCCCTCCACCGATGAATCAGTTCACGGCTCACCAGTGCCGCCAGCGCTGCAAACAGCGCAAAGACCGTCAGCGCGGGGGCTTTGTGGTAGAGCCATTCCATGCCGCCGCATCCAAGCCACACCGCCGCGAAAAAGGCGGCCACCTGGATGCAGCCCATCAGGGTCTTTAAACCCTGGCGGAAAAATGTTACAATGGGGGTGCTTCTCATAGGGGCACCCCACAATGGGGTTCCGGCGTCCGGCTGCTGCAACAGCCGGGCGCTTTCTTTTTTGCATTCCATTTGTTTCTCCTTCAGATTCGGATTGCGTCCGCGTCCAGCATCCCATCCAGCCAGCGGTAAAACGCCGGCCGGAAGATCAGAAACTTGGAGCGCTCCGACGCGTCCAGCTGCGTCCCGATCGCGAAGGGCATCTTCCCTTCCTGGATCATCTGCCCGAGAACTCGTTCGCTGATCGGGATCTGGTTGGCACGAAATGCTTCGCAGCAGTCGTGCAGCGTCATGGTCGGCCAGTCTGTCATTGGGATCACCGCCCTTTTATTTCACAAGCAGCCGGAAGGTTTCCCGCCCCTTGGGGGTGATGAGTGTCTGAGTGCCTGCCCACTGGGTCTTTTCGTTAAAACACTCCTTCATCTCGAAAAGGCCGGTGTTTTTTTCCGCATAAGGCATCAGTTTTCCGCGCTTATCCCGGTAGATGTACTTCTTTTCCAGAAGAAATGCGATAAACGATTTCTCACCAATGCCGAGCTGTTTTGCGGTCTCCCGGAAGTTGGTCAGCAGATTTCGGTCTACAATTTCATCGAAATAATCGGCCTTGGGGGCCATGATCTGATTCTGAACGGTCAAACTGGAAATCTGCGCCTCTCGATCAGCCAGGGTTTTTTGGGCCACCATCAGCGCCTTCGCCATCAGCTCATCCGGGGAAAGCTCTTTCTGGCCTGCGATGTAGCCGCCAGTGCGACGGATGCTGGGGATGATCTCATCGGCCACCAGTGCCTGGAACTTCTCAGCGGTCTCGTTCTTGGCCTTCATGGCCAGACGATAGAAGATGTTCTCGGGGATGTAGTCAGGAATGGTACCGTCGACACTTGTGTCGACGCCGAGCGTCGAGAGGTACTTTTTTACTCGGCTCCATTTAATGCACTCGTTACCGCTTGCGGCAGTTTCCGTAAACCCTAGCCCGCGGGCCACATCCTCCAGCCGCAGGTATGCAGTGCCGTTCTCTTCGTAGCAGCTTACGCCGCTGATAATCTGTAAATTGTTCATGTATTTTCCTTTCTTTGGCCATTCTGTCGATTCCAACAAACTGGTTCTTTCTTGCTCACCCCTTTCGTGCTACAATGAGCGGGAAGGGAGGTGAAATGAAGATGAATATAAACTATAACCACCAAATTGCAGATGTGAAAACCCAAAATATTGTTTTATCAGGAAGTTCCGGAAATCTCCTTATCACTGGAATATTAAATGGCTCAATAGTTGTAAAAGCGCCGGCCATTTTGCATGTACAAGGGATAATGAATGGAGATCTCGTAGTTGACGAAGGCGCGTTTGCCGAAATCCGTGGCGTTTTAAATGCCAAGTCAATTCTCTCTGCTGGGGTTCTCAATATTTACGGAATCGTAACATGTTCAAGTGGCATTCCCAGCAATGCCGTTCTCCACAGCGGTTGTATTGTGAACGGCGTCCAGTACTAACTGATTCACAGCCTTTCCTTGCCGCCCCTGCAGTTCCAGTGCGAGGGCGGCAATTTCTTTTGCCTCGCCTTCAATGTTGATGTTGAGTTTCATATTTGTTCCTTCCTGCCCTGTGCGGGCTTTTTTGCTGTTCAAGATCAATTTTCCATTTTCAAAATGGTCCGAATGCTTTGTACGATTCTGGGGGCCGATCGTGTACCAGTCAGGATCTTATACAAATATCCGTTGTCGAAATACAAACCAGTATCCCGGCGCACCTCTTCGATCAGCCACTCCTGAGATTGGTCAAGATCCACAAGGCGCTTCTTAATTTCTTTGCCAAAGTCGCAAAGTTTCGCCATTTCACCTTTTCACCTCCAATATCTATTGACAGGTACGCATTCAAGTACTAATATATAGTTGAAGCAATAAAAAGCACTTGACAACGTACAGCTCATGACTGCATTTTAGTTCTTTTTGACGTACAAGTCAATAGAAAATGCACTTTTTAGCGTACTTTGTTTGAATGCACAAAAAGGAGTACGTCAAAATGAACATTTTGTACGAACGAATTGAATCGCTTTGTCAGGAAAGAAACATAACGGTCGGCAAATTATGCGGAGAAATCGGAATCAGACGAAGCTTAATGAGTGACTTAAAAATGGGCCGGAAGCAAACACTTTCGACCGAGACACTTTCAAAGCTATCTGGTTATTTTGGAGTGTCAATCGATTATCTTCTGGGCAACGTGAACGATCCTTACTTTCATTTGGACAATCAGCGGATCGCCGATGAGATCAACAGTTTGGATGGATACAAAAAAAAGCCCGCTGCCCCACAGGGCAGCGAGCTGAGTGGTGTATATCTCAGTTTTGCAAAAACAGCTCAGGATGAGGGACTCGATCCCGCTGATATAGAATATGCGCTTAACCTGGTCAGGCGTATCCGTGAACAGGAAAAAAAGCGGAATCGAGGCGAGTAAATGACAAAGGCTGAATTGTATCATCAAATCAGTTTATTGCGCAACCGCTTGCATATCCGACATTATCCGATAGAATCTATCCGCCTTTGCCGTACCAACGGAATTTGGGTTGGTCCCATGCCCATGAAAACTCCTGGTTTACGTGGCATGGCCTTTATGGGACACAATTCCTCTGAACAGGACATTATCCTCTTGAAAGAGTCAAGCAGTGCCAAAGAAAATAATTTCAACTGCGCCCATGAACTGATTCATCTTACCCTGCATCGCAACAATCCGAAAAAAACCTTTCAATGCTACGAAAGTGTCCGGAATACTCAAAACAGTTTTGAAGAATGGCAGGCCAATGAAGGTGCTGCGGAACTGCTCGTTCCATACAGGTTTTTCATTCCGCGCTATGTGGAATTATGCCGCAAACACCGGTTCGATCGCGAATCCAAAGTAGTAGACGAACTGGCCGATGAATTTGGTGTACTGCCTGGCGTGATCGCATTCCGTATCGACAATTTGAACTATGAAATCGCCTGCTATCTGGCAGGTACTCCTTGCGAACAGCTTCCCCTGCTTTCTGCAACTGAACAGAAGAAACGGCAAATCAAGGTACTGCACAAAAAACATTACTGCGTTCATTGTACTGCCGTTATTTCTCCTTCGCAGGCGTTTTGCCATGTATGTGGCAAAACGATGCGTCACCCCTCGACCGCTTTTAATTCCCCAAAATATGGAGCTGGTTACATGAAATATTCAAAAATCGAAATGGACGAAAACGGACGTGTTATTGTATGCCCTCGCTGTGGTAACGAGGAACCGTTCCCTGCCGGCGGGCATTGCGTCATCTGCAATGCTCCGACCGAAAACACCTGTTTGGGTGAATATGATGACACGTATTCCCCCCAGAGATCCGGTCCCTGTTCTGAAAGCAAAAAAGTCCATCTGCCTGGGAATGCAAGACACTGCCCATTTTGCGGCGCTCCCACCTCTTTTCAGGAAGCGCAACTTCTACGACCTTGGCAAGAAGAACTCCAGGAAGAAATGCGGAGGACAAATTCCCGTCAGCTTATTCAGATTGCAGACAATCAAGAGGAAGACTTCCCTTTCTGCTACCCGAGCGATGACGACGATTTTCCGTTATCAGTTTCATAATCGTCTGTTGCTCACTCTATCCCCCCTTGTCAATGGCGGGGTGTAGGAAAGGGGGGGCGAACCTCAGCGCCCCCTTTTCTGCCCCCATTGACTTGACCGGAGGAAAATTCACCTGTTACCCCCATAGGGGGTAAGTAATTTCCTTCCCGAGAGAAAAAGTCGATAATTTATCGAGAATTTCCCACAGGGAAAAAGTCGATTGGTTTATCGATATTTTCCGGCGCATGGAAATGATCATTTCGGCTAAGTCCGCTTGCGGATTTGCAATACAGTTTACTTTAGGAGGAAAAACATATGAAAAAAACACCTGCATCAGTGATTTCGGTACTGCTTTGTGCCTCTTTGGTGGCCTGCGGAACTCCGGCCCCGGCTTCTTCTACGCCATCCAGCAGCTCTGTTGCGGCCAGCGCTGCCTCTGCGTCCAGCGCTGCCTCTGATTCGGATAGTGCTCTTTCAGATCTGGATTCTTTGGGCGATATCGAAGTGGACAAAAATCTGTTTGACGTGGAGATCACTGTCCCCGCTGATTTTGTTGGGGAAACGACACAGGAAGAATTGGACGCTAAAGCGAAGGAGTCCGATATCCATTCCATCACCTTGAATGAAGACGGAAGTGCCACCTATGTGATGAGTAAAGCCCAACACAAAAAGGTGCTGGAAGAGCTTTCTGCATCCATCAATGAGACTCTCGCTGAGATGTCCACGTCCGGCGACTTCCCCACCATCACCAACGTTTCCGCCAACGATGATTTTACTAATTTTACTGTCACGGTATCCGCTGATGAGCTTGGACTGGCTGAGTCTATGTCTGTAATTGGGCTGTACATGTATGGCGGCCTTTATGGAATCTTCTCCGGACAGACCCCCGACAACATCCACGTGGACTTCGTAAACGCTGATAGCGGCGAGGTCATTTCTTCTGCCGATTCTTCCGAGGCGGGGAAATAAAAAGCAAAAGCGGCCCCCATCGCCAGACAGGGGCCGCTTGATTTTTAAGCAAACAGATTCCGCCCAAAGGAGGGACTTACTTTGAGATGCATAAGATGTCACCGGGAAATTCCAGATGAATCCGGCTTTTGTCTCTTCTGCGGGAAGCGTCAGACAGCGACGACCGCTCCGCCCCAGCGGCGCAGCAGACGCCGGACCAAGGGCAGCGGGTCCGTATATAAGCTATCCGGCGCAAGAAGCCGGCCATGGGCCGCTGTGAACGGAGCCGGAAAGCTTTTGGGTACCTACGCCAGCAGCAGTGAAGCAGTGGAGGCGCTGGATCGCTTCAATGCGGATCGGGTGCCGCTGGAACGGAAGAACTACACGCTCCGGGATATATACGAGCAATGGAGTCCCAACGCCTTTGCCAAAATCGGAGATAAGAGCAGGCAGAGCTACGAGGACGCCTTCGCCAAGGCAGAGGATCTGCATTCCCGGCGAATCCGCGATCTGAAAACTGAGGACTACCAGCAGGTGATCGACAGTCTGGTCCAGCGCGGCCTGAGCCGTTCTCTGTGCGAAAAGCAGCGGCTGCTTTTCTCGAAACTGTGCCAATACGCCATGAAGCAGGACATCATCGATAAGAACTATGCGCAGTTTCTGGAGCTGCCCAGCAAGGGCGAGGCCAAGACCCGTGTGCTCTCCGACGAGGAGATCGGGCGCATTCGCGGCATGCTGGGTGATCCCAAGCTGGGACCCACTGCGGAAATTGCTCTGGTTTTGTGTTACTCCGGCATGCGTATCAATGAGCTGCTGCAGATGGAACGGGAGAATGTGCATCTGGCCGACCGCTACATGGTGGGCGGCGAGAAAACCGACGCCGGCCGAAACCGTACCATCCCGATCCACCGGGAGATCGTTCCGATCATTGCCAAATGGGTGGACGGAAACTCGGCTCGCTGGCTGCTGCATACTTCTGCCGGCACCGCCAAGGATGCCGACAACGTGCGAAAGACCTTCCGCAGCCTGATGAAGGCCTGTTGCATTGAGGGAGCAACGCCGCACACATGTCGCCATACTGCCGCCACGAAGATGGTGGCTGCGGGCGTGCGGCCGGAAATTATCAAACAAATTTTGGGGCATTCCGATTTTTCCATGACCGTGAACCGGTACACCCACACCCAGCCGGCCGATCTGGTCAAAGGAATTGATCTGATCTAACCCGCGGATTTGTTAGCTTATTTGTTAGTTTATCATGGTTTTCCCGTTTATTTCTGGAAATATATAGCAAATAGGATATGATACAGAAAAACCCCGCAGATAGTGCTGTGAAGCCATCTGCGGGGTTTTTATTTTGGAGCTGGAGATCGGACTTGAACCGACGACCTGCTGATTACGAATCAGCTGCTCTACCGACTGAGCCACTCCAGCAAATCACTCAATCATTCTGACTGAGCAACAATAATTATGATACCGAAAAATCGGTGTTTCGTCAAGAGGAAATCGTGCAAATCCTTATGATCGAAAATTCAATAGGCAGATGCAACAGATTTTTGTGTGCAATTTTGTCCATTTTTACATCACGACAACCAGGCCACCAATTCTCCCGATTGCTGGCCCCATTGATTCTCTGTTCAGTTTCATCAGTTTCCCGGTGCTTCCCCCCTCTCCCTCTTCTATTTCTTTTACGCTACGATCCCCAGCTCCCGCAGGCACTCTCTGAAAACCGCCTCGCTGCTTTTGTACCCCAGTATCTTTCTCGGATAGTTGTTGATCCAGTTCTCCGTCTCCTTAATCTGCGCCGCGCTCACCTTCGAGAAATCGGTTCCCTTTGGGTGCTTTCTCCGGATCATGATATTGTTGTTCTCGTTGCTTCCGCGCTCCCATGAAGAATACGGGTGACAGAAGTATACCGCCGTCCTAGGAATGGTTTTGTTGATGGCGCTTCGCTCCATCGCCTCCGCCGCCGCAAACTCGCTTCCGTTATCCACTGTGATGCTCTTGAATATTTTCCTGAACTTCGCCGCCCCCATCTTCCGCTCCAGCGCATCCAGCGCACGGACGATGGTTTCAGCCTTTCGGTTCGGCACTCCAATGATGATTTCCTTCCTGGTCTTTCTCTCCGTCAGCACCAGCAGGGCCTTTGCGGTGGTGTTCTTTTTACTGTACACCGTGTCCATCTCCCAGTGGCCGAACTCCTTCCGGTTCTTGACCTCCGGTGCCCTGTTCTCAATGCTCTCCCCGGCGCTGGCCCTGGCCTGGCTTTTGTTGGTCTTGACCTTTTTGTAGCTGTTCTTTCGCTTTCCCCGGCGTGGCAAATCCACCTGTGTGATATGGAGAAACAGACCCATTTTTATATATTTGTATATGGTCTGCACCGATACGGTGGTTTTGAACGTTTTCCCTTCCATCATCGCATATCCCAGTACCGCAGCAGGGGAGCAGTCCCGCTCTATGATCGTCTGCTCGATGTACTCCGCCAGCTCATGGTCTTTCCCGATTTTCAGATCTGGCCCCTTCTCCCGCAGCTGGGCTTGATACTTGTGCTTGCAGTATTGGTCAAGCTCATTCAGGTAGATGTTCGCAAAAAGCTGTGATGTCAGATTGCCTATCGGCATACCCGTTTCATACTCCCACTCTTCCGGCGGCGTATCGTCCGGGCTTCTCCATCTTGGCAGCCCAAAAGGCTCCGCCTTGCTGTTCACCACCCCGCGCACAAACTCCATCATTTCCTGATCCGCGATCCTTCGGGACAGGATTTCAAGCAGCTTGTCGTGGTTGACCCGGTAGAAGTATTTTGAAATATCCAGTTTCAGGCAATACCACCCAGGCCCCGGCTTCCTGCTCACCTGCTGCATCCAGTATTGCAGGCGCTTCGCCGCTTTGTGGCTCCCTTTTCCTTTCCTGCAAGCATAGCTGTCCTCGATAAACAGCTTGTCGTATATCGGATTCAGGTACAGATATAGGCACCACTGCACAATTCTGTCCGGGTAATCCAATGCCATAACCAGCCGTTTCTTTGGCACAAATACCCACATCTTCCTGTACGGCCCCAGCTCATAGCTGCCGTCCTTCATGCGCTCTTGCACGTCCAGCAGATTTTTCTCCAGTTTCGACGTGAACCCCATGACTTCCAGCCTGTACCTTTTCCCTTTGCAAGCGTGTCTATGCGCTTCCAGCATCCACTCGAAACTGCACACCGTGGGCCACGCATTTTGAATGACTGCCAGTCCGGTTCCTTCGCTCATTTTCATGTTCACCAAACAGGCCGCGTGTGGCGTTTCCGTCTCCGCGGCAATTCAGATTTTATCCCTGTTGTTGGGATTGGAGATAGGCCCCTTTTAGTCTGCGCGCCGATGATGCCCCGTGAGGCACCACCCACTTGTCCGGCGCAGAACCGCCGCCCCATGATGGCGTGTTCAGACGAAAAGCGGAGCGCCCGCCAACGTTCGTGTTGACGTTGGAACGGGGGTTGTTGAGGTTCGAGTTGAACACCCCAGCGTTGGCCCCATTGTTCCAGTTGCCGCCGCGAATCAGGCACCGCAATACGGCCCATCCCCCAAGAGTAACGGCTATCCTTTCAGGCTCGCAATATACTTGCCCAACAGTCTGCCGATCTCTTCGTTGTATCGCGCCCACACTTCATACTGGTGCGTGGACAGCGGCGGGGCGAATTTTGCTCCGCAGCACTTTTTGTCTGCCGCCAGTCTTACCAGGTTTCGCAGCCAGTCCAGTTCCACGTCAAGCTCCTGCGCAGTGGTCTTGCGGTAGTATTTCTTTTCCAGCTCTACCGCCAGATGGTACATCCGCAGCATACATTCTCGCAGGTCGTCGGCAAGGTCTCGGTCTTTCCGGCTGAACTGCTTTGTCAGTGGTCTGCCGTACTGGATCATTTCTCCGATCTTTTCTTTCAGACGGAACGGCTCATAATTTCTTTGAGGCGGCATATCACTCTGCATCGCTTCACCCCCGTTTTATTTTCCCTCTTTCCCACCCGGCGCACTCTACTTTTGCGCCCACCACAAATCGCCCAAAAAATTCGCCCGCGCACGGCGCGGGAACATCTTTTGTCCTCGTCCGTGCGTGGGCTTGTCCCCTTATCGCCTCGCTATCGCTCGGCGTTCAGTGAATCAGGGCGCAGTGTGCAGTTATTCGATCAAAGCGGAGCGCCCGCCAACGCGCGCGGCGACGTAGGAACGGGGGGGGTTGAGGTTCGAGAGGAACACCCCAGCGTCGGCCCCACTGCCCCAGTAGCCGCCGCGAATCAGGCACCGCTCCTCCTGCGCATTGTTCGCGTAGAAGTAGTCTCCGCCATAATTCGCGTCGATCTTGTCGCCCACCAGCTCGGCATCGGGCAGCATGGCGAGCGCCTGGAGGAGCAGCTTTGCATCTGCGCCAATGCCCGCGTCGCAGGTGATGTCTTTGAACTGGCAGCTTCTGCCGGAATCTTCGGAACTGGTGATGGTGGTCACATACTTCCACTTGCTGCTCACATAGTCCAGCTTCACGGTGTTCGCGGTGGTGCCGCTGCCGTTTGGGGTAACCAAGTCGCCGGTGGTCGCGTCGATTGCTTTCCACGCTTTACTGGATGCAGACAGATCCGCCGTGGGGGATGCGGCGTTGTTATCCTGGAGAATTTGCAACTCACCATGCACCAGGCGCAGGCCGGTACACCACTCCCACACGTTTCCGTTCATGTCCCAGATTCCGGCCAGGGTGCCGTCGTGGCTCCAGGTTACAGGGCCGGTGCCGGTCGCCACTCGGGCAGTGCGCCCGTCGCTTTCGTGGGTCGTCGGAATCGCCTTGTACAGGGTCTCGGTGGTGTCCTTGCCGTAGTTGTTGTTGCCCTTGGGTTCGGTGCCGTTCTTGTGGCACCACAGGGCCACGGCGGCCCACTCCGCCGCAGTCACCTCGTGGTACTTCTGGCCCTTGGCGCGGTTATACGCCACAAAGGTGTCATGACCGGCGCTGGCGCTGGGATCTTCACCGGGCAGGCTGTACGCTCTGCCGTTGTAGTGGTGCGTCTGGAACTTGCCGATGTAGAAGCCGTCGATCTCGTCTCCGTTCACGCGGAAAGCGGGATGGATGCTGGTGTCCTCGGTGGACAGCACATCGCACAGCCGGAACTTGGGAATGTAGACCATGATCGTGGGCATTTCTTTGTCGTCGTACTTCATGAAGTTGTTGGGGCACACGCTTTTCAGAGCCATTTCAGCCATATCGAAGTTTGCCATATCTTTTTCCTCCTATCAGCGAATCATGATGCCGTCGATACTGAACAGGCACAGGGTGACTTTTTCCGTGTCCAGGGGCAGGGGGGTGCGCAGGATGCCGGGCATATCGCTCATGCCGTCAGCTTCCTCTGCGTCCTCTTCCAGCGTCTGGGGCACTTCCGTCTCCTCGTACTCCCGCGCAGGGATCTCCACTTGGGCCACATAGTAGCTTCCCTTCCCCATCACCAGGTAACCCTCGCTGTCAACCATGATGTCGCGCGTCACAGGGTCGTCGCTCTGGTATCTGGCCAGATCAACAGTGAGCGCCCCGTCCGCGAACTCCAGCTTCGTGCCGGTCATCTTGTAGTCGATTTTCCGGCCCTCGTTCATTTCAACGATTTTCATTTTGTTCCCTCCTGCATCAAATGTCGGTTACACGCTGATCCGTCATGCCGCCGCTGACGCGCACAGCCACTTTTACCGTAGTCGCGCTTCCATCGTGCATCAGCTTAAAGCCGTTCTTTGCCCGGTCATAGACCCGGATCTCTCCAAGCCGCCCGCCGGTGTACTCCAGCACCGTCACCTCCACGCTGTAATTCGTGTTTTCGCGCAGCTGTGCGAGACCCACGGTGTTTTCCTTGTTGTTGAACGGCCACTTGAGACCGGTCTGTGCCAGCGTCATGGTGTGCAGTTCGTCCGTGAAATTATAGTCCTCCTGTACCTGCTTGAAGTACATGATCGCATGGGCCAGGCTCGCATCGCTCAAACCTTCTTCCAGGTTATTGAAGTGCTGCTGGTCAAGCAGCGTGCCTTGCTGAATAACCGCCCCGTGCTGATCGACGACGTGATCCACCCAATAGGTGCGCTTATACGCCATAGGTTTTCCTCCTCTCTTTTACTCCGCTTCAACCAACGGGAACGTGAATCGCAGAAGTGCTGTGTTCCGGCTGGTGCGTTTCAGGCTCACAGTCTGTTCACCGGCCAGCGCGTCGTTGTTGTCGTATACCCGTACCGCCGTGATGGTATCATCCCCACCGCTACTCGGTACACTCACGAAAACAATCACGTTTTCGCCAATGATCTCCTTGCTGTTGATGCTCTTCGTCTTTGCCTGCAAGGCAGCGGCCACGGTTGCCTCCATGCTGTATCTGGGCGCGATCAGGATGCCCGGGGTCATGCCCAGCATCGGGTACACCTGCCGGATAACCTCCATCCCCGTCTCTTTCCCGGAATCAATATCCACGCCGCCCACGATGTCCTCCGCGGTCACCTTCGAGGGATCGAGCGTCTTTCCGCTTACGGTCAGCTGGGTGGCCCCATTTCCTGCGCCGGTAGAGAGAATCACGATATTCACGGTGCCATCAGTGTTCCACACCGTTGTGTAGTCCGTGCCCGCCTCCAGCGTCTCCGCCTCTTTCTTGACCACCAGCTCGTCCAGCAGCACACCCACTTTATCCAGCGCGGCCACGCCGTCGTTGACCTGGATTGTGGTTTCCTCGATGTCGGTGGTGTGCTTTGCCGGATCAAGCACATTGATAAACACCATGGGTGCCACACCCACCACGCTGAACGCTGCGCTGATGCACTCGCACAGAGTGTACTTCTCAAAGTCTCCCACATAGCCGACGGCCTCTACGGCCTCCTTGTAGTTGTTTACCAGAATCGGCTTGTTCACAGCCGCAGCGGGGTCGGCCAGCATATTGACCGGCGCGGTGCCTACGGCGACAATGAGGCCAGCTGTCCCGTTGACCGGGGCAATCAGACTGGTTTCCACCTCGCTGGTATAAACGCCATGTTTATAAGCCATAGGTCTCCCGTCACATCTGGCAATTAGCACAAATCTCTTTCTCGTGGTAGGCGCGCCCAGGTCTGCGGCCACGATCTCTCTGTGTTCCACAGCATATCCAAGGTCTAGAAGCTGCTGTTTCCACTTCTGGAATGTCTGACCAGCCTTTTTCTTTACCGGCCTTCCTTTACGCACTGGCCCCCAGGTTACAAACTCCTCTACGTTTTCCAAGATAATCACCCGTGGCCTGACCGTTCCCGCCCATCGAAGCACGATCCACGCCAGCCCCCGTATATTCCGATCCACCAGCGCCGCTCCCTTTGCCTTTGAAAAGTGCTTGCAGTCTGGCGAGAACCACGCCAGCCCCACCGGTCTCCCCCGGCACACCTTTCTCGGGTCTACATCCCATACGCTTGCCTGCAAATGTTCTGTAAACGGGTGATTTGTCTTGTGCATCAGGATTGCATCTGGATCGTGGTTTATGGCAATGGCAACGGGCCGTCCCGTTGCAAGCTCCATCCCTGTTGACGCACCGCCGCCGCCTGCAAAATTGTCCACTATGATCTCGTCAAGGAAATTAAGCTGGCTCCCTCCGTTCCTTGTGCTCGCTCTTTTCATTGTCCTTCTTCGCTCCATTCAATGGCCTGCCCACACTGGCCGCAGAACTTGTTCCGGTTCCCGTCCTCGTTGTAGAGGTACTCTCCGCTGCCGCACCCCTGGCAGGCTTCGATTCCATCCAAACAAACCGAGCGCGGCACCATTTTCTCCAGTGCCGCCCGCCCCATCTGGCACGCCTCTTTCACCGGCTCCAGGCTCTTGTATTCCTCCCGGTGCTCCGGGTCAAGAATTTCCCTTGCTCTCTCGATTTTCATTCCTCCGCATCCTCCATTCCAAGCTGTTCCCCATCTTCCTGATTTTCCGCTTCGGTCGCACCTTCTGCCCTCGCCCGCTCGCGGTTGAGCTGTTCCGCGCACATCGCCTCGAACTCCGCCAGCCGTCCCAGGTATTCCTCGCTCACCACCCGCATTGGCATGATCGCTGCCAGCAGGTTCATCCCGTCATGCACCGCGAGATACCGCTGTCCGCTGGTCATGCGCCGCACCGTGAACATGATGTAATCGCTGTTCTCCACCTCGTCCATGATCGGGGAAAGCAGATTTTCACGGTAGAATATCAGCTCTCCATCATCGCACCGGCAGCAGGCCGCCCATACATCATCCATGGCCGCGACCACTCGAATCTTCTCCGCCCGCTTTTCTTCCTTTTCGTAGTCGGAAAGGTTCATTCCCATCACATTTTGTGCGTTCCCATACCATTCTTCTGTCAGGTACACCTTCTCCCACGCCTTTTCCGGCACATCCAGAACCGTGCGCACCTGCTCTGCGCCCTCCATCCTGGGCAGATTTGTTGCCCGGTAGAACCCGTACCCGTTCCCAAGCCAAATGCCACTGTTTTCCACATCCGCCACAATGCAGCGCCCGGCGTTCTTCACCAGCTTTACGAACTTGGATATTTTCATTGATTGCTCCCCCTTTAGGCCAGCAGAAAAAGCCAGCATAGCTTAACCAGAGCAGCAGGCACGATGATCGCCGCCGCAATCCAAAGGCAGGCGATCACCATCACGATAACCCCAATCGCAAATTCTCCCAGCCCTGGTGTAACTTTGTTTCGGTTTCCCATGATATTCTCCCTTTCTCGCCTCGCTCACGCTCGGCGTTCAGTGATTCAGGTTTCAGTGTTCAGTGCTTCACGAAAAAAGCGGAGCGCCCGCCAACGTACGTGCTGACGTTGCAACGGGGGTAGTTGAGGTACGAGTTGAACACCCCAGCGCTGGCCCCATAGCCCCAGTCGCCGCCGCGAATCAGGCAGTATTCTCCATCTGTGCTGTCCATCCAGCAGTAGCTTTCTTTTTCTCCCGGATAAAGCGCCAGTGCTTTGAGCTGTTCGCTTTCGCAACGCACTTTCACATCGCCCCAGCGGCACCCCGTATATCCCTGCTCGTGGCCTCCGGTGGTAATCACCACATTGTCCTCCTCAACCCCTCCATACACGGGCTTCCCGGCATCATTTATCACGGAGCGCCAGTCCTTACCGTTTTCCGAAAGGTCTGTTTCCGGCAGCGCCGCATCATTGTTTTGTGCAGCCTGAATGGCTCCGTTCATAATGCGGCATCCCCGGCAGAACTCCCAGACATTTCCGCACAGGTCATGCACGCCGGTGGGCGAATGGTCGTGTGTCCACGTTGCCGGGCCGCTGCCCGTCAGCGTTTTGCCGTAGCCGCCATCCACAACGGCCCCCTTTTCCTTGGAATCCGCGTGCCATTTCCCGCAATCTGTGTTGCCGTGCGGAAGCGTCCCCAGCTTTGCACTGATATTTGCAAGCAAGCCCCATTCTGCTGCGGTCATGCAGTGCCAGCCATCCCCCTTTGAGAAACAGGCCGCCGCGAAGTCCTCCATCGCAATATTCGTCGCCGGTTCCATAAGTGGGAGGCTGTACGGTTTCCCGTTTATGATCGTGTTCGGGTACACACTGATGTAAATTTCGTCGTACACCTCGCCCCCGATGATAAAAGCCGGGTGGACTGCATCGCTTCCTCCTTCAAAAAGTTCCGCATTGGTCATTCGCTTAAACCGGTGCATAATCGAGGGTATACCGGCATCGTCATAGATTGCTACAACATCCCAGTCCATGCCCGCCGGGGCGCTCTGGATCACCGGTGCAGTCTGGCACAGGTCGCCGCCGGTTTCGTTTATGATCTCGCTATCCTCTCGGATATAGTTGAAAAACGTCTCTGTCTGTTCTTTACAGAATTTTGGTTCTCCTTCTGCACTCATTCTCAGGCCGAAATAGCTCATTTCAGTTCTGGACATCGTTATTACCTCCTCACTCCGATAGTGACGTATGCCGTTCCATTCTTGTTCAGCTCCATTTCTACCGGAGCCTTGCACTCCAGACAGGTGTGGGTGATTTTTTCCGCCGTCGCGTTGGTCTTATAGCGGAAGCTCTTTCCGCACTTGCAGTGCATATACATGGGCCGCAGATTTTCCAGGGCTGTTTCGTGCCCGCACTTGTCGCACCGGAAACTGTAAGTCTCCCGCTTTGAGCAGAACGCTCGCACCTCTCCGCACTCCTCGCAAACCACCATCAGGAACCCTTTGTACGGCCCCTGTCCCTCGTCCGGGTTCGGCGTGCTTGTGGTGTTCCACGTCTCCCTGGCTCCGAACATCCGTTCCACGCGGCTTTTCTTGTTGGTCTCCCCGCCGTCTCTTGTGGGAATGTTCGCCGGATTACGGGTCTCCATTTCGTAATCGTTCAGCCGCGCCAACACCAGTTCAATTCCTCGTCTGGAGTGCACCTGGCCGTTCGGACTTCTGAACGTATACCGCTCGCCCGGCTTCTTTTCATCCTCCAGCTCGCACAGCTTGTTCACTGCTTCTGCGTAGCTATGCCCGCCGCAGATTTCAATTTCACCGCTGGCAGCCCGGTATGTGATCGCATTCCTGTTTGCTCCCGCTCTCTCCCCGGTGCTACCGTACCCGCCCCGGTCTTTGTTTCCCAGTCGCTCTACCTGCTCAAACTCGATGGCCGGGGCCTTTTCCATGAGCCGGAACTGACAAACGCGCGTCCCCTTCGGAATGGTTGTCCCCTCCCGGCGCAGGCACACGGCAGGGAACCCCCAAATATCGCCGTCTCCACAGTAGTCGTTCTCGATCACGCCCATGCTGTTGGCAAGCAGTACGCCCCATTTTCCAAACGTGGAGGAACGAGGCACAATGTGTGCGTAGTAACCCGCCGGGATCTCAATAGAAACACCCAGGGAAATGATCTTGTAGTCCAGAAATTCCAGGTGGGTTTCCTCTGCTGTGCAAAGGTCAATCCATTCTCCGTGAACCTCCGGCAAGGGGTTTCCATGGGTGTTGATTCTCATGTTCATATTCACTTTTCCTCCGATCATCTGCTTGTGTTTTTGAGTAATTCTCTCGACCCGGCCACCGGGCCATCCACCGGTTCCGTTTTCCAGATTCTCGCGTTCCAACTCACCGCACACGCACTCCCCTGTGCCCATCCGCGAACGTTTTCCCGCTTGTCCGTCATTCGATTTCTCCCCGCTCGCGCATACGGCGCATCCACTCCGCTTTATCTTCCTGCCCATAAAAGGCATGACCCATCCATCCGCCGAGCACCATAAGCCCCAGCCCTGTGGCCCCCAGCGCAACGAGCGTTCCTACTTCGTATGCCCCACCAGCACAAACAAGCATCATGAACCCTGCCAGTCCAATGAGTGCGCCCGCCACCTCCCGGACGTGCGTTCTTCTGCGCCGGATCTTCTCGCGTCGCTCCCTTCTCCGCAGCTCTCTTTTATATTCCGCTTCGGAGTACAGGCTGATTTTTGTGCATCCCTCGCCTCTTGCGATTTCGCAGTATACGGATTTCATGGATCATCCCTCTTTCGTTATGCCTTTACTTGGCGCGTCCCGCCGTCCGTCTCCGGCGGTAGTTTTCAATGATCGTCCGCTGGGCCAGTTCTGCGCTGTACCCAATACGACCATTCCCATCCATCTCCCCCGTGTCCCCCCGCTTCAACTCGTTGTACACGGTAGACCGGTGGACTTTCAGCTTTGCTGCGATCTGTTCAACCCCGCTCCCTTTCCCATAAAGCTCTTCCAGTTCCATGCGGTCTTGCAGATTCAAATGCCTCTTGGTCAAACCGCCTTTCCTCCTCTCTTGATTGATTTTGGGTAAAAAAATAAATGCGGGAAAACTCGCATCGAGTTCTCTCGCATTTATTCTAAATATTCAGCGCAAATCCTTATGATATGATAAAATAGATATGTTCCCTCTCACTGTTCAATCTATGCGCCGGGATTTTTGATCCCAACTCGCATTTTGCTCCCGGCCAAAAGGAGGTCCATATGCTGCTGAGCGTCAGCCGCCGCACCGATATTCCCGCCTGGTATGCGGACTGGTTTTTTCGCCGCCTTGCGGAGGGATTTGCGCTTGTTCCTTCCCCTCGCGCGCCGCACCGGCTGCATCATATCCCCCTGAATCCGGATGTTGTGGACGGTATCGTTTTCTGGACCAAAAATCCTCTGCCTATGTTGCCTCGGCTGGACGAACTGGAGAACCACCTCACGGTATTTCAGTTCACCCTCACCGGTTACGGCCCGGAAGTGGAACCCACTCTACCAGACAAGGACACGGTGCTTATCCCGGCCTTTCAGCAGCTTTCCCGAAAGCTGGGTCCCCGCCGGGTGATCTGGCGATACGACCCTATCTTTTGCACCAGGGAATACACCGAAGAGTGGCACCTGGCGCGATTCGAACAAATTGCCCACCACCTGCAAGGATACACGGAAACCTGTGTGATCAGCTTTCTGGACGAATACCAGGGCACCCGGGCACGGATGCGTCCGCTGATTCCTGCCGCCTTTGACCCACAGGCTGCCGCCCGCCTTGCCCGGAGCCTTGCTGCCATCGCCGCTGGCTGCGGCATGCGCGTGCAAAGCTGTGCCGAGGCGCTGGATCTCGAGGCAGCGGGCATTGTCCACGGAAGCTGCGTAGACGGGGCGCTGTTCGAATCGCTACTGGGGCAGCCGCTGTACTGGTCACCTGCCAAGGGACAGCGGCCGGAATGCGGCTGCGCGGCCAGTGTGGACATTGGCACTTATAACACCTGCCCGGGCGGCTGCCGCTACTGCTACGCCAATTTCTCGCCCGGCCAGATCACGGCCAACCGTGCCGCACACGACCCCCGTTCTCCCCTTCTGGTCGGATGGCCCGGCCCGCAGGATCAAATCATTCATTCTTCCTTTTCCTCGCTGCGGGACGGTCAACTCCGCATGGAGGGCTTTTGACACAAAAAGCGGTCTGTTCAATTCACGAGCAGGCCGCTTTCCACTTTTTCAATTACTGCTGTTCCATGGCGGCCCGGTATTCCTGCGGGCCAGTCTGGTACAGATTATTTCCCAGAGAATCGATCACCACCGTGAGGGGCATCTCCTCCACCTCCAGGCGGCGGATGGCTTCGCTGCCCAGATCCTCATAACAGACCAACTGGGCTGTCTTCACCCGGGAGGCCATGAGCGCACCCGCGCCGCCGATGGCAGCCAGGTAGACCGCACCGGTTTCCTTCATGGCATCCACCACCTGTTCGCTGCGCTTGCCCTTGCCGATCATGGCCTTCAAGCCCAGATGCAGCAGCCGGGGGGCGTAGGCGTCCATCCGGTAGCTGGTAGTGGGGCCGCAGGCTCCGATGGCCTGACCCGGCCGGGCAGGAGTGGGCCCCGCGTAATAGATGGCCGCATCCTTCACATCAACGGGCAATTCCTCGCCCCGATCCAGACATTCGCACAGCCGCTTGTGGGCCGCGTCCCGGGCGGTATAGATCACGCCGGACAGCAACACCGTATCCCCTGCCCGCAGCTTGCGGGTCACCTCTTCGGTGAGAGGCGTTGTGAGCTTGTATTCCATTACAGTACCGCCTCCTTGTGCCTGGTCACGTGGCAGTTGATATTCACCGCCACCGGCATGCCCGCGATATGGGTGGGGTAGGTTTCGATCTGCACACCCAGCGCAGTGGTCTCGCCGCCGAAGCCCTGAGGGCCGATGCCCAGCCGGTTGATCTTTTCCAGTAGCTCCTGCTCCATTTCCGCGTAGTAGGGGTCCGGATGATGACTGCCCACCGGGCGCAGCAGGGCCTGCTTGGCCAGCATTGCCGCCTTCTCAAAGGTGCCGCCCACACCCACGCCCACCACGATGGGCGGGCAGGGATTGGGCCCCGCCAGCTTGACGGTTTCCAGCACAAAGTCCTTCACGCCCTGCTCCCCGTCCGAGGGCTTGAGCATGCCCAGACGGCTCATGTTCTCGCTGCCGAAGCCCTTGGGAGCCACGGTAATTTTCAGCTTGTCGCCGGGCACCAGGCGGGTATGGATGACTGCCGGAGTGTTATCTCCGGTGTTGCCCCGGCGGATGGGGTCCTTCACCACGGATTTGCGCAGGAAGCCCTCGGTGTAGCCCTTGGCCACGCCCGCATGAATGGCGGCTTCAAAATCGCCCTGGATGTGCACCTCCTGGCCGATCTCACAGAACACACAGGCCATGCCGGTATCCTGGCAGATGGGCAGGCCGGTCTCCTGGGCGGCGGCCAGATTGTCGCACAGGGTCTTCAATGTGGTCTTGGCGATGGGCCATTGCTCCCGCTCAAAGGCGGAGCGCACCGCATTCTCCATATCCGGGGAAAGCCGGCTGTTGGCCTCAATGCAAAGGCGGGCCACCGTTTCGGTAATGGCCTGGGCGCTGATCTCTCTCACAGCCGGGCCACCCCCGTTTCCCGGGCAGCTTTGGCCACCGCATCCGCCACGGCCTGGGCCACGCGGGGATCGAAGGCGCCGGGGATGATGTAATCCTCGTTGCGTTCCTCGTCGCTCACCAGGTCGGCAATAGCATGGGCCGCAGCCACCTTCATGGCGGTGTTGATATCCCGCGCGCGCACACTCAGAGCACCCTTGAATACGCCGGGGAAAGCCAGCACGTTGTTGATCTGATTGGCAAAGTCGCTGCGGCCGGTGCCGATGACCCGTACACCAGCGGCCTTGGCCTCATCTGGCAGGATCTCCGGGGTGGGGTTGGCCATGGCGAACACAATGGCGTCCTTGGCCATAGTCTTGGCCATTTCCGGCTTCAGAGCGCCCGCCACCGACACGCCGATGAACACGTCCGCACCCTTGATGGCGTCCGACAAATCGCCCCGCAGATCCTCCTTGTTGGTGATCTCGCAGAGCATCTTTTTGTGGTCCTGAATACCCACGCCCCGGTCCTTGTACAGGATGCCGTTTTCATCGCAGGCGATCACATTCTTCACACCAGCGGCCAGCAGCATCTTGATGATGGCGGTACCCGCGGCGCCGGGGCCGTTCACCACCACCTTGATGGAGCCGATGTCCTTTTTCACCACCCGCAGTGCGCCCAACAGTGCGGCAGTGACCACGATGGCAGTTCCGTGCTGGTCGTCGTGGAAGACGGGGATGTCCAGCTCCTTTTCCAGAGTTTCTTCAATATAAAAGCAATTGGGAGAGGAAATGTCCTCCAGATTGATGCCGCCGAAAACAGGAGCCAGCAGACGCACCGCCTCGATGACCTTTTCCGGGTCCTCGGTGTCCAGGCA
Source organism: Gemmiger sp. An50 (assembly GCF_002161595.1). GTDB lineage: Bacteria > Bacillota > Clostridia > Oscillospirales > Ruminococcaceae > Allofournierella. The sequence continues at coordinate 71,686 of NZ_NFID01000006.1, forward strand.
GATGGGGAAGGCGTCCACACCGCCGAACTCCTTGAACAGGATGGCCTTTCCCTCCATGACCGGCTGAGAAGCTGCCGCGCCGATGTTACCCAGGCCCAGCACCGCCGTTCCGTTGCTTACCACCGCCACCAGGTTGCCCTTGGCGGTGTAAGTGTATGCCGCCGCCGGGTCCTTGGCGATCTCGCGGCAGGGCTCGGCCACGCCGGGGGTATAGGCGGTGGAAAGGTCCTCACGGGTCTTCACCGGGACCTTGCTCACCACTTCGATCTTACCTTTGTGTGCTTCGTGCATTTCCAGCGCTTTTTTATAATAATCCATCAGGGTTTCGCCATCCTTTTCTTAGTCACTACCGCACAATTCGAGCCGAACGGCCTAAAGGCTTGTCGCGCCGGAATGATGCGGTGCTGCTTTCGTTTTTCCTGTTCCAGTATACAAAAGTTTCGCGGGCTTGTACAGCCCGCGGGGCATAAGTCGCACTACTGTTTCGCTGCTTTGGCGCATACCATTTTATCAAAAGCGCGCACAGATTTTACAAAAGCAGGCTATCGCCCCGGCCGCCTGGTCTGATACACTTAAACCAGGTTCACAAAGGCGGCACGCCTTGTGGGCGGCTGCCTTGCCCTGAAAGGAGTTGCATCGATATGATCCCCTGCCGTTCCTCCTGCCCTCACTACGCCGAGGGCTGCCACAAGACCTGCGCTTACTGGAAAAACTATCAGCGAGAGCTGCAGGACCAGCAGCGCAAAAAAATGCAATGGCTCAAGGCCCAGAACGAGGTGTGCACCACCGTCCTGCGGCAGTATCTGGCCATGAGTGCAGCACGCCCCACCTATTACTGATCGATTTCCTCCTTTTGCAAAAGGGCCGGGCCCCAGCCGACTATGTGCGGCAGAGGGCCCGGCCCTGATTTATTATTGTTCCTGCAAGATCCACCGGTCGATGGCATAAGCCACGCCGTTGTGCCGGTTGCTGCGAGTCACCTGACTGGCCTGCGCTTTGAGCGGCTCTACTGCATTGCCCATGGCGATGCGCAGCCCCGCTGTCTCAAACATGGGCAGGTCGTTTTCGCCATCACCGATGCAGGCGATCTGCTCCTTCGGGATGTTCAGCCGGGCGGCCAGTGCCGCCAGCGCCGCGCCCTTGGAGGCGTTGCGGGAGAACACCTCCACATACTGGTCGGTAAACGCCCAGCGGCAGTCCGGCGCGTACCGCTCCAGCATGCAACTCAACTTCCGGCCGGTACGTTTGGTGAAGAAATAGAATTGCAGCTCTTCCACATCGCTGGCACGCAGCCGCAGCTGCCGGTTCATATTGTTTACGCAGAGGCTGGCAGCGGCATCCGGCCCGAACGCTGCCCGTCCCAGCAGCCAGAAAGCGCGGCCGCGCACCAGATATTCCTGCTCCACATGGGCAGTAATACTCACCGGCAGACTTTGGGCCAGCTGGACCAGACGCATGGCCCGCTGCTTTGGAATGAGCGCCTGGAACAGGTCCTCGCCGGTGTGCAGGTCGGTGACCTGGGCTCCGTTGGAGGAAATCACATAGCGAAAAAACTTCTCACTGCGCAGCCGGTACGGCAGACAGGAAAGACTGCGCCCGGTGGTGGGCACCACCAGAATGCCCGCTTCGGCCGCCCGGCGCAGGGCCGCCAGATTTTCGGCACTCATGCGGCTGCGCCTGTCCAGACAGGTGCCGTCCATATCCACAGCAAGCAGTTTGATCATGGGATATTTCCTCCGTTCAACTGGGTATTCGAGTCCACTCTACTCTTCCGGCGTGGTTTTGTCAAGCGATTTCCTTTGGAGGGCTTTCCGTCAGCTTACAATGGACCTTTTAAAATTCCCATATCCTTCCGCTCCAAATTTATGGTATACTCGTATCGTTCTGAAACCTTCCCCATTAAGGAGCGATCCCATCATGGAATCCTATTATTATAATCAACTGGACAAATCCAGCCAGGCTGCCTACCATGCCATGCTCACCGGGCTGCGGGCCATTGCTCCCGCCTTCCCGGTACCGCGTCTGGAGCCGGGGCAGCTTTCCGAGATCTTTTTGAAGCTGCGGCTGGATCATCCGAAGATTTTCTACGCCGTGCGCTTCACCTACCGGTACTACTCCCAGGCCTCCAGCGTGGAGATGGTGCCGGAATATCTGTTTGAAAAGAGCAAAATCCAGGAGCACCAGAAGGCTATGACCGCCCGCATCCAGAAGCTCACCCGTCCGGCCATAGAGCTGAGCGACCGGGAAAAGGAACAGTTCGTGCACGATTTCATCTGCCGAAACGTGCGGTACGACAAGCTGAAAAAGCCCTATTCCCACGAGATCATCGGCCCTCTGGGCCAGGGTGTGGGGGTGTGCGAGGGCATCGCCAAAACCGTGAAGGTCTTGTGCGACGCGCTGGGCATCTGGTGCATGGTGGCCCTTTCCGAGGCAAATCCGGAGCAGGGCGTGAAATACCGCCACGCCTGGAACATCGTGAAACTGGACGGGGCGTATTATCATCTGGACGCCACCTTCGACAACACACTGGGCAAGGCCGGGCCCATCCGCTACGACTACTTCAACCTGAATGACGAGAAGCTGCTGCGGGACCACGAGCCGCTGCTCTATCCTGCCCCGGCCTGCACCACCGGCGACCGGTTTTACTACCGGGAGAAAAAACTCTCCTTCACAAAGCTTGAGGATGTGGAAAAGCGGGCGGCGCAGGCCATCCGGAAAAAACAGCCGCTGATCTTCCACTGGCGGGGCGGACCGCTGACCCGCAATGCGATTTCTGAGCTAACTACCGCGCTGGAGACCGCCGCCCGGCGCAAGGAGCTGCATCCCCGCATCGGGCTCAACTGGCCCCAGGCAGTGTTTCAGGTAAGCTTTGTGAGCCAGACTCCAGAGCAGGAGCTCACCGAGGAACAGGCCAACGAGGGCGAGACTCTGTGACCTTCTTCTCTATTCAACAAACAAAACGCCCGCCCGGGCTTTCCTGATAATCAGGAGCCCGGGCGGGCGTTTGTTTTTTGCTTTTTAATCCAGGCTGAAATCCTCTGCCGAGAATTCCGGCAGCTTGGGCTGGCGGCGGGGCACCCGCCGCAGAGGATCATAGCTGAACTTTTTGCAGTGATAATAGGGCGAGACCACGCCCTTTTTGGCACACAGAATCATCCGGGGGTCCGCCGCCTTCTGGCCGAACTCACAATAGGTGCAGGCCGGCTGGATGTTGGCCCCGAACATTGGCTTTTTGCGCAGCAGCATATGCTTGCAACACCTCGCTTTGCTGGTTTCTATTATACCCGCGCCGAGGCCTGGTGTAAAGCCAATTCAGGAAAGTCGATTCTTGAAGTCCTCGTAGCCGAAGGCCTTCACCAACTTCTCCTCCCCGTTTGCATCCCGCCAGACAATGGCGGGCAGGGGCATGCCGTTGAAGGTGTTGGTCTTGACCATGGTGTAGAGGGCCATGTCCTCAAACACCAGCCGGTCGCCCTCGTTCAAAGGTGCGTCGAAGGAGTAATCGCCGATCACATCCCCCGCCAGGCAGGTGGGGCCGCCCAGCCGGTAGGTATAGGCCTTTTCCCCACTCTCGCCGGAATTTTTCAGCGGCGGGCGGTAGGGCATTTCCAGCACATCCGGCATATGGCAGGCCGCAGAGGTGTCCAGAATGGCAATGTCCATCCCGTTGTGCAGGGTCTCCAGCACACTGGTCACCAGAAAGCCCGCGTTCAGCACTACGGCCTCCCCCGGCTCCAGGTAGACCTCCACCTGATAGGTATCCTTCAGATGCTTCACGATGCGCACCAGACGCTCCCGGTCATAATCCTTGCGGGTGATGTGGTGACCGCCGCCCAGGTTGATCCACTTCAGCCCGTGCAGGTATTTGCCGAACTTCTCCTCAAAGGCAGCCACGGTGGTTTCCAAGTCGTCCGAGTTCTGCTCACACAGGGTGTGGAAGTGCAGGCCGTCCAGCAGAGGCAGCAGGCTCTCGTCAAAGTTGGCCAGCGTGGTGCCCAGCCGGGAGCCGGGGGCGCAGGGGTCATAGATGGCGTGGCCCTCCTGTGTGGAGCACTCCGGATTTACCCGCAGGCCCACCGCCTTGCCCGCCGCCCTTGCCGCCGGGCCGAACTTTTGCAGCTGGCGGGGCGAATTGAACACGAAGTGATCGGCATAGGTCAGCAGCTCCTCGAACTCCTCCGGCTTGTAGGCCGGGGAGAACACATGGGTCTCGCCGCCGAAATGCTCCTTGCCCAACCGGGCTTCGTACAGGCCGCTGGCGGTGCTGCCCGCCAGATAGCGGCGCAGCAGCGGATAGCAGGAAAACATGGAAAAGGCTTTCTGGGCCAGCAGGATCTTGCAGCCCGCCTGGTCAGCCACCTGGCGCAGAATTTCCAGATTCTGCGTCAGGCGGGTCTCATCCACCAGAAAATAGGGTGTGGAAATGGTGTTATTCATCAGTCCACCAGCTCCGGGTTATCGTTGACCTGCCAGGGCAGACCCCACTTGTTCAGGGCGTCCATGTACGGGTCCGGATCGAACTCCTCCACGGTGTATACGCCGGGCTTGTTCCACTTGCCGGTGAGCAGCATCATGGCACCGATCATGGCAGGTACGCCGGTGGTGTAGGAGATGGCCTGAGAGCCAACCTCCTTGTAGCACTCCTCATGGTCGCACACATTATAGATGTAGGCGGTCTTGTCCTGGCCGTCCTTCTTGCCGGTGAAGATGCAGCCGATGTTGGTCTTGCCCTTGGTACGGGGGCCCAGGGTGGCGGGGTCGGGCAGCAGAGCCTTCAGGAACTGGATGGGCACGATCTCGTGGCCCTCAAACTCAATGGGAGTGGTGGACAGCATGCCCACATTCTCCAGACACTTCATGTGGGTCAGGTAGCTCTGGCCGAAGGTCATGAAGAAGCGGATGCGCTTTACATTGGGGATGTTCTTCGCCAGAGACTCGATCTCCTCGTGGTGCAGCAGGTACATGTCCTTCTGGCCCACCTGATCGAAATTGTATTCCCGCTTGATGCTCATGGCGGGAATCTCCACCCAGTGGCCGTTCTCCCAGTAGGAGCCGGGGGCGGACACCTCACGCAGGTTGATCTCCGGGTTGAAGTTGGTAGCGAAGGGATAGCCATGGTCGCCGCCGTTGCAGTCCAGAATGTCGATGGTGTCGATGGTATCGAACAGGTGCTTCTGGGCCCATGCGCAGTAGGCCTGGGTCACGCCCGGGTCAAAGCCGGAGCCCAGCAGAGCGGTGAGGCCAGCCTTCTCGAACTTCTCCTTGTAGGCCCACTGCCAAGAGTAGTCGAAGTAGGCGGAGAAGCCCTCTTCCTTGCAGCGCTTCTCATAGGCAGCCTTCCACTCGGGATCGTCCAGATTCTCGGGCTCGTAGTTGGCGGTATCCATGTAGTTCACGCCGCAGGCCAGGCAGGCGTCCATGATGGTCAGGTCCTGATAAGGCAGGGCGATGTTCATGACCAGATCGGGCTGAACCTCCTTGATCAGAGCGATCAGCTGGTTCACATCGTCCGCGTCCACCTGAGCGGTGGTGATCTTGGTGGAGGTGGTGCCCTCCAGCTTGGCCTTCAGATCGTCGCATTTGGACTTGGTGCGGCTGGCGATACAGATTTCGGTGAACACCTCACTATTCTGGCAGCACTTGTGGATGGCAACGCCAGCAACGCCGCCGCAGCCGATGATCAATACCTTGCTCATGATTTCATCCTCTTTCTTCGTTTGATTTTTCTATTGTTATAACATTGATTTACGCTCGTTTTTGCACTCAGGGCTGCAGAGCCAGCAGCATCTCCCGCACGATCTTGCAGGCCACGATGGTGGACACGCCGCTCTGGTCGTAGTGGGGGCTCAGCTCGTTCACGTCGCAGCCCACCACCTTGGCCCGGCTGCACACCAGCGTCACCGCCTGGCGCAGGGCATCAAAGGTCACGCCGCCGGGCTCGGGGGTGCCGGTGCCCGGGAAGATGGAGGGGTCCATCACGTCCAGGTCCACGGTGAAGTAGACCGGCTTGCCCTCCAGCTCCTTTAAGGTCTCTTCCAGGCCCTCGAAGTCGAACCGGTGAGTGCTCACATGGCTGCGGCCCCAGCTGAATTCCTCCCGGTCGCCGGAACGGATGCCGAACTGATGAATGCGGCCGTCGCCCACCAGCTCCCAGCAGCGGCGCAGCACGCAGGCGTGGGAGAGCTTGGCGCCCAGGTAATCGTCCCGCAGGTCGGCGTGGGCATCAAAGTGGATGATGTGCACATCCGGGTACATGGCAGCCACCGCCCGGAAGGCGCCCAGCGTCACCAGATGCTCACCGCCCAGCATGAAGGGCCGCTTGCTGGCGTGCAGCACGTGGCGGGTGCGCTCCTCAATGCGGTCCAGCGCCTTGTTCACGTCGCCGAAGCACAGCTCCAGGTCGCCCAGGTCGATCACATTGGCGTCCTCCAGGTCCTTGTCCTGGTAGGGGCTGTAGCTCTCGATGCCGTAGGACTCGTGGCGGATGGCCGCGCTGCCAAACCGGGTGCCCGGCCGGTAGGATGTGGTGGAATCAAAGGGTGCTCCGAACAGCATGGTGGACGCGAAACGGGGGCCCTTGTCGCACCCCATGAAAACCTCAACATTCTTGCTCAACATCTTTTAAAAGCTCCTCTACGTATGCGGGCAGGTAAAACGCGCCCTTGTGCAGTGTGGTGGTGTAATAGCGGCAGGTCAGCCCGCGCATGTTCCAGCGGGTCTCGTCCAGATCCTTCAGCGGGTGATATTTCTTGGAGGCGAAGCCGAACAGCCAGTGCCCGGAAGGATAGGTGGGGATGTGCGCCTGGTACACCCGGCTGATGGGGAAGGATTCCACGATCCGTTTGTGGGCTCGCTGGCAGGCCACCGCGTCCTCGGCATAGAAGGGGCTCTCATGCTGGTTGACCATGATGCCGTCCTCCCGCAGGGCGTTGTAGCAGCTGCCGTAGAACTCCCGGGTGAACAGGCCCTCGCCGGGGCCGAAGGGGTCGGTGGAGTCCACAATAATCAGGTCGTACTGATCCTTGCAGGAGCGGATGAACCGCACGCCGTCCTCGTAGTGGATGGTCAGACGGGGATCGTTCAGCCGGCAGGAGGTCTGGGGCAGATACTTCTTGCACACCTCCACCACCAGCGGGTCGATCTCCACCATGGCGATGTGCTCAATCTCCGGGTAGCGGGTCAGCTCGCGGATCACGCCGCCGTCGCCCGCGCCGATGACCAGTACATCCCGCACCTTGGGATGCACCGCCATGGGCACATGGGTGATCATCTCGTGGTAGATGAACTCATCCTTTTCAGTGAGCATCATGTAACCGTCCAGCGTCAGAAAGCGGCCGAACTCCGGCGCTTCAAACACGTCGATGCGCTGGAATTCGCTCTTGCCGCTGAACAGCTGCTTGTCCACCTTGATGGACAGCTTCACGTTCGGGGTCTGCGCCTCGGAAAACCAAAAATCCATCGCTTCCTCCTTCTTATTTGAGCACGTTCAGCCGCAGGATGTCCGCATCCTCGGGGCCGGTCATAGAGCAGCCCTTGGCCTTCGCGTACTGAATGTAGTCCAGAATTTCCTTGGTGATGCGCTCGCCGGGGGCCAGAATGGGAATTCCCGGAGGATAGCACATCACGAATTCGCTGCAGATGCGGCCCGCGGTGTCCTCAATGGGCAGCGACTCCTTCTCGGCGTAGAAGGCCTCCTGGGGGGAAGCCGCCACGATGGGGTCGATGTACTCCTGCTGCATCAGGCCCGCCTTGCTGCCGCCAAACCGGCGGCGCACCTCGGCCAGTGCACTCACCAGCCGCTCCACCTCACGGGGCCGGTCACCGATGGACAGATAGGCCAGAATGTTGCCCAGGTCGCCGAATTCGATCTGGATGTCGTATTCGTCCCGCAGCAGGTCATAGACCTCAATGCCGGCAAGGCCCACGTCCAGCGTGTTCACTGACAGCTTGGTGGTATCGAAATCAAAGATGCTGTCGCCGTTGCACAGCTCCTTGGAGAAGGCATAGTAACCGCCGATGGCGTTGATCTCCTTGCGGGCATATTCCGCCAGCTCGTTCACCCGTTTGAACTCCTGCTTACCCCGCAGTGCCAGGTTCCGCCGGGAGATGTCCAGGCTGGACAGCAGCAGATAAGAACCGCTGGTGGTCTGGGTCAGGTTGATGATCTGGCGCACATGGCCCTCCGGCATGGCCGGGCCGGTGAGCAGCAGCGAGCTCTGGGTCAGGCTGCCGCCGGATTTGTGCATGGAGACGGCGGCCATATCTGCCCCCGCCGCCATGGCGGACACGGGCAGGTTTTCGCCGAAATAGAAGTGGGTGCCGTGGGCCTCATCGGCCAGGCAGAGCATACCGTTGTCGTGCGCCAGCTTCACGATGCTGCGCAGATCCGAGCAGATGCCGTAGTAGGTGGGGTTGTTCACCAGCACGGCTTTGGCGTCCGGGTTTTCCCGAATGGCCTTTTCCACCGCCGAGACACTCATGCCCAGCGGGATGCCCAGCCGGTGGTCGCATTCCGGATTCACATACACCGGCACCGCACCGCACAGCACCATGGCGCCCATTACGCTGCGGTGCACGTTGCGGGGCAGAATAATCTTTTCGCCCCGCTTGGCCACCGACAGGATCATGCTCTGCACCGCGCTGGTGGTGCCGCCCACCATCAGAAATGCGTGGGCCGCACCGAAGGCCTGCGCGGCCAGGATCTCCGCGTCACGGATCACCGAGATCGGGTGACACAAATTGTCCAGCGGCTTCATGGAGTTCACATCCATGCTCACGCACTGCTGGCCCAGCAGCTCCGCCAGCTCCGGGTTTCCTCGCCCGCGCTTGTGGCCGGGCACGTCAAAGGGCACCACCCGCATCTTGCCGAAGCGCTCCAGCGCCTCGTAGATGGGGGCCCTTTGCTGATCCAAACGTTCCATTGCTCTCTCCCCCTGCCTCTTTTGACAAACGTTAGTAGATATTGCGGCCGCTGAAGATCTCGATCATCTCGCGGCGCAGGTTGTTCATGATCTCCAGCCGGGTCTTGGGCGGGAGCTCATACACATCGGTCTTGAACAGATAGTTCTGCAGATCCACTTCCTTGAGCATCATCTTGGTATGGAAGATGTTCGCGTCGTAGACATTGATGTCCACCGCATCGTACCGGCGTAGCAGCTCCGGCTCGATGTAGTCCTGAATGCTGTTGACCTTGTGGTCCAGGAACAGCTTGCGGCCGTTCATGTCCCGGGTAAAGCCACGCACCCGGTAGTCCATGGTGATGATGTCCGAATCGAAGGAGCGGATCAGGTAATCCAGCGTGGACAGCGGCGTGATCTCGCCGCAGGTGGCTACATCGATGTCCACCCGGAAGGTGGCCAGACAGGTCTCCGGATGATACTCCGGGTAGGTGTGCACCGTCACATGGCTCTTATCCAGATGGGCCAGCTGAGTCTCACCCATGGGCAGCATGCTGCCCTCGGCGATCAGAATGGTCACCGATGCGCCCTGCGGATCGTAGTCCTGCCGGGCGATGTTCAGCACCTTGGCGCCAATCATATCGGTGAGGGTGGTGAGGATATTGGTCAGACGCTCGGAATTGTACTGCTCATCGATATAGGCGATGTAGTCCTTCTGCTCCCGGGCGGTTTTTGCGTAGCATACGTCGTAGATGTTGAAGCTCAGCGCTTTGGTCAGGTTGTTAAACCCGTACAGTTTCAGCTTTTCTCCCATCGGTTTCCTCCTGAAATTGACATCGCCTTTTTGCCCGGCGGCAACAAAAAACAGGCAATGTGTATTTTTGCATACACATTGCCTGTAAACGAATCATATTCTGGTGATACAGCGCGGGCCCCTAAAACCGACAAGTTTCCGGATGGACACAGCAGGATACAGCGAATCAACGCCGTCTGGGCGCAGCCCGGCTTGCTTTCACACAGAGTCTATATAGCAAATACTTACTTTTACTACTCTTATTGACCGTTTTACAAGTTGATGTACGCAGAATACGCACTGGTTGTAAAGTAACCAACTTATAAAATTGAGCTTTTAACTCAATCAATAATGGCGGTATCTCACCGCCCATCGGCAGTTGACCCGGCTGTCCGTATGGCCTTGACCCAAACTGAATTGGGTGGTCGGAAGAAATATTTGCATGGATACTCTGTATGAAACTCATATCTCATGACGGCACAAGTATAACCTGTTTTTTTGCCGTTTGTCAACGGCTTTTTTTATTTTTTATCAAATTTTTAACGGGGCATTTTCCCTGCTTTTTTCGTGGGATTTTTCTATATTCTGGAATAATTATACATGCATCAAACGGATGCCGTTTGCCTCCATCAATGCCTGCATCTGCCCTTCTTCCAGGGAGAATTCCACCTTTTTGGTCATCGCCTCGTCGGCAAAGGCCGCAATCCATCCACCTTCGGCCTGTTGACAGAAGGCCACGGTGTCCACAGGGTCCAGTCCCTGTCCGGCCAGCTGCTGGCGCAAGGGCTCAGCCAGCTCCACATTCACAAAGAAAGTGGTCAATCCATGGCCTCCGTTGTACTGAAATGCCCCCTTCACGCTGCCCTCTTTGGCAGTTGCTGTTCGGGGATGAATGGCCTGCAGCCAGGCCGGCTCCATTGCTTCCATATCTTTTCCTCCTGTTTTGGGCAGGCAGCGCCTGCACCCTGTGCTTTTATTTTACGCCCTGCCTGCCGCAGGCCGCAAGTTTTGCTCTTCTTTTGTGTTTATTTATTCGTAACATTCATTTTTCATGCAATCAATTTGTGCAAAAGAGCACTGCCCTTTTGCGCGCTGATGTGCTATGATAAAAAAGGATGTTTTGAAAAAAGGAGAGTATTGCCATGAGAAATTACATCGCCCGCCGGTTCCAAACCACGCAGGACAGCGTGATGGCCAGCGCCGCCGCCGAGAAGGTCGCTTACAGCGATCTGATCGACCTGAGCATCGGCGACACCGATTTCACCACCGACGAACGGATCATCCGCGCCGCCATGGAGGACGCCCTGGCCGGGCATACCCACTACACCTCGCCCCAGGGCGACCCGGAGCTGATCGACGAGATTCGTACTTATTATAGAACCGCTCACAACATGGACCTGGCACGGGAGCAGGTGTTCATCTCCGCCTCCAGCTGCTTCGGCATGGAGCTGGCGCTCATGAGCATTCTGGACCCGGGCGACGAGGTGATCCTCTTCGCGCCCTACTTCTCCCCCTACAAGGAGCAGGTAGAGCTGACCGGCGGCGTAGCCGTGGAGGTGCCCTGCCTGGAGGAAGAGGGATTTGCCATCAACGCCCAGCGGCTGCGGGCTGCCATCACTCCCCGCACCAAGGCCATGATCGTGAACAATCCCTGCAACCCCACCGGCGCGGCCTACGACATGCAGACCTACCAGACCCTGGCCCAGGTGGCCGAGGAATTCGACCTGGTGGTGATTCTGGACGAGATCTACACCGATTACATGTTCGACCAGCCTTTCCGGCCCTTCCGCGGCCTGCCCGGCATGGCCCAGCGCAGCATCACCCTGAACAGCTTTTCCAAAAACTACATCATGACCGGCTGGCGCGTGGGTTCCATCATCGCCGAGCCCGCGGTGATCGACACCATCAAGCGCATCAATGAGAACATGGTCTACTCGGCGCCCTCGGTGTCCCAACGGGCAGCCATCCACGCGCTGCGGCTGCGCAGCGAAATCGGTGACAAATACACCGGCGAATACCGCCGCCGGGTATTCTACACCGCCGAGCGCATCAATGCCATCCCGAAGCTTTCGGTGCACGAACCCCAGGGCACCTTCTATCTGTTCATGAACATCAAGGAGACCGGTCTGGACTCCATCGCCTTCTGCCAGAAGTGTGTGAAGGAAGCCCATGTGGCCATGGTGCCCGGCGTAGCCTTCGGCGCGGCGGGCGAAGGTTATGTGCGCATCGCCTGCACCACAAGCGAGGAAAAGCTGGGCGAAGCTTTCGACCGCATCGCCGCCCTGAAATTCTGAACAGGAGTGCTCAATACAGCGGCAGGCCGCCGGTGAATTCGTCGGCCTTTTCCGCTGCCAGCGGCTCCAGCGCCAGGCAGGTATAGGTGGGCTCGCCGTGGAATTCGGTCATGCCCGCATCCTGGATCAAAGCGCTGATGACCCCGGCGGCCTGCGCCTTCTCGTGCAGCCGTAACAGCTCCTCCTCGGAATCCACATACACACAGATCTTGGCCACCCCCTTGTCGAACCACTCGCTCAGGGGGGTGGCTTCTTGTTCGTTCTCAGTCAGGCCCACCCAGCCGTCGGTCACCTGCACCTGACCCAGGCGGCCCTCCTTCTGCAGGGCCATCAGAGTGGCGGTGACGCAGGCATGGCCCGCCTGGGCGGCGATCTTGCCCTTGCGCATTTTCAGATCCCGGCGCATTACGATCATCTGCTTGGATGAATACATTCTGGTTCCTCCTTAACAATCGCCGGAGATCGGATGTACTCCGGCTGTTCCCTGCTATTATACCAGTGCCCGGCGGGAGCCGCAACGGCACTTTCTCACTCTGCTCAAATAGCACAGCACCATCTTGCGCCCATCCCCGCGCAGGTGGTATGATAGAATTGAAAATTTATTGTCACGCCTTTTTCGCGGTCCTTTCGGGTATGCTTTTGCGCCCGCGGGCCGCTTTTTGTGCGCGATGGGAAAGCGAAGTGGCTATGATATGACAAACGACCAAAACCTTCTGACCGTGGGCAGCGTTCCCAAAAAGATGCTGCTGTTCTCGGTGCCCATCTTTTTCAGCAATCTGTTCCAGCAGCTGTACAACGCGGTGGACTCGCTGATCGTGGGCAATTTCATCGGCGAACAGGCGCTGGCAGCGGTGGGTTCCTCCTCCAGCCTGATCATGCTGATGATCGGCTTCATCAACGGCGTCTCACTGGGCGCTGGCGTCCTGGTGGCCCGGCTTTACGGCGCGCAGGATCATAAGACCTTGAAGCAGGCGGTACATACCACCGTGGCGCTGGGCCTGTGCGCCGGTGTGCTGCTCTCGATTCTGGGCATCATCTTCACGCCCCAGATCCTGCGCTGGATGGGTACCCCTGCGGACGTGCTGCCCCAGTCGGTGCTGTATTTCCGGGTCTATTTCATGGGCTCGCTGTCGGTGGTCATGTACAACATGGGCGCAAGTATCCTGCAATCGGTGGGCGACAGCCGCAGCCCCATGAAATACCTGATCATCGCCTCCATCACCAACGTGGTGCTGGACCTGGTATTCGTGGCCGGTATGGGCCGCGGGGTGGAAAGTGCCGCCCTGGCCACCATCATCAGCCAGACCCTCTGTGCCTTCCTGGCCTTCCGCAAGCTGATGGTGGTGCAGGCCCCCTACCGCATCACCTGGAAGGAGGTGGGCTTCCGGGCGGACATGCTGCGCCAGGTGCTCACCCTGGGCGTTCCTTCCGGCGTGCAGAACTCGGTGATCTCTCTGGCCAACGTGATCGTGCAGTCCAACATCAACGCCTTCGGCTCGGCCGCCATGGCAGGCTGCGCCGCCTACAGCCGTGTGGAGGGCTTCGCCTTTCTGCCGGTAACCTGCTTCGCGCTGGCGCTTTCCACCTTTGTGAGCCAGAACATCGGCGCGGGCCGTTACGACCGGGTGCGGCAGGGCATGCGCTTCGGCCTGATCTGCAGCCCGCTGCTGGCCGAGTGCATCGGCCTGTTCATCTTTACCTTCTCGCCCCAGCTGATCGGCGCCTTTAACAGCGAACCCCAGGTGGTGGCCTACGGCGTGGCGGACGCCCACACTGTGGCGCTGTTCTACTGCCTGCTGGCCTTCTCCCACTGCTGCGCGGGCATCCTGCGGGGCATGGGCCGGCCCATTATCCCCATGACCATCATGCTGAGCATCTGGTGTGTTCTGCGCATCTGCTACATCACCGTGGCGGTGCGCCTGATTCCGGACATCCACATGGTCTACTGGGCCTACCCCATCACCTGGACCATCAGTTCGCTGCTGTTCGCCCTGTGCCTGACCAAGCTGCGCTTTCCACCCATGGCAAGCCAGCCGGAAAATTGAGCAAAGCCGGGTATTGTAATTTGAGCGAACATGCTTTACCATTAAGTGGGACCTCTATGACGGCCCCGCGATTCAGCTTCTTATTGTTAAGGAGGGATCTTATTTGGCAGTTGAAGATTACAAAAAGGCTCAAAAAATGGGCCAGCGAAATTTCCGGGCCTGCGTTTCCAAGGGGCAGTACCCCTATCTGCAGGTGCTGGACGATATTCTGGAAAACACCGAGCTGGACGGCACCCAGCCCCTGGGCGTAGTGAACATCCCCCTGGATTCCATCGTGGGCACCAAGACCGAGGGCCGCAAGACCGCTTTCGCCCGGAACTTTATGCCCCTTTTGGGCGAGCGCACCGAGTTCGCCCTGAAATGGAGTGCTCTGTGCGACTCCCAGATGGAGGAGGGCATCCGCGATCCCATTGAGGCGGTGGAGTTTTTGAACCGCTTTTATGTGGTGGAGGGCAACAAACGGGTATCGGTGATGAAATACTTCGGCGCGGGCAGCATCCCCGGCACCGTGACCCGTTATATCCCCAAACGCAACGGCTCCAAGGAAGTCAACATCTACTATGAGTTCCTGGATTTCTACAAGCTGACCCAGATCAATCTGCTCTGGTTCACCGAAGAGGGCCGCTTTGCCAAGTTTGTGGCTGCGGCGGGCAAGGCTCCCGGCGAGCGCTGGAGCGACGACGACAAGAGCATGCTCACCTCGATGTATTACCGGTTCCGCTCGGTGTTCATGCAGCGCGGCGGAGACCGGCTGCCCATCACCCCGGCCGACGCTCTGCTGGCCGTGATGGGAGTCTACCCTTACCGGCAGCTGTGCGGCATGAGCATGCAGGAGCTGCAGCAGGCGGTGGAGCGGGCCTGGAGCGAGGTCCTGGTGCTGACCCGGCCGGACGCGGTGGAGCTTTCCATGGAGCCTGCTTTCCCGCCCCAGAACACCAGCCTGTTCTCCCGGCTGCACAGCCCCATTGCCTTCCAGGCGCCCAGCCTGAAGGTTGGCTTTGTGTATGAAAAGAGCGCCGACACCTCTCCCTGGACCTACGCCCACGATTTCGGCCGCGGCGAGCTGGAAGAACATTTCGACGGCCGGGTGACCACCCTGTGCTACGACAATGTGCAGCCCGAGGTAAACGGCGAAGAGGTACTGGAGAAGGCGGTGGCCGACGGCTGCGACGTGATCTTCACCACCACACCCAAGCTGATCAACGCCAGTTTGAAGGCTTCGCTGGCCCATCCGGAAGTGAAGATCATCAACTGTTCGCTGAACATGTCTCACCCCTCCATCCGCACCTACTACGGGCGCATCCATGAGGCCAAGTTCCTGCTGGGCGCCATCGCGGGTGCCTTGGCGGACGACAACAAGATCGGCTATGTGGCCACCTACCCCACCTATGGTATGATCGCCGCCATCAACGCCTTTGCTCTGGGCGCGCAGATGACCAATCCCCGGGCGCAGGTGTATCTGGAATGGACCTCGGAAAAGGGCGCGGATATCTCTGCCCGCTTCGCCGAGAACGGCGTGACCCTGATCTCGGATCTGGACAACCGCGCACCCCAGCAGCCCCCCTGGAAGTTCGGTCTTTACCGGCTGGACGGAGAACACATCTGCAACTACGCCATGCCCTTCTGGAACTGGGGCGAATTCTATGTGCGTATCGTGCAGTCCATCATGAACGGCGGCTGGTCCGCCGGCAGCAGCGGCGAGCGCGCGCTGAACTACTGGTGGGGCATGGACGCCGGCGTGATCGACGTGCTGTGCTCCCGCGGCCTGCCCGCTGAGACGCAGCGCCTGGTCAGCCTGCTGCGTCAGGCGGTCTGCAGCCGGGACTTCGATCCCTTTGCAGGCGTGCTTTATGCCCAGGGCGGCCGCGTGGTGATGCCCGCGGATCACAGCCGCCTCACCGCGGAGCAGGTGATCACCATGGACTGGCTGGCCAATAACGTGATCGGCCGCATCCCCCGCTTCGATGAACTGATCGACGAGGCCAAACCCCTGGTTTCGCTGATCGGCGTTCACAAGGACGAAACAACCACCAAGATCCTGTAAACACAGGCTCGGCGAGGAGAAGTCAAACATGAAAATTTTGCTGCTGGCAGATGAAGAATCCAAGGCCCTGTGGGATTTTTTCAGCCCGGACAAGATCCGCGGCTATGATCTCATCATCTCCTGCGGGGACCTGAATCCCCATTATCTGACCCTGCTGGCCACCTTTACCTCCGCCCCTCTGCTTTATGTACACGGCAACCACGACACCCGCTATCTGCACGATCCGCCGGAGGGCTGCATCTGCATCGAGGACGATATTTTTGAATACCGAGGGATACGGGTTCTGGGCCTGGGCGGCTCATTTCGTTACAAGGAAGGGCCTTTCCAGTACACGGAAAGCCAGATGGCAAACCGCATCCGGCGGCTGCGCCGCAAGCTGAAAAGCTACAAGGGCTTCGATATCCTGGTCACCCATGCGCCCGCCCGGGGCTTAAACGACGGCGAAGATCTTCCGCATCGGGGCTTTGAGTGCTTCAACCGCCTGCTGGACGAATATTCCCCCGGCTATTTCGTACACGGACATGTGCATATGAGCTACAACGCCAATCTCCCCCGCTGCTGCCAGAAAGGCAGCACTACCGTGGTGAACGCCTACGAAAAGCATGTGATCGAGATCGAGCCGGACCCGAACCGGCCGGTCCGCCCCGACTGGTGGCAGCTTTGGAAACGGCTGCCCATCGTCAGCCAGCTGTAAGCAACAAAAAACTCCGCTCCCGCACCCTGGATTCCAGGGCTCGCGGGAGCGGAGCTTTTATTTTTCAGAATGCATCTTCCCGATTGACCGCTCAGCGGCGGGCACGTGCCCGAACCGGGCGCAGCCAGTGGGGGACAAAAGGCAGTTGTTCCAGCCAGGCCAGCACCTGTGCCGAAGGGCCGAGCTGAATCAGGGCCTGCTGCAAAAACGATTGGATCATCATGGTGCTCTCCTTTATCAATTGGTTTTGGGAAAATCGCCGGTCGAATTTCCTAGTTATATGGTAGCAGATTCCTCTGCCGGCCGCGGTAACTTTATCACCGAAGCCACGGCTGTTGTGACCGTGGCTTTACTATACCAATCGAATTTGAACAGAATATGAGCACACTGCGAAAGATCCGAGAAATGCCTGCCTCAGCGGCCCTTGCGGGACAATACCATGAGCACCAGCAGGCAGAACAGCACCACGCCGCCCAGCGCCCAGGGCAGCCAGGTATGCTTCTGCATGGTCTGGGCCAGCGAGCTTTGCCCCAGGACTGGTGCGGTGGGCTGCGACTGCTCCGGCTGACCGGTCTGGGCCACGCTCTCCGCCTCCCCCGCTTGCGGCTGGGCCGTCTCTGCCGGGGCTTCGCTCACCTTCGCACCCCCCAGCATTTCGGCCAGCGTGTCGGCGGTGAGGCTGCACACTGCGTTCAGCGGCGCATCCATGGCATCCACCGCAACAATGTTTCGCTCCTCGTCCAGTGTCATCTGCTTCTGGCTGAGCAGCAGCAGCTGAACGCCGGAGTCCGCAAAGAATTTATCCTTCACCTGCTGGCGGAAGGCCTGTTGGTCGCCGGTATCCGCCTCGCCGAACTGAGCCAGCACGAACCGCCGGGCCCGTTCCTCATTGGTGATATCCGTATAATATCGCTCGATGGCATCGGACAGGTCGTCTCCACTTTTCAGCGTGCTGCCGATGTTCACCCCGTCCAGATCTGCCAGCCAGTCGCTTTGCGGCATCAGGCTGGCGTTCTCGTCCTCGCAGGCAAAGTAGGGTTTCAGCTGCTGGATGCAGCCCTCTTCGTCCGCACCGATTCCCTGAATGCTGCCCGCCAGCTGGATGCAATCGCCGCCCCAGGTGCAGACCACCGGCATCCGTTTGTAGGTGGCGCCGATTCCGGCCACCAGATGCACAAAGTCCACTAGCTCGCCAGTGGCTGGGATCTGCACGTTCTCCAGCGTTTGCAGCTGCTCCAGCTCCGGGGCCTGCTGCTCCGCAAACTGGGCGAATTCCTCGCTGGGCATACCCAAAATCATATCCCAGCTGGCATCCGCGTAGCGCTGGGCGCGTATGTAGTTGATGGTGAGCATCAGCGGGTCGGTCTCGGTCTGCTGGGCGGCGGTGTATTGCTCCGCCAACTGCTGCAGTCGGGCCGTCTGCTCCAGCGCTTCGTTCAGTGAAGCGGTCTCAGCCGCATGGACCGGTGTCAGCATACAGACTGCCAGCAGCACGACGCTCAGCGCGCTCAGTCCTTTTTTGAGTCTCTCTTTCATGGCTTCTCCTTTGCCCCTCATTTTCGTGTGGTTCGTGCCTTATTATACCGGATGCCGCCCGCAATGCAATGGAAAATTTGTAAAATAGCCGCTTTTTTGCCTTTCTATATACAAAAAGCCGCGGACGCGACCCCTGGAAAGGGCGTGCCCGCGGCGAATGTGTTATGGAAAATTACTGACCAAACACTGCCAGGTAATCCTTTTTGAACTTCTCGATGCCCTGATCGGTGAGAGGATGCTTGGTCATCTGCTCGATCACCTTGTAGGGCACGGTGGCGATGTCCGCCCCAGCCAGAGCGCAGTCGGTCACGTGGATGGGGTTGCGCACGCTGGCGGCGATGATCTGGCAGTTGATGTCCGGATAATTGTCGAACATCTGGCAGATCATGCGGATCAGGTCGATGCCGGGCTGGCTGATATCGTCCAGACGGCCCAGGAAGGGCGACACATAGGTGGCGCCTGCACGGGCGGCCAGCAGCGCCTGGTTGGCGCTGAAGATCAGGGTGCAGTTGGTCTTAATGCCCTCGGCGCTCAGCGCCTTGATGGCCTTCAAGCCCTCGGTGGTCATGGGGATCTTGACCACCATATTGGGATGCATGGCCGCGATGGCTCGGCCCTCGGCGATCATGCTCTCGGCATCCTCGGTGGTAGCCTTCACCTCACCGGAGATGGGACCGTCCACAATGGCGGCGATCTCCTTCAGGGTTTCGGCGTAGTCCCGGCCTTCCTTGGCGATCAGGCTGGGGTTGGTGGTCACACCGGCGATCACGCCCATCTCGTTGGCTTTGCGGATCTCATCCACGTTGGCGGTATCAATAAAGAATTTCATGGCTCGTTTCTCCTTTCAGCCTTTATTCGCTTTTTGCCTGCTTGAAGAACTCCTCCACCACGTCGGCCCAGTGACCCCGGCAGATCATGTGATGGTTGGAAATGGGAGCGGTCACAAAATAGTCGGTGCCCTGGGGCAGACGGATGTGCAGCTGGGTGCGGCACAGATCATCCCGGTGCAGGCTGGCCACCAGCTCAGCATCCTGCACATAATAGCGCTCCATGGTCTCGTCACACTTGAAGATGGTGATGGGGCCGGGGGCCAGCTCGCCTGCCAGCGCCACGCCCAGGCCGGACTCGAAGTGGGTGGTCAGCTCATAGGAATCGGGCATGTTGATGGGCAGAGTGCAGTGGGCGAAGATCATCTCGCTGTTATGGCGGTCCAGCTGGCTGGGGTTCGCCATGAACACCGGCTGACCGATGAGCTGATACAGCACCGTCATGGCCAGCATGCTGCGGGTATCGCCCTCACAGGCGGCAGGGATGCCCTCCGCGTTCAGGATGGCCAGGGCCAGACAGCCGGTGGTACCGATGCTGCCCAGCAGGTCGAAGCAGCGCAGGGTCATGGCCTTCAGACCGTACTTCTCCACCAGACGCTTGGCCGCACCGTACACGTTCAGGGCCTTTTCCATCTCCACCGGGTCATAACCGCTGGCCTTGAGCGCGCGGGTGTACTCGTTTTCCGGGTAGCCGCCCTTGTGGTACTCGTCCACCAGCTCCTGCACCTCCAGAACCACCAGGTCCGCCCCGAAGCGCTGCTTGAGAGTGGCGTGATCGGCACAGCTGGCCACCAGGGTGATGGCCTCGCCGATGGCGCCCATCCGCATGGAGGCAATGGCCTTGCGGGCCTGGGCCGCTCTCAGGATCGCCAGCAGGCGGCGGGCGTTCTCCTCCACCGTGCCGTGGATGATCTCGCCCTGCTTGCCGTTGCGCTGCAGGTAAGAAAGAATCTCCATGGATGCGGCCAGGGAGTTGTAGGCAGGCACCGTGAGCAGTACATAGGGGCCATCCACGCAGCCGCATACATGGCTGAAGGGAGCGGCGGTGCCGCCGGAGCCGATGAAGAACACGTGCACATCCTGAGCCACAAAGTCTTCTTCCTGCGCCGCATACACCTCCACGCCCATGGCCTGGCTCAGCTGGCGCAGGTAGTCCGCGCAGTAGTCAGGAATGTGAGGGTCGTTGCAGTTGGTGGGGCCCAGAATCTGATAAACGCCAAGTCGTTCCATTGTATTGTTCCTTTCCGCCTCGCCGCTTTGACGAAAGCGTTCATTCTTTTTTGTTGTTTTTATTATTTTTGTGGATTTTGCCTTTCGCTGCCGGTAAAAAAGCGCACAGGGAATTTTCCCTGTGCGCTTTTGAAAGCGGAAGGCGCAAACCGCGGATTCAATCTGCTTATTTGCGGGCCAGCACCCGGCGGACCGCCGCGGCGATATCCGGCGCGCGCAGGCCGAATTCGTCCATCAGCACATTGCCGGGGCCGGAATGGCCGTACTCGTCCTGTACGCCCACCTTTTCCATGGGTACCGGGCAGGTGCGCAGCAGCACATCGCCCACCGCGTCGCCCAGACCGCCGATCACGCTGTGCTCCTCAGCGGTGACGATGGCGCCGGTCTCTCGGGCAGCCTTTACGATGGCTTCCTCGTCCACCGGCTTGATGGTGTGCATGTTGATGACGCGCACGCTCACACCCTCGGCGGCCAGAAGCTCCGCCGCCTTCAGCGCTTCGCAGACCTCCGCGCCCATGGCGATCACGGTAACGTCGGTACCGGCACGCTTTTCAATGCTCTTGCCCCACTCAAAGCGGTAATCGTCGTTGTGGTTGATGCACTCCACCGGCAGGCGGCCCAGACGCAGGTAAACCGGGCCCTCATAGGCCAGCATCGCCTTGACTGCCGCCATGGTCTCGTAATGGTCCGAGGGGCAGATCACAGTCATGCCGGGGATGCTGCGCATGGTGGCGCAGTCCTCGTTGCACTGATGGGTGGCGCCGTCCTCGCCCACGCTCACGCCCGCATGGGTACCCACAACCTTCACGTTCAGATGGGGATAGCCCACCGAGTTGCGCACCTGCTCCATGGCGCGCTCGGCGCTGAACATGGCAAAGGTGCAGGCCACGGGGATCTTGCCGCAGCTGGCCAGGCCAGCCGCCACGCCGATCATGTTGCATTCCGAGATGCCGCAGTCCACAAAGCGCTCGGGGCAGGCTGCCTTGAACAGGTCGGTACGGGTGGCTTTTGCCAGGTCGGCATCCAGCACCACCAGCTGGGGGTATTCCTTCGCCGCTTCGGCCAAAGCCATGCCGAAGCTCTCGCGGGTTGCCTTATTGATGATCTCAGCCATTGTTTTCCACCTCCTGCATCGCGGCGCGCAGCTCGCTCATCGCCTGCTCATACTGCTCGTCGTTGGGGGCCGCGCCGTGCCAGCCGGCCTGGTCCTCCATGTAGCTGACGCCCTTGCCCTTCACGGTCTTGGCCAGCAGCACAGCGGGCTTGCCGGTCACTGCGCGGGCCTTGTTGAAGGCCTCTTCCAGCTGCTCCAGATCGTTGCCGTCGGCCACCTTGATGACCTCAAAGCCAAAGCCCTCAAACTTTTTGTCCAGGGGCTCGATGCCGGCCACGTCTTCCACGCGGCCGTCGATCTGCAGGCCGTTGCAGTCCACGATCCAGCACAGGTTGTCCAGCTTGTTGTGGGCGGCGAACATGGCTGCCTCCCACACCTGGCCTTCCTCCACCTCGCCGTCGCCCAGCAGGGCATAGACCCGGTAATCATCGCCGAACAGCTTGGCGGACAGCGCCATGCCGCAGGCTGCGCTTACGCCCTGGCCCAGGCTGCCGGTGGTCATATCCACACCGGGGATCTTTTTCATATCGGGATGGCCCTGCAGGATGGAGCCCGGCGCACGGAAGGTGGGCAGAAGCTCGGGGGCGAAGAAGCCGCGGCGGCACAGTGCAGAGTAATAGCCCGGGCTGCTGTGGCCCTTGGAGAGCACCAGCCGGTCACGGCCGGGGGCCTTGGGCTGAGCGGGGTCCACCCGCAGCTCCTTTTGATACAGCCAAGTGAAAATCTCGGCGCTGGACAGCGCGCCGCCCGGGTGGCCGGAATGGGCCGCGTGCACCTGGGTCACCACATCCATGCGAAGCTGGCAGGCCGCCAGTTTCAAGCGTTTCAGCTCCTGTTTTTCCATACGTTAGCCTCCTTGCTGGTCAATCGCTTTACTGGATCTCATCGATCATCTTTACGCGCGGCTCATGGATGCCGTGCTGGAATTCTGCCGCCATATAGGCCTGCACCATGGCCCAGGCGTGCTCAATACCCGTGGTACGGCCGCCGAAGGCGATCACGTTGGCATTGTTGTGCTCCTTGGCCATCCGGGCGCTGTAGCAATCGGTGCAAAGGGCAGCCCGGATGCCCTTTACCTTGTTGGCCGCGATGGAGATACCGATGCCGGTGCCGCAGCACAGCAGGCCGAAATCCTGCCCCTGGGCCAGCAGCACCTTGCACAGATCCACCGCGATCATGGGATAATCCACCATGGTTTTGTCGTGGCAGCCCACGTCCAGTACCTCGTGGCCCTGGTCCATCAGGCGCTTTTTCAGTTCTTCCTTCAGCTCAAAACCGCCGTGGTCGCTTCCCACTACAATTCTCATTCCGCATTCTCCTTTTCGCTCACACCCTCCAGCGCCTGCACAAAACGGCGCGCGCTGGCGGTGACCCCGTCCGGCTGGCCGAAGCACACGAAGGCTCCGCCCACCAGAATATCCGCGCCCAGTTCGGCGCAGCGGGGACCGTTTTCAAAATCAATGCCGCCGTCCACCATAATGGAAAAGCGCAGGTTCTTCTCTCGGCGCAGCGCGGCCAGCTGCTCCAGCCGCCGGTAGGTCTGGGGGAAGAATTTCTGGCCGGAAAAGCCCGGCTCCACCCCCATCAGCAGCACATAGTCCACCTGATCCAGCACCTCGGCCAGCAACTCCACCGGCTGGGAGGGATTCAGCACCACGCCGGGGCGGATGCCCAGGTCCCGCAGCTTCTGGATCATGCGCAGCGCAAAGGGGGTGGCGTCCAGATGAAAGGCCGCCATGGCGGGCCGGACCTTTGCCAGCGCGTCCAGCCAGGCAAAGGGATCGGTGACCATCAGATGCACGTCCACCGGCAGCTCCGGCCGGTAGACTCGGATGGCCGCCGCCTGGTCCAGACTCAGGCAGAAGTTGGGCACGTAATGCCCGTCCATCACATCCACGTGCAGCATACCGGCGCCGCCGGCCGCCACAGCGTCGATGTCCCGCGCCAGATGCAGCGGGTCGGCACAGGCCAAAGTGGGATTCAGGATCGTCATTTTGCTTCTCCTTTTTCAGGCCCCGTAGCGGGCAAGCACCTCGAGGAAGTACTCCACGTACTTCTCCCGGTCCACCTTTTTCAGGAATAGAACGGTCTTATCCTCGGAAGGCTTTTTCAGGTTGTTCTCAAAGTCCACCAGGGTGAAGCCGGTGGTCAGCTCGCCCTTGGTCTCCACGTCCGCAAAGTAGTGCTCGCCCTCGAACAGCTCCGGGTGAGTCACATACATCACAGTGCACAGGTCGTGAATGTCGATGCCCTTCTTCTGGCCGTCCACGGTGTTTTCCGCCTTGGTGGTCTGGATGTAGAAGCCGGTCACGGTGCGGACCATGTCTGCCACCGGATTGTGCAGAGCGGCCACCTTATCCAGATCGTCGTAGGTCAAGAAGCTGCCGCGGGTGCAGTCCAGGCTGCACATCACGAAGGGCACCTTGGTGGCGATTACATACTTGGCGGCCTCAGGGTCTGCCAGCACGTTGAAGGTGGCCACCGGGGTGGGGTTGCCGGTGCGCAGCGAACCGCCCATGAACACGATGCGCTGGATCCTAGTCAGCGCGTCCGGATGCTGCTTGAGCAGCAGGGCGATGTTGGTGAGCGGAGCCAGCGCAATGATGGTGATGGGCTCCGGCTGAGCCATCAGCACCGAGTAGATGAACTCGTGGGCAGGCTGGGCCTCGGGCTGCTTTGCGGTCTTATGGGCGAACTCGTAGCCGCCCAGGCCGTTGCTGCCGTGGATGTAAGCCGCGTCCCACAGGGGGCGCTCCAGCGGGGTGGCCGCGCCCTTGGCCAGGGGGATCTCCGGCCGGCCCATCAGCTCCAGAGCGTTGAGGGTGTTGTAGGTGGTGATGTCCACCGGCAGGTTGCCGCAGACGGTGGTCACGCCCAGAACCTCCAGGCGGTCGGTCTTCAATGCATAGGACAAGGCGACGATATCGTCGATACCGGTGTCGCAGTCGATGAGTACTTTGATTTTTTCCATAGGGCACTCCTTCTGACCCGGGCCGCTGCGGCATCCGCGCGGCCCGGGATCGGCTCAGGTGGTCAATCGCGGCTCCAGCCAAAGGGCAGAAGCTCGCAAAGATGATAAAGCTTGTGGTCGCCGGGCGCCTGGGTGCAAATCACCGGCATGTCCGCCGGGCAGAACTGGGTGAGCACCTGGCGGCAGGTGCCGCAGGGGGTGCAGTAGCCCCGCAGCGGCTCACCCAGCGGGCCGCCGCACACCGCCAGAGCAGCGAACTGGTCGCAGCCCTCGCTGAGCGCCTTGAACAGGGCCACCCGCTCCGCGCAGATGCTGGGGGTCTGGCCGTAGCACTCAATGTTCCCGGCGGTGAAGATCCGGCCGTCCTGCCCAAGCAGGGCCGCCCCGACCCCGTAACCGGAGATGGGGACCCGGGCCTTTTGTAGCCGGGCCTGCAGCGCCAGCTGTTCCAGCTGGAGGATCGTTTCCTTCGAGATGGTTTGTTCCATGATCTGCTCCTTTGCTGCGCCGGTTTGTTACCGCTGCTGCACGAACTTGGTGTAGGGCTGGCCGCCTGCGGCGATGCCCACGTTCTGCTTGCTGGCACTCAGAGCCAGCACGATCACGGTGGCCACGTAGGGAATCATCTGGATGAACTCCGCGGGCACCGGGTTGTTGGGGATGGTCTGCAGGTACAGCTGCAACGCGCTGAAGAAGCCGAAGAACATGGCGGAGCCAAACACGCCCCAGGTGTTCCAGCGGCCCATGGTCACAGCACCCAGAGCCAGGTAGCCACGGCCGGCGACCATGTCCTCCTGGAACATGTTCATGCCGCCGATGGACAGCATCGCGCCGCCCAGGCCGCCCAGAACGCCGGAGAAGATCACGCTGAAGTAACGGATGCGGTGTACGGACAGACCGGCGGTCTCAGCCGCCTTGGGGTTCTCACCCACGGTTACGATGCGCAGGCCCAGGCGGGTGTGCTTGAACATGTACCACACCAGGATCAGCACGATGAACAGGATGTACACAAAGGGAGACTGCTGCGCCAGGAAGGGTCCGATCACGGGGATCTTCTCCAGCGGAGTGGTGGTGGGCAGATAGGGAACCTGCGGGCTGTTGCCCTGCTGGTTGAACAGCGCTTTCAGGCCCACGCCGGAAATACCGGTGCTCAGCAGCACCAGCGCCATGGAGCTTACCGCCTGGGTACCGCCCCAGGTGATGCACACCAGAGAGTGGATGGCCGAAATGCCCACGCCGATGACGATGGCGAACAGAATGCCCATCCAGGCGTTCTGGAACAGGTAGCTGCCCACCGCCGCACCGAAGGCGGAAGCGGTCATGATGCCTTCCAGACCGATGTTGTTCACACCGCTTCGCTCACTGGTCATGCCGCCCAGCGCGGTGAAAGCGATGGGAGTGCCCATGCGAAGCGTGGCGGAAAGCAGATAGGTAATGGCATTAAGCATTCTTCTTCCCTCCCATACGCTTGATGTAGTAGCGGATCACATGCTCGGCGCACAGGAACACGATGATCAGGCCCTGAATGACGTCGACCATGTTTTTGGAGATGCCCGCGCTGGACTGCATCATGGCGGAGCCGCTGCGCATGGCGCCGATGAGCAGCGCCGAGAAGATGATGGCGAACGGATTGTTGTGCGCCATCAGAGCAACGGGGATGCCGTTGAAGCCGTAGTTCGCGGAGAAGTTGTTCACGATCTTATCCAGGCTGCCGGTGACCTCGATGCCGCCGGCCAGACCGGCCAGCGCACCGCTGATGAGCAGCGCCAGGAACATGTTGCGGTTCACGTTGATGCCGTTGGTGCGGGATGCGTTGGGGTTGAAGCCCACCGCGCGCATCTCGTAACCAAGGCTGGTGCGGTTCAGGATGATGTAGACCGCCACGACGGCCACCAGAGCCAGCACGAAGCCCAGGTTCAGCACGTAGGGCTTGGGCAGCAGGTCGGGCAGCTGCGCGGTCTTGTCGATGGTGGCAGTGGCGGGAGATTCGCCAGGGCCTTTGAAGGGTCCCAGAATCAGATAGGAAATCAGATACTGGGCGATGTAGTTGAACATGATGGTGCTGATAACCACGTTTACGTTGCCTTTCAGCTTCAGCACCGCCGGGAAGAAGGCCCAGATCATGCCACCCACCATGCTGGCCAGAATGGTCAGAGGCAGATGCAGCACCATGGGCAGATGTACGTAGGCACCCACCAGCGCCGCGCACATGGCGCCAATGAGCAGCTGGCCCTCGGCGCCGATGTTGAACACACTGCACCGGAAGGCAATGGCCACCGCAAGACCGGTGAGCATTACAGGGACCGCCTTGCCCAGCGTTACCGTGAAGGCAATGCCGGTACCGAAGGCGCCGCGCCACAAAGCGCCGTAGGCTTCAATGGGGTTCGAGCCGAAGGCCCAGATCACCAGAGCGCCCACCACCAGCGCCATCACCAGCGCGATCAGGGTAATGAGCAGGCTCAGCCCGGTTTCCTGCAGCTTCTTTTTATCCAAAGCAAACAGGGGCTTTTTTACCTTTGTTTCCAATCGTTTCCCCTCCTTTTAAGCATCTCTGTGGGAGCCCAGCATCATGCGGCCCAGCTCCTGCCGGGTCACACCCTCGGCGTCCACCACGTCCACGATGCGGCCCTTGAAGATAACGGCGATCCGGTCGCTGACCGAGAGAATCTCGTCCAGCTCCAGAGAGAAGAGCAGAACGCCCTTGCCCTTGTCGCGCTGCTCCAGCAGCGTTTTCTGCACGAACTCCATGGCGCCGATGTCCAGGCCGCGGGTGGGCTGCACTGCGATGAGCACGTCCGGGTTGCGGCTGGCCTCACGGGCAATGACGATCTTCTGCTGG
The DNA here is from genome assembly GCF_002161595.1 of Gemmiger sp. An50. Taxonomy (GTDB): domain Bacteria; phylum Bacillota; class Clostridia; order Oscillospirales; family Ruminococcaceae; genus Allofournierella. The sequence goes on from NZ_NFID01000006.1 coordinate 98,970, forward strand.
TTGCCGCCGGACAGAGTGCCCGCGGGCACGTCCACGTTGGCGCAGCGGATGTCGAAATCGTCCTGCAGGGTCTCGGCGTTTTTGTGGATGGCTTTGTAGTCCATCCAGGTGCGGCCGTGGGCGTAGGGCTCCTGGTAATGCATGCCCAGCACCAGGTTGTCGGCCACGCTGTACTGCAGCACCAGGCCGTCCCGATGACGGTCCTCCGGGACCAGAGCGATGCCGCTGTCCTTGCGGGCGCGGATGCCCTTTTTCACGATATTGTCGCCCTTGAACAGGATCTCGCCGGAATCGGGAGTGATCTGACCGCAGATGGCCTGCACCAGCTCCTCCTGGCCGTTGCCGTCCACACCGGCGATGCCCAGCACCTCGCCCGCTTTCAGCTGCAGGTTGATGCCGTCCAGCTTCTTCACCGTCTTGTTCACGGTGTAGCTCACGTTCTTGAGCTCCAGCAGGTTGGGCTGGTCGGTGAACTCCTTGCGCTCCCGGCGGGACAGGTTCACGTCACGGCCGACCATCATGCGGGTCAGCTCGTCCACGTTGGTCTCGTCCTTGCGCACGGTGCCGATCACCTTGCCCCGGCGAATTACGGTGATGTGATCGCTGATCTTCATCACCTCAGCCATCTTGTGGCTGATGAACAGAATGGTCTTGCCGCTGGCCTTCAGGCCCAGCAGAATGTCGCAGAATTCATCGATCTCCTGAGGAGTCAGCACGGCGGTGGGCTCGTCAAAGATCAGAATCTCGGCCTCACGGTAGAGGATCTTCAGAATCTCCACGCGCTGCTGCTCGGTGACCGACAGGTCCGCCACCTTGGCGTGGGGGTCAATTTTCAGGCCATATTTCTCGCTCAGCTCCCGGATGCGCTTTTCCGCTCCGGCTCGGTCCACCTTCAGGCGGCTGCCCGGCTCCTGGCCCACCACGATGTTCTCGGCCACGGTCAGCTTGGGGATCAGCATGAAATGCTGGTGCACCATGCCGATCTTGTGGGCGATGGAATCCTTCGAGCTCTGGAAATGCACCGGCTGCTCGTTGATGAAGATCTGGCCCTCATCCGGCTGATACAGTCCGTAAATGATGTTCATCAAAGTGGACTTGCCCGCGCCGTTCTCGCCGGCCAGGGTGTGGATCTCGCCCTGCTCCACATCGATGGTGATATGATCGTTCGCTACAATGCCGGGGAAACGCTTGGTGATGTCCTTCAGCTGGATGCTGTATTTCACACTCACAGTTCCACCATCCTTTCTGTTGATCAAAGGGCCGCAGAGGGGGCCTTGTTCCAGACCTTCTCCGCGGCCCATGCGCACTGTTCCGTCGTTATTCAGTTAGCCCAGGGAAGCAATGTAGGTGTTGTACTCTTCCTCGGTGCCGGGTACGGTGATCTCACCGTTGATGATCTTGTTCTTCAGATCCTCGACGCTGTTCTTCACATCCTCGGGGATGGAGTTCAGCAGCTCGTCGTTCATGGTGGTGTAGCGCAGCTCAACGCCGCCCTCCTTCAGGCCCAGAACGGTGCAGCCGCCGCCGTTGAAGGTGCCGTTGTCCATGTAATCCTTGATCATGTCGTACAGAGCCACGTCGATGGACTTCACCACAGAGGCAACGATCTTGTCCGGCATCTTGTCGAACTGGCCGGTGGCAGCGCCCAGGCAGTACTTGCCCTCGCCAGCTTCCTTGGCTGCGTTGAACACGCCCAGGTTGCAGGCGCCCGCGAAGCAGCTCACGTAGTCCGCGCCCTTATCGTACAGGGCCTTGGCGGATTCCTGGCCCAGGTTGGTGTCGGTGTAGCTGTTGGTGAACAGAACGCTCACTTCGCAGTCGGGGTTCACGGTCTTGGCGCCGGCCATGTAGCCGTACTGATAGCGCAGCTGCAGGGGCTCCTGCACGGCCAGCACGGTACCGATCTTGCCGGTCTGGCTCAGGGAAGCAGCCAGCGCGCCGCCCAGGAAGGCAGCCTCATTTTCCTTGTACTCAACGCTCATCACGTTCTCTGCGCCGGTCTCTTCACCAGCCAGATACATGAAGTTGCAGTCGGGGTATTCCGCGGCCACTTCCATCATGGCGTCGTGGAACTCGGAAGAGGGAACCACCAGCAGGGTGTCGCCCTGGGCGATGAGGGTACGCAGGCTGTTGGCCGCGTCGCTTACCTCGCTTACCTCGATGTACTCGGCGCCGATGCCCAGCTCCTCCTGAGCCTTTTCCAGACCGGCCCACACGTCGTCGTTGAAGCTCTGGGTGCCCATGCTGGAAGCGATCAGGCCAACCCGCAGGCTACCGTCGTCAGTGCCGCCGCCTTCACCGGAGCCACTGCCGCCGCAGGCGACCAGGGACAGAGCCATGGCCCCCGCCATGATCAATGCAAGTACCTTTTTCATTTGTTTTGTCCTCCTTTTGTTTAAAAAACGAAGCGTCTATCCATTATGAATACAGACCGTCGGTCCGTTTTTCCTGGGTAACCTTACGGCAGAAGCTGTTCCAGCGGTACCGGATCGCAGCTTTCCTGCTGCTTTTGCCGCAGCAGCTGGCGCATCTTCTGCTTGAGATCGTCGTATTCCGGCAGGCAGGCCAGATTCTTCATCTCGTAGGGGTCCGCATTCAGATCATACAGCTCGTCCTGCTGGCCCTCGAAACAGGTATATTTGATGTTGTTCTCATCCACCACCATACGGCCCAGCAGGGTCAGGCCGTAGCCGTGGCCATAGGTCTCGCACATCAGGCTGGTGCGCCAGTCCTTCTCACCCGGGCGGTGGCAGCCCAGCTCCAGCAGGCTCTTGCCATCCACCCGTTCGGGGAAGGTAAGGCCCGCGGCGTCCAGCATGGTCACCGGCAGATCGCAGGTGAACACCAGCCGGTCGCTGGTCTGGCCGGGCTGGATGCTGCCGGGCCAGCGGATCGCCATGGGGATGCGCTCCACTTCCTGGGCCATGTGGGAGTCCTTATCGAAGTGACCGCCCTGGCATGCGATGGCATCGCCGTGGTCGGTGGTCCAGATCACGATGGTGTTTTCGTCCAGACCCAGCTCCCGGAGCTTGTCCACCACCAGGCCGCCCGCGGCGTCCACCATGGTAATGTGGGCATAGCAGCGGGCCAGCATCTTCTGCCACTCGCTCCAGGGCAGCGGATTGGGCCGGATGATGTGCTTACCGTCACCCAAGGGGCGGCTGACCTCCCAGGTCAGGTTCTCGGGCTTGTCGTGCAGGTCGTTTTCAAAGCTGGGATACATGGGGATGCTTTCCGGGTCGTACAGGTCCGCAAATTCCTTTGTGGGGAAGAAGGGCTGATGGGGGCCCCAGAAATCCACCCGCAGGCTCCAGGGTTCATCGGAATCCTGCTTTGCCAGCTCCTCCAGCTTGTCGCAAGCCAGGTTGGCCAGGAAGAAGGCCTCGTGGGTCTCCTTGGGGGTCACGGTGAGACCGATGGCGTGCTCGCCGCACCAGTAGTCCTCACACTGATACAGCTCGCCCTCTTTGAGCTTTTTAAAGAAGTGACTGTTTTCGTAGGAGTCCGGCCGGAGCGCCCGCTCCACCATGTGCTGTGCGCGGGGCAGGCCCCGCTTTTTGCAGTACTCGGCGTATTCCGGGGTATTGTAGGGATTGCCGTAGCCGCTCTGGGAAAGGCCGGTGCAATGGTGATCGTAGGCGCAGCCGGGGCCGGCGTGCCACTTGCCGTAATAATAATTGGTGTAGCCGTTCTCAGCCAGGATATCCAGATAGACATCGTGACGGTAGGGCGGGTCGTTCTCGTTGTGCACCTGCCCGTGGGTGTGGGGATACAGGCCGGTGAGCATGGACCGGCGGGCCGGGCCGCACATGGGAGTCACGCAATAGGCATTGGTGAACTCCATGCCCTCTGCGGCGAACTTTTCAAAGTTCGGGCGCATGGGCTTGGGGCCGCCCTGGGCCATGCCATGGCCGTACCAGGCCTGGTGGTCATTCAGGATGTAGACAATGTTCGGTTTCCGGTTCACGGTGTAGCTTCCTTTCTTTGCTGTGCCATTTTAAGGATTCAGCTCGCAGATGCGGCGGATCTGTTCCGGCGTGCAGTGGATGTTCCCGTTGTTTTCGGTGGTGATGAGGCCCGCGTCCTTCAGCTCGCTGAGCGCCCGGCACACGGTGCGGATGGTGACGCCCAGCTCACTGGCAATCACGGTCCGTTTTTCCGCGATGCACAGGGGCTCGTTTTCATTGGCCCCGGCCTCGGTCCATTTTCTGTGGATATAATAGAGCAGATTCTCCCGGGCGCTGAAGAAGTTCAGCCGCTCGATGTGGGTATAGTTGCGGTCCATCGCGCGAGACATGCTCTCCACACAGGCGAAGGAGACCGGCGCATATTTGTGCATGGCTTCCAGAAAGAAGTCACAGTCGATCTTGACGGCCAGGCAGTTGCTGCTGGCAATGATGTTGGAATAGAACACCTTGTCGGCGGTGACCAGCTGAGGAATGCCCAGAAACTCCGGTCCCCAGACCCGGGCGATCATGCCGCTGCCGCCCTTGATGGAGCTGCGCATCAGGCAGAACTCCCCTTCCACCACCAGGATGATCTTTGTGAGGATCTGGTTGCACATAATGATGGGCTTTTCCTTTGCATAGCGCACCATGGTAATGTACTGATTCAGGTAGGGCTGCAGGTCCTTGGACGAATATTTTCTGCCCGGAACAGGCCGCTCGATCATGCGGAGCAGCCCAAGCAGCTGCTGGAACTCCGTGGTCATTGCGGGCGCTTCCCCCTTTCTCCCTTTCGCGGTGCGGAGCGAAATGCCCGCCCGCTTGCTACACCCCTAGCATAACGAAAAGCCAAGTCGCGGAACATGACGGATGTCACGGTTTGACAGCTTTCTCTTTTTTAAATAAACTGCCCCGCGTTTTTCCTGTTGAACATGCACAAGGAACGGCAAATACTTCGCATTTTTTCAGCGGTTTTTCCTGGAAAATATGAAAAAACTACCCAAGCGATCTGCACTTTTGCAAAACGCCTGAGTAGTTTCTATGAGAAAAAGATTCCATTCGCCGCATGTTCCAAACCCCGCCGAAGTTTTTCTCATATTCTAACAAAAGTTGGGCATTTTGGCAATATTGAACGTTCTATTTTTGTTGAATTGTAACTAAATATATCGCTTTATCCCGGAATTAGTCCTGGTAATGCTCCCGAAGGCCCGGCACACGGCACACCTTGGCTCGGAAGAGTTTCACATTTTCTTCATATTTTAAGTGTACTGGTCCGGAAAGCGGTGCACAATATTCAGATTTCACAAAATCCGGCCGCAATTTTTTATTTTTTTCCCAGCGGCTGCTCCAGAGTGAATCCGATAAAATCCACCGCGCCCACACCGCGGAACACAAAATAAAGCGGACGCACACCCTCCCGCGGGCAAAGCCTTGCCGGGCGCAGCAGGGCCTTGTCCCCCGGTACCGGGATCGAGGCCACCGGCCGGCTGCCATCTTCCCGGTGGGAAACCAGCATCACGCCCCGTCCCCTGCCCCGCAGCCGCAGCGTGATGCGCCGCTCCTGGCCGGTGAAGGCAAAGGACAAAAAGCCCGCACTGCTGCCGCTGCGCATGTTGGCGATGTACTGTTCCGGCCTCTCTTCCCGGTCTGTACCAGTTTGCGTGAAATAGGGGTGTGATGCTAACCTGAGCCGGGGCAGGCGGATGTCATAGCGGGCCGCACCCTTGGCGCTGCGCAGATGGCAGGCGATCCGGGCTTCATACCTGCCCAGGTCCGGCAGGGGCTCGGCCCTCAGTCCGGTGCTGCTGAGGGGCGCCTGGAAAAAGCCGCCGTCCGGTCTGCGGCGAAGCGGCTCGGCGCAGGCCTGGCGGGAATAGGAGTGTCGGTTGGTCTGCCGGTGATAGAACACATACCACTGCCCTCGGATGCAGGCGATGCTGCCGTGGGTATTGCCCAGATAGTTGGCCGCCTGCTCCTCCCCGGGGCGGCCGGGCAGGAACACATCGCCAATGTCCACCAGCGTCCCACCAAAGGTGAACGGCCCGAAGGGATGATCCGCCATGGCGTAGCAGAGCTCGTGGTTGTGCTCGGAAGAGTAGATAAAACAGTAGCGCCCGTCCACCTTGCGGATGGAGCTTGCCTCAAAGAAGGCATGGTTTTCAAAGGCTCCGGGCAGTCCCTTGCGGGGGAACAGCAGATGAGGTCCCTGCCGGATGGTGCGCATATCCGGCTCCAGCTCCACCGCCACGCCGCCGAGATTTTCCAGCTGGCGGAATCCGGTGACCGGCGCCGGGATGCGCGTGGCAAACCCGGAGTACAGGTAAACCCGGCCGTCGCCGTCCACCAGAACGCCCGGGTCAAAGGGGAAGGGCTCGCCAGCCCGCTCGCCCCAGAGATGCCCGTCCGGAAAGGCCACATGGCCGTAAAACTGAAACTCGCCCGCCGGTTCGTCACACACCGCCACCCCGATGCGGCCCATAAAGTCGAAGGCATAGTAAAGATAATACCGACCGTCCGGCCCCTGCACCACATCCGGCGCATAAAGGCAGCGCCGCCCGCCGGGATTCATAGGGTCCTGGTCCTTACGGTAGATCACACCTTCAAATCGCCAGTCGCTCAGATCCTCCTCGGGAGCGGACCAGCACACATAATCGTTCATGCAGAACAGCGGCCCGCCGAAGCGGTCATGGGAACCATACAGATACACCCGGCCGCCGAACACCCGGGGTTCGCCGTCGGGCACGTATTCCCAGCTGGGCAGATAGGGGTTGAATACTTCTTGTTTCATGGCTTTTCTCTCCCTTGACCCGGCTCAAAATTCCCGGGGCAGCTCCAGCAGTTCAAATTCCTTTTTTCGGCAGCGCAGAATCCCCTGACGCTGAAGCTTGGACAGCTCGGTGCACATGGCGCTCCGGTCCACCGACAGATAATCCGCCAGCTCCTGCCGGTCATAGGGGATGGAGAACCGGGCGCTGCCCGCCCTCTGCGCCTCGCCGGAAAGATAGGACAGCAGCTTTTCCCGGGTGGTTTTCTGGGCCATGTGCTCCACCTTCTGGGTGAGCATCAGGTTGCGTCCCGCCAGCACCTGGGTAAGATTGTGAATCATGCGGGTGTGAAAGCCGCAGGCGGTGGAGCAGGTCTGGAACAGATGGCCCACATCCAGGAACATCACCCGGGTGGTGGCTGCGGCTACCACGCTCACCGTGAGGTTCTCACTACCCAGGCAGGCGTAGGATTCCGCGAACAGCTGCCCCGGTCCGGACGGCCCCAGAATCACCCGGTTGCCCCAGAAATCCTCTTTGATGATATGGGCGGTGCCCTCCAGCACAATGCCCATCCGCCGGGTGGGCTCGCCCCGGTGCAGAATGAACTCTCCCTTTTGATAGGTGTTTACCACCGCGCACAGGCAATCCAGCAGAATGCGAATCTGGTCCGGCTGGATATCCTGGAACAACTGCGACGACTGCAGGATCTGAATGTCTTCCATAAGCGCTCCTTTTGTTGGATTTGCAACTTCTCAACATACTTTGATTGTAATGCGGACTGCCTTACCTGTCAATGCTCCGGCTGTAAAGCCGCTTTTTTCCCTCTCTTGCAAGTCCTCGTTCCCTTTTTGTAAAATAGAAGCAGCAGGGCTTTCCGCCCCGCACAGAAAGGAGCGTTTGACAATGCAGGCATTTGTTTATCATATTCCCACCCGTGTGATCTTCGGCAAGGGAACCGAGGCACAGACCGCGGAGCAAATCAAACAGGCCGGCGCAAAGCGGGTGCTGCTGGTGTACGGCGGCGGCAGCGCAGAGCGCAGCGGCCTGCTGGACCGGATTCAGGCGGACCTTGCCCGGGAGGACATCGCCTACATGACGCTGGGCGGCGTTCAGCCCAATCCCCGGCTGGGGCTGGCCCGGCAGGGTGTGCAGCAGGCCATAGAGTTTGGGGCCGACTTGATCCTGGCGGTGGGCGGCGGCAGCGTGATCGACACCGCCAAGGCCATCGCCCACGGCGCGGCCTGCCCCGGCACCGACATCTGGGAGCTCTGGCTGGGCCGTCAGCCGGTGACCGCCAGCCTGCCGGTGGGTGTGGTGCTGACCATCTCCGCCGCCGGGAGCGAGACCAGCGATTCCGCTGTGCTCACCGATGAAGCCACCGGCACTAAGCGGGGACTGAGCACGCCGTTTAACCGGCCGCTCTTCGCCATTCTGGACCCGGAGCTTACCTACACCCTGCCCCGCTACCAAATCGCCTGCGGTATTGTGGATATCATGATGCACACCATGGACCGGTATTTCACCCCTACCAGGGACAACCAGCTCACCGACGCCTTTGCCGAGGCACTGCTGCGCACGGTGATCGCCAACGGTCCCACCGCTTTGGAGAACAGCCATGATTACCAGGCCATGAGCGAGCTGATGTGGTGCGGCAGCGTTACCCACAACGGGCTCACCGGACTGGGCGCCAAGGTCGACTTCGCGCCCCACAAGCTGGGCCATGAACTGAGCGGCCGGTTCGATGTGGCCCACGGAGCCAGCCTTTCTGCGGTATGGGGGCACTGGGCCCGATACTGCCTGCATCAGGACCCCGCCCGCTTTGCCCGGTTCGGCCGCCAGGTCTGGGGCGTGACCGAGCCGGACGACCAGCGCGCAGCGGAACAGGCCATCCAGCGCACCGTGGACTTCTTCCGTTCTCTGGGCATGCCCACCAGCTTCTCTGAACTGGGCGTGGGCGTGCAGCCGGAGGAGGTACTCTATCAGATGGCGGACAAGGCCACCCGGGGTGATACCTTCCTGCTGGGCAGCTTTTTGCCTCTGAACCGGGAAAAGGCCCTGGAAATCTACCGGCTGGCCAATTGCTGAGTTATTTAAAAAAAATCAATCCCCCGCGCAGCCGGTTTGGCCTGCGCGGGGGATTTTTTATCCATCGCTTTTCTTTGTTTCCGGCATGGCTTTCTCCGGGTATTCCCGGGCGCGCTGGCAGCACTGGCGGTAATATTCCGCCGGGGTCACGCCGAACTCCTGCTTGAAACTGCGCAGCATGGCGCTGTAGCCGGAAAAGCCGCACTGCATCCAGATGGCCGACAGCGGCACCCCGTTGCACAGCAGCTCCCGGCAGCGGCTCAGCCGGGCTTTTATGATGTATTGGTGCAGGGTTTGGCCGGTTCGCTGCTTGAACTGGCGGGCCAGATGCTCTGGGCTCACATAAAAATGAGCGGCCAGATCCTTCAGCTGCAGCGGTTCGGCCAGATGGGCGTTGATGTAGGCGAACACCTCGTCCACCACCAGCCGTTTGCGGCCCACCAGCGCGGTCTTGCGTTCCTCGTTCACGCAGCAGCGCAGCACCCCGGCCACCAGAAGCTCCACCAGCCCCCGGCGGTAGACTCCGCCGGCCAGCGCATCCGGCCGTTCGGTCTCCTTTTGCAGCATGGAATACAGCCGCCGCAGAAGGGTGGCGTTCTGGGTGTTCAGCCGGACCACCGCACACTGGAAGGGCACCACCGAAAAGCAGGCCTCCAGATCGCACCCCGGGCAGGAGATTGCTTCCAATAAGCCCGGCTGCAGCCGCAGCTGCCAGAGCTCCAGCCCTCGTTCCCCCGCGCTGGCCTTTGCCGCGGCGCCCGGCCGCAGCAGGGCAATGCAGTCCGGTCCCAGCGCCGCACTGCGGCCGGACCACTGCAGCCGCCCGCTGCCGCCGTTCACCAGAATCACCAGCTGGCCGCTTTGCGCGTCCAGCTCTTTTTCGCCGCCTGCCTCCAGCGGCCACTGCTTCAGCCGGTACCTCTCTTCCATGGAAATTCCTCCCAATTTTTCTTCCAATCTTTTTATTTATTTTATCAAAAGCGCGCTTTTCCATCAAGTTTTGCGTAATTCACATCAAGAAATGGGATATATTTTTAACAACCGCGGGGCTTATAATGGCCTTAGAAACCGGGCCAAACGCCCGCACCGCTGCTTTTTTGAGATCGGAAAGGAGATCTTACCATGGAACTGCTCACCCCCATCAAGGTTGGCAACATCACCCTGAAAAACCGCATTATGTTCCCCCCGCTGACCACCGGCTATGAAGGCCGCGACGGCAGCATCACCGAACAGAGCAAGGCCTTCTACACCCGCCTGGCCAAGGGCGGCGTTTCCTACATCGTGCTGGGCGACGTGAGCCCCGTGGCCTCCTTCTCCCCCACCCCCCGCCTGTTCCATGACGGCCAGATCGCCGGTTTCAAGGACCTGGCGGACAGCGTACATGCTTACGGTGCCAAGATCGGCGTGCAGATCTTCCACCCGGAATACGATGTGAACGCCCTGATCGAGCTGTTCCAGAAGAAGGACATGATGGGCGTGCGCCAGAAGATGCACCACGACATGGAGCATTACGTGACCGACGTGACCGAAGAGCAGCTGATGGACATCATCCAGAAGATGTGCGACTGCGCCGTTCGCGCCGAAAAGGCCGGCATCGACTTTGTGCAGGTGCACGGCGACCGACTGGTGGGCTGCCTGTGCAGCCCCCTGATGAACCGCCGCACCGACAAGTTCGGCGGCAGCTTCGAGAACCGCACCCGCTTTGCTGTGATGCTGGTCAAGGCCCTGCGCCAGGCGGTTCCCAACATGGGCATCGACTACAAGTTCTCGGTCATCACTCCCGAGCGCGGCAAGGGTGGTATCCCCCTGGCCGAGGCTGTGGACTTCGCCAAGCTGCTGGAGGAGGCCGGTGTGGACATGCTGCACGTGGCCCAGGCCAACCATACCGGCAACATGGCCGACACCATTCCTCCCATGGGCGTGCAGCCCTACGGCTTCTTTGTGGACATCGCCGGTCAGGTGAAGCAGGCCGTGAAGGTTCCCGTGAGCTGCGTGGGCCGCATCATCGATCCCGAGATGGCCGAGCGCGCTCTGGACAGCGGCAAGGCCGACATCGTTGCGCTGGGCCGTCCCCTGCTGTGCGACCCTGACTGGGTGGCCAAGCTGGAAGCCGGCAAGGGCTGCGACATCCGCCGCTGCATCTCCTGCAACAAGGGCTGCACCGACAACATCCAGAACCGCAGCTTCCTGTCCTGCGTGCTGAATGCGGAGAACGGCTACGAGCTGACCCGTTCCATCACTCCCGCTCAGACCAAAAAGAAGGTTGCTGTGATCGGCGGCGGTGTGGCCGGTATGGAGGCTGCCCGTGTGGCCGCTGCCAAGGGCCACGAGGTGGTTCTGTTCGAGAAGAGCGCCCAGCTGGGCGGCCAGCTGAACATCGCCTGCGTACCTCCCCGCAAGGAGGAGATGCGCCGTGCCACTGCCAACCTGGTGCATGAGGTCACCAGCGCCGGTGTGACCCTGCGCATGGGCAAGGCCGTCACCGCCGAGGACGTGCTGGCCGAGAAGCCGGACGCCGTGATCCTGGCTGTGGGCGCTTCCAGCTTTGCCCCCGCCATTCCCGGCAAGGAAAACACCAACGTGTGCGACGCCTGGCAGGTTCTGGCCGGCGCCCAGCAGGTCTACGGCAAGGTTGCCGTGATCGGCGGCGGCATGGTGGGCTGCGAGACCGCAGAGTATCTGGCCGAGCGTGGCTGCAAGGTAAGCGTTGTGGAGATGATGGACAAGATCGCCAACGGCGAGAGCAACACCATTCTGCCCACCCTGATGGAGAACTACACCCGCTACGGCGTGGAGCAGTACGTGAACCACAAGGTCAGCCAGATCGCCCTGGACCACATCCTGTGCGAGGATAAGGACGGCAACACCGTGACCATCCCCTGTGACTATGTGGTTCTGGCTGTGGGCGCCCGCCCGGTGGCCTTTGACGCCGAGCCCCTGAAGGCTGCCGGTATCCCGGTGATCGCCGTGGGCGACTGCGGCGAGCGCGCTGCGGACATTTCCAACGCCATCCGCACCGCCTACGACGCTGCCAACAGCCTGTAATCCCTTTCCTGTACTGATTGATAAAAGGAGAATTCTGTATCATTATGAAAAAGCTTGCCATTGCACTGCTCACCCTGACCCTGGTCTTCAACCTCTGCGCCTGCGGCCAGAGCAGCAGCTCCGCTGCGAGCGCCTCTTCCACCACCTCCACCAGCGCCGCTTCCAGCGAAGCTTCCTCCAGCGAGGTTTCCTCCTCTGAGGCTGCTTCCAGTGAGGCTGCCGCCAGCGAGACCGCTGTTTCCGCCGACGCTGCCGCCACCGCCAGCGCCACCACCGGCCTGTACACCAATCTGGACCAGGCCGCTCTGCTGGAGGCCATCGGCCAGTTCAAGGGCCTGTGCAATGTGTCCACCGTGAATGCGGACGGCACCCCCAACATTGCCATCTTCGTGCCCGGCGTGGCCGACGACAGCCACATCTTCTTCAACTGGGCCGACAATGCCACCAAGGCCAACGTGCTGCGCGAGAAGACCGCCATCATGAGCTACGACATCGCCGACCCCACCGCCGAGGAGAAGGCCGGCCGCCACTCCGGCGCCGTGGTCAAGCTGGAGCTGGAGGAGGACGCCGAGGTCCTGGCTCAGCTGCAGGAGGCCAACGAATCCGTGAGCGAAGCCAGCGTGGTTCTCAAGATCGTTGAGGTCCTGCCGGTGGGCTGATCCCCCCTGTTTTTTGCACCAATCTTTCATGCCGTGCCCCTGTTTTTCGGGGGTACGGCATTTTTTATGGACTTTTGTTGAATTTTCTGTTATACTGGGTATCAATGCGGAAGCCTGCCGGAAAGTCCCCCGTTTGACTCCGGCCCACAGGCCGCGCCTTTCACCGCGTGCCCCGGCTGCCGCTTTTTCCTTTTTGATACCTTGCGGAGGTGCCTTCGTTATGGCGGAAACCTACAAACAATCCTTCAAACAGCACTACACGGATAATGTGGAACTGTCCATCTTCAACTGCGGACTGCAGTCCTGTGCGCCCTCTCATGCCTGGGGCCCCGGTGTGCGGGACCATTACCTGATCCACCTGGTGGTGAGCGGCCACGGTCAGTACACCATGAACGGCCGCAGCTTCACTCTGGGCCCCGGGGACCTGTTTCTGGTCAAGCCCAACCAGCTGGTGAGCTACTGCGCCGACGCAAACGACCCCTGGGAATACTACTGGGTGGGCTTCAACGGCGCTTTCGCCAACAAGCTGGTGCAGCAGACCCCCTTCACCGATCAATCCCCCGTGTATCACTGCGGAGAGTCGGAATCCCTGAAGCAGGCGCTGCGCTCCATCTACGATTGCCGCGGCCCGGAATCCCACCACGAAGCTGCCATGGTGGGCCATTTGTATCTGTTTTTGTCCTGCCTGATGAAGCAGGCCCACGAGTGCGATCCCCGGGTGAGCAACACCAGCTCCCAGTATGTGCACGGAGCCATCAAGTACATTCAGTTCAACTATTCCCACGACATCAGCATTGACGACATTGCCAAGGCGGTGGGCGTGAGCCGCAGCCACCTGTACCGGGTGTTCATGAGCAATGTGGGCCAGAGTCCCATCGACTACCTGACCAACTACCGCATCGGCGAGGCCTGCAATCTTCTGCGGGATTCCAAGCTTTCCATCGCCGAGATCGCCGTTTCCGTGGGCTTTTTCGATCAGTTCTATTTCTCCCGGGTCTTTAAAAAGACCAAGGGCGTACCGCCCAGCCGCTATCTGAGCAGCATCGAAAAGCCTTGACCCATTCAGGAGACCTGCCAATGAAACGAATCGCGCTTATCCTTGCCAAGCTGTTTGCCGTCTGCGCCGCTCTGGGGCTGTGCGTCGTGCTGTATCTGTTCAGCGTGGGTTACTTTGACCCTCAGCCCGCCATCGGCTACCTGCACTCGCCCAAGGAGCTGCCCTATGTGGATCTGGACGCACTGGAGGACCGCTTTGAAGAAAACGGAGTCCGGTTTCTTTTGGGGGATGAATCCGCCGGCTACGAGCCCGCTGCCCGGGAGCTGATCGAGCAGGGCGCGCAGGTACTGATCGTGAGCGAGGACGAGGACATTCTGGACCCGGCGCTTCTGCGCCTTGCCCGCCGCCACAGCGTACCGCTGGTGGTGGTCGGCCGCAGCCCTCAGCTGCAGGAGATGGAGGATTACGACAAGCTGTGGTATGTGGGCAGCAATCCCGCGCTGGGCGGCGAGCTGCTGGGCGAGGAGATGGCCATGGGCTTCCGTGACGGCGCCATTGCGGACGCAAACGGCGACCTGCTGCTGCAATACAGCCTTTATCTGAGCGACATCGGTCCCTATCACCAGGCGCTGAGCTACTATGCCCTGCAGGAATGCGAGCATTACGGGGTATATTCCAATCTTCTGGAATACCTGGACGAGAACGACGATCCCCTGCCCTTCACCGCCGAGGCTCTGGCCGGGCAGCAAAAGCCGGAACTGCTTTTGTGCACCACCGCCGGGGATGCCCGGTTCCTGTATGATCTTGCCGGGCAGCTGGGCTGGCTGGAGGGCGACGCGCCGGTGCGCATCGCCGCCGTGGCCGAGAATCCCGAGCTGGCCCAGGCGCTGGTGGACGACGGCGTTGCCGTAGCCGCCTCTTACTACGACATTGACCAGATCACCCAGGTGGCCGGACAACTGGCGCTGAATGCGCTGAACAGTCAGTTCGCGGGCCAGGGCCTGGAGCTGCAGCCCGACGAGACCGGCCGGTTCTTCATCCCCTTCGGCCTGGTCACCACCATTGAAGACGAATAAAAAGGAGCGTTTTTGTGCCCATTCACAAGAATTCCATCATCCCATTGACCATCGAGAGCCTTTCCAGCGACGGCAGCGGCGTGGCCCATTACGAGGGCAAGGCAGTGTTTGTGCCCGCCACCGCCCCCGGCGACGTGCTGAATGCCCGCATCGTGAAAGATATGGGTCGCTATTCCTTCGCCATCGTGGAGGAAATGCTGCAGCCCTCCCCCGCCCACATTGAGCCGGACTGCCCGGTCTGCAAGCCCTGCGGCGGCTGCTGCTTCCGCCATCTGAACTACGAAACCGAGGCCCGGGCAAAGCAGAGCTTTGTGGAGGATGCCTTCCGGCGCATCGGCGGGCTGGACACCCCGGTGCTGCCCATTCTGCCCTCTCCGCTGGAGGAGCGGTACCGCAACAAGGTTCAGTTTCCGGTGGGGCTGGACGCAGACGGCCACGTGATCGCGGGCTTTTACGCAGGCCGCACCCACCGCATTGTCCCCTGTGCCGACTGCAAATTGCAGCCCGCAGAGCTGAATCAGATTGCCTCCTTTGTATGCGAGTTCATGGAAGCTCACGGCACTGCCCCCTATCAGGAGGAGAAGCACACCGGCCTTGTGCGCCACATTTTCCTGCGCAAGGGCTGGCACAGCGGCGAGATTCTAGTCTGCCTGGTGGTCAACGGCCGCAAGCTGCCCCATGCTCAGGAGCTGTGCGCGGCACTGACCGAGCAGTTCCCTGCCATCCGCAGCATCGTGCTGAATGTGAACCGCCAGAAAACCAACGTGATCACCGGTCTGGAGAACATTTCTCTGTACGGGCCCGGTTACATCGAAGATACCCTGTGCGGCGTGCCGGTACGGCTGGGGCCGCTCTCCTTCTATCAGGTGAACACTCCCGCCGCCGAGCAGCTGTACGGCGTGGCCCGGCAGTTTGCTCAGCTGGAGCCCGGCGACACCCTGCTGGACCTCTACTGCGGCATGGGCACCATCGGGCTCTCCATGGCGGCGGACTGCAAGGAGCTGATCGGCGTGGAGATCATTCCCGAAGCGGTGGAGAGCGCCAAGCTCAACGCGGCCGCCATGGGTGTGGAGAACGCCCGCTTCTTCTGTGCGGACGCGGGCAAGGCCGCCGCAAAGCTGGCGGACGAGGGCCTGCGGCCGGATGTGGTCTGCCTGGACCCGCCCCGCAAGGGCTGTGACGAGGCGACCCTGAACGCGGTAATCGCCATGGGGCCCCGGCGCATTGTAATGGTGAGCTGCAACCCGGCCACCGCCGCCCGGGACTGCCGGTATCTGGCCGACCGGGGCTACCGCCCGCTGCGGGCGCAGCCCGCGGACCTGTTCCCCCGCACGAAACATTGTGAGTGCGTGATCGAGCTGGTCAGGGAAAACTGATTTTTCCAACAGTAATACGAAACAAAAAGGCACGCAGCCCTTCAACCGGCTGCGTGCCTTTTTCTGTTTGCTCTGCGGCTTATTCGATGCCGGTCACTTCGTAGCCCGCCTCGGTCACGGCGGCGGCCAGGGTCTCGTTGGGCACATCGGCGCTCAGGGTCACCCGGGCGCACTTGCCTTCCAGGTCCGCCACGGCCTGAACGCCCTCGATGGCGTTTAGGGCTTTCTCCACGTGGGCGGTGCAGTGGTTGCACATCATGCCCTCAATGTGAATCGTCTTTTCCATGTGTAAAACTCCTTTCGGCGGCTGTGCCGCGGGAATATGAGGGGTTGCCTCCTCACTGGGCAGGGCGGCGAATTCCGCCCGGCTTGCTTTGAAGAAGTTGAGCCGCAGCGCGTTGGATACTACGCACACGCTGGAAAGGCTCATGGCGGCGGCCCCGATCATGGGGTTCAGCACCAGACCAAGGCCATAGAACACACCGGCCGCCACCGGAATGCCGATGCTGTTGTAGAAGAAGGCCCAGAACAGGTTCTCCCGAATGGTGCGGATGGTGGCCCGGGACAGCCGCAGCGCGTTCACCAGGTCCCACAGGTCGCTCTTCATCAGCACCACATCGGCGCTGTCGATGGCCACGTCGGTGCCCGCACCGATGGCGATGCCCACATCCGCCCGGGCAAGGGCCGGGGCGTCGTTCACGCCGTCGCCCACCATGGCCACCCGGCGGCCCTGGGCCTGCAGTGCGCGCACTTGGGCTTCCTTGTCCTGGGGCAGCACCTCGGCCACCACCTGCTCGATGCCCAGGCGGCTCTGGATGGCCGCGGCCGTGCGGGCATTGTCGCCGGTGAGCATGACCACGGTCAGGCCCATGGCCTTCAGTTGGCGGATGGCCGCCGCACTGGTGGGCTTGATGGGGTCTGCCGCCGCCACAATACCCAGCAACCGTTTGCCGCTGGCAAAGAACAGCGGGGTCTTGCCCTGCCGGGCCAGCTCCTCGGCCCGCTTTTCCGCATCGCCCATCTCCACGCCGGATTCCTGCATCAGCCGGGCATTGCCCGCCAGACACTCCACGCCGCCCAGGGTAGCCCGCAGGCCCCGGCCGGGCAGCGCCTCAAACCGTTCCGGGCTGGGCAGCTCGGCACCCTCCGCCGCACTCAGAATCGCCTCGGCCAGCGGGTGCTCACTGGGCTTTTCCAGACTGGCGGCAAGGCCCAGCAGCTCGCCCTCGCTCTGGCCCGCCAGCGGGATGAGGTCAGTCAGCACAGGCTTGCCTGCGGTGATGGTGCCGGTCTTGTCCAGCACCACGGTATCGATCTTGTGGGCGTTTTCCAGCGCCTCGGCATTCTTATAAAGGATATTCAGCCGGGCACCCTTGCCGGTGCCCACCATGATGGCCACCGGAGTGGCCAGGCCCAGTGCACAAGGGCAGCTGATGACCAGCACCGAAATGGCCCGGGCCAGCGCGAACTCCAGCCCCTGGCCCAGCAGCATCCAAACCACAAAGGCCAGCAGTGCGATGCCCATGACCACCGGCACGAAGACGCCGCTGACCCGGTCGGCCAGCTTGGCAATGGGGGCCTTGGTGGCAGCGGCATCCTGTACCAGGGCAATGATCTGGGCAAGGGTGGTATCCTCGCCCACCTTTTGGGCCTGGAAGGTAAAGCTGCCCGCCTTGTTCAGCGAAGCAGCGATGACCTTGTCGCCGGGGCCTTTTTCCACCGGGATACTCTCGCCGGTGACGGCGGCCTCGTCCACGCTGGACAGGCCCGCAAGCACCACGCCGTCCACCGGGATGCGCATGCCGGGCTTGATGACCACGGTATCGCCCACAGCCACCTCAGCTGCCGGGATCTCCACCTCCTGTCCCTGCCGCAGCACCAGCGCGGTCTTGGGGGCAAGGTCCATCAGCGCCCGGATGGAGGCGCTGGTGCGCCCCTTGGCCCGCGCTTCCAGATATTTGCCCAGAGTGATCAGGGTCAGAATGGTTCCGGCGGACTCAAAGTACAGATCCATCCGGTAACGGTCCACCAGAGCCAGATCGCCGCTGCCCAGACCCCAGCCGATGCGGTACAGGGCAAACACGCCGTAGATCACCGCCGCGCCGCTGCCCAGGGCGATCAGGCTGTCCATGTTGGGCGAGCGATGCCAAAGACTTTTCAGACCAACCTGGAAAAACTTGCGGTTCAGATAGAGAATGGGCAGCACCAGCAGCAGCTGGGTCAGAGCAAAGGGCACCGCACCCGCCTGCCCGTGCATCCAGGCAGGCAGCGGCATTCCCATCATGTGGCCCATGGACACGTACATCAGCGGCACCAGGAACACCAGCGAAGCGATGAGCCGGTGCTTCATCCCGGCCAGCTCGGCGGCCACCGGGTCTTCGTCATCGGCCTGCTGCCCGGCCGTTTTTGCAGCCGCCGGGGCATTGGCCGGGCTTGCGCCGTAGCCTGCCTGCTCCACCGCCTTGCAGATGCCCGCGGCATCCAGTGCATTCTCGTCGTATTCCACTTGCATGGAATTGGCCAGCAGGTTCACCTGGGCGCTTTTCACGCCGGGCAGCTTGTTCACCGCCCGTTCCACCGCCGCCGAGCAGGCCGCACAGCTCATGCCGGTCACGTTGTATTTTTCCTTCACGGGTCTTCCCCCCACTTTCTAGAATTGATTCCGATTCTATTATAGCGCCTTCCTCGCTTCTTACACAATGGAGGTGCAGTTTGAATCAGGTTCTGTTTTTTCAACTCCGGTTCCAGCTGCGCAGGAACTTTCCTCCGCGCGGGCAGCATGCACCGCCTGTTCCAGCCGCTCCACCTCCCGACGCCAGGCCGGGCTTTCGGTGAGCTGGGGCGGCAGATTCGCTTCGCTGAGCATCTGTAAAGCGTTCTGCATCAAAAAGGCTCTGCTCACTTCGCCGCCGCAGGACGGACAGCTGCCGCCGCAGTCACCCTCCGGGGCTCGAATTGTATCTGCTACAAACCGCTCAGTCTCTCGCTGAGCCTCCGACCACCGGCCAAGGCCCGCGTACAGCTCCACCCGGCGCAGCGAGGCCACCCGCCCGATCCCCTGCCCACCTTCCGGGTTCGGGAACTGCTCGATCAGCCGGTCGATCCGGTCCAACAGATCCAGCTGCTTTTGCCTGTCGCCCCGCTGTTTGGCAATATTCGCAAGCCCCAGCAGGCTGAGCTGAGCGTTGTGCAGATGAACAGACAGATTCGCCGTTTCCAGCTGTTCGGCCTCGTCCAGCTTGCCCTGCCGCAGCAGGATGGACGCCCGCATATTCTGGGCGTCCTGATTGCAGCCGGGCAGCCGGTCCAGCGTGGCCATGGCATCGTCCAGCCGGTCCTCCAGCACATACAGCCCCGCCAGCGACAAAAGCGCCGCCCGCTGGCTTTCTTCATCGGTGAGCGCACAGGCCCGCTCCATCAGCTGGATGGCCCGGCGTAGCTGCCTGCTGGCCTGCTCCTCCTGGCCGCTCACCGCCAGATATTTGGCATACAGCCCGCCGCAGCGAAACGCCAGATATAGATCGCCGGGATATTCCCGCAGCCGCCCCTCGCAGAAATCCCAGGCCTTCTGCCACTGGCCCGCCTGGAACATGCACTCGGCGGTCTCGCCCAGTGTGTCCACCTCCTGCTCGGTGAGCTGAGGCTTGAAGTCCAGCAGCTCGTCCGGGGTGCAGTCCAGCGCGCGGGCCAGCGGGCAGAGCAAAGCCACATCGGGCAAGGCGCTGGCGGTCTCCCACTTGCTCACCGCCGCGCTGCTCACTCCCACCAGCTGTGCCAGCTGCTCCTGGGTCATGCCTTTGGCGCGGCGTTTTGCCTGGATCACCTTTCCCATGTTCTGTTCCATCGTCTCTTCCCCTTTCCCGGCACCCGGCCGGCGGTATTCTCTTGTTCTGATTTTATGCTACCATGGTTTTGGCTCCGGCACAATGGAGCCGTTTTACGAACAGCAGTTGAAAAACAGGAGTGCTATTCCAGATTCTCGCAAAAATGCGTGCAGAAAAGGCACAGGGCAAATCCCCTGTGCCTTTTGACTGTTTGATATAACCGCTGTGTGCGGAACAATTATACGTCCTGCAGCTCGTTCCGGCTGGCAGCCTTCAGATAGGCATTGATGAAGCCGTCCAGATCGCCGTCCATCACAGCCTGCACGTTGCCGCTCTCGTAACCGGTGCGGTGGTCCTTGACCATGGTGTAGGGCATGAACACGTAGCTGCGGATCTGATGGCCCCAGGCGATCTCCTTCTGAACGCCCTTGATGTCGCTGATCTTATCCAGGTGCTCCTGCTCCTTGATCTGATACAGCTTGGAAGCCAGCATCTTCATGGCAGTATCGCGGTTCTGGAACTGGCTGCGTTCGGTCTGGCAGCTCACCACGATGCCGGTGGGCTTATGAATCAGACGAACCGCAGAAGAGGTCTTGTTGATGTGCTGGCCGCCGGCGCCGGAGGAACGGAACACCTGCATCTCAATGTCCTCGGGGCGGATGTCCACCTGGATGCTGTCGTCCATCTCAGGCATTACCTCCAGGGAGGCAAAGCTGGTCTGACGGCGGCTCTGGCTGTCGAAGGGGGACACGCGCACCAGGCGGTGCACGCCGTTCTCACTCTTCAGCATACCGTAGGCGTTGGCGCCCTCCACCAGGATGGAGGCGCTCTTCAGGCCGGCCTCGTCGCCGTCCTGGTAGTCCAGGGTGGAAACCTTGTAGCCGTGGGCCACGCCCCAGCGGTTGTACATACGGAACAGCATGTCGGCCCAGTCCTGCGCCTCGGTGCCGCCGGTGCCTGCATGGAAGGTGAGGATGGCGTTGTTCTTGTCGTACTCGCCGCTGAGCAGGGTGATCATCTGCAGCTCGTCCACTGCATGGGCCACCGCCTCCACGGCGCTCTCGGCCTCGGGAATCAGGTCCGGATCGTTTTCTTCCTCGCACAGCAGCAGCATGGTCTCGGCATCGTCGTACAGGCTCTTCAGCTTGGTGTAGCGCTCCAGCTTGCCCTTCAGAGAGCTCATCTCGGCAAATACCTTCTGGCTGGCCTCGGTGTCATCGTAAAAGCCGGGCATGGTCATTTTATGCTCCAGCTCGGCCACCCGCTTCTCGCTGGCGGCAATGGCCAGGGCGTCGCCCAGCTCGTCCACCGCGCTCTTGTGGCCGCCCATCTGCATTTTCAGTTCGTCGATCGTGATCATATGGGAAAACCTTTCTGTTATAAAATATACATGAATACAAAATTATACAGCTATCAGTATACCGAAAAATCCTGCCAAAAGCAAGGGGGAAGCCGCTTCGCCTGCGGGATTTTTGTTTTGCATTTTCCAGCGATTTGCGCTAAAATGTGTTTACATGTATTTTTCCCCATCTGGGAGGTTTATTGATATGTCTAACTACATCGGCTGCAAGTGCCCTGTGTGCCAGCAGCCCTTCACGGAAACCGACGATATTGTGGTCTGCCCTGAGTGCGGCGCCCCTTACCATCGGGCCTGCTACCAGAAACAGGGCGGCTGTGTGTACGCTGCCAAGCACGGCACCGGCTTTGAGTGGAAGCCTGACCCCGCTGCCAGCCAGGCGGCAGAGGCGGGCCGGGCGGATTCCGCCCGCTATTCCGACCCGCAGCTGTCCTGCCCGGTATGCGGCGCGCCCAACCCGGCCACCGGCCTGTTCTGCGAGAACTGCGGCGCACCCCTGCGCGGCATGCCGGACCGGCGCGGCCAGGCCACGGGCCAGACTCCCCCGCCCTATGGCGGCTTCGGCGGCGGGCAGGTTCCGCCCCAGTACGGCCCGGGCTCCGGCCAGCAGGACCCCTTCGCTGCCAATGAGCCGAACTACTCCAATCCTTTTGGTGCATTTCAGGCAAACTTCATCCCCGGCGGCCTGCGTGTGGACCCGGAAGAGGAGCTGGAGGGCGTAAAGGCCCGCCATTGGGCAGCCTATCTGGGCAAAAATGCCGCCTACTATCTGGCCAATTTCAAGGCCATGCAGGCAACCGGACGCAAGATCTCGGCCTCGTTTGCCGCCTTCTTCTTTGGCCCCTTTTACTTCTTCTACCGCAAGATGTGGACCGAAGGCCTGTTGCTGCTGGCCATCAATGCAGTGCTGCGCATCCCCGTGGTGCTTCAGCTCATGGTCTACTCGGGCCATCCCATGGCGGCGGCCATTCCTGAGCAGCCGCTGAACATTCTGCTGGCGGTGTCCAGCACATTGAACATCCTGCTCATGTTCCTGCAGGGCATGTTCGCACTCTGGCTTTACCGCAGGCGTGGTGCGGCAAACATCCGCCGGATTCTGGAAAATTCCCAGGACGCTGACCCCACTGCCGCTCTGACCAAGGCGGGCGGCGTGAGTGTGGCGGGCGCTGTGATCAGCGTGGCGGTCTGCATGGCGCTCATCTACGCCATCTCCATGTTTGCGCTGTGGCCGGTCTTGATCACTATGATGTAACCCCATTCCTACAAACGATCCCCGGCCAAGCTGGATACAGTCTTCGCTGGGGATCTTCTTTTATACATAATTATATATAACAGCAAAGCGCCCGTTCCGAAAAAATGCGGAACGGGCGCTTTGTCCTTGCTTTTGGGGGTGTCTATCCTTCCATCCGGTCAATAACCGGAATCAGGCGGCAGTGGTCTCGCTGTTTTTGCGGGCGGCAGCATAGGCGCGCAGCGAGTTGATCACGATGGTCAGGCCCAGCGCGATGAGCAGCACCGCCAGAATCAGCTGCAGGCCCTCCACCAGGAAGGCGGCGCTGCCTGCCTGGTAGGCCTTGATCAGGGCGATCAGGCGCTGCACCAGAGCGGTGAAGGTAACGCAGAGCATGATGACCAGCGGCGGGAACAGCATCTTGTTGCTGCGGCCGGTAACCTTCAGGAACACGCACAGAGTGACCAGCACCAGTGCGCTGAGCAGCTGGTTGGCAGAGCCAAACAGGGGCCAGATGTTGGAATAGCCGATGCGGGTGAGCACAAAACCGCCCGCCAGAGTGATGATGGTGGCAAAGTAGGTGTTGCACAGCAGCTTGCGCCAGCCCTCTGCCTTGCTCATATCATCCAGGCTGAACAGCTCCTGGAAGCTCATGCGGCCGATGCGGGCCACCGCGTCCAGGCTGGTCAGCGCCAGAGCGGACACACACATGGTCATAAAGCACTGGGCCACATAGACAGGCACACCGAACATCTGGAAGAAACCAGCCACGCCGTTGCTGAACACCTGGAAGGGCGTACCGGCTGCGGGGGTACCGTCCGCCGCGGCAGCTGCACCGGCCACGCACAGGGCCAGCACCGCCAGCAGGCTTTCCAGCACCATGGCGCCGTAGCCTACTTTGAGCATGTCCTTCTCATTGCTCACGGTCTTGGAGGAGGTACCGGAGGATACCAGACTGTGGAAGCCTGACACCGCACCGCAGGCCACGGTAACAAACAGGATCGGGAACAAGGTTCCCAGGCTTTCATTGTTGAAACCGGTGTAAACCGGCAGGTTCATGGTGGGATGTGCCACCAGCAGACCCAGCACCGCACCGGCGATCATGCCGATGAACATAAAGGTGGTCATATAGTCGCGGGGCTGTTTCAGCAGCCACATGGGCAGCACCGCCGCGAAGAAAATGTAGATAAAGGTAATGTAGACCCAGGCTTCCTTGCCTGCGATCAGAGGCATGGCCATGCCCAGAGCCAGAGCAGCCACGGTGCAAACCAGGCCCACAGCGCCTTCCTTCCAACCGGTGAAGACGAACTTTTTCTGCAGCAGGCCGAAGACCATGGCAAACACAATGAACAGCAGGCTGATGGTACCGGCGGCACCGTTCACCTGAGCAGCTTCGGCCAGAACGCCGGGCTCCGTATAGGCGTTAAAGGTACCGGCCACCATGTCCGCAAAGGCGGCAATGACCAACAGGGTGAACAGCCAGCAGAACAGCAGGAACAGCTTGCGGCCCAGCTTACCGATGTATTTCTCGATCAGAAGGCCCATGGAGCGGCCCTCATTCTTCACACTGGCATACAGTGCGCCGAAGTCGGTGACTGCGCCAAAGAAAATGCCGCCCAGCAGAATCCACAGCAGCACCGGCAGCCAGCCGAAAGCCGCCGCCTGGATGGCGCCGGTGACCGGGCCTGCACCCGCAATGGAGGAAAATTGGTGGCTGAACACGGTCCAGCCATCGGTGGGCACATAGTCTTTGCCGTCCTTATGGCGCACGGCGGGCGTCTCGGCCTTGGGGTCGATGCCCCAGGTCTTGGCCAGCCAGCGGCCGTAGAGGGCATAGGCGCACACCAGGCACACCGCAGCGATCAGCACGATGACAAGCGTATTCATGATTCGTTTTCTCCCCTTCTATGAAGTGTCTGCCCACGGCACGTCCGCCCGCATTCGCACATTGCCGTGGTAGTGATTTCTAAGTTTATCCAGTTAAAGCGAGAATGTCAACAGAGTTTACCATTTTTTGGAGAAACGCCATGAGTTTTGCCCTAGCGGGCTCTGTTCGTTGTCCATTTTGACAATATATTTTGTCTGCATTTTCAACATTTTACGTCTGCATTACCCGCAAATATGAAAAAGGAGCCGAAAAAATGTTTCCAGGCTCCCGTTTTCTTTGCACAGTGTGCAGGCTATTGCTGCAAAAATTTTTTCAGTCCCTTTCCCGCCAGCCAGCTGCCCGGCACAAGCAGCAGCGGCACCCCCAAAAGAGCAAACAAAAACAGCACATTCTCCCATGCGATCGCCTGCCCGCTGCAGGCAAGACCGATCAATGCCCAGTAAATCTTCCAGAGCAGCAGAAAACTTGCCGCATAAAGCAGCGCCATGAGTTTTCGTTCATTCACCTTCATTTGCACCGGCCTCCCCTTTTCTTTTGATCAGTTTTATTGTATCATAAAATGCAGACTCATTGTATCGGGCCGGAGCGCAAAAAAGCTGATATTTTTTCAAAAAACAGCTTGACACTGACGTTCTATGTTTGATATAATGAGTTGCTGCCTTGCGAAGGGCAGTGATCCTTGCCCGGTTTTGCCGGGCCATAAGTCCAAAAGGAGGTGCACAGAAATGGCAAAGTATGAGACCATGCTGGTTACCAGCGCTGCTCTCGATGAGGAGGCTTCCACCGCTCTGGTTGGCAAGTTCAAGAGCCTGATCGAGGCCAATGGTACCATCGATTCTGTTGACGATTGGGGCAAGCGCCGTCTGGCTTATCCCATCAACGACGAGGAAGAAGGCGTCTACACCGTGATTAAGTTCACCAGCGAGCCCTCTTTCCCCGCCGAGCTGGATCGCGTTTACAAGATCACCGACGGCGTACTGCGTACGATGATCGTGGCCGAGGCTGAATAAGGAGGCATTTTTCAATGCTGAACGTTGTAGCTTTGATGGGCCGGCTCGTGGCCGACCCTGAACTGCGCCACACCCCCCAGGGCGTTAGCGTGACCACCTTTACCATCGCCGTGGACCGCAGCTTTGTGCGGCAGGGCGAGCAGCGTCAGGCTGATTTCATTGATATCGTTGCCTGGCGTTCCACCGCTGAGTTCGTTTGCAAGTATTTCCAGAAGGGCTCCCTGATCGCCGTTGACGGCAGCATTCAGACCCGGAGCTATCAGGATAAGAACGGCAACAACCGCAAGGCGTTTGAGATCGTTGCGAACAACGTGAACTTCGCCGGCGGCAAGGGCGGCAGCGGAAACGGTAATGGCGGTGCTTACAGCAGCGCCCGCCCGGAATACACTCGCGAGGCTCCCATGGAGGCAGCCCCCACTTACTCCGCCGGCAGCAATGATGATTTTGCTGTGATCGACGAAGGCGAGGATCTTCCGTTCTAACATGAATCGATTCTAACAGGAGGTAACAAGCCATGGCTTTTGAGAGAACCGAAGGCCGTCCCCAGCGCCCCATGCGCCGCGGCCGTAAGAAGGTTTGCAGCTTTTGCGTAGACCGTGTTGAGCACATCGATTACAAGGATGTTGCTCGCCTGCGCAAGTACGTCAGCGAGCGTGCGAAGATCATTCCCCGCCGCGTGACCGGTACCTGCGCGTTCCATCAGCGTGAACTGACCGTCGCCATCAAGCGCGCCCGTCACGTTGCTCTGATGCCCTACGTGAGCGACTAATCGTTGCACCGATCCCCTGCCCTTTCGGGCGGGGGATTTTTTGTTCTTATCTTCTTCTCAACAACAAACCGCCGGCAGAGTATTCCAAAGGGAACGCTCTGTCGGCGGTTTGTGTTTTTTGTTCTTATCCAGCGGGAACCGTACTGGGAGAAGGTTCCGGACTGGGCGACGGGGTGGGACTGGGGGTGGGTGCGGGAGTAGGCTCCGGCGTCGGGTCCGGTACCAGCGGGATATCCCGCTCCTTCGCAATATAAACGTTTACCGTGACCTTGCCCACATCGATCATGGTCCCCTCTTCTATATCGGTATACGCCACGCAGCCGCTGGCATATTCGCCATTGTTGTCGATCATCGAGAAGCTGGCTTTGATGTGCTTTTTCTCCAGCTCCTGCTGTGCGGCATCCTGGGGCCATCCATCAATGTTCGGCATCTCCACCATCTCCGGTCCCAGGCTCACCACCACTTCAATCAGCGGGCGTTCCTGATCGGTCTCGGTCCCTGCCTGCGGCGACTGCTCCAGAATAATCCCCGCTTCATGGTCCGAATCGTACTCCTGTGCCACTGCGATGAACCGGAACGCGGCGGTGTATTCCAGATTGCTCTGCACATCCTCATAGGCAAGGCCCACCACATTGGGCACCGTGAGCACCTGGGGTGTGCTCTGGCTGGCCGAGGAGGATGCCACACTGCTTGAGGAGGGCGCGGGCGCTTCCCGGCCCAGAATACTCCACATAAGCAGCAGGAACAGCACCGCGATCACCAACAGTGAACCGGTAAGCAGCGTGCGGGTGCTGATGCTGATGTGCTGTTCCCGGACGGGCGCGCGCTCCGACTGGCGCTGGGGCGGGGTGATGCTGTCCGCCGCACGCTGGCTGGTGAGTGCGCCCATCAGCTCCGGCACGTTCTGGATACGGCTGCCCGGGTCCATGCGCATGGCCGCAGAAAGCACCACCGAAATGTAGCCGGGAACCTCCGGCTCCAGGGCGCGGGCAGGCTGCAGGCTGTCGGTGACACGCCGCTGGTTGGCCGGGAGCGGCGCCTGGCCGGTGAGAAGCCGGTAGAACACCGCTGCGAGGCCGTACACGTCGGTATAACGGCCCTCAAACTCGGCGGCGGAATACTGCTCGGGGGCGGAATAGCCGTCGTACAGCTGGCTTTTCAGCTCGCTGCCCGCGGTGCGCAGGCCCAGAGTGGCATAGCCGCACAGCCTGGCCTGGGCTCCGCCGGGGCTCAGGATAATGTTGTCCGGGCAGATGCCCCGGTGCACCAGTCCGGCCTTGTGCATGGCCGCCACGCCCTCCATGATGGGCTGCAGCAGAATGCGGGCCTGGGCCGGATCAAAGTTCTGGGTGTGCTCCGACAGATAACGGCTCAGGCTTTCGCCCTCCACCTGCTCCAGTACCGCATAAACGGTGTTATTTTCCTCCACCACGTCCAGCACAGCGGCAAGGCCGGTGGCCGGTGTGATGCGCTGGATGCTGCGGTACAGATCCGCAAAATCCATGCGAGTGGTTTTGAACAGCACTTCCCTGCCCTCTTTGGGCATCACAAGGCCGCTTTCGTCCCGGCCCACACTCAGGGTCACCGGGTAGTATTCCTTCACGCTCACCCGCACGCCGCCGGTGTTTTCCACCGCTTCGTACAGAATACCCTCGCCGTCGGTGGCCTGGTGGCGGCCAATGGTGTACCGCCCCGCCAGCAGCGATGCAAAGGGCAGGGTGCCCGGGGGATTCAGATTGTTCAGCTCTTTGCCGCAGAAGGGGCAATCCGGCCGGCCCAGGTCCACCTTGGAAAGGCAGTATGGGCAGAGAATGGTTTGACCCATGGGTCAGAGGCCTCCTTTGTTTGATGAAACGCCCCGGACATGATGGCCGCAGGGCGGATAAATTGCACAAAATTTCCCTATTTTATTTGTATGGGTTCATTATAGCATGCCCCCCGGCAAAAAGCAAACCGGCGCGGCGGCTCTGTCCTTTCAGTCTGGACCGGGCTCACCGCGGCTAATCGCTCCGCCGGGGTATAAAAAGGCCCCGGCCTTCCATTTGCGGGGAAAGCCGGGACTTTTGTTTCAGATATGCGCCGAAGGGCCGGATCAGCGATCCAGATCCTCTTCGTTCTCCAGGTTGTGCCACACGTTCTGCACGTCGTCATCGTCCTCCAGAGCGTCCAGCAGCTTGGCCATCAGCTTCTGGTTGTCCTCGTCGGTAATGGCAGAGGTGGTGGAGGGCACCATTTCCACTTCAGCGGAGATGAAGGTGTAGCCCTTGTCCTCCAGAGCCTGACGCACAGCGGAGAATGCATCGGGATCGGTGGTCACTTCCACCACGTCGTCGCCCATGTCGAAGTCCTCGGCGCCGGCATCGAAGCAGTCCTCCATGACCTTCTCCTCGTCCAGACCCTCGCCGTCCAGCACGATCACACCCTTCTGGGTGAACAGGAAGCCCACGCAGCCCATGTTGCCCAGGTTGCCGCCGAACTTATCGAAGTAGTGGCGCAGGTTGGCAGCGGTGCGGTTGCGGTTGTCGGTCAGGGTCTCTACCATCATGGCGATGCCGCAGGGGCCGTAGCCTTCGTAGGTGATGGATTCGTAGTTGTCCTTCTCGCCGCCCTCAGCGCGCTTGATGATGCGCTGGATGTTATCGTTGGGCACGTTCAGGCTCTTGGCTTTGGCGATCAGGTCACGCAGCTTGCCGTTGCTGGCGGGGTCCGCGCCGCCCATGCGCACGGCAACGCCGATCTCGCGGCCAACCTTGGTGAACAGCTTGGCCTTCTGGCCGTCGGTCTTTTCCTTCTTGCGTTTGATGTTATTCCATTTACTATGTCCAGACATGGAAACTTCCTCCTATTTTATGCCGGGCCGCGAGCCGGACCCGAACGATGTGCGGTAACTAAATAATTTTAGCACAAAAAGCCCTCTTCTGGCAAGTGCCCGGGGCTGCCCAGGCCCATTATTTCAGGTTTCGCAGGGCTTTTGGATAGTGGTTTTTCACCTTTCCCCCGCTCACCTTGCCTGCACCCAGCGAAAAGCCGTCCACCAGCACGCAGCACCAGCCGTTTTCCGCGGTGCGAGCCTCGATCTCCTCACCCCGCAGCCAGGCGGCGGTGCGCTCATCGTCCAGGGTCAGCCGCTCCTGGTTGGTGCATGTGTGGCCGAAGGCCGTGAACAGATGGTGCGCGGGAACGAACCGGTTCTTCTGCACGGTACCAGCCGCCACGCCGCAGCGCATCACCCGCAGCTTATGGGGCGGCAGCGGAGTCTCGGGCGGCAGGAGCAGCAGCTCGCCCGCCTTGAGCATCGGCCGGTCCGCCAGCGACGGAAAATACTTCCCGGCAAACTCCAGCCATTCCTTGCAGGGCTTGGCGGGCTTTTCCGGCTTGAAGGGGCGGGCATCTTCGCCCTCGGACGCCTTCACCAGCTTTGCCATGAAATGCCCCTCGCCGCCCTGGAAGGGCCAGATACGCCGCACCAGGCTCACATCAAAGGGATGCTCGCCGCAGCGGTTGGCCTCGCCGGGACTGCCAAAGGCCGCGCCGGTATCCACCAGGGTGAACTCGGGATGGCGGGCAAGAAAATCCCCGATCTGGCCCTCGTCTTCCTCGGGCGCAAAGGTGCAGGTGGAATACACCAGCACCCCGCCGGGAGCCAGCAGAGTGGCGGCGTTGTCCAGAATTTCCCGGCCAATGGCAGCACACTGGCGCACAAGGCCCTCGTTGTGCTGGGTCAGCGCCTGGGGCTCCTTGCGGAACATGCCCTCGCCGGAGCAGGGCGCGTCCACCAGGATGCGGTCGAAAAAGGCTGGAAAAGCCTTGGCCAGGGCATTGGTATCGCTGTTCAGCACCACCGCGTTGGCCACGCCCATCCGCTCCAGGTTGGAGCGCAGGATCTCGGCCCGGCCTGCATTGTACTCGTTGCTTACCAAAAGGCCCTGGCCCTGCAGGGCCGCCGCCAGCTGGCTGCTCTTGCCGCCGGGTGCGGCGCACATATCCAGCACCTTCATGCCCGGTTGCACGTCCAGCAGGGCCGCCGGAGCGCTTGCGGAGGGCTCCTGAGAATAGAAGGAACCTCCGTGGTGATAGGGATGGCGGCCGGGCTTGAAGTCCGGCTCCTCCACCGCGAAGCCCTCGGCGCAGAAGGGAGAGGGACGCAGCGCCAGTCCCGCCAGACGGACAAATTCCTCCGGCGTGCAGCGCAGCCGGTTCACGGTCACGCCCCGGGCCGCCTCCTCGCTGGGGGCCGCGTAGTATTCCGCGTAGCGCTCGCCCAGCAGGGCCCGCTCCCGCTCTTCAAAATATTTTGCCTGCAATGCCATACCACCTTTGTATAATGGGTCTTGTTTGGGGTTACACTAGGAGCGAAGAGGCACGGCGGACAAGATCATACGCCGGGCAAACGCCCCCGCCCCCTCTTCGGATTCGGAAAGGAGATCACAAACCATGGAAAACCGTAACGCGAAAAACAGCATGAACAGCCGCAGCGCTAAGAACAGCGCCAAGAACGAAAGCACCAATGCTACCAGCAGCACTTCCAAGAACAGCAAGAGCACTGGTGCTTCCAACATGAAGACCGGCAAGTAACACCGGCTTTCTCCTCGCCGGGCACACACCGGCAAACACGCTTTTCACCAATTACAGAGCGTGAAAAGGCTGAGACCCTCGGAACCAATGTTTCCTGTTCCGCCGGTCTCAGCCTTGGTTTGCGTTTTCCGGCAATACTCTGCCGCTTTTCACAGCAGAGCAACCCGGGAAATGCCGTTTATTCCGGCTTTTCCACCGCCAGCGGGTTGTAGCCCTCCCACAAGGCGTCGAACAGTTCCTGAATGCGCTGGTTCTGGCCGGTAAGATACAGCCAACCGAACAGCGCTTCGAAGCCGGTGGACGCCCGGTATTCCTGGGGAGTGGCGTGCTTGGCCACGGAGGCCTTGCTGGCGTTCTTCCCCCGGCGCAGCACCGCCTGCTCAGCCTCGGTGAGCTGGTCCTCAATGGCGGCCAGCGCCCGGTTCTGTCCCTTGGCAGATACATACTTCACACAGGCCGCGTGCAGCTTGCCGGGCACCAGACGGGTGCGTTCCACCAGCCGCTGGCGCACCAGCAGCTCGAACACACCATCGCCCACAAAGGCCAGATTCAGGGGGGACTGCTCCCGGATATCGATCTCGGGATTTGCTTCAAACAACATGGTTTTGCCTCATTTCATGCCGCGCCACGCGCGGCTCAGGTGCCTTAGAAGATATAGTCGAACTGGTATTCGCCGATCTTGATGGTGTCCTCTTCCTCTACGCCCTGGGCCACCAGATCCCGCAGGATGCCGCTCTCGTCCAGCTGGCGCTGGAAGTACTGCAGGCTCTCGTAGTCGTCCACGTCGCTGCCCGCCAGGATGCGCTCCAGCCAGGGAGCGGTGATGGTGAACTCGTGGTCGGCGGTCTTCTCGATGGTGTAGGTGCGCTCGTTGGGGTTGACGGCATAGGGAACGAAGTCCGGCTCGAACACCTGCACCGGGGGCAGCTGCTGCAGCCGGTCCCACACGATGCCGGGCAGGTTCTTCAGGCCCTGGTTGGTGGCGGCGGAGATGGGCATGAAGGTCAGGCCCTTGCCCTCCACGTAGGACTTGAAGCTCTTGATCTGCTCCTCGGTGGCGATGTCGCACTTGTTGCCCAGCACGATCTGGGGCCGGGTGGCCAGCTCGGGGCTGAAGCTCTGCAGCTCGGTGTTGATCTTCTCGAAGTCCTCCACCGGGTCGCGGCCCTCGCAGCCGGAAACGTCCACCACATGCAGCAGCAGGCGGCAGCGCTCCACGTGGCGCAGGAAGTCATGGCCCAGGCCGATGCCCTCGCTGGCGCCCTCGATCAGACCGGGGATGTCGGCGGCCACAAAGCTCTGCTCGGGGCCCACCTTGACCACGCCCAGCACCGGGCTCAGGGTGGTGAAATGATAGTTGGCGATCTTGGGCTTGGCCGCGCTGATCACGCTGATCAGGGTGGACTTGCCCACGTTGGGGAAGCCGATCAGGCCCACGTCGGCAATCAGCTTCAGCTCCAGACGCACCTCATACTCCTCGCCGGGCAGACCGGGCTTGGCGAACTTGGGGATCTGACGGGTGGGGCTGGCGAAATGGGTGTTGCCCCAGCCGCCCTTGCCGCCCTTGGCCACGATCACCGGCTCATCGCCGGAGATATCCGCCATCAGCAGGCCGCTGGCGGCGTCGCGGATGAGGGTGCCGCGAGGCACCTTGATGACCAGGTCCGGGGCATTTTTGCCGGTGCAGCGCGAGCCGCTGCCGTTCTCGCCGGGCTGGGCGGCATACTTGCGCTTATAGCGAAAATCCATCAGGGTGGACAAATTGTCGTCGGCCACGAAGACCACGTTGCCGCCACGGCCGCCGTCGCCGCCGTCCGGGCCGCCGGCCGCTACGAACTTTTCCCGATGGAAGCTCACAGCACCGTCGCCGCCTTTGCCTGCTTTGATGGTGATCTTCGCCACGTCTACAAACATCGACATTGTTTTTCTCCTTTTCTGATAATGGGAAATGGGGATGGAGCGGGCGGCATCTTTGCTGCACTGCCCTGCCGAGGGCAACACCGCATAATTCACGCCTTGCGGCTCAGGCGGCGTATCACGCCAAAATTTTCCGTGCTATTTTCCAAAAATGCTCGCCAATCCACCAAGGATTGGCTGTGCTTTTTGGTTCATATCACAAAAAATTTTCTGGCGCGCTCCACCACCTGGAATTATGCGGTATTACCCTAACAGTATGCCCCGTTACAACAAAAAGCCAGGCCCAATCAACAGGCCTGGCTTTTGAAAGATCTTACTGCTTAACGCTGACCTTCTTGCGGTCACGGCCCACGCGCTCGAAGCTTACGCGGCCGTCCACCAGAGCGAACAGGGTATCGTCGCTGCCGCGGCCCACGTTCTCACCGGGATGGATGTGGGTACCACGCTGACGAACCAGGATATTGCCGGCCAGAACGAACTGACCGTCGGCGCGCTTAACGCCCAGACGCTTGGACTCAGAGTCACGACCGTTCTTAGTAGAACCTACGCCTTTCTTATGTGCCATAGTAGTTTACACCTCCGTTATTAGCCCTTGATGGCAGTGATCTCGACCTTAGTGTAGGGCTGACGGTGGCCCATGCGGCGGGCGCTGCCCTTCTTAGGACGATAAGTGATGATGTTCAGCTTCTTGCCCTTGCCGTTCTTCACGACCTTGGCCTCGACGCTGGCGCCCTCAACAACGGGAGTGCCCACCTTAACGGAGCCCTCGTTGCCGACAGCCAGAACGGAGTCGAAGTTCACATTGGTGCCTTCAGCAACGTCCATCTTCTCTACGAAGATTACGTCGCCTTCCTGTACCCGGTACTGCTTGCCACCGGTAACAATGATAGCGTACATAGTGTTTTGCCTCTCTTATATAAGTCTCGCTGGACTAGTGGGCGGGTGATGTTGCACACCTCTTGGGTGCCCGAACCATGCGGCTATACTACTATACCACAACTTCTCGGGGATTGCAAGCCCTTTTTTGGCCTTGCAAGGCCGTTTTTGCAGATTCAGCTCTTTTCAGCAACCGGTCTGCCGCCGGGCGGCCTGGATGGTGTTCACCAGCAGCATGGCCCGGGTCATCAGGCCCACGCCGCCGGGCACCGGTGTGATGAAGGATGCCTTGGCTTCGGCGGCGGCAAAATCCACATCGCCGCACAGCTTGCCGTTTTCATCCCGGTTGATGCCCACGTCGATGACCACCGCGCCGGGCTTGATCATATCGCCGGTGACGAACTTGGGCTTGCCGATGGCCGCCACCAGAATGTCGGCTCCAGCGCACACAGCGGCCAGATCCTCGGTTTTGGAGTGACAGATGGTAACAGTGGCATTCTCCCGCAGCAGCAGCATGGCCGCGGGCTTACCCACGATGTTGCTGCGGCCCAGCACCACCGCCTGCTTGCCCGCGATGGGCATACCGGTGCTCTTGAGCATCTCGATGCAACCCGCCGGGGTGCAGGGCAAAAAGCACTCCTCGCCGATCATCATCCGCCCCACGTTCACCGGAGAAAAGCCGTCCACATCCTTTTCGGGGGGAATGGCAGCGATCACCGCCTGCTCATCGATCTGGGCGGGCAGGGGCAGCTGCACCAGAATGCCGTGGACGCACCGGTCCGCTGCCAGCTCCTCCAGCTGTTCCAGAAGCTGGGCCTGGGTGGTGTCGGCGGGAAGGCGAAGCATTCGACTCTCGATGCCGCACTCGCGGCAGTCCGACTCCTTGCCCCGCACATAGACGGCGCTGGCTGGGTCGTCGCCCACCAGAACCACCGCCAGGCAGGGGGTCACTCCCCCGGCCTTCAATTCCTCCACCTGACCGCTCACCCGCTGTTTGATGCGGGCGGCCAGCTCCTTGCCGCTGATGATCTGCGCCATGGTTTCCTCCTCATCGCACGGGCTGTGCGCCCGGCTATACTTTATTTTTCATCCAGCCCCTGCGTGAGCGAGCTGTTGGTAGCAGCCCGTTCCTCCGGGTCCACCGGCAGCTGAGCAAAGCGGACATTTTCCTGCCGCACGCTCTCCTGCAGACCGGCATCCATCTCCGCCTGTTCCAGCTTCTGGCGGATCAAAGCCTCCCAGTCGAATTCCTGCTGCTTCTGCGCCGCCACGAACTCTTTGTGGGAAGCGCTGGCGGGCAGCTGCTGCCGCAGCTCCTCCAGGCTCACATTCTGGCCCAGAGCCTCCAGCTTATCCGCCCAGGCGGACTTTGCCTTCTGGAACTTCTTTTCCGAAGCAGTGCTGACCGGAATGTCCACCAGAAGCTCCTTTTTGCCGATCTTGCGGCGAATCAGCACAATGGCGATCACCGCCGCCAACACGCTGATCAAGGCGATCAGCTGGCTGACTCGCAGGGTCATGCCGGGCAGCATCAGGCTGTCGGTACGCAGGCCTTCGATCCAGAAGCGGCCCGCACCGTACCAGGCGGCGTACATCAGGGCGATCTCGCCGTTAAAGCGGCGCTTTTTCATGTAGGCCCGCAGGGCGAAGAAGCCCACCGCACACCAGATGCTCTCGTACAAGAAGGTGGGATGCACCGGCATGCTGGGGTCCACGATCACGCCGTCCTGGGCCAGAACCGTCTGCCAGCTGCTCAGATAGTTGGCCGTGGCCTGACTGTACATGCCCCAGGGCAGAGTGGTGTTGCTGCCAAAGGCCTCCTGGTTCACGAAGTTGCCCCAGCGGCCGATGGACTGACCGATCAAAAAGCCCATGGCCACCAGATCAAAGGTGGGCAGGATGGGCAGCTTGCGCCATTTGCAGGCAAGGCCGCCGAATACCGCTGCGCCGATCACGCCGCCGTAGATGGCAAGGCCGCCCTGGCGGATGTCGATCATGTCGGCAAAGCTCTCATAGGGCACCGGCGAGAAGATCACATAGTAGGCCCGGGCGCAGATCACCGCGCACACGCTGCCCACCAGCACCACGTCCACCAGGCGGTCGGCGTCGATGCCGAAATCCACCGCGTAGCGGAAGGCAAACACCAGCGCCAGCAGAAAACCGGTGGCAATGAGCACGCCGTACCAGTAAACATCCAGGCCGCCGATGGTGAAGGCCACCCGGTTGATGTTGAATTCCAGCCCCAGACCGGGGAATTGCACCAGATTCGTCATGCGTTCTCCTCCTGCTTGGGCCAGATGATCACGGTGGAAGACCGTTCCGGGCGCAGCATGGTCTGCAGCGCCTCGTCCACCTCCTGGCGGGTCACGCTGGCCAGCGCCTCGATCTCCTCGGTCAGGCTGCGCTTGCGGAAGAAGCTGCCCGCCAGCGCGGTGGCGCTGTCCTCAATGTTTTCCAGATCCTGCAGCATCTCGCCGTAGGACTGATTCTTGCACAGGGTGAACAATTCCTCATCCACGCCCTCCTTGCGCAGCCGCTCGATCTCGTCCAGCAGCAGGCCGCGCACCTTTTCCGGCTGGTCGGTCTCGCCGGTGAACAAAAAGCAGCAGCAGCCATCCAGCACAAGGAACTCGCCGCCAAAGCCCGGGTTCACCAGGCCCTGGTCGTACAGGCTGCGGTAAAAATCGGTCATGCCGCCGCACACCAGTTCGGTGAGCATGTCGCAGATGATCTCGGCCTTGGCGCCCTCCACCGGTGCTTCCTTGAAGCCAACACCCAGGCAGGGCTTGGCCAGCTGCATGGAGAACTCCAGCCGCTCCTTCGCGACGGTTTCCGGCTCCTGGGGCTGGATGCGCTTGACCTGAGCGGGCTTTGCGGGCAGCTTGGCCCGCTTGCAAGCCGCCAGCACCTGGTCAGTGGTGATGTTGCCCGCCACCGCCAGCACCATATTGCCCGGGTTGTAGAAGCCCTTGCAGCAGTCGTACAGCATCTCCGGGGTGATCTGAGCGATGCTCTCCACGGTACCGGCGATGTCGTTGCGGATGGGATGATTATGATACAGGCAGCCGAACAGGCCGGTCATGATCCGCCAGTCCGGGCTGTCGTCGTACATCTTGATCTCCTGGCCGATGATCCCCTGCTCCTTCTGGATGGTCTCCTTGGTGAAGTAGGGCTCGTTCACCATGCTCAGCAGGATATCCAGACTCTCGTCCACCTGATGGGTGGCGGTGAACAGATAGCAGGTTTTGTCAAAGCTGGTGTAGGCGTTGGCCGCCGCACCGGTCCTGGCAAACTTGGCAAAGGCGTCGCCGTCCTCGCTCTCAAACATTTTATGCTCCAGGAAATGGGCCACACCCGCGGGCAGGCTCACCCGGCGGCCGTCCACCTCAAATTCCAGGTCGATGGAGCCGAAGCGGGTGCCGTAGATGGCGTGGACGCCGCTGTAGCCGGGCATGGGCCTCACCAGAACGGTCAGGCCGTTTTCCAGCGTCAGGGCCTCACAGGCCACGGCGGCGCGCACCGTCTGCATGGGTTCATTCTGCATGGCTGGGCTCCTCCTTTTTGGTCACAAGATAGCCGACCGAGTACCGGAACCCGGCCAGGATCTGGCGCACATCCTCGGCGGTCACCTGCTTCAGCTGATCGGCCGCCTGCTCGGGGGTATTGATCGCGCCGCCCCGCAGGATCTCGTTGTAGTACCAGTTTTCCAGACCGGCCAGGCTGTCGCCCACGCTGGTCAGGCCGGACAAAAGACCCCGGCGGCTGTTTTCCAGCTCCTCCTCGGTGATGGGGCCGTTCACCAAATCGTTCAACTCCTTCAAGATGGCCTGCTCGGCCTTTTCGGCGTTGGCAGGCTCCACCCCGCTGTCCACCATCATGAAAGCGGTGGGAGAAGCGAAGCGGCTGGCGCAGTAGTAGCAAAGGCTCTGCTTTTCCCGCACGTTCAAAAACAA
This sequence comes from Gemmiger sp. An50, assembly GCF_002161595.1. Lineage (GTDB taxonomy): Bacteria > Bacillota > Clostridia > Oscillospirales > Ruminococcaceae > Allofournierella. Next base: position 136,317 of record NZ_NFID01000006.1, read on the forward strand.
ACGGCTGGTGGCGGAACCGCCGAACACGCTCATAGCCAGCCGGAAAGCGTTCAGCTGCTCGGGCTTTGCGCACTGGTTCCAGGTGAACATCATGCACAGCTTGGCCTGCACCAGGTCCATCTCCTCGCGGAAATGCTCCGTCGGCTGGGCAGGCATATACAGATAGTTCTCCAGCTGGGCAGGCTCACGCTGGATATTCGCCAGCTTTTCCAGGGTCATACGGCGCACCACGCCCTCGTCCGCCCCCAGGCAGATCACGTCCAGCTGAGCGGTGCGCAACATTTCGTGATAAGCGGCAGTCAGGCTCTCGCAGGTGACGGCGGGCAGGTCGGCCAGATAGCCGTCCCGCTCGATGCCCGCGGGAGAATCGCCGAAGAATTTGCGGCGGGCCTGCCGCACGCAGTACAGGCGCTTGTCGTTGATCTCGCTTTCCAGCTGACGGGTCAGGGTGGTCTTTTCGATTTCCACCGCCTCGCGGCTGAAAAGTCCGTTCTCAAAATAGGGCTCAAAGGCCACGCCGAAGGCGATGGCCGCGTATTCTGCGGTCAGAGCTTCGCCGTTCAGGGCAAACTGGTCCTTGATGCCGGTGATGGACACGCTGAGCACCCGGCTGGCGCCCTGCATGCTGGTCTCCACCGAAAGGGCCGCGCCATACAGGCGGGCCAGCTTGCGGGAGAGCTGGGTCATGTCCGGGCAGGCGGCATAGCCCCGGTCCATCACCAGGGGGAGCAGGGCCTGATCGGTGGCCTTTTCCCGGCTGGCGGGGAACCGGAAATGCAGCGAGATCCGGCAGCGGTTGAATTTATCCGCCGGGATGCAGTTCAGATGCACCCCAGGCGCAAGGCATTCGCGTTGTAACATCGGTACTCCTTAATCTCGAGGGACAAAACTGCGGCCCGCACTCGTCAGGCCTTTTGCAGATTCTCGTCCAGATATTCTTCCAGGCACAGGCCGCTGGCGGTGATGGCTTTCGCGTTTTCCACCCCCACATAACGGTAGTGCCAGGGCTCATAAATAATGCCGGTAATGGCCTGTTTGTTCTCCGGATACCGGAGGATAAAGCCATATTCCGGCGCGTGCTCGAACAGCCACTTTGCGGCGTCTGTTTTGCCGAAAGCTTCGTCCAGATTCTGATGCTTCGGGGTCACAATATCGGCGGCCAGGCCGGAGTTGTGCTCGGAATAACCGGGAACGGCCACCACGGTCTTGGCCTGGTTATAGGCTTCCTCTTCCGAGTTGCCCTTATCCAGCCATTTCTGCTTTTCCGCATCGAACAGGCTCTGCTGGTACTCCACACTGCGGTAACCGGAGCAGAGCATCAGGTCGACGCCCTCCGCGGCAGCGGCGTTTTTCATGTTGATGAAGGCGTCGGCCGCCACGGTGGCCAGCTCCTTACCGGTGGAGGAATCGGCCACCTTTGTTTCCAGGGTATCCTCCCAGCCATCCGGAAGCTTCACATTGTTATTCACCAGTGTGAGCAGCCAGTCAGCACCGCCGCCACCAGTGGTGGCGGCGGTGCCGGTGGCGGAAGCCGGTTCGGAGGTGCTGGCGGAGCCGGATTCCGGGCTGCTGGTCGAGCCGGATTCCGAGCCGCTGGCAGGCTCCGAAGTCGAATCGCCGCTGACCGAAATGCTGGTGGAGCTGCTGGTGGAACCGCTGGAGGAATCCTTGTCCTTGGTGAACAGGCCAACCAGCTTGACCATTCCAAACACGATCAGCGCCAGAAGCGCCAGGCAGAGGATCGCAAAAATGATCCGGTTGCGGCGGATCTCTTTCTTGCGCCGGGCGCGGGCGGCGGCCCGGCGGCGACGTTCGGCTTCGCTCATTTCACGGGGCGGATAACTTGGCATTTGATGCAACACTCCTTAACTGTGAGGTTATAAACGAGGGCGCCAGCGCGCCCGGGCTTCCGTTTCAATCGCGGTTTGCAGAAACCTGTTTTATAGTTTCATATTATACACGTTTTTGCCGATACTGTAAACGTGCAAAGCTGCAAAGAAACTGTGAACGAATTGTCTTACGGCTCAAAAAAACGCCCCTTCGCAGGCATTCGGCTCTGCAAAGGGGCGCTGCATAAAACTTAGTGGATGAAGGCGTCGTGGATGGCCGCCACAGCGCGGTCGGCGTCCGCCTTGTCGATGATGACGCTGATCTTGATCTCGCTGGTGGAGATCATGCGGATGTTCACATTGGCCTCAAACAGAGCCTCGAACATGCGGCTGGCAACGCCGGGGTTGCTCTTCATACCGCCGCCCACCACACTGACCTTGGCGCAGCCGGTGTCCACGGTGATGTCCTTGCCGCCGAAGCGGTGCTGGTTCTCCTTCAGCACCCGCAGCGCGGTCTCAGCATCGCTCAGGGGTACGGTGAAGGTCAGATCCTTATCGCCCTCACGGCCGGTGCCCTGCAGAATGATGTCCACATTGATGTTCTTCTGTGCCAGCACACCGAACACCTTGAACGAGGTGCCGGGCACGTCCGGCACATTCAGGATGGTGAGAACGGCCACGTCGGTGTCCTTGGCCACGCCCTTGATCAGCATACCTTCCATATCGCTAGTAACCTCCTTAACAACTGTGCCGGGCACAGGATTCAGGCTGGAGAGCACTTCCAGCTCCACGCCGTATTTTTTTGCAAGCTCTACGCTGCGGTTGTTCAACACCTGCGCGCCGGCGCCCGCAAGCTCCAGCATCTCGTCAAAGGTGATCTCATCCAGGCGTTTCGCGCGGGGGATGAAACGGGGATCGGCAGTATAAACGCCCTCCACATCGGTGAAGATCTGGCAGCGGTCCGCATGCAGGGCGGCGGCCAGCGCCACCGCGCTGGTATCGCTGCCGCCGCGGCCCAGGGTGGTGATGTCTTCCATGCGGTTCAACCCCTGGAAGCCTGCCACGACCACCACACGGTTACGGGCCAGCTCACTTTCCACTCGCTCGCTGTCCAGCCGGCGGATGCGGGCCTTGGTGTAGGCCCGGTCGGTGTGGAAGCCCGCCTGCCAGCCGGTCAGACTGATGGCAGGCACACCCAATTCGCTCAGGGCCATGGCCAAAAGCGAAATGGAGATCTGCTCACCGGTGGCCAGCAGCATATCCATCTCCCGCTGGGAGGGATTGCTGGTGATCTCGGCGGCTTTCTGGATCAGGTCGTCGGTGGTGTCGCCCTGGGCGGAAACCACTACCACTACCTCGTTGCCCGCGTTGCGGGTGTTTGCCACAATCCGGGCTACGTTGAAGATCCGGTCCCGGTTTGCCACCGAGGTACCCCCGAATTTCTGCACGATCAACGCCATTGTTTCTCTCAACTCCTCTATACCAAATGCGTGCCGCCCGCCATGGAGCGGCCCGCCTGCACATGTAATCCGCAAAGCTCGGTTTCCCGGCAAAGGCTCTGCCGGGACCGGCGCGTCGCTTTACTATTCTACCACAGCGCCAGTATTGTCTGCAAGCATTCTGCGCAAAGAAAAGGCCATGGTTTCCGGCTGCTCCAGCAGGGCTTCCTCGGCTTTTTCAAAGAACTCACAGTTGTCCCGGTGGACCACCGCCATGATGGTGGGGCCGGCACCGGAAATGTACACCGCGTAAGCGCCCAGGTCCCAGGCGATCTCGAACACCCGCTCGCCGCCGGGAATCAGAGGCAAACGGTACTGCTGATGCAGCGCGTCCTTGGTGGCAACCCGCAGCAGCTCGTAGTCACCGTCGCAGAAGGCAGCGGTGGCCAGCGCCGCGCGGGACAGATTGTACACCGCGTCCCGCCGGTCCACGGTTTTGGGCAGTGCCGCGCGGGCCTTTTCGGTGAGCAGCTTGAAGTTGGGGATGAAGGCGGCAAAGGCCAGCTCCTCATTGATCTCCTTGCGGGCGGTAAAAACCTGGCCCTCGTCGAACACGCTGCTCACAAAGCCGCCCAGCATGGCGGGAGCCACGTTGTCCGGATGGCCCTCGATGGAGGTGGCCAGGGTGAGCATCTGCCGCTTGGTGAGCGGGCTGCCCAGCAATGCATTTGCCCCCAGGATGCCCGCCACGATGCAGGCGGAGCTGGAGCCCAGGCCACGGGCCATGGGGATGGGATTTTCCTGCCGGATGCGCAGACCCTTGATGGGCTTGCCCAGCTGCTCATACACCGCCTTGGCGGAACGGTAGATCAGGTTGGAGGTACCGGTGGGCACCAGCGAGCCGTCGCTGGCCATGATGTCCAGCTTATCCCACTCTTCCATGGTCACGGTGTTGTGGAGCGAGAGCGCAAGGCCCAGCGCGTCGAACCCGGCGCCCACATTGGCGCTGGTGGCGGGGACCAGAATCTTGACTGCCATATTGCCTGTACCTCCTTACTGTTCCAGACGGCGCAGCTCCATCTGCACACTGCCGCCCAGGGCTTTCACCTGGCGGGCCGCTTCATAGAGCTTTTTCGGGGTGATGTTTTCGACCAGATAGGCTGCCTGGCCGCCGTCATCCGCCACCAGCTCGCCGGGACCATACAGACCGGGCAGCATGGAAGCGGCAAGTCCCTTCACCCGCACATAATATGTGGCGGGCTCGCCGCTGGTGAGCGGCGCGGGCAGCGCGGGAGAAGGCTCCCAGAAGATGCTGTCATGTACCGCTGCACCCTGCTGGGCTGCCAGAGCCAGATCGGCAACGATGGCGCTGGCGGTGGGCAGCTTGCCCGCGCCGCGGCCGTAGAAGAACACGTCGCCCACCATATCGCCCCGTACCAGAACGCCATTGAATACCTCCTCCACACCGGCCAGCTGATCCTCCAGCGGCACCAGCATGGGCTCCACACCCACCGCCGGACCCGATTCGGTCTGCCGCGCCCAGGCGATCAGCTTCACCGCGCAGCCCAGCCGGGCAGCGGCGCGCAGATCAAAGGGCTCCAGTCCCCGGATACCACGGGTGGGAATGTTCTGGGTATGGACCTGCTTGCCAAAGGCAAGGCTGGCCAGAATCGCGATCTTGCGGCAGGCGTCCGGACCATCCACGTCATCCGAGGGGTCTTTGGTCTCGGCGTAGCCCAGCTGCTGAGCTTCTTTGAGTGCGGCGGCAAAGTCCATGTTCTCCCGGCTCATGCGGGTGAGCATGTAGTTGGTGGTGCCGTTCACGATGCCGTAGACCTCCGCCACCTGGTTTGCCAGCAGGCTCTGACACATGGGGGTGATCAGCGGCATACCGCCGCCCACGCTGGCCTCAAACAGGAAGGCCACGCCCTTTTCCTTCGCCAGTGCCAGCAGCTCGGCGCCATGGGTGGCCACCAGCTCCTTGTTGCTGGTCACCACACTGCGGCCGCTGGCCAGCAGCGCCTTCACATAAGGATATGCAGCTTTCACGCCTCCGATGGCTTCTGCCGCCATGGTGATCTCAGGATCGTTCAGAATATCGTCGATGCTGCTGGTGAACAGCTCAGGGTTTTCGGTAACTTCCAGCACCAGCACCCGCTTGACCCGGATCTCCTGGCCCGCCCGCCGGGCAATGAGTCCGGCGTTTTTCTGCAGCACGTCATACACGCCGCTGCCCACGGTGCCAAAGCCCAGGATCGCAATGTTGATCATAAATCCTCCCCGCCCGGCGCAAAGCCGCCGGGCACTTGTGATGAAAAATGGAAAAACGGCCCCCGGCCGTTTTGGCGGCGTTACACGCCCTGATGCACCTCGACCACAGCGCGCTGCTGCGCCAGCTGGGCCAGCATCTCCTCGATGCTCACCCGCAGGGTATCGGTGCGCACAGTGACCTCCACCTTGGCCGCGCCGTTTTCCGGCGTGGCCTGGTTGATGGTGACCACGCTGCCGCCTGCGGCAGAAATGCCGCCCAAAAGCGCCTGCAGTGCACCGTTCTCGTCCAGCAGGGTGGCCAGCACCGTGATGATCTGTTGGGTGCTGCGGGCATCAAAGATGCAATCCTTATATTTATAGAACGCGCTGCGGGAAAGATCCACCGCCCGGGTGGCCGCCGAGATGTTGCGGGCTTCGCCGCTGGCGAGCAGCTCCTTCGCCTTGAGAACTTTCAGAAAAACCTCGGGCAGGACCGCTGCGTCCACCATCAGAAAATGCCGTTTCATGCTGTTTTGTACACCCCTTGAACACATTTGTTTTTACGCATGTGTATAGTGTACCACTTTAGCAGGTCAAAACGCAAGATGCTGTTTTAATTTTGTGAAAACCCGCACATTTCTCACCCACGCTCGGTTTTGTATGCACAGAATGCACAAAAAAGCCTGCTGTGCGTTCACGGCGTACAGCAGGCTTTTTCAAATCAGTTTTTTACGGATGCATCGGGCAGATGCCGGGCATGTTGTCTTCGGTGTAGTAGCCGGTCTGCCGGTTGGGGCAATTGGCTCCGGCCAGCTCGCCGCTGTCCACACAGAAGGCGGCTGTCTTCACGTCCTCGCTCACCGGGAACTGCTTGACCTCCAGACCTTCCTGCACGGTCTCCATGTAGGATTTCCATACCTTCTGGATGGCCTTGGCGTTTCTGGCGCCCGCCTTGCTCATGTCGTAGGGCTTGTCGTAACCCCACCACATGCTGGTCACGTAATAGGGGGTCAGGCCCACAAAGGTATAATCCTTGTTGTCGGTGGTGGTACCGGTCTTGGCGGCGGCTTCCATCTCACCGCTGGGCTTCATACCGCTGGCGGTACCGCTATTCAGAACCCCCTGCAGCAGGCGGTTCATGATCATGGCGGTGCTCTCCTTGATGGCCTGGGTGTGCACCACGTTGATCTCGTTATCGATCAGCACCTCACCGGTGGTGGCGTATTCCACACGGGTGTACAGGTGCGGGGTCACATATTCGCCGCCGTTGCCGAACATCAGGTAGGCGCCCGCCAGCTCGATGGGAGTGGCGCCGCCGTTCTGGCTGCCCAGCACAATGGGCGCCAGATCCATATCGTTCTCGTTCAGATGGGCCATGCCCACGGTATCCTTGGCGAAGTTGTACATGGACTCCACGCCCACCAGCTGGCCCACCTGCACCGCAACGGTATTCAAAGAGTGAGCGATGGCGTAGTTCACGTTTACGGTGCGCTCGCCGTGGCCGGTACTGGTCTCATAGTTCTGGGGCCAGTCGCGCCAGATGCCGGGATTCGCCAGAACCTCGGGCGCGTCGTTCTCAAACATCTTGTCCCGGTACTGGGGGTAGTTGTTTTTCTGGCTGTCCAGCAGAACCTTACCCACACCCATATCCACAAAGTTGGTGGAGTAGTTGATCCAGCCCATGTCGATGCTCAGGGAATAGGCTGCGATGGGCTTCATGGTAGAACCGGTCTGCCGTGCCACATTGGCCCGGTTCAGGCTCAGGTCGGTGGTCTTTTCGCCCAGGCCGCCCACCAGCGCCTTGATCTCGCCGTTGTAGTCCATGGTCACCATGGCCACCTGGCTGTGGACCTTCTTATAGTAGTAGACCTTGCCGTCCTTATCGGTCTTGGTTTTCAGGCTGCCGTCCTCATTGTAAACGACGCCCTCTTCCTTGGTCAGGTCCTCCTCGGTCTTGCTGCCCAGCTCGAACTCCTCTTCCCGTTCCATCCAGGGAATGCTCTCGTCTTCGTTGAGCAGAGCCTTCTCCATCTCTTCCTGCAGATAGGGATCTACCGTGGCATAGATGCGCAGGCCGCCGTTGAAGATCTCGTTCTCCGCCTCGGCCTCGGTCCAGCCCAGCTCGTTCACCAGCTGCTGCTTCAGCTCGGTGTAGACCGCGTCGCTGAAGTAGGAGCGAACGCCGGTGCTGCTCGAGTTGTCTGTATCGGTCTCGGCCAGGGTCAGGGGCGAATTCGCCGCCTCATTGTACTCTTCCTCGGTCAGGTGGCCCTGGTCGTACATGTTCCACAGCATCAGGTTGCGGCGCTGCAGATGCTCTTCCGGGTTTTTGTAGGGGTTGTAGGTATTGGGGCTCTTGGTGATGGCCGCGATGCTGGCGCACTCGGCAGCGGTCAGCTGGCTCAGATCATCCTTGCCGAAGTACTGAATGGCCCCGGCCTTTACGCCGGCGGTGTTGCCGGTCAGGCTGATGGTATTCAGGTAAGTCTCCAGGATGGTGTCCTTATTATAGCGGTTATCCAGGCCCCAGGCGCGGAAGATCTCGCGGATCTTACGCATGGCGTCCTGCTCATCGTCGCCGGTGAGGTTCTTGATCAGCTGCTGCTCCAGGGTGGACGCACCCTGGCGGCCGCCGAACAGCTTGATGGGGGTATACTCGTTGATGGCCGCGGCGATGGTGCGCTTGAAGCTCACGCCGTGATGCTCGTAGAAGTCCTTATCCTCGGTGCAGATAAACGCCCACTTCAGATAGGGGCTGGAATCGATCTCGCTCAGCTCGGCCCACTCACGGTTGTTGGTGCGGTAGAAGTCCTCGTATTCCACCCACTCGCCGGTGTTGTGGTCCTTGGCCATGATCCAGGTGGTCTGAGCCAGCTTGACCTCGGTCAGGTCCAGGTTGTCATCTGCAGTGGCTTCCACCAGATACAGGCTCAGCGCAACAGCCACCACGCTGGCCACCATCACGCCCAGACAGAAGCAGACAGCGATGAAACGAAACAGGCCGCCGAAAAAGCGGCGCACGCCGCTCTTTTTCTTCCGTTTCGGGGTATGCCCGCCGGAATGGGGCGCGCCGGAAGAACCCTGGCCACCGGTTCGCGGAGCGCCGGTGCTGCGCTGAGCGCCGGCCGCCGCGCTGCGGTTGACCGTGCGCTGCGTGCCCGTGCTGGGCGTGCGGTTTACCCGGCGGGGCGCACTCTGGCCGCTCTGGCTGTTTTGCGGGCGCCGGATATTGCGGTGTTCGTTGTTTTCGATGGGGACCGCCTCCTTTGCGGAAATAATTCGTTGTGAGAATGGGGCGTCGCCGCAGGGCGCGTTTCGCCCCGGGCAGCCCTGCCGGAATGCCGCCGAAGCTGCTTTGCCGGCAAAGCCGGGCAGGCCCGCAGGCTTTTCAAAAAGCCTTTCACATTCAGGCGCTGCTCTGCCTATTTTGATATTATAGCACAAATGCCTGCCGCAAGTACAGCAAAAACGGAATTTCACATCCTGCCGTTTGAAACGCACCTGCCCGGGCCATACTGTTTCCAAAGAGGTGAATCGCTATGCCGAAAGTATGGATCTATCTTCTCGCCCTGCTCTGTGTGCTGGGCCTTGCCGTGAGTGTGGCTGTGTTTGCCCTGCGTCCGTTTGAAAACAAATCGCCCGACGCTAGCTATACTCTGCGCGACTGGCACGGCAAGCTGGCCCTGTTCGCCCCCGGGGAATCCGGCGAGGAGGACCAGCCCGTGGAAGTGTATGATGTTTACACTCATCTTCTGCCCGAGAGCGATGTGCTGAGCCTGCAGGCGGGCATCCCGCTGGAAAGCCAGGAGCAGCTGCAGCGGCTTTTGGAGGATTTTGGCTTATGACGCGTTGCGCGCCGCCGGGGTTTATAGTATAATTAAAGGCAACACCGCACAATTCACATTGAACGGTTCAGGCGGCGTATCACGCCAAAATTTTCCGTGCTATTTTCCAAAAATGCTCGCCAATCCACCAAGGATTGGCTGTGCTTTTTGGTTCATATCACAAAAAATTTTCCGGCGCGCTCCACCACCTGGAATTGTGCGGTATTGCCTAAACTGCATGTGACGGGCCCTGCTTGCGCCCGCGGCTTTGGCCGCCGCCTTCCGGCGGGTCATGACTTCTGCGAGGAGGAATTTTGCCGTGAACTGTTTTGATTATCCCCTGGACCCGGCCTATCTGCTGCAAAAGAAGCGCAGCCTTAAACGCCAGCTGCTGGAAAAGCAGGGTCTGATCGAAAAGAAAGTCGCCATCATGAGCGGCAGCACCATTGGCGAGATCAAAAATATCCTGGAGCTGTTTTTGCTGGAAAACGGCATCAAGCCCACCTTCCATGAGGGCGCTTACGCACTGTTCTATGAAAACCTGGTCTTTGACGACGGTTCGCTGAAGGCCTTTGCGCCGGATGTAATCTACATCCACACCAGCGTGCGCAACATCAAGCTCTGGCCGGACGCCGCCGACGAGCCCTCCCGGGTGGAGGAGAAGCTGAACGCGGAATACAGCCGCTTCGAGCAGGCCATCCGGGCCGCGCTTTCCTTCGGCTGCCCGGTCATTGCCAACAACTTCGATCTGCCGGTCTACCGTGTAATGGGCAACCGGGAGGGCGTGGACTGCCACGGCCGGGTGCGCTTTGTGCGCCAGCTGAACGAGAAGCTGGCCGCCCTGGCGGAGGCCACTCCCAACCTTTATCTGAACGACCTGGCCTACCTGCAGGCGGTGCATGGCATGGATGCCTTCAGCAGCCAGACCGCATGGTACGCCTACAAGTATGCGGTGAGCATCGACTGCATCCCCTATCTGTGTCAGAGCGTGGCCAACATCATCAAGAGCCTGCTGGGCAAGAACAAGAAAGCCCTGGCGCTGGATCTGGACAACACCCTGTGGGGCGGCATCATCGGCGACGACGGCCCCGAGGGCATCGTGATGGGCAACGAGACCCCCGCCGGTATGGCCTACGCGGAGTTCCAGAGCTACTTAAAGGAGCTGTCCAAACTGGGCATCCTTTTGAATGTATGCAGCAAGAATGAGGAGAAGATCGCCCTGACCGGCTTCGAGCGGGCAGATACCGTGCTCAAGCGGGACGACTTCCTCTGCTTCAAGGCCAACTGGGAGCCTAAGAGCCGGAACATCGCGGCCATGGCCCAGGAGATCAACATCCTGCCGGAGAGCTTCGTGTTCGTGGACGACAACCCCGCCGAGCGGGAGATCGTGCGCCAGGAGCTGCCGGGCGTGACCGTGCCCGAGCTGGGCGCGCCGGAAGAGTACATCGCGGCCATCGACCGCAGCGGCTACTTTGAGGTGACCACCCTCTCGGCGGACGACAAAAAGCGTGCCAGCATGTACAAGCAGAATCTGGAGCGGGCCCAGCTGGAGCAGAGCTTCGGCGATTACAACGACTATCTGAAGAGCCTGGAGATGCACTGCGAGATCGGCGCCTTTGACGAGCCCCACGCCGAGCGCATCACCCAGCTGATCAACAAGACCAACCAGTTCAACCTGACCACCCGCCGCTACACCGCCGCCGAGGTGGAGGGCATCATGGCCGATCCGGCTTACATCACCCTCTACGGCCGCCTGGTGGACAAGTTCGGCGACAACGGCCTGGTCACCGCCATGATCGGCCACATCCAGGACAACGTGCTGGATATGGACCTGTGGATCATGAGCTGCCGCACCTTCAAGCGCCGCCTGGAGCACGCCATGTTCGACGAGCTGGTGCGCCGCGCCGCCGCTGCCGGAGTGGAAAAGATCGTGGGCCACTACTACCCCACCGCAAAAAATTTGCTCGTTCGCGATTTTTATGCTACAATCGGTTTTGAACAAACCGCCCAGGATGACCAGGGCAACCTGACCTTCGAATTCACCGGCTTTGCGGGCTACCAGCCTCAGTGCGGTGTAATGGAGATCGAGATCGTTTAAAAAGGAGTTTTTCAAATGGATAAGCAGAGCATTTTTGACGCTGTACAGCAGATCTTCCGCGACAACTTTGACGACGAGGAGCTGGTGATCACCCGCGAGACCTGCGCCGACGACATCGAGGATTGGGACAGCCTGGAGCAGATCAACCTGCTGACCGCCATGGAGAAGAAGTTCGGCTTGAAGTTCAAGCTGGACGACGTGCGCGGCCTGGAGAACGTGGGCGACCTGCTGGATCTGATCGAGCGTCTGACCGCGTAAACGACCGAAAAAAGGGGCTGGGCTGCGGGCCCGGCCCCTTTTCTGTTTGAGCCCTTTTTAAAAGGAGGACATATTTCCATGAACAGCTACACTCTGGCGGACATCACCCCCGGCATGACCGAAAGCTTCACCGTGACCGTGACCGCTGAAATGATGGATGCCTTTTACGCCATCACCGGCGACAACAGCCCCATCCACATGAGCGAGGAATACGCCGCCGGGCGCGGCTTCCCCGGCCGTGTGGTCTACGGCATGCTGGGCGCCAGCTTCTTTTCCACCCTTGCGGGCGTCTACCTGCCCGGCGAACACTGCCTGTTGCACAGCGTGGAATCCAAATTCGCCAAGCCCATCTTCCTCGGCGATACTCTGACCATCACCGGCAAGGTGGACGAGGTGAACGAGGTATTCGGCGAGATCACCATCAAGGCGACCATCACCAATCAGGACGGCAAAAAAGTGACCCGCGGCGTCATCAAGGCGGGCGTGGCAAAATAAGGAGGACTTTATGGGCAATGTATATCTGATTACCGGCGCTTCCAGCGATGTGGGCTGCGCGCTGATCGAGCGGCTGTATCAGGAGGGCGACATCTTCATCGCCCAGGGCGCGGGCGATCTGAAGGGCCTGGCCTCCCTGTGCCAGGCGCACCCCGGGGCCATCCGCACCTACGATGTAGACCTGACCAACGAGGCGGCGCTGTGCGCCTTCATCGAGGACGTGCAGAAGAACTGCCCCGCTCCCACCCATTTCGTGCACCTGCCCGCCCTGCGGGTGGTAAACACCAAATTCAAGAAGTTCGACGAGGAGCGCTTTGAGCTGGACCTGTCGGTGCAGGTGCGCAGCGCCGTTGCCCTGTGCAAGGCCTTTGTTCCCGACATGGCCAAGGCCAAAAAGGGCCGGGTGCTGTTCATGCTCACCAGTTACCTGCTGGGTCTGCCTCCCAAGAACACCGCCGCTTACGTGATGGCCAAAAGCGCCCTGGCCGGTCTGGCCAAGAGCCTGGCTGCGGACTACGCCAGCTTCGGTGTAACCGTGAACTGCGTGGCCCCCAGCATGATGGAGACCAAGTTCCTGGCCGAGACCAGCGATCTGATCGTGCAGGCCAGCGCCGAAGCTAACCCCATGGGCCGCAACGCCCGTCCCAGCGACGTGGTGCCCGCCATGGCCTTCCTGCTCAGTGACGAGGCCGGCTTCATCACCGGCGTGACCCTGCCCATCACCGGAGGCAGCGCCTTATGAGCGATTCTCTGACCCTGCGCCTGGCCCGGCCGGAGGAGGCCGAACGGGTGATCGGCTTCATCAACGAAAACTTTGACTGGAAGCTGCCGCTGGTGAACCTGCCGGAATATTTTAACTTCTACTACCGCAGCGGCGATGCACTGCAATACGCGCTGGCCGAAGAAAATGGTGAGCTGCTGGCGGTGGCCGGATACATCCGGGCAAACGAATCTCCCGCACCGGACATCTGGGTCTCGGTGTGGGTGGCGAAAAAGGGCCACAACGGCGTGGGGCTGGACCTGATGAACGCCCTGCCCCGGCTTACCGGCGCTTCGGTGGTAGCCTGCAACAACATCCGCCCCAAAACCATGGCCTTTTATCGGTTCCTGGGCTGGCACGCGGACCGGGTGCCCCACTTTTACCGGCTTTCCGGCCAGGAAAAATACACTCTGGCCCGGGTGACCGACCTCACCGTGCTGCCGGTAAGCGGCGACCTGACGCTGGAGCGGGTGAACAGCCCCGAGCAGCTGGCCGAGCTGGGCCTGCCCGAAACGCCCCACACCCCCAAAAAGGACCTATGGTACCTGATTCGGCGGTATTTCGCCTTCCCCCATCTTATATATGACATGTACTGCGCCCGGGAGAACGGCGTAACGTTGGCCTATCTTGTGGCCCGGGTGGTGGACAGCGGCTGCGGCAAGGTACTGCGCATCGTGGATTTCATTGGCCGGGATGAAACGCTCCCCCGGCTGGGCAAAGCCATCGACGGCCTGCTCCATGCCGCTGGCGCGGAATATGCCGAGTGCTACTGCGCGGGCATTCCCGCCGAGGTATTCGCGGCGGCGGGCTTCTGCGAGCGGGACGAGGGCAGCGAGAACATCCTGCCCAACTACCTGACCCCGCCCCTCTTCGAGAATACCGAATACTACTACTTCACCAGCAACCCGGAGCAGTTCGTGCTGTTCAAGGCAGACGGCGATCAGGACCGGCCCAACCTGACCGTGGACTGATCTTTCTTCAAAAACAAAAAAGCACTGGGAACGGCATTCTTTGCCCGTTCCCAGTGCTTTTTCTTGTTTCTTTAAAACATTTTACGCCAGGCAGCCTTTGACCCAGGCAGCAGCGGCTTCCAGGTCGTTGGTATCCGGGTGGGCCAGCGCCGCATCGAAGTTCTCAATCAACATTTTGTAGCGGGCGTTTTCCGGCTCCTTGGCCTGCATGGCCTCGTAGCGGCGGCGTACCGCCTGAGGCATCCGGCCCTGGCACATATAGCCGCCGCCATACACCGCACCGGCGGGCAGGTTTTCCCGCACACGGGCCAGGATCTGATCGAAGTACTGCTGGCTCTGACCGAATCCGGCAGTGCCGAACAGATACACGGTTTTGCCTTCTGTCTGCTTCAACATCTCGGCCACCTTGGCATCGCAGCTGCCTTTATCGGTCCAGAAGCCCACAAACAGCACATCCGCCTGCAGCGCCGCCGCATCCGGCGCGCCGCAATAGAGCAGGTCCCCGGCGGGAAGCTGCTGTTCAATTGCCTCAGCCAGCTGGCGGGTGTTTCCGGTGTTGCTGGAATATACAATGGAGTAACGCATGATTGATTTCCTTTCCTGCACGCTTGCAGAGAACCGCCGCCCGGACGGCTGTGATGGATGATTTATTCCTGGCAAGTTTCCTTGCGGATGGCTTTTCGCACCGGCCCGGGAGCCGATTCCATGGGCGATTTGGGCATGGGGATACCGGCCATCGCTTTTTGCAGCAGTCCCTTCAGCTGGGCCACCTCTTCCGGGCTCATGCCCTGGGTGCGCTGGGCCTCCCACTGATGGAACCACCGGCCCGCCTGGACAAAGGCCTCCCGGCCCTGCTCGGTCAGCTCCAGCACCACCGCCCGCTTATCCTGCTGGGAACGGGTGCGGGTCATGAAGCCCTGCTGCACCAGCTTTTCCACCGAGCGGGTGGTGTGGCCACTGTCCGCCCCGATCACCGAGGCCAGCTCTCCTGCCGAGCAGCCCGGATGCCGCCCCACATACAGCAAAAAGTAGAGCAGCCCCTGAGAAAGGCCCAGCTCCTTGAGCCGCTGGGCACAAAACTGGGTGAAGTCCCCCCGCAGAAGATTGATATAGAACGCAAGTGTCTGTTCCATGTTCCGTCTCCATCCTGTTTGATTTTCACTGACAAAATCAATTATATGAATTTATCTGCAATTGTCAAGTATTTTTTCAAAAAAAGAGGCGTTTCCCCTGTTTTATGGGAAAACGCCTCTCTCTTTTTTGATAAACCGATGTCGGAATCAGTTCGCTCGGATTCCGCTCACGGTCTGGTCAATGATGCTGTCCATGATCTCACGGGTCATGGTGCCCTGCAGATAGCCAAACAGGTTGCCGTCGCTGTCGATCATGAAGGTGGTGGGGAAGGCCGAGATGCCGTAGTTCATCAGCACATCGCCGGTGGTGTCCATCAGCACCGGATAGGTGTAGCCACCCTCCTCCAGGAAGTCTGCGATGCCGTCGGCGTCCAGGGTCTCCTGATTGAAGGGGTTGTCATCGCTCTTGGGCGCGGCCACACCCAGGATGATCACGTCGCCGGTATTTTCGCCGTGGTCCAGATACAGCTGCTGGATGTCCGGCATTTCCTTCTTGCAGGGGCCGCACCAGGTAGCCCAGAAATTCAGGAACACGGTCTTGCCCTTATAGTCGGAAAGGGTGTGCTCGTTGCCGTACTGATCCACCAGGGTGAAGTCCGGCGCGGCGATTACCGGATACTCCTCTTCTTCCGGGCTGCTGGACGCACTCTCCGGCTGGCTGGATGCATCCGACTCAGCCGGGGCACTGCTGGGCTGCGGCTGGCTTTCAGCCTGAGAATCCGGCTGCGAATCGGGCTGGCTGCTGCTTACTGCCTGGGACGAGGACGCCGCAGCGCCGGAAGTGCCCACACCGGACAGATATCCGGTGAAGCTGTTCATCCAGCCGGTGAACATCATTACGCCCATCAGGATCAGCAGCACGCCGCCCGCCTTAGCGGTGTATTTAAGCCAGGAGGTGTGACGGCGGAAGAAGGAAAGCACCTGGCTGGTAAACAGGCCCACCAGCAAAAAGGGCAGCACGAAGCCCAAGGTATACACGCCGATAAGCAAAAAGCCCTGGGTCCGGGAGGCGGAGGAACCGGCCATGACCAACACACTGGTGAGGGCCGGGCCCACGCAAGGGGTCCAGGCAAAGCTAAAGGTGAAGCCCAGAATCAGCGCGGTGAGCGGGTTCATGCTGAATCGGTTCAGATCAAAGGGCAGTCGGCGCTCCTTCTGCAGAGCGTCCACCTGCAAAAAGCCCACCTGATACAGGCCCAGCAGGATAATCAAAATACCGCCCAGCCGGGCCACCATCGCCCGGTTGCCGCTGAGCAGCTTGCCCAGCGCCGTGAAGCCCAGGCCCAGCATGAAAAAGGCGAAGCTCACGCCCAGAATGAAAAACAGGGTGTTGCGCAGCGCAATACGGCGGCGCTGCTTGTCGGTCAGACTGGCGCTGGCCGCGCCGCCCGCCAGATAGCCCAGATAGAGCGGCACCAGCGGCAGAACACAGGGCGAGAAAAAGCTGAGCAAGCCCTGTATGAATACGGTAAATACCGAAACACTGGTTTCCAGATTAAAACCCATAAGCGAATGGTCCTCCCATGGTTTGAATTTGTATCAGTATAGCAAAACCGGATATGCTGTTACTGTGGCATAATCACAGACAGCGCGAATTTTCTCGTTTTGGGTCCGTGGCCACAAAAAAGCAGCCCGCCTGCCTGGGGCGGGACGCTGGCGGCGCAAACGCCGGAACGTCTCTCTCCAGGGCAGGCGGACCGCCCTGCGATTTATTTGATTGCCGTACCCGGATTACTTGGCAGCGCGGCGCTTGCCGGCCTTTTTCAGGTTCGGCTTGGGAGCGGGCTTCGGAGCCTCGACCGGCTTCGCAGCTTCCGCTGCCTTCTTTTCCTCGGCAGCCTTCAAAGCCTTCAGTTCCTCAGCGGCCTTCAGGGCTTTCTGCTCCTCGGCAGCCTTCAGAGCCTTCAGCTCCTCAGCAGCCTTCAGGGCTTTCTGCTCCTCGGCGGCTTTCAGCGCCTTTTGCTCTTCCGCTGCCTTCAAAGCCTTCTGCTCCTCGGCAGCCTTCAGGGCCTTGGTCTCCTCGGCGGCGGGCTCAGCCTTTTTGCGGGCAGCACGGGGCTTCTTGACAGCCTCCGCTTCCTCGGCTTTCTTTGCGGTGGTCTTCTTGGCCGCAGGCTTGCGGGCAGTGGTCTTCTTGGCGGGCTTGGCTTCCTCTGCGGGAGCAGCTTCGGCCTCAGGCTCAGCCTTCTTGCGGCTGGCCTTCTTGGGCTTGACTTCCTCCACGACCCACAGCTGGTTGTCGCCGTTCACGTCCTGCCAGATCTGCAGGCGGGCGCCGTTGTCCTGGCTCATGCCCACCACGTCCAGGCACTTGCCGGACAGGTTGGACTTGATCTTCACACGGCCGTCGCCAGTGTTCTCCACGACCCACAGCTGGCTGGAGCCGCTGGTGCCTTCCCACTGGTGCAGCCAGGTGCCGTCCACCACGCCGCCGGCGATCAGGTCGAGCATTTTGCCGGTGAAGCGATTGCGGATACGGTACACCCCTTCCCCGGCGCGCACGAACGCCCACTGCTGCCACTCTTCACCCGCGTAATCCCACAGCTGAATGGCCGCGCCATTTTCCGTGTTGAAATCCGCTACTTCAACAACCTTGCCATTTGCACTTGCAATGGTGTAGAATTTATCGGGACTGATTACCGTCTGAACCGTCTTTTTCATGATGTTCGCTGCTCCTTCCTTATCTAAGGCAACACCGCACAATTCATGGCCCGAGCCTCAGGCGGCGTATCACGCCAAAATTTTCCGTGCTATTTTCCAAAAATGCTCGCCAATCCACCAAGGATTGGCTGTGCTTTTTGGTTCATATCACAAAAAATTTTACGGCGCGCTCCACCACCTGGAATGATGCGGTATCGCCCTGAAACCTCAAACCAAGCCAGCTGTACGATCCTCTCTCCTCCAAAGCTGACACGTTTGCTTTTTGCTTGGTTTCTTGCCTGATTATACCATATTATTCTGCTAAAATCCAGTGGTTGCGCCCCTGCGAAGAATACTTCACAATTGCGTCAAATTTCGTCAGGAAAAACGCCCGCCACATTTCAGGAGGCCGCTTTATGCAATATTCCGCCATTGTTCCCGCCCATTTCCTCAGCCGTCCCAACCGCTTCATCGCCCGGGTAGAGCTGGAGGGCCAGGTGCTGAACGTTCATGTAAAAAACACCGGCCGCTGTGCCGAGCTGCTGCGCCCGGGCTGCACCGTTTACCTGCAGCCCGGCAGCAATCCTGCCCGCAAAACGCCCTACGACCTGATCGCCGTGGACAAGGACGGCCTTCTGGTGAATATGGATTCCGCCGCCCCCAACCAGGCGGTGGCGGAATGGCTGGCCGCGGGCGGCATCGGCCCACTGGACGAGCTGCGCGCCGAGTATAAGGTAGGCGCTTCCCGCTTCGACTTTTTTGTCCGCCGGGGTGAGGAGAAAATTCTGATGGAGGTGAAGGGCTGCACCCTGGAGGAAAACGGCTTTGCCCGCTTTCCGGACGCGCCCACCCTGCGCGGGCTCAAGCATGTGGAGGAACTGGCTGCCCTGGCCGGTCAGGGCTGGCGCTGCTATGTGATGATTCTTTTGCAGATGGAGGGGATGAAGCAGTTCTCCCCCAACTGGGCCACCCATCCGGACTTCGGCCACGCACTGCGCCGGGCGGTGGAGGCGGGCGTCACACTGCTGACCTACGACTGCCGTGTCACTCCTTCCAGCCTGACGGTGAACGCCCCGGTTCCCGCAGACCTGACCCCGCCGAACGATCTCCCATAATTCTATTTCACCACAGAGCGTGCTCGCCTTGCTGCCGAGCGCGCTTTGTTTTTGCCTGTAGGCATGGCGGCCGCCCGGAAGATGTGCTACACTGAAAAAAACAGCTTGTTTCAATGCTTTTCAAAAGCGGAGGTGTGACCATGAAGCTTTCCTCCTTCCTGCAATTCGCCGCCTTTGGCGTGAAAACCATCCTTCTGCACAAAAAGTACCCCATCCTGGGCACCATCATCCTCACGGACAAATGCAACCTGCACTGCAAGCACTGTTCGGTGAACAACATCACCGGCGTCATCCATCCGTACCGGCAGATTCGCCGGGAGATGCTCAAGCTCTATGACATGGGGGTGCGCATCCTGTTCTTCTGCGGCGGTGAGACCTTTTTGTGGCACAGCGACGGCCACAGCCTGCGGGACCTGGTGTGGGAAGCAAAGCAGATGGGCTTTCTGATCGTAAACGTGGTCACCAACGGTACCTTCCCGCTGGACCTGCCTGAGGCGGACCTGATCCTGCTCAGCCTGGACGGTGACCGGGCGCGGCACAACGCCATCCGGGGCGATACCTACGACGCCATTTTGAAAAATGTGAACGCCGCCACGGCGGACAACATCTGCTTTTACATGGCCATCAACCAGATCAACAAAGGTGCGGTGGCTCACGTCTGCCGCCTTGCTCGGGATTTGAAAAACGTGCGGGCAGTCTCGTTCAACTTCCATACCCCTTACCCGGATACACAAGAGCTTGCCCTGAGCACGCGGGACAAGGCCCGCTGCTGCCGTACCATCGCCCGCATGATGAAGGAGGGCGCGCCGGTATTCAACCTGAAAAGCGCTTTTCCCTATTTGATCCACAACCGCTTCCCCACTCCCTGCCACCAGTGTGTGGTGATGGAAAACGGGGTGCTTTCCACCTGTGGCCGCTGCATCCACGAGCCGGGGCTGTGCAGCCGGTGCGGTTATTTCTTCGTGGCGGAATATACCTTGCTGTTCCAGGGCAACCCCAGAATCATCTGGGATATGCTTTGGACCTACCTGAAATATATTTAACGGGAGGTGCACCATGTCTCTGTTTCCCACACTGACCCGAATGTGGCTGACCCGCTCGGTGCAGCCCTTCCGGTTTTACAACGAGGCCGACCAGCGGCTGCGTTTTTCCCATTGTGAAGGGCTGGGCCTTTATGTGCACATCCCCTTCTGCCGCAGCCTCTGCAATTTCTGTCCCTACTGCAAGGTGCCCTATTCCAAGGACCTTTGCGACCGGTATATCGACGCTCTGATTCAGGAAATTCATCTGGTGGGCGGTCAGCATCCCGGCAAAAAGGAGGTGACCAGCCTGTATTTCGGCGGTGGTACTCCCGCCCTGGCTGCTGACCGGCTGGGCGAGATCATCGCTGCACTGCAACAGCATTTCACCATCACCCAGGGCATCGGGGTGGAGCTTCACCCTGCCGACGTGACTCCGCCACTGCTGCGCACCCTGAAGGCCGCAGGCGTGACCAAGATCAGCATTGGCATCCAGTCCTTCCAGCCAAAGTTCCAGCAGCTTCTGGGGCGGCCGGGTGTGAGCGCGGAAGCTCTGCGGCGTGCGCTAACACAGGTGCCCTTTGAAACTGTCTCGATGGATTTCATTTTTGCGCTGCCCGGCCAGACCTTCCGTGACCTGCGGGCGGACATTGACACCGCCTTCCGGAACGGGGCAAATCATGTGGCCATTTATCCTTTCATTGATTTCAGCTTTACCGAGAGCACCGTTCCCGCCATGCCCAAGCGGCAAAAGCGAGCCCTGCTGGACGCCATCACCCGCTACGGTACTCATCGGGGCTATACCCGCACCTCTATCTGGACCTTCGCCAAGGACAAACAGGCCAGCTATTCCTCCATGACCCGGGATAACTTTCTGGGCTTCGGCTGCTCAGCCACCACTCTTTTGCGGGACCAGTTCAAGATCAACACCTTCTCAGTGCAGGAATACTGCCGCTGGGTGAATGCAGGCCTTCTGCCCACCGCCCTCACCCTTCGGTTCACTCTCCGTCAACGGATGGTCTACTATCTGTTCTGGACCGCCTACAGTACCCGCGTGGACCCAAAAGCCTTCGAGCGCTTTTTCGGCGTTCCGCTGGACCGGATGTACGGCGCCGAGCTGCGGCTGGCCCGCCTGCTTGGACTTGTGAAACAGGAAAATGAGCTCTGGCGCATGACGCCCCGGGGCGCGTTCTATTATCACCATTATGAGAACTTCTACACCCTGGCCTACATCGACAAGATGTGGGGCATCCTGCGCCGGGAAGCCTTTCCTGAGCAGATCGAACTGTGAGCTTTTCAACACAAACAAAAACGCGCCCCGGTCATTGACCAGAGCGCGTTTTTTGTTTCCGGGCAACTCAGCCCGCAAGTTTCATATTCTGATACCGCTGGGTAAGATATTCATCCGGATACTGCTCATCCAGGAACTGCTGCACCGCATTGGTGGCAGGGATGCCCTTTTCCCGCTGGTCCATACGGCCCAGCGCCATGCAGGAGAGAGCCACGTCCACTGCCAGCAGTACCACCAGCACCCAGGTGAGCACCTTGCCCACCTTCATGGGAATCTTCTCGATCAGGGCCGAGATGCGGGGATAGACTTCCTTGACCCAGACCACTGCGGCAATGCCCCAGAACACACAGTACAGCAAATTGATACGGCCGTTCAGGTTGAAGGGAATCTTGCTGTAGTCCCAGAAAACCTTGCCGAACAGCTTTTCGGTGACCACGCTGCACATGTACTCGTATACGCCGCCCATGAGTGCACCGCCCACGAAGATGTAACGGTCGCTTTTGTCCATCAGGCCCCGCAACACCACAGTGAGAATCGCCGCGCCCAGGCCCCAGACCACGCTGAACGGACCATACAGCAGGCTGCTGCGGCTCATCAGCACGCCGGAGGTACCCCACACGAACACTGTCTCGATCAGATCGCCCACAAAGGCGCCGATCAAAAACAGCCAGAACAGCTTGTAGAAGCCGATGCCCGCCGCAAAGACGTTGGCGGCAGGGCGTTCCTCCTCACCGGACAGTCGGGTCAGGTTGGGGAAAGCCTTGGCCAGATGCCGTTTCTGGTAACCATGATACCAGCCCAGAGTGCGGGTGGTCAGACCGTCGCCGATGGTCTCGCTGGCCTGCTGCAGATAGTCCGCGATGGGACCGCTCATCTTCCAGCGGCGGCGCATTTCATGCACACCATAGACCATCACCAGGCCGTCAACTGCCAGCACGACTGCCAGCACCAGTGCCAGAATCTGCAGTGCGATAGCAGGCAGGAAGCTCAGCCCCCAGTGCAGTACCGGAGTCAGGAAGCGCACTGCCAGGGCCACCAGGATGCCCTTGACCAGGGAGCTTTCCAGGCAGATGTAACCTTTCAGGTTCATGGGCCGGTCGGAGTAATCCCACCAGCGCCGTCCAAACTGCCGCTCCAGGATCACACCGGCCACCACCTCGATGGCGGCACACAGGATCACAGCCCCCAGCACAAACACCAGAAGATTGTTCTCTTCCGGTTCCAGAAAGACCCCGGCCAGAGTGGCCATCAAGCCGTAAAGCGGTACAATGGGGCCGTTCATGACGCCTCGGTTCACAAACCGGCGCTGCTTCACCGCGGTGACAGCAACCTCAGCGCACCAGCCTAAAAAGGCATAGATAATAAAATACAGGAACAACATGCTCAATTCGTACATACGTTTTCTCCTTTGGGCGGGAACGCCCCGCCGTTTTCAACGAAGTCCGCCGGGATGTTTTCCTTTCTCCCTGGCATAACAGCGTAGCTTAAGTGTACCATATCCAGCGGCAAAATCAATTGTACAAACAACGAACTTTGTTTCCTTCGTATTTTTTACTTGATTTTTACAGGCATGCGCAAGATGCTTTTCCGTCGCGCAGCTTGCTCGTTCCGCGTTTTGGTCAAAAGACGCAAAAAAGCCCGTGAACGCTTTCGCATTCACGGGCCTTTGGCAGGGGCAGAAGGATTCGAACCCTCGGCACGCGGTTTTGGAGACCGCTGCTCTACCAGCTGAGCTATACCCCTTTATTCAGTTGCCCCGTTCGCCGGGTGCCTTATTACTATACCAAAAAACGGGCCGCGTGTCAACAAGTATTTTCGACTTTTTGATAATTTTTTCCGCCCGGCTTTGGGGCTCAAAAAGCGCCCTGCCCGAAGGCAAAAAATGAGCCCTTTCGGGAAATTCCGAAAGGGCTCTACCATGGAGCTGCTAAGCAGATTTGAACTGCTGACCTCATCCTTACCAAGGATGCGCTCTACCGACTGAGCTATAGCAGCAAGATGGCGACCCGGATGGGGCTCGAACCCACGACCTCT
>NZ_NFID01000007.1 GCF_002161595.1 Gemmiger sp. An50
ATGGAAGGAAACAGCCGGCACAAACAGGCGGGCAAGGAGATTGAACAGCTCCTGAAAGACCTGCGGAACAATCTGAGCGAGGAGGATATGGCGCTGGTGGACCAGATGCTGGAACAGACGCTGATTGTCTGTGATACGGAATGTAGCGATGCATTTCAATACGGATTTTCCGCGGGACTGCTGCTGATGCAGGAGGTTCAGGAAATTCTCCGCAAGCGGGTTGATACAGCTGCACATGACACCTTCTGAAAATTTTCAGAAGATTGATTGATATCAGCAGATGTAATTCGTATAATACAGGTAAGCAGGAATCCAACGCGAATTTTGGGCAACGAAACTACCCACTCTAAGTGCGCCCTCTGGAGATTGCAATATTATTTTTGATAAAAAGCCATTCTGTGATTGCACCGGCATTGCCGGACTGTCATGGAATGGCTTTTTTATATGATTTTTAAAAAGAAAAGGAGTAAACAATAATGGCAAACAAATGCAGTGTATCGATGAAAGTGTCTGGTCCCAGCGAAGAGCTGAAAACATTCATTTATGCCACGCTGAAACACCGGACCAATGGGCAGAAACAGTCTCAGAAGCTTTGCTTTACATTGGAGGCACTTGTGCCTTGCGATGTGGACGAAGACCCTTACGAATGCTGGGGCTGTTATGGAGATGTGTTGGACGATGTAACGTTGCAGGATATGGAGTGGACAGAAGGATGCGAGTCCGTTGTATTTGAATTTCAAACCCTCAATGCCCCTCCGCTGCACTGGTTGTATAAGGTGGCCGCAATGTATCCGCGGCTCACAATTGATATGGGCGCAGTGGAATATTTGCTGGGCATCAACATGAGTGCGCATGCTGAGAATGGAAACGTAACAGAGGATTGGGCCGATTCGCCTGAATGGGAGGATGTAGAAGCTCCTGATGAGGAAGAAGGACTGGTCTGCGAGATCCGTTCTGTTCCGGATGAGGAATTTCTGTATGAACTTGATGAAATGGATGCAATGGGCTTATGGGATTTCGAAGCGGAAAAAGAAATGCCTGCTGAAGAAGATTCCGCTGATGCAGCGGATCTGGATTTCTTCCAGCAAGAAATCCGTGATACACCGGATAGCCCGGCGCTGGATTGGCACGGTTCCGCAGATAAGCCCGCAGGTGTTTTTGTGTTCCGGAACGGTACTCCCTGCGAGCTTATTGGCTATCGAGCAGCACAGGGTCTTCCTCCCCTTTCGATGATGGAACGAGCAAAGCTTTTGTGTGGCATTGTTCCAGATCAGAATCACCTTCTGATCCATGACCGTTACACATCCCTGCAGAACTTTTGGTGTACGAGTTACTGATTCAAAGATGCACCGTTCACTAATCGAAAAGACGATGCAAGCAGCATAAAAAGGGCCAGCGGGTGTGTGTAACTCCGCCGGCCCTTTTTGTTCTGAGCATACCGTTATTGTTTACTCAGAGACCTTACATTTTGCGTTATCGTCCACGCCAGCACATTCTATCCAGTGTGAATGATTCAGGCGTTTTTATTTCGTCTTTCCAACAGCTCCTGGCGGAAATTAAGGTCTTGCTGCCGTGTTGCTTTATTCCTTAATTTGCATGGAACAGAATCGGACCACGAGTTTTTATTCCTACTTTTACACAGCTTAAAGGGACGCATGTATCTCATGCGTCCCCCTTTGCTGTTTCTTTTAAAAATTAAGCGGAAACATAATTTTCAGCAGCGCACGCTGCGCATACTGATGGCTGTCGAAATTGAAGTAACAAGGTCTTTTTTGACCATTATACAGTTTAAACTCGGATTCAGCAAAATCAACTGTGTCCCCCTGATCCTGCAATGCTGCGTGCAGAGAAAGCTCCCATTCAACACGGTCGTTCAGGCGATTCTGACAAATCAGTTGATAAACCCACTCAAATTCCGCATAATCAAACCGATCTCTCAAAAAACCTGACCACAGCGTTTTCTTCTGCTGAAAATCAAGCGCCTGGACACAATCGGAATATTTCAGCTTCTCCAGTATGCCGCCATAACAGAAGCAGCAATTTTGCCAAATGGTTGGAATCTTCTCCTGTTCCAAAAACGCATGATACTCCCATTCCAGCGCTGCAATCCCATTGTTCCAATCCGTTGATTGAAACAAACTTCTTAATGTCCTGGCCTGGTCTGGCGATTAGCAGACAATCCGCAAACAAAGCGCCTGCATCATTTCCGATGCGCGGCCGGAAAGCGTTTTCTGCACACCATACAGCGCTGTGCCCTGTTTTTCCAAGGCAAGCCATACACTTTCCTGCGTTGAATCGGCATTGGTAAACGCATCAATTTTCCATCGCGGCATCAATACTGCCAGCTCAGGGCCAAATACCTGCCGAAAATCCAGCTCTACGAATGCGACACCGCGAAACAGTGCATAAAGCACATCACTTTCTCTCTGTCCGCCAACAATGATCTGCGGGCTGGCCTTTGTCCATACACTCATATCATACAGAAACGCAAGAAGATCTTGTGCAGCGGGCTTTTCAGGCCCAACCAGGGATGGAATCTCGAGCTGTTTCGCGTTCTGGAACGCATGCATCTCCATCATAATGGGCCACTCCTTTCTTTTTACAGAGTTCCCATGGCCTGCGCGATCTCGATGTTTACCTTCAGCACATTCACCGTTTTCTCACCGAACACTCCAAGCAGTTTTCCCGTCGTGTTGCGCTCCACAATTTCCTGCAGGCTTTCCTCGCTCAAACCGGAGGCCTGTGCAATGCGGGGAAGCTGAATCTGGGCGGATTCGGGAGAAATGTGCGGGTCCAGACCGGAGCCGGATGCCGTGAGCAGGTCGGTCGGAATATCTCCCCGCTCAACGTCAGGATTTTTTGCCAGAAATGCCTCCATGTCAGCTTCCACGCGCTCAACAAGCGCCGGATTGGAAGGGGCGTAGTTGTTGGAGCCGGAAGCAAGGCCGCCGAATTCTGTGCCGTCGTTATAGTATTTCCTGCCGTCTTCGCTCTCGGTATAAACATTGTAGTGGTAGGCAGACGGACGGCTCCACATATAGCAATCCTGCGTGAATTCCTGGCCCACATGTTCCGCGCCAACCGCTGTGCCGTTTACGGTAATCAGGCTGCCGCCCGCCTGATGCGGGAAGATCACCGAGGACAAACCGGTGAGCAGACAGGGAAAAAGCAAGCCGCAGATCAGCATCAAAACGACTGTAACAAGAACCGCCTGACGCGTGCCGTGTAAAAATTCTTTCATAGGAGTTCGCATCCTTTCTTAGAGTCCAGAACCAATGGCAGTGAGCAGAGGGGCAATCAAGGTATCGATGATTTTAATTCCCACAAAAGGCGTAACAACACCGCCCAAACCGTAGATCAGCATGTTCCGGGCCAGCATTTTGCCGGAAGACATGGGCCGGTACTTTACACCCTTCATCGCCAGAGGAATCAGGCAAGGGATAATGATTGCATTGAAGATCAATGCAGACAGAATCGCACTGTTCGGTGTAGCCAGATTCATGATATTCAGCACCTTGAGCTGAGGAATGGAAATCATGAACATCGCAGGGATAATCGCAAAATACTTGGCAATATCGTTGGCGATGGAAAAGGTAGTCAGGCTGCCGCGGGTGATCAGCAGCTGCTTGCCGATTTCAACCACTTCCAGAATCTTGGTCGGATCGCTGTCAAGGTCCACCATGTTGGCCGCTTCCTTTGCAGCAGTCGTACCGGAATTCATGGCCAGGCCCACATTTGCCTGTGCCAGCGCAGGAGCATCGTTGGTACCATCGCCGGTCATGGCAACGATCTTGCCTTCTGCCTGCTCCTTTTTGATCACATCGATCTTGTCCTCGGGCTTGCACTCGGCAATGAATCCGTCAACACCTGCTTCTTTTGCAATGGTCGCCGCGGTAAGAGGGTTATCACCGGTGCACATAATGGTTTTGATACCAATCGCACGCAGCCGCTCAAAGCGTTCTACCATGCCGGGTTTTACCGTATCTTTCAGATAGATCACGCCCAGAATACGGTCATTCTCACATACCGTCAGCGGCGTACCGCCCAGGCTGGAAATCTTATCCACCTGCTCATGCAGGTCCGAAGGAATCGTGCCGCCCAGCGCTTTCACATACTTCTCGATTGCTTCCGCCGCGCCCTTGCGCACCTTCGTACCATTCGGCAGATCAACGCCGCTCATCCGTGTCTGGGCTGTAAACTCGATGAACTCCGAGCCGCTGGTCTCCTGGCTGTCATCTCCCAGGTGACGCGCCAGTTCCAACGTGGACTTGCCTTCCGGAGTATCGTCATGCAGACTGGTCAGTGCTGCGCAGCGGATCAGATCACTGCGGTTCGCACTGCCTACCGGGAAGAAATCGGCGGCCAGACGGTTGCCATAAGTAATGGTACCGGTTTTGTCCAGAATCATGGTGTCCACATCGCCGCAGGCTTCCACCGCCTTGCCGGACATGGCGATCACATTGAACCGGGTAACGCGGTCCATACCCGCGATGCCAATGGCGGAGAGCAGACCGCCGATCGTGGTGGGAATCAGGCAAACCGCCAGCGCGATCAGAGTAGAAGTCTGCAGCTGAACGCCGGAATAAATGCCGATGGGATAAAGCGTAACGATAACGATCAGGAAAATGATGGTCAGGGACACCAATAGCGTGTTCAGTGCGATCTCGTTGGGAGTCTTTTTGCGGGAAGCACCTTCCACCAACGCAATCATGCGATCAAGAAAACTGTTTCCAGCATCTGATGTAATGCGAATTTTCAACCAGTCCGATACAACAGTCGTGCCGCCGGTCACCGAGCAGAAGTCGCCGCCAGACTCCCGAACTACAGGCGCAGATTCGCCGGTGATTGCGGATTCGTCCACCGATGCAATGCCTTCAATCACTTCGCCATCGCCGGGAATCACTTCACCGGCGCAGACCATGACCACATCGCCCTTTTTCAGCTCGCTGGACAGCACCTCTTTTTCGGTGCCATCCGGCAGCAGCAGCCGGGCTTTTGTATCCTTCTGCGTCTTCTTCAAACTTGCGGCCTGTGCCTTGCCCCGGCCTTCGGCAACAGACTCGGCGAAGTTTGCAAACAGAACCGTGATAAACAGCACCACGCAAACGATGATATTATACAGCCGCAGGTTCGTGCCGGTGCTCACATCGCCGAACAGCCCCGGGAAGAAGGACAGCAGCAGTGTAATAAAACAGCCGACCTCTACCACGAACATGACAGGATTTTTCATCATGTATACGGGATTCAATTTTACAAAGGAGCCGATCAGCGCCTGCCGGAATATATCCGGCGTGACCAGCTTCTGATTTTTTTTGCTCATAGGGGTTCCTCCTTACGCCCAAAGGGTCAGATGCTCCGCAATGGGGCCAAGTGCAAGCACCGGGAAAAATGTGAGCGCTGCAAAGATATAGACCACAAACACCAGAATCACTGCAAAGCTCATCGTATCGGTGTGCAGCGTACCGGCGGATTCATTGACAAACCGCTTTTTCATCAGAGAGCCCGCAATCGCCAGTTGGATTACGATGGACAGATACCTGCCGAAGAACATTGCAAGACCGGTCGTGATATTCCAAAACAGGGTGTTATCCGCCAGGCCTTCAAAACCGGAGCCGTTGTTTGCGGCAGAGGAAGCATATTCGTACAGCACCTGTGAAAGCCCGTGGAATCCAGGGTTTGTGATGCCCGCCTGGTCCGCCTGTGTTCCCACCGCCAGTGCAGAAAATGCAAGGATCAGCAGCGGATGAATGATGATGCACAGAGCGGTGAGCTTCATCTCACGGCCCTCGATCTTTTTGCCCAGATATTCCGGGGTCCGGCCGATCATCAGGCCACAGATAAACACGGCCAGAATCGCATACAGGATCATGTTCATCAGGCCGACGCCCTTACCGCCAAACACCACATTCAGCATCATGTGCAGCATCGGGATCATACCGCCCAGAGGGGTGAGCGTGTCATGCATGTTGTTTACCGTGCCGGTGGTGAACGACGTGGTCGTCGTGGTAAACAAGGCGGACTGCGCAATGCCAAAGCGCACTTCTTTGCCCTCCATACTTCCCATGGACTGGCTCAAGCCTGCATCTGCCAGAGCGGGATTGCCCTGCGATTCCGCCCAGAAACACACGCTTAAACCAATCACAAAAAGAATCCCCATGGCAGCAAAGATGCTGCGGCCTTCCCGTCCATACACCCAAACGCTCAGGCTCTTATGTGCGGTCTTTTCCGGCTGTTCCTTCAGCTTCTTGCGGTCACGAACCATTTTGCCGAAGGTGATTACACAGGCACCGGGAAGCAGCATCATGGAATACAGTTCGATCAGATTGGAAAGGATTGTCGGGTTCTCGATGGGTGTGCTGGAGTTGGCGCCCAGGAAACCACCGCCGTTGGTTCCCAAATGCTTGATGATCTCCAAGGCGGCAACGGGACCCATGGCAATGGCCTGTTTTGTTCCTTCAATGGTATCCACGGCAACATTGCCGGAGAAATTCTGAGGAACGCCCTGCCATACCAGCAAAAGGCCTCCAACGATGGAAAACGGCAGCAGCACGCGGGTGATGATTCGCACCAGGTCCACAAAAAAGTTTCCCACATTGTCCTTTGATTTCCCAGCCAGACCACGGATAAACGCGATGCAGGCCGCGTAACCGGTGGCAGCGGAAACAAACATCATAAAGATGATCACCAGCATCTGCGACAGGTACGACAAACCCGATTCACCGGAATAGTGCTGCAGGTTGGTGTTGGTCATAAAGCTGATGATGGTATTGAACGAGAGCGACTCCTCCATTCCCTCGATTCCATTGGGATTGAACAGCGGAATACTCTGAATGCGGAGAACAATATATCCCATAAGGATCATCATAGCATTGGTTCCCACCAGTGCTGCCGCATAGCGTTTCCAGCTCATCCGGCTGTCAGGATCTACGCCGCCAATTTTGAAAATAACGCCGTCCACACGGTCAAACACCGGATCGGCAAAGGTGTGTTTTCCGGCTGCAATATGATACACATAAGTACCCACCGGAACTACCATTATCAGATAAAGGATAATGGTCAAGATGATTTGCAGCATACTCAATTCCTCCTGCAAGTATTAAAAATTTTCCGGGTGTACCAAAGCATAGACCAAATAACCACCCAGGAACACAACAACTACACCAAGAACGATCATGGCTTCATTCCTCCTTATTCGCTCCGGTCTACCTGCTTCTGGCACCAGCCAATCAGCAAATAAATGAGACCCACAGAGCCCGCTAAAACCGCGATCATAATAAGATCCATCATAACGGTATCCTCCTGTTTTTGTTTTTGCAAAATCATTTTATCAACTTCTTTGTGAAATTGGTCTTAGCGTTTTAGGCACCGTATAAAGGTTCTGTTAAGATACTGGCGCCGCTTTATTAAGGGCACATTCCAGGTCTTTTGACGCAAAAAGGCAGCTCTGAAATCAGAGCTGCCTTGAATCAATTTTGTACTATCATTGCCGGATCATTCGATATCCAACGCCAATATGGGTCTGAATGTATTGGGGATCGGATGGATTTTTCTCAATTTTCTTGCGCAGGGTTGCCATGAACACACGCAGCGAGGGTGTATCGGAAGCCAGCACGCTCCCCCATACTTCTTTCAAAATGTAATTGTGCGTCAGCACTTTTCCCGTATTTTTCGCAAGTACGCACAACAGCTTATATTCAATGGGAGTAAGATGGACTTCGTTTCCTTCCATATATACGCAGCCGGCCGCATAATCAATCACAATTCCGCCATTGCGATATATGCTGCTCTGCGTCTGGGCTGCACCTTCCTCTGCACGGCTGCGTCGCAATGCCACCCGCAATCGAGCCAACAGCTCGTCGATGCTGAACGGTTTGGTCAGATAATCGTCCGCCCCGGCGTCCAGCGCTTCCACCTTATCCTGGTCCTCACTCCGGGCGCTTACAACGATAATCGGAACCATACTCCAGCCACGCACCTTATGGATAATTTCCACACCATCCATATCCGGCAGGCCCAAATCCAATATGATCACGTCCGGGTTATAAGAAACCGCATCCAGCAATGCTTCTGCGCCATTTTTCGCCGTATGATATTGATATTCCTGCGTATCCAGAGTGGTTCGCATCAGATTGGTAATGGCAGGATCATCCTCCACCACCAGAATTTTAGGCTTATACACGATCCAAATTCACTTCCTCCAAAGGTAATGTAAACGAGAATACTGCTCCGTGCGGCTCATTATTCTCCACAAAAATCTCACCGCCATGTGCTTCTACAATGGACTGACACAGACTAAGCCCAAGGCCCAGCCCTCTCCGGCTGTCGGCTTTTCCAATTCCGGCGGTGTAGAACATGTCGAACAGATGCACCTTTGCCTCATCCGAAATGCCCGGTCCATCATCTGCAATGTGGATGCATACCATTCTGTCTTCTTTTTCAGCGGAAATGCAGATGTGAGACCCCTCCGGAGTATACTTGATGGCGTTATTCACAATGTTGATGATTACCTGAACAATCAGCCGGGCATCCATTTTTGCCATCAGCAAATCATCTTCCAGGTTCACCTGAATGTGATGTCTGGTAGCCTGGCGATCAACATGCGCAATTGCCTCCCGCAACACGTCGTCAATCAGCTCTGCATTCATCTGCAGATGCATCGTGCCATTTTCTATCCTTGTAATGGACAGGAGATTTTCCGTCAGGTCCACCAGCCACATGGAGTCATCGTAAATCGACGCGTAGATTTCCTGCTTTTTCTCTTCCGTCAGCGCGATGCTCTTTTCCATCAAGACACCCGCATTTCCGCTGATGCTGGTAAGCGGTGTGCGCAGATCATGGGAAATCGCCCGAAGCAGGTTGGAGCGCAGCCGCTCCCGCTGTGTCTCCAGCGCGATTTTCTGTTTTTCATCCCGCAGCCGCCTGCGTTCCAGAATCAGGCCACATTCATTCAGAATCGAAATCATCAGGTTTTTCTCGAAAACCTCCAGCGGCTGATAATACTTTGCCGGAATACCGATCACACCCATGACTTCCTGATTTCCCCTCACAGAGAGGTACAGATTATGCGCATGAGAGAGCGTATTTGTGGTCGCGCCTGCATGCTTATTATTCTTTATTACCCAATCTGCCACTCCTTTTTCTTCCGGCGTCATTGTACTGAGCTGCTTGTTTGCTTCGCTTTGCGGCGATACCTGGAAGGAAAGCTCCTGCCCTTTTATCGCCAAAGCATAGAGCACTGGCCGGTCCAGAAGCGCACTCACCTGCTCCGCGGCAATCTGAATGATCTCCTGTTCATCGCGCCCCTGCTGTAGCTTCTGGTTGCTGTTGATCAGCAGCTCCATATAATATGCCTTCTGGGCAGACTGGCGCGCCTGCTTCTTGACCCGTGTGGCCAACGTACTGGAAATCACACTGGCTACCAGCATGATCAAAAAAGTGACCGGATAATCCGGATCGTTTGCTGCCAATGTGAAGCGCGGTACCGTAAAGAAGAAGTTGAACGAAACAACACTGAGCAGCGATGCCAGCGCGCCATAGAGATGTCCGTTTGTCCAGATTGCCGTCAGCAAAACGCCCAAGATATATACCGTAATGATATTTGCTTCTCGCAGCCCCAATGTATAGAAGCAAAAACTGATTCCGGTGGCCGCCGCCGTAATCAGAACGACCTTCATCAAATCTGTCCAGCGGAATTTATGATCTTCTATATGAATGAAGGATAGTTTCTTTTTATAGAGCGGCTGTGTGTCTGGGATGATATATACATCAATGTCACCGGCAAGTTTCGTCAGCTTATCCACCAGTGTTTTGCTTTTCAAAAAAACTGTGGACTTGTGATTCGTACGGCCCAGCACGATTTTTGTGATACCGCTGATCTTTGCATATTCGGCAATCTGTACCGCCGGGTCATCTCCATAAACGGTGGCGATCTGTGCGCCAAGCTGTTCTGCCAACCGCAGATTACCGCGCAAACGCTTCAGGTTTTCGCCCTTCAGCTCCTTTGTCTCGGTCGTCTCCACAAACAGCGCTGTAAAGCTGCTGTGAAACGCCTCCGCCATCCGTGCCGCTGTACGAATCACCTTTGCATTCGACGGCGAACTGGACAAACAGATCAAAATATGCTCGCCTGCTTTCGCCGCCGTCTCGTTTCCCGTCCGCTGTGCATTTCGGCTCAGCCGGTCAGCCGTGCGGCGCAGCGCAATCTCACGCAGCGCCACCAGATTGTCTCTGGTAAAAAAGTGAGTCAACGCACGAGAAGCCTGATTTCTCTGGTAAACCTTCCCCGCTTGAAGCCGAAGGATCAGATCGTCCGGTTCAATGTCCACCAGCTCCACCTGGTCTGCTGAATCGAACACCGAGTCGGGAATCCGTTCGCTGACGGCGACCTGTGTTATGGAGGCAACCAGATCGTTTAAGGATTCCAGATGCTGCACGTTGACCGTTGTATATACATCGATTCCCGCTCTCAGCAGCTCTTCCACATCCTGGTATCGTTTTGCGTGGCGGCATCCCGCTGCATTGCTGTGTGCCAGTTCATCCACAAGAAGTAGTTGAGGATGTCTTTTCAATGCCGCATCCAAGTCAAACTCATTCAGGATAATTCCTTTGTACTCCACTTTCAATGTGGGGAGTTGTTCCAGTCCATCCAACAGAGCCAATGTATCCGGGCGGGTATGCTTTTCCACATAACCCACCGCAACATCCACTCCCTGGTCCTTCGCACGATGAGCGGCTTTCAGCATCGCATAAGTTTTTCCCACTCCAGCAGCATAGCCAAAAAATATCTTCAAACGGCCTTGACGCGGTTTATCTGCTTTTTCGTATTCCGACTCGTACCAATTATCCAATCTTCCATCGCCCGCTTCTCATTTTTGTCTTTATTTTACCATACTCTGCCTTGAAATAATGTAAAGAAGGCTCATCAGCGCATTAAGATTCCATTAAGATAACCGTCTTAACAAAATCTTAGCAAGCCAAATAGTTTCCTAACGGCTTCTTTGACCTCTATGTGCTATAGTATGACCATGAAAAGCGTCAAAGAGGTGCAGCTATTATGATGCAATCAAGCCATATCGCGGCAGAAAGAATTCATCCAACGCAGGAAAGACAGCTTACAAAGCATACCGTATTTTCTTCTCAAAGCCTCCTGTTTTCTTCTTTCACAAAAGGACTCTCTGTTTGTTTCGCGAAACATCCTTTGGCGTTCTGGGCTGCTGCCCTGTGGGGAATGCCCATCGCACTTGTTTGTTTATTGGCAACCGCTGCTTTTTTCTTAAATATCGCACTTGATAAATTGAATTTCTTCATTTGATTTTCATTTTCAGAAACTTATTGATTTCTTAAGGCAGAATCGTGTATTGCAAACGTGAACAGGGTGGTTCCTTTGGTAGGAACCACCCTGTTTGTTCAAAGAGAGTCACTCAAAAACTGGATGATTTTTCTTTTTATATCCGGGGCTTCATCGTATACGGCATGACTATATTGGTCGTAGATATAACTAGGACAGCCCAGCTTCTCAATGATTTCATAAGAGCCTTCTACCCCTATTGTCTGGTCTCTTTTATCTCCAATCACCAGTACGGGGCATTTGATTTGTTCCAGTTGCTCGTACACATCAAAATTCAGAAGAGCTTTCACCAGAATACAGAAACGGGAGCAATCCTCTGCACTTCCGACCTTTTCCAGAGATGGAAGCAGATTCTTTACACTCTCCAGAAAAGCCGCGGAATACACAACCTAAAAAGTTTCGATTCAGCGCCACCACATCCTGCTTACCAGCCAGTTCCAACCAGGTTTTCCCTACCCTCTTCATGATTTCTGTGGGTCTGCTCATGGTAGAACACAGCACCAGCTTCTTCACCTTTTCAGGATATCTGATCGCAAGGACCTGCGCGATCATTCCGCCCTGTGAAACGCCGTAAACGTATGCAGAATCCAAATGGAGCAGTTCCATTGCCCGGGAAATATCCTCCGCCATATCTTCAACGCGATAGCCTTCTTTCAGGGTTTTCTTTCTCTCGAACAGATAAACAGAGTATTGTGCTGAAAACAGCTGATATGCCTCGGCTACTGCTTCCCCCTGACCCTCCAGGCCGGTCAGACTGACTCCCAATTACTGTTTCTTTTCCACTTCCGAAATGGATCACATTCATATACGTATCGTCCAAAGGAAGTTTTATCTCTGTTGCACCCATTTTACCACCGCACTTTCAATCTTATACTGCTCTTACTATATCACACACGCGAAAGCCTGTCGAATGGTTTAATTTTTACGATCAGGAAGCAACGTATCAAACTACATCGATTCCACCTTTGAAAGTGATTTTGTACTGAAAAACCGCGCATGGCCGGCACAAACAATCAGCGCGTCGCTGCGGGATCAGATACGCGCCATTCCCGGCGTGGAGGATCTCCATCTGACGACCTGGGAAGAGGCAACACTGGAATATTCTTCCTCGTTCAAGGAATATATTGCCAACCATCCCTTACAGGAACAGGTCGCCGGATTATCCGAGCAGGAACTCGCGAATAACTTCAACGGATTCATTCTCGGCGTTGACGGCGAAACGCTGGAAGCGTACCAGAATACGCTCGGAGAACCAATCGACCGGGAAGCTTTTGAACGCGGAGAAATTGCACTGATCGCCACAGACCAGCCGGAGGTATTCTCCCGCATCCAGCATCTCACGATCTTCCCCTGTTCTCGGGAAGGAAGCTCGCTGTCAGACCGTTCGGAAATCACACTTTCTCTTGGCGGCTTTGTGCCCTTCGATTACAAGGGAGTTGGTGCCAGCCTTGCTCCTACAATCGTCGTATCGAATACAGCAATGCAGAAATGGTTTGGTGACCCGGCAGCCCTGCAGCTTGAACTGAATGTCTCCAGCGGATATGAACAGATGGTTCTGACTGCACTGCAGCAGCTCACCGAGGAGAATTCCGCCATCTCCCTCACATCCAGAGCGGAAGCCATGGCTGAGCTCAATCGCGCCAAAACAGCTATCCTGAGTCTCGGCGGCAGCATCTCTCTCGTGGTCGCTCTGATTGGTATTCTCAATTTTGTGAATATCATGTCGGTAAGTGTGGTAGCCCGCAAACGCGAATTGGCCATACTGGAATCCATCGGGATGGAGCGCAGACAGATTCGCGCAATGCTGATCGGCGAAGGGCTCTGTTATACAGTTATAACACTTGGCCTTGTCTTCTCTTTTGGCAATCTGATCGCGTGCGGCATCTTCGGCCTGTTTCAGCAACAGGTGGATTTTGCCATCTTTACCTATCCCGTCGTTCCTGCGGCTGTTATCGCTCTTGCGGTACTGGCGGTCTGCTACTTCACACCGAAAAGAATGTACCAGCTTCTGAGCCGGGAGACGATTGTGTATCCATCTGGAAAATGCTCCGTAAGAAAGGCTGCGTACCCAGTGCCTTAACGCAGAATGTGAAGGACTTCCTTGCCAGCCCGGAGATCGAGAACATCTTTGAAAACTCGGATTTCCTTGTTCTGCTCTCCCAGGCACAGGGCGACCGCCAGATTTTGGCGAAGCAGCTCGGTATCAGCCCCCACCAGCTTTCCTATGTTTGAGATGTACGCCGAGCCGGAAACCTCTTTCGGAGACATTACCCGCTACTTTGAGGAACAGGGTATCAAGATTTACGAAAAGTCAATGGTTCGGAGTTTCCTTTCCCAGCTTTTACGGAACCCTGTTTACGCACAGGCCGACTTGGAACTGTACGAGTTTTTCAAGAGCCAGGGCGCAGCGATTGTCAATGACGCTTCCGATTTTGCCGGAACAAACGGCTGCTATCTCTATCAGGGGCGGGATGTGAAGGAGGACAAGGACAGGTGCCTAAAAGACCAGATACTTGTTATCGCTCCCCATGAAGCATTGATCCCCTCGGACACATGGCTGAAATGCCGGAAAAAGCTCATGGCAAATACCACCTTCCAGCAAGGGCGGAAACCGAAAAACACTTGGCTGGCCGGAAAAATCAAATGCGGGCATTGTGGGTATGCGCTGAAAGCCACCCATGTACCAAACAGCACAGGCTATTTCCGCTGCACCAAACGGACGGAAAACAAAGGCTGTCCGGGCTGCGGGAAAATCCGCAAAGAAGAATTTGAGCAATTCATTTTCTCGGCCATGCAGGAGAAGTTCAAAGATTTTCAGATACTTCACGGCCAAGAGGAAAAGGTCAATCCGAAGCTGACAGCTTATCAAGTAGAGCTGGCACAGGTGGAGGCAGAAATTGAAAAGCTGCTGGACACGCTGACCGGAGCCAATGCGACCTTGCTTGCCTACGCCAACAAGAAAATCGAAGAACTGGACACCCGCCGGCAGACCATTTCAAAAGCAATAGCCGATTTGAGCGTCGAAACCATATCGCCCCAGCAGATAAAGAAACTGTCCTATTATCTCGACAACTGGGAGAACATAGATTTTGACGACAAAAGAAAAGCCGCCGATGGCTTGATTTCTACAATCAAGGCCACCAGCGACCGTGTTCAGATAGAGTGGAAAATCTGACATTTCCGCTCTATCGCCCCTCATTTCTATTTTATCTCGTTTGTACCCCTTGTACACCGATGCTTCATTGTGTTCAGGACCTTTACCAGTTCCTCTTCCTGAATCACATAGGGAACCATCGCATACAGATAATTCAGGAACGGGCGGCTGAACACTCCCCGGTCATACGCGAATTTCTGGTACCCCTTGATCGTACCGGGATCATAGACCTCAATGCACACGCAGGCACCCATCATCCGAATCTCCTTAATGCGTGGATCGGAAAAGCCTTCCATTTCCCGCCGGGTGATTTCTTCGATTTTTCGGATCTTGCCCATATAATCCTGCGATTCAAAGATTTCAATCGACTTCAAGGCCGCACTGCACGCCAGCGCATTGCTCATAAAGGTAGGCCCGTGCATCAATGCATGCGAGGGGGCATCATCAAAAAAGCCTTCGTACACTTTTCGGTTTGCAACGGTGACAGCATGGCCGATGTATCCACCGGTCAAAGCCTTACCGAGCACGAGAATATCCGGCAAAACCAAGTCGGTAACGAAACGATTGCCGGTGCGTCCGAAGCCGGTTGCGACCTCATCGAAAACAAGCAGCACATCATACTGATCACAAAGCTCTCTTGCCCGTTTCAGGAAGGAAACATCGTACATCCTCATACCGCCTGCCCCTTGCAGCAGGGGTTCAACGATAAAGCAGTTCAGCCGGTCGTGATACTCTGCAAATGCCTGCTCCAGTGCCGCGATTTCGGTGGGAATGTGAACAACGTTTTTGCTTTCACCATATGCTTTTAAAACAAAATGGTAATCCTCATCATCGCCTACTTCCATGGTTTTGAATGTGTCGCCATGATAGGCGTGCTCCAATGCCAGCACCATGGTGCGCTGCATCTCTTCCCGATTCATGTAATATTGCAGCGCCATTTTAAGTGCGACCTCTACCGCAACACTGCCGGAATCCGAGAAAAAGCAGTAGTCCAAATCCCCCGGCAGCCAGCTTTGGAGTTTATCCGACAGCTTGCGGGCAGATTCATGTGTCAATCCGCCCAGCATGACATGAGCGAATTTTTTCAGCTGTGTTTCAATGGCCTGATTGAGTTCCGGGTGTTTATATCCGTGAATCACGCTCCACCAGGACGACACGGAATCGATCAGCTTCTGATCTTCGGTATACAGATAAACACCTTCCGCATCGATGATTTTATAAGGAGCCTTCATTGTTTTCATCTGTTCGTATGGAAACCAGATCACTTCTCGGTGCCTCCATTCTCTTCGTAGAGTTCCTCCAGCAATTCAAGCGGGATATCCAGCTCCGTGTCACCCTCTTTGACACAGGCTACCACCTTCAATCCTGTCATTGTTTCGCACATACGCCGATTGTCCTCATGCAACGGATTTCCCGGCTCGTAATGATTGAAGATAATGCCCTTCACCGGCATTGCACGGGCTTTCATGTATTCAGCGGTCAGCACAACTGCATTGATGGTGCCGAGGCCTGCATCGGCAATCATCAGGCAGGCCAGGCTGCGGGCTTTGATGAAATCCTCCAGCTGAATTTTCTGCTCGTCAAACCGAAGCGGGCAGAGAATTCCGCCCGAGCCTTCCGCCGTGATGTAATCATAGCTGCGGCACACATGGTCAAAACGGTCCAGAATGCAGTCCATTTCAACGGGATTCCCCTCAAATTTTGCTGCCAGATGAGGAGAAACCGCTGTTTCATAAACATACGGACACATCTCTTCCAGCGGCTGTTCGATCCCGGACATTGTTTTCACTTGCAGGGCGTCGCCGGGGATCAGGCTGCCGTCCGGCCGACGCTCGTTGCCGCTCATTGCCGCCTTGTGGTAAGCTGCGGATCGACCGCCCTCACGAAGCTTTTTAACAATCAGTCCCGTCACATAGGTTTTGCCCACATCTGTTCCCGTTCCGGTGATAAACAGACTCTTACTCATTGCAGATCTTCACCTCATATCCCAGTTCGTTCAGCAACGCCATATCGGTTTTGGTCGTGATTCCCGCAGTTGTCAGCATATCGCCGGAAATCGCCGCATTTGCCCCTGAGGTAAAACAGCTTTTTCCCTTGTCCGGCAGCAATCCTCTTCCGCCCGCAAGGCGAATCGAAGCCTTTGGAAGGATAAACCGATAAACGGCAACGATCCTGCGCATATCGTCCTCCGTCAACTTACGGTTGTTTTCAAACGGCGTTCCGGGGATCGGGTTCAGCATATTCACAGGCACACTGCGAATTCCCAGCTCTCGCAGACTGAACGCCATGTCGATCCGGTCCTCCACCGTTTCACCAAGCCCCATAATGCCGCCGCTGCACACAGAAAGTCCTGCCGCCTGTGCCGCCCGAATCGCCTGCACTTTATCGTCAAATGTATGCGTCGTGCAAATGTTCGGAAAATTTCTGCGGGAGGTTTCAAGGTTATTATGTACTCTTGTTACACCGGCTTCTTTCAGCTTCCGAAACTGTTCTTCCTTCAGCAGGCCAAAGGAAACACAGACCGAGATCCCTACCTTTTCTTTGATCTCCCGGACAGCCTCGCACATTTCCTCCACTTCCCTGTCCGAAAGATGCCGGCCGGAAGTAACAATGGAATAGCGGAGAACCCCCTGATCATGGTTGCACTTTGCCTGTGCCACGATCTCTTCCTTCGCAAGCAGCGGATAGGTGGCCGCACCGGTATGGTTGCGAGCGGACTGCGCACAGAATTTGCAGTTTTCGGAACAGTTTCCGCTTTTGGCATTGACAATCGTGCAGATGTCAAATTGATTGGCGCAAAAATGCCGGCGGATCTGATCGGCATTTTCGCACAACTCAGCGAGAGGCTGCTGATATAAAAACAGCGCTTCTTCTTTTGTAATTTGCTTTCCGCTTAAAACTTCAGCTGTCAGTTCATTCAGATTCATTTTCGTCCCCTCACGCTCTGTTGCTTTTGATGATTGGAATCATTCGTTTTCCAAGAAACACTCCGAGAATACAGAGCACAATGTCCCCCGGCACTGCAAGAAGGAAACAATACAGAAACAACGGCCACAGGCCGATCGGCGTACCCAGGTAGAAATTACTCATAAGGTAATAATACACCATTCCGAACAGGTAAACGATGCCCAGACCTGCGAAGTTTGCTGCCAGCAAACGTTTGTAGCCCGGATTTGAAACCTGGTTGGCAATGACGCCTGTTACATAGGATGCGACTGCAAAGCCGATAATATGACCAAAGCTCGGTTTCAGGATATAGGCAAATCCGCCGCCTTCCGCAAACACCGGAAGACCGATAAGCCCCATAAAAATGTATGCACAGACGGATAAGGCTCCAAGCTTTCCACCAAGCAGAAGTCCCGCCAGCATTGTAAACAGCAGCTGCAGCGTAAACGGAACCACCGGGACCGGAATCTTGATAAACGCACCCACGGCGATCAAAGCAACGAAAAGGGCGCACAGCACCAACTCTTTTGTCTTGTTTTTGCGCATATAGCCTCCTGTTTTAAACTCAAACACTGATTTCACCGGACGAAAAACACTCTTGTGTGCCATCCGGATATTTCACAAGCAAACGGCATTCCTCGTCTATACCAACAACAACGGCGTTTTTGGATTCATTGAATGCCGTTAAAGTAACCTGTTTGCCGATCACAAAGCTTCGCTTCCGGTATTCTTCCACATAATCTGTTGAATCGCCCGCATGGTAGTAACCGTAAAACCGGTTCAGAAAGGTGGAAACAAGTCTGTTTTTTGCGTCGTTCTGTTTTTCCTGAAAAACAGCTCCGGCAATGGGAGACAACTCATCCGGGAAGCCACCCTGCGGCTGATAAACATTGATTCCAACCCCAAGCACAGCATAATCCAGCAACCCGCTTTCCAGATTGAAGGCTCCCTCTGTCAGAATGCCGCAAACCTTTTTACCACGGACAAAAACATCATTCACCCATTTGATCTCTGCTTTTTCCTCAGATACCTCTTCGATCGCTTCGCAGATTGCAACCGCAGCCATCGTGGTGATTCGGGCAGCCTGTTTGGATGAGTAGTTTCCCGGACGCAGAAGCAAACTCATATATATACCGGTATCCTTGGGAGAAAAGAAGCTTCGCCCCAGTCTGCCACGACCTGCGGTCTGCTCATTGGCAAGGATCATATAGCCTTCCGGTTTGCCCATATTGGCCTTATCCCGCACAGAAGCATTGGTGGACTCCGCCACATCCATCACGCAGATTTCATTATTTTGAATCTCAGAACGCAGATATTTACGGATGCCCTGTGCCGACAGGATATCTGTTTGATTGGAAAGACAATAGCCCTTCTTTGTTACGGCATCGATCGGATAACCCTCGTTTTGCAGAGCTTTGACCGCTTTCCAGACAGCAGCTCGGGAGACGGAGAGCTTCTGAGCAATACCCTCGCCGGATAAATAGACATCTCTGCTGGATTCGAATAATTCCAGCAGCTTTTCTTTGGTCGTCATTTTATTCCACGTATGAGAAGCTCCATCTCGAAATGGATGGCGGTTCTCATTTCCCCTTTCTAAAAACAATACCTAGTATACCATCTCCTCTCCATATTCGTCAACCAGTTAAAATATATAGGTTTACAATTCTAATATTCAATTGGTTCACCGATGTTTCTATGGAATAGACGCATACAGGATTACAAAAAAGCAGGGCGGCATCACCTTTCGGCCATGCTGCCCTGCAACGATCAAATCAGTTCTTTATGGGGTTCACGCCTTTTCCGAAACGCTCCCGGATCATTTGCTTCCCCTTCGTTGGATATTTTCAAAAAGAGTCACTTAAAAAAGCGACGATTTTCCCCTTTATATCAGAGGCTTCATCATATACAGCATGGCTGTATTGGTCGTATATATGACCGGGACAGCCCAACTTTTCCATGATTTCGTAAGAGCCCTCTACTCCTATTGTCCGGTCTTTTTTATCTCCAAGCA
The DNA here is from genome assembly GCF_002161595.1 of Gemmiger sp. An50. Lineage (GTDB taxonomy): Bacteria > Bacillota > Clostridia > Oscillospirales > Ruminococcaceae > Allofournierella. The sequence continues at coordinate 19,459 of NZ_NFID01000007.1, forward strand.
CCAGTACAGGACATTTGATTTGCCCCAATTGTTCGTACACATCAAAATGCAAAAGAGCCTTCACCAGAATGCAGAAACGGGCGCAATCCTCCGCACTTCCGGCCTTTTCCAGTGAAGGGAGAAGACTTTTTACACTTTCCAGAAAAGACGTGGAGTACACAACCTGAAAAAAGTTTCGATTCAGTGCCACCACATCCTGCTTACCAGCCAGCTCCAGCCAGGTTTTCGCTACCCTTTCCATGGTTTTTGTGGGTCTGCTCATGGTAGAACACAGCACCAGCTTCTTCACCTTTTCAGGATGTCTGATCGCAAGGACCTGCGCGATCATCCCTCCCTGTGAAACGCCGTAAACATATGCAGAATCCAAATGGAGCAGCTCCATTGCCCGGGAAACATCCTCTGCCATATCTTCAACGTGATACCCCTCCTTCAGGGTCTTCTTGCGCTCGAACAGGTAGACAGAATATTGCGCCGAAAACAGCTGATATGCCTCGGCTACTGCTTCCCCCTGACCCTCCAGGCCAGTCAGACTGACTCCCGATATGATAATTACCGTTTCACTTCCGCTGCCAAAATGAATCACATTCATATATGTATCGTCCAAAGTGAGTTTTATCTCTGTTACGCTCATTTTGTCACCACACCTTCAGCGTTGTTCTGCTCTTACTATATCATACACGCGAAAGCCTGTCGAATGGTTTGATATCGCAGATATCGCCTGTGTCCACAGCCTTCATATTAACCGCCACTTATGATTGTATCCACATTTTTCTGTACTTTCGGCAATGGACTCATGCTTCTCAAACTTACACCCAATGTGGACAAATTATGTAACGTAGCGGAAGTCGCTGGCGGCAAAATGCCCATTACCCCCAATGCAATAAGTGCGCCATTAAATCCAATCACAAAACGATAGTTAGAATGTATCCGCCGCATCAGCTCCATCGCAACATGACGCAGCTCTACCAGCTCCCAAAGACTATCAGCAGCGATGGTAATATCTGCAATTTCTCGGGCTAATGCCGCACCATCGCTGATGGCAATTCCTGCATCCGCCTCAGAAAGCGCGGGAGAATCATTGATTCCATCCCCTACCATTAAAACCGTATGTCCTTCTTTGCGCAAGCGTGCGACAAACTCAGCCTTATCTGCAGGCAATACCTCTGCTCTGAACTCGTCCACACCTAACTGAGCTGCTATTGCAGCCGCTGTACGCTGGCTATCGCCCGTAAGCATCACCGTTTGCTTAACACCCATATTTCGCAGTACACGGAGTACATCGGCAGCCTCTTCTCGCAGGGGATCCGAGATACATAGTACAGCCGCCAGTTGCCCTCCTACCGCCAGGAACAGATGAGAGTATTCTTCCGGAAGTATCGCAAATCGTTCCTGCTCCCCTTCCGGAATTTTGCATCCCTCATCTTCAAAAACAAAATGCGCACTGCCAATCAATACACGCTTACTATCCACCGTACTCACAATACCATGAGCCACCAGATATTCTACTTTCGAATGAAATTCCTCATGGGTCAGACCCTGTCGTTTTGCTTCTTCCACTACCGCGTTCGCCATGGAATGCGGAAAATGCTCTTCCAGACAGGCAGCAAGACGAAGCATTTCATTTTCGTTATTCCCTCCAAAGGGAATAACCTTCGCTACCCGGGGACAAGCATGAGTGAGCGTGCCAGTTTTATCAAAAATGATAGTATCTGCTGCTGCAACCGCCTCCAGGAATTTTCCTCCCTTAACTGTAACATGAGCTTTGCCAGCCTCTCGCATAGCAGAGAGAACCGCCAAAGGCATTGCCAGCTTTAGCGCACAGGAAAAGTCCACCATCAAAACCGACAAAGCACGCGCTACATTGCGCGTTAAGGCAAAACTCAACAGGCTACCGAAAAAAGTGTAAGGAACCAACTTATCCGCCAGATGAGCCGCCTTACTTTCAGCTGCCGATTTCATGTGCTCGGATTGTTCAATCATATGTACAATCTGATCGTAGCGACTTTGTCCGGATGCTTGTTTTACTTCCAGAACGCATTCGCCTTCCTCCACCACGGTACCCGCATAAACAGCACTCTCGGCTCGTTTGGCAACCGGTATGGACTCCCCGGTAAGCGAAGCCTGATTAACAGTTGCTTCTCCTTCCAGAACAATACCATCCATAGGGATAACGCTGCCTGCGCGCACAACGATTGCATCTCCCGGCTGTACCTGAGACACGGGAACCAGTACTTCCCCCTGCACAGTACGAAGCCAAACCCGATCAACGTTGAGTGACATACACCGGGCCAGATCCTCCATGGATTTTTTTCGGGTCCATTCCTCGAGCAGCTCTCCCACTTCAAGCAGGAACATCACCGCTCCGGCGGTTCCAAAATCTCCTCGGAAAGCAGAAATCGAAATCGACAGAGCATCCAATAAATCCACTTTAATTCGCCGCCGTAATAGGCAGTGCAAACCGCGCCGCACAAAGGGAACCATATGCCAGAGAATTCGAGCAATTCGTAATGGGGACGGCAAAAACAGCGTGCATGCTGCCTTCAACACAATTTTGCCCACTAATTTTTCTTCAAATTCCCGGTTCAAGGCTCGACTGCTGTGAACTGGCAAACTCACATTTTTTTCTGCATCTTCCCAGGAAAAACGACGAATATCGTCCAAAACCGTCTGCCTGTCTCCACTATAATACGCAATTACAGAGCAGGTGCGTTCATGGACAGTGATCCTCTTTGCCCAGCCCCTACTCTGCAGCCAGGCTTCCAACTGATCTGCCTGTTCCAGAGTCATTCGCCTTTGCTGCAGTCTGACACGGATTCGACCACGACTCTCGTGCAAGATTGTTGCATTCATGAGTTATCCTCCTTGTTATCCTCCTTCATGAAAAAAGGGAGCCGCGTGGGGCGGCTCCCTCTGCTGATGTCAGGCTTCCACGTCTTCCACTTTGGCTGCTGCATTCTCTTCAGCTTCCTTAGCGGCGCGTTCTTCATTGAGATCTTTGGCAGAGGCAAGAATGTCGGCTGCATTCTCCTGCACATTAGTAACCGTTTCCATTACGGAATCTTTCATGCGCAATCCTGCAGCAGTTGCATGCACATATACGTTTTTTGCATCTTTGCTTGCCAGAAGTTTGACTCCAAAAGAGCCAAACAGAGCACCGCCCACAAAGCAAGCCAGTTTAGAATACATCCCCATTTTAATTCTTCCTTTCTATTATTTCCGCTTATAGCCCGTGACCATGACCATGATCATGCAGATTACTGCACCCCAGGCCCAGAAACGATGTTGTTTCACCGCGATCACTCCTTTTGCATCAAAATGAGTATTGAATGTCCAATTATTATACATGGACCTTTTCTACCTGTCATTATTGAAACAGACACCTTGTTATGGTTTTTGACATTTTTTTAAATTGTCCCGGCGTAACACCATAATGTTTTTTAAAAGCCGCACTGAATTGACTCATCCCCTCGTATCCGACTTCCTGTGCAATTTGGTAAATAGGCTGATCCGTACAGCAAATCAATTCTTCGGCTCTTTGCATACGTAATTCTATCAGCCAGCGGTGAATAGACATTCCATGTATGCGACGAAATTCCGCTTTCAAATAGGTAGGCGAAACAGAAAGTATTCTGCTTAATTGAATTATGGTAATCTTCTCAGATAAGTGCTCCTCCATATATCGTTTGGCATCCAATACAATTCGGCACATACATCTACTTTCTTCAGCCCGATCATTACTGCTTTCTCCGCAACTCCTTGCAGACATAACATACAGAAGTTCCAAAGATTTTAAAAAGCAATACTTTCCGGCCGCTTCCTCAGGCATTAAATTCAAAAGCTCAAACAGTGACTGTGTCCAGCTATTGTTAACGATTATTATACTCTCAGGCCACTCCCTCATTTCAGATTTTAATTGTTCCAGGTCTAATTTTAAAATATCGCAGAGAGAAAAAAATTGTTTGCTAATTCGGCAGTTATCGATTGCTACCAGAATTCCTTGCATGTTTTTGCTGATATTGATCGAAGTATACTCTGTCATATTAGTCAAAAGCAGAACATTTCCTTTTACCGCCCTGTACGGAATATCGTTCGCACGCTGTATGATGATTTCGCCTTCAGTGCAAAAGAGAGCTTCAACAAGCCTTGGAGTTTTCTCCATAGGAAAAGGGAGTACAATTTTATCGGATACTCCCGCCCCTTTAAACCGACAGATGTAAATCCCTGGTATATCATCGAGCCGGACTGCACTTGCCTGTATATCCTTCTTCAGACATTCAATTAACATACCCCGTCCTCATTTCCAAATAAGTGCAAAACACTCAGTCACTTAATCAGGATCTCTGACCAGCGATTGCAAAGCCAAAAAACTCTCTTCTCCAAGCCCATGTTCCATTTTGCATGCATCTCTGGAAGCGATTTCTTCATCAACTCCAACCATAACCAACAACTCATATAGTACTCGATGCTTGGCCTCCACTTTTTGCGCCAATTTTATCCCCTTCTCGGTCAGATAAATATTTTTGAGGTCATCCTGATATACCAGCCCCTCTTCCGAAAGAATTCTAATCGACATCAATGCCGTAGGCCGGGACACAGACAAACATTTAGCTATCTGACAACAACGAACCTTTCCCTTTTGTGACAGCTGGTAAATAGTTTTTACATAGTCTTCTGTGGCACGTTTGCTTTTCACAAAACCTCCCGTCCTTCTGCTCTTTAATTTATAGCCGCAGGATTCATCAGAAGCCCACGCGGTTAGTTCAAACTAACATCAAGGTAAAAGCAATAGTTAGTATTGGCTAACCATTGCCATGGTATCATTTCTCCATATGACTGTCAAAGCGAAAGCTAGTCTTTTATATTAAGATACAGATATGTTTTCTCTTCGGGTTCTTGTTGTGATCTTTCTAAGAAAAGCTGCGGCTCCCCCTATTGGAGAACCGCAGCTTTTTGTCCTGTATTACTTATGTTTATGCTCGCCGCAGCTGCAATGGGAACCATTCTTTTTTGCATTGCATGCCGAACAGCCATCCGGACACCCAATACATTTCTTTCCGCTTTTTTTGGCTTTGTAAACATAAAAAGCTGCTGCTGCAACAATCACCAAAATGATTGCGATTAAAATGTAATCAATCATTACGCATTTGCTCCACTCAGCGCATATTCACGCTTCAGGTCCTTCTCAGTCTTCGTGCACAGATAAACCAGTACAGCAGCAAAAGCAACCACTGCAACCAAACCAGGGATAAAGCCTACGCCCACCGAACCAGTGGTAATCAGGGTACCGATTTGGTATACGAGATAGCCCACAGTATAACCGGTACCCAGCTGCAGACCGATGCCAGCCCAAAGCCACTTGGCGCTCTTCATCTCAGAATTCATGGCACCAATGGCGGCAAAGCAGGGAGGCGTGTACAGATTGAACATCAGATAGGCCAAGGCAGCAACCTTTGTAATAGCGATAACACCTGCTACCTCAGCGCCGGCACCTTCCATCATTTCCAGAGCATCGGTGTCGATAAGGTTCTCCAGACCAACAAAGCAAACAGCCAGAGTACCAACCACGTTCTCCTTAGCGATGAAACCAGTGACGGCCGCGGCAGCCAGCTGCCAGCTGAGGACACCGACAATGGGCACCAGCAGGTATGCAAAGGGATGGGCAATGGAAGCCAGAATAGAGCTATCAGCGGTCTCTGCTACCTGGAAGCTCCAGTTGAAGGTCTGCATAATCTGCACGGCAGTATTGCACAGCAGGATGATCGTGGCAGCCTTTACAATATAAGCCCAGCCGCGGGCGCACATGGCCTTGAAGGCAAAGAGCAGAGAAGGAACCTTGTACTCAGGCAGCTCGATGATAAAGAAAGATTTCCGATTCTTGTAACCGGCAATCTTATTCACGAGAAGCGCCCCCAGGAAGATCAGAACAATACCGGTGAAGTACATGGTAAAGCTCACCCAACCTGCATCCTCGAAGAAAGCGCCAGCAAACAGCGCAATCACGGGAATCTTGGCGCCACAAGGCATGAAGGGAGTCAGCATGGCAGTGGCTCGACGCTCGCGCTCGTTGCGGATGGTTCGACTGGCCATGACACCAGGAATAGCGCAGCCCGTGCCGATAACAAAGGGAATGACCGACTTGCCGGACAGGCCAACCTTTTTGAAGATGGGGTCCAGAACCACAGAAACGCGGGACATATAGCCGCAATCCTCCAGCAGAGCGATCAGGAAATACATGATCATAACCAGAGGCAGGAAGCCCACCACAGCACCCACGCCGCCGATGATACCGTCTGCCAGCAGAGCGGTCAGCAGCGGATTGGCATCGGCCAGAGAGTCCGCCACAAAGCCCTGGAAGGTCTCAATCCAACCCACCAATGTATCGGCAATCATGGGACCCACCCAGGTCTGGCTGATCTGGAATACCAGGAACATTACAACCGCAAAAATGGGAATTCCCAGGAACTTGTTGGTCAGCACAGCATCAATCGCATCGCTGGTGCCCTTCTCCTTGGTGAGCACCTTGCGCTTCTCTACCTGCGACACAAGCTGATTGACAAACCCGAACCGCTTGCGATCTGCATCTTCTACGACTTTTTTGTCAGTCAAATCAATATCGCCCTGAGAGTAAGGAGCTTTCTGCACCTTTCCATTCAGTGCAACGGCAGCGTCTATCACGGCCTTCAATCCTTCTGCGGAGGTAGATACGGTTTCCAATACCGGGCAGCCCAGCTTGGCGGAAAGAGTCGCAGTATCGATTTTGGTCTGTTTCTTGGCGTTGATATCGCTTTTGTTCAGCGCAACTACAACCGGAATGCCAAGCTCCAGCAACTGAGTGGTAAAAAACAAGCTGCGGCTCAAATTGGTAGCATCCACAATGTTGATAATGACATCCGGATGCTCGTTCCGCACATAAGAGCTGGTAATGCTCTCCTCAGAAGTGAAGGGAGACATGGAATAGGCACCAGGCAGATCCACCGCAATCAGTTCCTCCGTGCCGCTGGAGTATACTTTTTTAATGGGATACTCTTTCTTTTCTACCGTAACGCCGGCCCAGTTACCCACCTTCTCGTTTCGCCCAGTCAGAGCGTTGTACATAGTGGTCTTGCCGGAGTTCGGGTTGCCGGTTAAGGCAATACGCATGGTAATTTCCTCCTCTATTCTGTTTTGCTGTTTTTTATCACAACACACAGCGGTTGTCTTATGCTAACCGACATGTGCAGCAACCTATGCCTTCTATGGACTGGGCGAGGCAATATCAGATTAGAATTGCCTCGGCCAGTTGATTATCGATATTGTAGCGCCCGTCTTTGATAGAAACAACGCAACCACCTTTCAAGTGGGCGATCACTGTAATCGGCTCCCCTTCATAGCACCCAAGAGAAAATAAAAACGCGTTCAATTCCTCATCATCCGTATTAATTTGCCGGACGAAATACTCTTTTCCTTCCAAGGCATCCTTCAAAGTCATTCTTCTCACCTGTCATCAAAATATCAGTTAGCATAAAGCAACCAATGTACGATAAAAATCGGTTAGCACATTCTAACCGGTCTCCCAAATAATACATCATCCTTCTTATGTTGTCAAGATGAAATCAACAACAAATTTCGATGAATCAAAAAACATGAATCAATTTGAACCTTGATAGCTGTTTGTGGTATAATAAAAAAATTAAATCAATACACAGACAGGGGGGTACCTATGGCGATTCATGAATCCGGTCAAATGTATCTGGAGACGATTTATATTCTCTCAAAAACAAAAAGCCTTGTGCGCGCCATTGATGTTGGGGAGCATTTGGGATACTCTAAACCCAGCGTCAGCAGAGCTCTGTCCATTCTGAAGAAAGACGGATATGTTCTGGTGGATTTAGATGGTGCAATCAAATTGACGGAAGCCGGCCTGGAGATTGCGCAAACGATGTACACGCGTCATACCGTCCTTTCTGAGATGCTGATGCGCTTAGGTGTAGATGAAAAAACAGCAACGGAAGATGCATGTCGAATCGAGCATGTGATCAGTGCAGCATCCTTTTCTGCAATTCAGCAACACGTGAAGCAGTCTTTGGAAAAAAAGGCGAAGGAATAGCCCATGAGCGTCACTCATTCCCTTTTTACGTGAAAATATGCTGGGTCCAAATATCTGGATACCTGCCGAGAAGCTCATGCACGACTTGCCCATAAAATAGAAATGCGAATTCTGGATTTGGGATGCAGCCGAGAACCGTCTGATGCTTGAAGCAGATCACGGGCGATTTATGAATTTAATAAAATTCACCGGTACCAGTCGTTAGAATAAAGCAATAAAAGAAGTCGGACAGCATAACCGCTGTCCGACTTCTTTTATTGTATTCTCTCAGGCAACAACCCATCCATTCGCTATCTCTCTGGCTGCAGGAGACAAACTGCTCGATATTTCGTCACGTATCTTTCCTCTCACAATCCAAAGCCGATAATTTCAAAACACTTTACTAGCAGACAGTCTCTTTTTATTAAGATTTCTTCCATCGAAGCAATAATACAGAATTGGCACCACAACAATAAATCCAGACAAATCCGATAACACGATATGTCCTCATTTTATTTGAAACAAATCGCTCCGTGAATTTCATCCGACGGAGTCTTTCATGCTGAGACCACCTTGTTTTTATCTTGCAAAGGAACAGATAAGACCGCAAATACATTTAAACATATCCCGTTTTTAGAAATGTCAACCGTTGACATACTATATTCAAAGTGATATACTTAATTCGGTTAGCTATTGCTAACTAGCTGGGAAGGGGGTATACTTTGGACCATACCGTTTTGCTCGCCCTTTTTCTTACGCTGCTAGCTGGACTTAGTACCGGAATCAGCAGCTACATCGCATTTCTCAGCCGACACACCAATCGCAAGTTTTTGTCGATTTCTCTGGGATTCTCTGCTGGTGTCATGATTTACGTCTCATTGATCGAGATATTTTTCAAAGTACAGGATGCTCTGATCGCCGAGATGGGCACTCGACTAGGCAGCGGGATAACGGTTGCAGCTTTTGGGGGCGGTATGCTGGTGATTGCGATAATTGACAAACTGATTCCAGCTACAGAAAATCCACACGAAGTAAGACTCATGGAGGACTCGGAGATGGGTTCTATACAGCCTGAGCGTTTGATGCGTATGGGTGTTTTCACTGCGCTTGCAATCGCAATACACAACTTCCCGGAAGGCCTTGTCACATTTTTCGGCTTTGCAGGAACCAAAAACAGCCATCCCTATTGTTGTAGCCATTGCAATTCATAATATTCCGGAGGGAATCGCAGTGTCCGTTCCCATTTATCAGGCCACAGGTTCACGGCAAAAGGCCTTTTATTATTCTTTCCTTTCAGGACTCGCAGAGCCCTTAGGCGCTCTTCTTAGCTGACTGGTTCTGCGCCCCGTTATGAGCGCCTCTGTATTTGGGATCCTGTTTGCCGGCGTAGCAGGTATCATGGTGTTTATTTCCTTTGATGAACTTCTTCCGGCTGCCCGGGAATATGGCGAGCACCATCTATCTCTCTACGGTCTTATTTCAGGCATGGTCGTTATGGCGATCAGTCTATTACTGTTTTTGTAAAAGTCCTACCGTGAAGCATACAGTTTTACAAATTATGTGCTTGATCCAATAACAGCTATCCTTTATCTAAGCTCAAGCATAACTCTAGTTTCAGAGCAAAAATACCATGAGTTACAAGCAAGGAGTGTTTTTATGTTTGAATACAAAGGCATCCCCATGGTCAATATTCCGGTTCCTGCGGAAAAAGTGGATTTGTTTCATTTTGACCCCTTTAATCCTGATGGTCACTGCCGCTGTGGGCACGATGGAAATCACGGTTGCCGAAAGTGTTGTCATAAGCATGAAAGCAACGCGAACGAAGCGTCCCAATGATTCTACATCGTTTGGAGACTGCTGTGAATAAAATGCTTTCCTGACAAATTGCTTTTCTGCTGTGTTCAGGGCTATAAAACAATAACTTTAACGCAAATACAGAAGCGCAGACATTGTCCCCCTAATGCCTGCGCTTCTGTATTTACACACCAATGATATCGTATTTCCCTCATAGGAATGTTCATGTCTCGGGCTTTTTCCAATGGCTCAACTTCGACAGCCGCTCTTCTAAATAGACTCTGACCTGGTCCGGTGACCATGTCTCATTGGACATATGACTCTCCAGGAAATTCAGTAGTTCGTTAAGGCTTGTGTAAACAAATTTTCCGTCTGCATAGCACCACTTGCAGTATGTTTCATTGAAGGAACCATCCGGCTCCCGACTAATGTTGGTGTCCTCCAGCGGCATGCCACAGCATTGACAGACCAACTGTCGAGGCGAGCCCAACAGCGTATTAATGGACACATCAAACAGCCTGGAAAGCAGCTTCAAAGTTTCTGTATTGGGCACTGTTTCGCCAGTCTCCCAACGGGAAACCGCCTGTCGGGTCACATGGACCTGCTGCGCCAGCTGCTCTTGGGAGAGTCCGTGGTTAGTGCGTAGTTCCAGAAGAATTTCTTTTGTATCCATGTCAATCACCACCTTACCTGGATTGTACCACAGCAGGAACCAAAAGCAAAGCAACCATCCGTTGCTCTACCCCTGTTCCCACAAACGAACTAACAAGACATATGTATACTTTAAGTTGGATTTGACGACTTCTGTCGTTGCGGTCACAGCGAAATTGGAAAAACGCACCCAAACCACTCACTGCGATGAATTTATTGAAAATTACTGAACGGATACCATCCGTTTTATAATAAAAATATCCGGTGGTGAGCGACAGCAGCCATCCATGACAAAGGCCCCTGTCGAAAAAATCCCCACTTGTTCTTGGTGACAAAACCTCAACAAAGCGATTGATTGCAACGCAAGAATGCAGTATAGTAAAGATGGTTAGCAATAGGCAACCGTCAACCGGAAACATCGCTGAAAGATACAGTGATACGGAGGCAGTTATATGCACACGTATTATCAAAAAAGCAAGAATAAGCTCCAGCGGGAAATGAACAATTATCTGAAACTTATCAAGCCTGAACTGGAGGAGATTTTCCGAAAGCCCTATCCCCAGATTTTCGCTGAGGTTTGGGAGTATTACGAGCAGGAGATGCTGGAACATTTTACTTTTATCGGCGGCGACAGAAGCAGCGGAACGAAAAATCTAACTGGCTGTATGTTCTTTATTGCCATTGGTGTTGTGGGAAAACGATACGGTCTTTCCATCCAAGACTGGGGACGTCTGTCCACCACCCTCTATGAGCGGTACTTTGACAGAGTTCCCCGACCGTTGCGCCGGCTGATTGGTGGAGTGTTCAACCATTGCCCTGATCTTGTCAACAAGGCATTGCATCGCAAAGACAGAAAGAATGCGGAAAACGCTGCGAGAAACCCGGGAAGCTTTGTAACGCAGACCATGACCCCCACAGAAGAGTACCCCGTCATCTATCACAACCAGGTTTGCCCCATCTATGAGTTTTGCAAAGCGAGAGGCTACATGGAGTATCTTCCTTACATGTGCAATCTGGACTATGTAATGTTCCATGCCTTTGGTGTTGCTCTGTACCGGGAAAAAACCTGTGCAACCGGGGATGACGTGTGCGACTTCAAGATGAAACGCGGCGCAGCAATTCCTGCTGTGTGGCCTCCGCATATTTTAGATGAATCTGATCCACTGAAATGATTCTTTCCTCGCGTTAGGAGTACCATAAAAGGAGAAAACCATTATGAAAAGAGTGATTAAAGGCGGATTTTTGACACTGAGTGGTACGATTGGAATTACTGGAACGATGATGGTTGCGATGCAAAGCCCAGCAAACGCATGGGTAACACCACCGGGAAGAATGATCATAAGTATTTTTGAAAACGGGTTATCCCTTCCTGCAATTTTGTTTCTTGTACTGTTCGTTTGCGGATTGTTTTTTATCCTGACAGACAATATAACAGATTAACTGGTCTTCGCATATCGGAAACTGAGTTGTGCGGTAAAACAGTAGAACCAATGGACATAAACATGTCGCTTCTTCTTGTGAGGGTTATGATTCCAGTTCTCCCCTGCTCTTCTGAGCTTGCTATCGGATTAATAAGCTACACTTGGGCGGCGAGATAAGACATGGTGCTTAACGCACAAATGGTTAGCAACAACTAGTTAAACAACTCCCTTGTAGATGAAAGGGGATGCATATGAACTGGATGCGCACTTTTTTAGATGGGCTCGCCATGGCAGCTTACTTTAACCTGTTCGCCGGGTTGGCAGCGCTGTATTGTCCCAGGCTGATGTTCCCTTGTTATCCCCCCGCCATCATCAAGGCAGCGAAAGAGCCGCCTACCTCGACAGAAAAATGTTCTTACTGGCTTTGGATCTGTTTCGGAGAACTTCTGCCCCTTCTTCTTTTTGGTGCGATCAGTGCTTTGGATGGCGGGACAACACGATTCTGGTGTCTGACCCTGACTGGGTATATCCAGTGGATGATGGTCAATTTCTGTGATTTGTTCTTCCTGGATTTCTGGCTGATTCAAAAGAAGGCAAAAAACCGGTTCGTCATCCCCGGCACCGAGGGACATCCTGATTATACGTTCAAAAACTGGATGAAGAACTACGCTCTGCCGGAGCACCTTCTCCAATGGCCGTTTTTGATGTGTCCCATCCTGGCAGTAGCTCAAGCGGGACTAGGGCTGCTTCTCAATATATTTTGGTGAACTTATGAGGTGCAGAAGATTGTAGCCACCCGCCCGGCGCTATATCTAATCCAGGAAATCACATTTTATCTTTTCTGCGAGGAGATTCTTTATGACGCTTGCAACACTCACCGCCTCTTCTCCACAGTAACTTTTACAGGCAAGAGCGGTGCCACCTTCTCTCCGGCTTACAAAGCGTGATCTGGTTGATCTGTCGCCCAGCTCACGGCGATGACAGACCTAGCCGGCGGGCACTTGGCGCGGACGGATGATTATTCAAATTGATTACAGAATTCATCAAGACTTAAACAGGAGGATAACCATGTCCAAGTTAGGTGTTGTAGAAGACACGCTGTTTGTCCCCATGCTGGGCAGAATCTATGCCAGTGAGCACTGTCCAAATGTTTTGTACGATCAAAAGGCGCTGGAACTGAAAAATAAGCTTCCGACCGACCTGCTTGGAAAGGGCGGCCAGAGCCAGTATACCCTGCTGGCCTCCGCCGTCCGATCCTACAATATGGATCGAACCGTTCAGGCCTTTCTGGAACACAGTCCGGACGGCGTAATCGTCCAACTCGGCTGCGGGCTGGAGACAGCTTATTATCGCTGTGACAACGGGCATACACATTGGTATGCTGTGGATCTGCCTCATGTGATGGAGTATCGACGGAAGCTGCTTCCGGAGCCGGAGAGGGAAACTTACCTCGCCGGAGACGCCTTTGCAGAGAACTGGATCAGACAAGTTCGCACCGATGTACCAAATGCGCCGATTCTGGTCACCGCCGGGGGACTGTTCCATTATTTTGAGGAGGCCAAGGTTGTAGGCCTGTTGCAAACACTACAGCAATATGGAGAGATAACGCTTGTTTTTGATACTGTAAACAAAAGTGGCATGGCTATGATGCGAAAAAAATACATGAAGCAATTGGGCCATGCCGATGCGCAGATGTTTTTCTATGTAGATTCGGCAACGGAGCTGACTAAAAAAATCGGCGGTAAAGTCAAGGTTCTTGCGGAGGAACCATACTATTACCACATCCCCAGGAATGGTCTGAAATTGTCTACAAAAATCAGCATGACAGTTTCTGATGCTTTGCGCATGGTGAAAATGATACAGCTGAATTTGTTAAAGTGAGAAAGCAACAATGAATATCACAGAATTTCGTCAAAAATATCCGGCAGATATATTTGTATTGCCTATTAGCATAAAGGTACTTGTCTTCAACTACCAGTTTGACTTCATTTAGACCTCGGCCACGCACCATTGGAAGAAATCGGATCCAGCCGTCCTTGTCATCTCTCTCCTTCTCGGCTGCGCAAGAATCTCGCGATAGCCATCCTAGTTTACCTCCATGCCTACATTTTCAAACTCTCCGCCCCAGTTGCGGCCCAGGTAGATTCCATACATATAGACATGCGGACAACGTCCGCTTTGCAGAGTATGGTTCCTCTCGTTCCTCAACATAGACGTACACTTTTTTGTTCAGTTTGCTGATAGTCTAAGCGATACTTCGCTTGTCCATAGGGCCTCGGTAATATCTCTCCACATGCCGCACAGATACTCCTGCCAGATACATTGCAATGAGAACTTCTTGAACGCTGCTTTCACGACGGCGATACCGCTCAATGATTGTGGTCTCACTTTACCGTATCCATTAGCATAAAGTGAGACGACACCGCAATGGAACGAGATTTTTTAAGGGTATTTTTCCTAATATCATCATTTAGAACACAAAAACGCTGCTCATGAAACCTATTCTATGAGCAGCGTTTATATGATTTTTGAAGCAAAAGAGAATGGCGTCAGTCCTGCAAAAAAAGCACTTTGTCACGAATTCTTGGCATATTTTTTAAGCAGTAAAGAAATTCCATTTCCTACATCTGACGAAGACAAAGACGCCCGTTATACCTATCCATATAGGAAATTCAAAGATAACGCAGAACGATACCGAGAAGATCAATTAAGGTGCGTGATAGAATCACAAGGGATGCAAACTCCTTCATTTCTACCAGATTATTCTGCAACACAGATTATACGATTATCGAGATTGTTGTTGAAATTGGCTCGCAAAAGCTCGGCCGCGTTTGCAAATATATTTAAATCTGGCGTGGTATTACGCCTAGTCATTTCCGTAATCAGTTGTCAGAGAACACATGATGTCTTCCTTTTGGAAGAATCATTGGCGCATGAGATACAGGATCACTGATTACTTCGCAATCCAAACCGTATACATTTTTCATCAACTTAGAGGTAATGATTTCAGATGGAATGCCATGAGCTATAAGTTGACCATTTTTCATGGCAAACAAATGGTCTGCATAGCGTGCCGACAAATTGATATCATGTAATACCATGACAATGGTGGTTTGATGCCTTCGATTAAGATCGGTTAGCATATCCAGAATTTCGACCTGATAGGCGATATCCAGAAAAGTGGTTGGTTCATCCAGCAACAAGATATCCGTTTGTTGAGCCAATGACAATGCAATCCACACCCGTTGCCGTTGACCGCCGGATAATTCGTCTACGGCTCTATCTGCGAGGTCTGTGATTCCCATAATTTCCATTGCTTCGTTCACAGAATCAAAGTCTTCTTTTGTCATACTTTTTAAAAACTGGCGATATGGGAAACGCCCCCGACATATAAGGTCCATCACCTGAATACCTTCCGGGACTATTGGTGATTGCGGCAAAAGCCCCAGCGTTTTTGCCAATTGTCTGGGTGGAATTTTTGATATGGATTTCCCGTCCAATATAATTTGCCCTTTTTGAGGCATTAAAAGTCTGGAAATAGTTTTCAGAAGAGTTGACTTTCCACACCCGTTTGCGCCAAGAATGACGCTGATTTTATTTTGAGGAATGGCCAGGCTTACATTGGAAATAATCGTTTTATCGGAATATCCGACATCCAAATGTTCGACCATCAATGTATGGAAAGAGATTTGTCAAGGGTGTTTTACCATTCAGCAACGAATTAAGGCATAAACAATATCACATTTTTATAATGCTTTTTGACCACAATCAGTCCGGCACTGACTGTGGTCTTTATTTTGGAAATGACATTTTCCCCTTAAATAAAGGAATCAATCGTCGTTGCGTTTTTCGTCAATATCTGCCATAATAAAAAGGAGTGTAAATAAAAGAAAAAGGGGGGAATTGCCATGCCGCAAACACCGTTTCATGCCTATTACAAGGCCCGGCTTTTGGAACAACTGCCGGAAGCAGAACAGTTTATTCCGGTCTTTGCATCATCGGACATTGAAATCTATCCGTTCCAAATTGCAGCGGCCAGCTTTGCCCTGCGTTCCCCCTATCAGAAAGGTGCTGTCCTGTGCGATGAAGCCGGTATGGGCAAGAGCCACGAGGCCATGCTGGTCATCAATCAAAAGTGGCTGGAGGGATGCAGCCGGATTCTGCTGGTCATTCCCAATGCCGACCTGCTGCACCAGTGGACGGAAATGCTGGATCGATTCTATACCGTTCCCTATGTGGTTTTGACCAGCCGCAAAGAATGGCAGGCCCACAGCGCCCCCGACCATCCCAACGCCTTTATCCAGGATGCCATAGTCGTAACCACCTACGACTTTGCCGCCGACAACGAGGAGGCTGCAAAGGTGGTCAACTGGGACTTGACGGTATTTGAAGAGGCCAACGCCCTGTCCCCGGTCTACCAGGAGGACAACAAGCAGGCCAAGGCCCTCAAGCGGATCGCCGGTAATTCTTTCAAGCTGCTGCTGACCGGCACTCCCATTGAAAAGAACATCATGGACTTATACGGTCTGATCTGGTTCATCGACGAAACGCTGCTGCCGGGAGAAAAAGAGTTTCTGGCCCGGTATCTGCGCCGACCAGAGAACTACTCGGAACTCAGCGAACAGGTCAGCCGCTATTGTTTCCGTACCCTCCGTTCCCAGGCCAAGCACTACGCCAAGGTGACGGAACGTGTGCTGCTGACCGTGGAGTACACCCCCGGCAAGGCAGAGCGGCAGCTCTATGAGCTGCTGTACGCCTACATCAACCAGACGGAAAAGAGAGCCTTTCCCGAAATGAACCAATATGACCTGGCTCTGCGGTTACTTGGCCTGTTGGGTTCCTCTACGGCAGCAATTTTGCAAACCATCAAAGGTATCGTCAAGCGGCTCCAGGGGCTGGAAAACGCAGCGGACGAACTAAGCCAATGGCAAGAGATTCAAACCGTAGCCGAAAGCATTCCCCAGGATGCCAAGGCCGGTGAGCTGCTGACCGTTCTCAAACAGGGATTTTCCCTTATGAAGAAAACGGGAGCCAAACAGAAAGCGGTTATCTTCACCGAGAGCGTGGAAACCCAGAAGATGCTCCAGAATCTTCTTTCTGGCCGGTACCGCACTCTGGCCTACAACGGCAGCGCCGATTACTCCGTGATCCGCCAGTTCAAGGAGGATGGCGAGGTGCTGATTTCTACCGATAACGGTGCCAAGGGCTTCAATCTGGAGGAGGCTGCTTTCATCATCCACTACGACTTGCTGTACAACACCTTAAAGCTGGAGCAGCGTATCGACCGCTGCCACCGGCTGGGTCAGGAAAACGATGTGCTGTCAGTGGCCTTTATCGACAAGAACAACTTTGCCGATGTTCGCAAGCTGGAGCTGGTCAACAAGCGGATGCTGGTGACAGACGGTGTCTTTGGTATTACCGATGACGTGCTGGGCGGTTTTACAGATGATGTAAAAGCAGCCTTTCCGGTCATTGCCCAGCGGTTGCGGCCCAGGGCGCAGATTGAGCAGGCATACCGCCAGACCCTGAGTACCCACGAGGAAGATAACCGGCAGACCGTCTCCGCAGCGGAGGATATTCTGTTTACCACCTTCACCAAGGAACTGGCCGACAAGGTGAAGATCAATCCCAAGTATGTGAATCGCCGTGGACAGGAGCTGAACAACGACCTCTGGGAGATTACCAAATGGTTTTTTACTCGTTATAATGAAAAGAACGATGATTGCCGTTTTGTGATTGACGAATCCAACCGTACGATCACGGCCACGGAGTACCGGGAACTGCCGGTGCTGTTCTACTACTGGACGGGGAGCCGGAACCGGCCCTATCGCAGCCAGAAGATGTACGGCATGGCAAAAGACTTCAAACCCAAGGCCGGACAGATTACCCTGTCCAGTATCATAGGCCGTGGGATTCTCCACGAGCTGGAGTGTGCCAACGAGGGAGTGCTGACCATCCCGACGGTGCAGGAGCCGTGCCAGATAGCCCTTTATACTGTCACCCTGGTTTCAGGCTCCAGCCGCACAGAACACGCCGTACTGTGCGGTTTGACGGATAGCGGCAAGGCCCTGGACGATGCAGCTTGCCGCAGCATCTTTGACTTGCCGGTGGAGAGCAGCACGGAGGATGAGCGGAGATCCCCCCACTGGTTAAAAGGAACCAGCCGCCCCCACCCGCTGGATCGGCTGGTGCCGAGTGATAAGATGATGGCGGAGCAACTGGAGCGCCTTTCGCCTGCCCAGGCCGAGGAAATGGAGCGGATGAAGCAGCAAGTGTCCGCTAATAAGGCGGCATTGAGCCGAGAACTGAACACCCTGGACAGCCAGGTACAGCAGGCGCAAGCGGAGCTGGAGGCCGTCACCGGCGACCGGCTGAAACGTCTGGCTGCACAGAAGAAAATCAACCAGCTTCGGCAGGAATATATGAAGCACCAGGAGAGCCAGTTCTTTGACGCCATGCGGCTGGATATGGAGCTGGAAGAAAAAATGAAATCTTTTGCCGACAAAGAAAAGCTGACGGCAAGGGTGCAGAGAGAATTTGTGGTGGTGATTGATAAGAATGCGAAAGAAAATAACTGATTTTTACAACAAATATTCGGTTGCTTTTAATATAATCAGTTTTCTTGTGGCTATCGGAAGCATCTGCCTTACAATCTGGATTTCCAAACAGCCTGTGACACTTCCGCAGAAAGAGCTTAGTTGTATAACGACAAATAGCAAAAGTCTTGTACTGATGCTGGGAAACGATAGTAACTTGAAATTATTGTACGGAGAACGTGAGGTTTCAAAACCGTGCATAACTTCGATTGTAATTCAAAATACTGGAGCTTACCCAATAACAAATAGTGACTTTTTGCGGCCATTTATTATTGCTTTTGGGGAAACAGACGAGATATTATCGGTTAATATAGGCGATTGCTCCAATCAGTATATCAGGGAAGAAGTCGTCGAAAATAGTAGTTTTAGCAATCAGAAACTGACCATTGATAATTTTTTGCTTAATCCAGGAGAAATGTTTACGGTTGATATAATAAGTGATGGAGGTATCCCTCTTATTAACTTCGATTATCGCTTAGAGGGGATCAGCGAGTTAAATTTAATCAATAATCCCTCTAATCAGATCATTCTTACACGTAAAGAAAATCCTGTGAGTATTTTGCCGTTTTTAGTTCTACTGTGCTTGATTGTAGTAGCTGTAATTATCGTAATGGTAATTGTTATGAAGAAACTAAATAAGCGGGATGCAGCAATGTTTGACCGTTTAGAGGCAGCAATAAGGAAAGAAATGCAAGAGGAGAATCAGCATGAACAATCTGATTGATGGTTTATCCATGAACATAGAACAAACCAACCTGGACAAGCTGCGCTCGGTGTTCCCGGAGTGCGTCAGCGAGGGCAAGCTGGACATTGACAAGCTGCTTTCTCTGTGCGGCGAGTACATCGACAACGATTTTGAGAAGTACAAGTTTGAGTGGAAGGGCAAAGCGGACTGCCTGCGGCTGGCCCAGAAGCGTTCCACCGGCACTCTGCGTCCCTGTCCAGAGGAAAGCGTAGATTGGGACACCACCCAAAACCTTTACATCGAGGGTGACAACCTGGAGGTCTTGAAGCTGCTGCAAACGGCTTATTACCGCAAGGTGAAGATGATTTACATCGACCCGCCTTACAATACCGGCAACGATTTTGTCTATGCCGATGATTTTGCCGATCCCATGGCACGGTACAAGGAAGTAACCCAGCAGACCACCAAGAGCAACCCGGAAACCATGGGCCGCTACCACACCAACTGGCTCAATATGATGTACCCCCGTCTGAGGCTGGCGGCAAATCTCCTGCGGGATGATGGTGTGATTTTTATCTCTATTGATGATGTTGAGATAGATAATCTTAAAAAACTATGCAACGAGATTTTTGGTGAAGAAAATTTTGTGGCGCAGTTTATATGGCAGAGTAGGCAGAACAAAGATAATCGAAACATTACCGGTGTTTCAATAGACCACGAGTATGTAGTGTGTTATACAAAGCAATTCGGACACCGGGTATTCCGTGGAACCGACAGAAAAACAGAACAATATAAGAATCCTGACAATGACCCCCGTGGCCCTTGGACAAGTGCTAACATGGTAGGACTTGCTACTGCCGATGCTCGTCCAAATTTGCACTATGATTTAATCAATCCGGCAGATGGAAGAAACTACGGATGCCCCGAAAAAGGCTGGCGATATGATCGAAATACCATGAATCGGCTCATTCAAGAGGGCAGGATTATTTGGCCCGACAACCCAGATGGGCGGCCGCGCAAAAAATCATTTTTGAACGAGCTGTCAGACAATCTTCCTGGTTTTTCATCTGTTTTCAGCACTGGCGTTTATACAAATACTGCAACCAAGGAAATTGGAGGATTGTTTAATAAGTATTTATTTGATTTTCCAAAGCCAGTCGAGGTTATTAAGCAATTAGTTTCCCAAGTGTCTAACACGGATGACATCATCCTTGACTTCTTCTCCGGTTCTGCTACTACCGCCCATGCAGTGATGCAGCTCAACGCTGAGGACGGTGGAAATCGGCGCTTTATTCTGGTACAGCTTCCCGAACTGTGCGACGAAAAGAGCGAGGCATACAAGACCGGGTACAAGAATATCTGCGAGATCGGTAAGGAGCGAATCCGGCGGGCTGGTAAAATGCTAAAAGATGCGCTTGAAAGTTCCGGTTTGTTTGTTCGTGCAATGAAACGCCATCAAGATCAGCATGATTCACTTGAAGGATTTGCTTATGCGGAGTGGGAAGAAAGTCCAGAGGTAATCAATGCAAAAAAAGAAATGGCAGCAAAACTGGATGTGGGCTTCCGTGTTTTCAAGCTGGACACCTCCAATCTGGAAACCTGGGACGCCACCCCCATTGAGGACGAGCAGCTCGACCTGCTGTATCGGCGGATGAACAGCATGATTCATCGGGTGAAGCCGGAGCGCACCGACCTGGATATGATTTATGAAATCATGCTCAAACTGGGTGTGCCGCTGACCTACTCCGTGACACCGTTCTCCATCAATAACAAGACTGTCTATGGCGTGGGCGATGACTGCCTGCTGCTGGTCTGTCTGGCCGAGGATGTGCAGCCCGAGGACGTGGAGCAGATGACCGAATATGCCCCGGCAAAAATCATCATCTCCCGTGACAGCTTTGCTGACGATACCGCTATGGCTAATGCCTACTATATCCTGCGGGATCATGGGATTGAGCTG
Source organism: Gemmiger sp. An50 (assembly GCF_002161595.1). Classification (GTDB taxonomy): domain Bacteria; phylum Bacillota; class Clostridia; order Oscillospirales; family Ruminococcaceae; genus Allofournierella. Next base: position 40,631 of record NZ_NFID01000007.1, read on the forward strand.
AAACTGGTGTGAGAAAGATATGAATAACACTCTAAAATGGTTTCATGTAATCACAAAAACCATTGTACATTGCTTACTTGGAACAATCGAATACATTGGTATTCCATTTTTACTTGCTTGTCTTTCTACATTCATTTCCCCTATCTCCAGCGGTAATACTTTGTGGCTTTGGATTGAGCGGATTGCTTTTTGCTTTACGATATACGAAGTAATTATTGTTGGTGTGCGAAAAATGCAGATTGACATACGCAAAGATGCACTATTAGCACTAAAAACCGCCTACGAACGAGCAGCCCTGTATTGTGAAACAGGAAATCAAGACATATATCGGAACTTAACTTCAAAAATAGATCAGGTGCTTGACAATGGGATACTAAATCAACTTGATGTTGTGCAGAGCTATAAAAATCTCAAACTCTACATGGACAGCAAAAATATTGTTGGAATCAAATATGAGATTATCAATATTCAGCACTCCATTGAAGCAGATAATCTCTTATGGAACTATACCCTGTTCCTGCGGTTATTTAAGAGGTGAACAGGCATGAAACTGAAATTCAAGAATCAAGCCTTCCAAATGGATGCAGTCAACGCTGTGGTGGATTTGTTTGCCGGCCAGGAGAAAACACGGAGCACCTTCTCCGTCATGGAGGAAGCCCAGACCAATTTCTTAAATGAGCTGGGCCAGGGCAATGCTCTCTACATTGACCAGGAAACATTGACCGCCAATATGCACACCGTCCAGAAGCGGAATAACCTGCCCCTGACCCCCACAGCGGAAGGCTGCCAGTTCTGTATTGAGATGGAAACTGGCACCGGCAAGACCTACGTCTACACCAAGACCATCTTTGAGCTGAACCGCAAGTACGGATTCACCAAGTTTGTTATCGTGGTGCCGTCGGTGGCCATCCGGGAGGGCGTCTACAAATCCTTTCAGGTCACGCAGGAGCATTTCGGTCTGCAATACGACAACGTGCCATGCCGGTACTTCATCTACAACTCTGCCAAGCTGTCCGACGTGCGGCAATTTGCCACCAGTTCCAATATCGAAGTGATGATTATTAACATCGACGCTTTCAAGAAAGCGGAGAACATCATTAATCAAGCGCAGGATCGGCTCAACGGTGAAACGGCTATGGGCTTTATTCAGAACACACACCCTATCGTTATCATCGATGAACCCCAGAGCGTAGACAACACCCCCAAGGCCAAGGAAGCCATTGCCACGCTCAATCCCCTGTGTGTGCTGCGGTACTCCGCCACCCACCGAGAAAAAATCAATCTGCTTTACCGCCTGACTCCGGTAGACGCCTACCAGATGGGGCTGGTCAAGCAGATCGCCGTATCCTCCAATCAGGTTGCCGGTGGCTTCAATCAAGCCTATGTGCGGCTGCTTTCCGTCAGCAACGACAAGGGCTTTAAGGCCAGAGTGGAACTGGATGTGAAGGGCAAGACCGGAGCCGTGACCCGCAAGGCCATGACTGTCAAGCCGGGCGACGATTTATTCCTGCTGTCCGGCGGGCGGGAACTGTACGAAGGCTACACCGTTACCGGAATTGACTGCACTCCCGATTTTGAACATGTCGAGTTTGGCAATACCCAGGAGGTCAAGCTGGGCAAGGCCATTGGAGACGTGGACGAGAACATCGTCAAGAAGGCGCAAATCCGGCGCACCATCGAAACCCACCTTGACAAAGAGCTGCGGTATCTGGACAAGGGGATCAAGGTACTGTCCCTGTTCTTCATCGATAAGGTGGACAAGTACCGCCACGAGGACGGCACACCCGGCATCTACGCCACTATGTTTGAGGAGTGCTATCAGGAGCTGATCGCAAAGCCCAAGTATGCGCTCCTCCGAGAGCGATTCACCACAGATGTGAGCAAGGTACATAACGGCTACTTCTCTCAGGACAAGAAAGGACGCCTGAAGGACACCAAGGGCGACACCCAGGCCGACGATGACACCTACAACACCATCATGCGGGACAAGGAGTGGCTTCTCAGCTTTGAGTGTCCGCTGCGGTTTATTTTCTCCCACTCGGCGCTGCGGGAAGGCTGGGACAACCCCAACGTGTTTCAGGTCTGCACCCTGATCGAGCAGAAGTCCACCTTTACCTGCCGCCAGAAGGTGGGCCGTGGCCTGCGCCTGTGCGTGAACCAGGACGGTGAACGCATCGAGGACAAGAATATCAATGTCCTTCACGTCATGGCCAACGAGAGCTTTTCCGAGTTTGCTTCCACCCTCCAGAAAGAGATCGAGGACGAAACTGGCGTCAAGTTTGGTGTACTCCAGCTCAGTTTGTTTGCTGGGATGACCTATCAGGAAGAAGTTACCCGTGAGCATACGATTGACAGAGAAGAGGCCCACGAGCTGGTAAAAACCTGGATGGACGACGGCTCCATTGACAAATGGATGGCCGACCCCGAAATGACGGCAGCGGAAGAAAAAATTACAGCGGAATTGGAATCAGGGAAAATCACCGAACCGCCCAGCCCCGTAACGGAAGTCATGCGCCAAATTAAAAACGGTGCGACCGCTGAACAGGCAGCAGAGGCAATTATTGGAATCACCAGTACAATCACTACCGTAGAGGAACATACCGTCACCCACGAGGAAGCTACGGAGCTGCTGGAGCATTTTGAGCAGAAGGGGTATATCACCAGCACCGGTAAGGTCAAGGATACCATGAAGAACGCTTTGAAGAACGGAACCCTTGACCTGCCGAAAAAATATGAAGCTGCCAGAGAGCGTTTTGAGCAGATTATCGCCAATGCTGACCGGAAGCCCCCGGTGCGGGATGCCTCCCGCGATGTGGTGGTACATCTCAACAAGCAGGTCATGCTCTCCTCGGAGTTCCTGGAGCTGTGGAGCAAGATCAAGCAGAAAACCGCCTACCGGGTGAGCATTGACACAGAGCAGCTGGTGAAGAACTGCGTCAAAGCCTTTCAGGAAATGCCCCATATCCCCAAAACCCGTCTGGTGTCCCAGACTGCCGATATTCACATCCAGCAGTCCGGGATCAGCCACATGGAACGGGAAATGCGGACAATGGAGATTGCCAACGACTATCAGGCCATGCCGGACATCATTACCGCCATCAGCGATGAAACGCTGCTGACCCCGGCTACCGTCAATCGGATTCTGGTAGAGAGCGGACGGTGTGGCGATTTCCTCAACAATCCGGAGGCATTTCTGGAGCAAGCCGTAGAGCTAATCCGCAGCCACCGCCACGCCTTGGCTATCGACGGTATCCGTTATGTGAAGCTGGATGGCCAGGAATATTATGTGCAGGAAATCTTCGACACCACGGAGTTGCTTGCTAACCTGGATCGAAACGCCGTAAAGGTGGAACACAGCGTCTATGACTATGTGGTTTACGACAGTTCCACGGTAGAGAAGCCGGTGGCGGTGGCCCTGGACAACGACCCGGATGTGAAGATGTTCTTCAAGATTCCCAGCCGCTTCAAAATTGAAACCCCCATTGGCACGTACAACCCCGACTGGGCTGTGTATCTGAATAAGAACGGTGAGGAAAAGCTGTACTTCGTCCTGGAAACCAAGGGTGACACCAGCTTTATGCACCTGAAAACCAGTGAGCAGCTAAAAATCCACTGCGGCAAGGAGCATTTCAAAGCACTGGATGCAGGTGTGGAGCTGGAGACTGCAACCAGTTGGACGGAGCTGCGCAAGCGCATTTGACAGAGATAGAAAGAGCTTTTTATCTCACATCTCGTCCTTGATTCTTGCGCTTTCCCTTGTTGGAAATCTGCTGCTCCTTCTGCGTCTGGCGCACCATTCTCCGCACGGCCAGCCGCTCTGCATCCTCGTCCAGCATCCGGGACACCGCCTTTTTACTGTCAAACATCAGAAGTGGGCTGTACTTCTCAACGTAAACCTGCTGTGCCTGGTTCTCCGCTTCCTGTTCTTTGCCGGGGCGGATGGCCTGTCTTGCTTCATACAGTTGCACTGGGTCGAAGCCCTGGGCCTGCTCCCGAAGCCCGGCATACTCGTTCAGGGCAGCGTCCAACTCGGCGGAATATTTCTGTTTCTGTTCTTCCAGCCGTTTCAGGCTCTGCTCCATGGCAGCGATGTCTTTAGGAAATTTATCGGCAGCATCTTCCTCGGTATATGCCAACGACGCCAGAAGCAGATTCTTTTCCGAACGCAGTTCTTCCAAATCCTCCGCCAGAGCCGCTATCTTAGCCGCCAGTTCCCGGTGCCGGAACACATGGACAGCAGAGAGCGCCTTTTTCTCGGAAAGCAGGCTGCGGCGCTCTTTCGTCTTATCTCGAATGTCCTTTGCAACCTGATTGTACTGTGCGAGGGCTGGGCGCAGCGTATTCAGCGAAGTGTTCAGGCGTTCCTTACCCTTGCGGAGATACCCCAGCTGATAGCAGAACAGCAGTAGATTTTTACGCAGATTCTCCATGGCATCGGCAAGTGCCGGGATGGTATTTTTGACTGCCTGCGCCAGCTTTTTGACCTGTCCTCTCAGCTCCCGGAGCAGGGCATTGTCCGCCTTGATCTGCCGGTTCAGTTCGCACCGGTCAGAGATGATACCCTTTTTCTCCATAGCTCTGGCAACCACACCCTCATGGACCGTAGGCCGCTCCAGCAGGCCACGCTCAGCATGGCTGCGGTGGTCGATGCGTTCTTCGTGCCCAGTGCGCTCCAAATGAAGATTGGTCACATCCGCCCATGCCTGACGCCAGAGGACAAGCTGCTCGTCGCTGTTCCATCGTTCCGTGATGGGATTCTGCCTGCCATATTTGGTGCTTTTGGGATACTTAGATATCCTTTCATAACCCTGTGCCTGCGCTGCGGACGGGGTCATATACACCTTCTTTTTGCCTACTTTATACTGGTACTGCTTCTCCCATCCGTCGGCCTGTGCCTGTTTGAACTCAGCGGCAGTAAAGCCCCGTTCCTCGCCGTCTTTGATGCAGAGATATTCTTTCTCAGTCTTGTACTGCCATTTTCCCTTTTCATCCAGTGGGCGCACCGTCAGCAGGATATGGGCATGGGGATTGTGTCCGGGAGGATATGGGTCATGGATGGCAGCATCAGCGCACATCCCGTCTGCCACGAACTGCTCCTTGATGAAATCTTGCAGGAGCTGGATTTGTTCCTCTCGGCTCAGTTCTATGGGCAACGCCGCCACAAATTCACGGGCGAGGCGGCTATCCTTTGCGGTTTCGGTTTCCTCCACGGCGTTCCACAGGTTTTCCCGATCCAGCCACTCTGCGGGGGCCGTGGCTGGCAGAAAAACCTGCCGCCACCCAAGGCCCTGTTTGCGGGTGTAGTCGTGCTGCACCCCGTCATACTCGTTGAGCATCCGGGAACAGCTCAGATAGGCCGCAGCAGCCACAGCGGAGCGCCCGGCTCCACGGCTGACCATCTTGGCCTCCAAATGATAAATCGCCATAAATCACCTTGTCCTTTCTGAAAGGGGTGCCCCGAAACAGGGCACCCTTGTTTTCGCTCAGTGCGTCGTGAAATACGACGCACCACCAGCAGGGGCGGAACGATTCGTTCCACCCCTGTATCTGTGTCAAGCTGCCGGTGGCAGGTTGACACAGGCAGACGGCGGGATGGGGTGGCAATATACCACCCCATGAACAGGGGCTTCCAAAACGGAAACCCCTGCGTCGACTGCATGGGCAAGGCTGGCAGTTTGGCAGAAATGCAGCCTTGTCCAGCGGCTCCCGCAGGAGCCGCAATCCCCCTCGGAGAGCGCACGTGCCCGACCAACGGGAGGGCTACCACCGCCTGCTTTAGCAGGTGGTGAGTAAGTGCGCCCTTCGGGATAAAAAAGAGGAAGGCCCCCGGTTTCCCGGAGACCTCCCAGCAGTTTTCAATCGTGTCCTGCCAGCTTTCGCCGCAGGTACTCTTCCAGATTATCAAGCCCTACCGCCTGTACTTCCGGCAGCACTTTTTCCAGTACAGCGCCCTCCTGAATGAGCCGCCTTGTCCGGGCTTTTCGCTCCTTCACCCGGTCCCGTGCCTGGGCTTCCTCCAAGCGGTGCTTTGCCTGCAACAGTTTCTTTTCTTCACTTGTCATGGGATTACCTCCGTTTCTGCCAGATCAGGTCATAGCCCAGCACATCGGCCAGTTCCACAACCTCCTTGTAGCGGATGGATTCCCGCTGGAGCTTGGCCGACAGGTTGGAAACGCTGTCCGACCAGCCGTATTCCTCATGGAGCCGGTCAACTACCTCCTGCATGGTGTATCCGGCCCGGACGATCTGTGCCTTAATCTCGTTGCGTACCGTCATCATCAAAAATCCTCCTAAATTTACTTGATAAAAAAGCGAAGCCGGTACGCCGTCTGGCATAACTGCTTCGCTGTGTCGTGAACAATCCCCTTGTCACCAAATCCGTTCAGAATTGCCGGTGCGATGTCCTGTCCATAGGCCGCACCTTCCGACTTTACCGTTCCGTGTGATTTGGCTTGAAGCCGTGCATTTTCCCATGATTCCATGCACCCGGTTCACCGGGGCGAGAAGCACGGTTTCGCAAAATGATTTCTTCCAACCGTCAAATACTTTTCGATTCCCATTTGCCTTGATTTTGCATGGGGATTTGACGGGTGATTCTGACTGCCATAGCCGCCGAATTGCTATATGCTATAAAAGGGAGAACAACGGTCAATCAAAGCGTACGTACGTACACGGTTCAGCGCCGCCATTCCTCCGGCACATCTTCCGGTACGTACGTACGCATCGAATCACCGGAAAACACTGATATATGATTTCTCACTAATACCTCAATTCCCAGAAATCCACGCACCCGCCGTCCGGCTGCGTTGGTCACATTGTTGCAGTATTCCAGATTGTAGCGGCTCTGGCAGGCGATCAGGGCTTCGCTGAAGCTGCGTAGCTTCAGGGCAGGCAGGTTGTTTTCGGTGCAGTAAATCTGGTATGCCTCGTATAGTTCTTTGGAGCTGGCAGATAGATCGGCTTTCCGGCGAACATACCCGTCAGAATCCAGAAAATCATAGACATTGTTATTGTCCCGTTTGACTGCCTCCCGGTTTTCTCTGGTGCGGTCGCTTTCGGTGAACTTGAAGTTGTTTGCGGCCAGCCGCTGCAATCCCTCAAAAGCCCACAGCAGAATACCCCCCACCTCGGCTTTCATCTTCTCGGCAAGGTCAGGATCATCCACACGGCCAGCCGGTTTTTCTTTCGTGGTCAGCACCAGCTGGCGGCGATAAAACCCGTCGCTCCGGTCAAACAGCGCCTGCAAATCCCCGTTGGAGAAGGCCAGTAGCCGGGCGCACATCCATCCCTGATAGCTCTGCTTGCCCTTGCGCTCCAAATCCATCTTGCCCTGGGCGGTGACAATGGATTTCACATAGTTGGTCTGGCGCAGGGCTTCCATCCGCATATCGTCGTCCACGCACAGGAGGATATGTTCCAGGTCAGAACGGGCAAAACGGTTCTCGGATATTTTCCCGATGCTGCCATCCTTCATGTTGGAGCCGAACAAAGTTCCCAGAACAGCGCCGATCTGCGACTTGCCCTCGCCGCCGCTGCCCTTAATGACCATCATCCGTTGTCCCTTGTTGCTGGGAATCAGGCAGTAGCCGATATATTCCTGCAAGGTGGGGATGTCCTCCGGGTAGAGCAGGCCATCCAGAAATTGCAGCCAGAGAACAGGCTTTGGGGCGTTGGGGTTGTAGGCCACGGGGAAACGGTTGCGGACGATTTTCGGCTTTCCCTCCGCAAAGGTTCCGTCCAGAAAAAGTGTGCCATTGGAAAGATGAATCCGATCCGGCTCCGGGGGAAAATCCTCCGCCAGCGCCGCCAGCTTCATCAGCTCCACGATGTTGCTGATTTTGCGGGGAATGTTGCTGACCGCACAGCATTTCAGCTCCTCAAAAATCTCTCCCCGCAGGGGCAGTTCGTCTGTCACACGGCCTTCGGGCGTGAAAAAAGCCCCGTTTGTGAAGATGATCTTGTGCGTCTGCAAGAACTCCTCACAAAACAGGGCTTCGTTGATGCTTTTTCCATCAAACCAGACGGGCATCCCGTCAAGCTGCGCTTTGTTTTTCATGGGCATCGTCCTCCTTTTTCAGCCTGTCCAGCCGTTCCTCCAAACCGGCAATCAGGCCATCCTTGTTCAGCATTTCCACGATTTTTACCCGCTGTTCCAGTTCGGCGGCAATGAGCAAATCCGCCAGATACTCCACATAGTCCAGCATCTGGCAGGCTTCCACAAACCGGTCATCCAGAACATCTTCCAGTGTCTTGGGTGCGTACTGCACCTTCCAGCTTTCCAGAAGATGCAGATAATCACACAGCACCCGCAGACAGCGCACTTCTTCCTGCCGGTATGCTGTCAGCAGGGGACGCTCCGGTTTGGGCAGGACCGCTGCCGCAGGGGGCTTGTCCGGGTCAATCCCAAAATCCTGTGCCAGCTTCTGCGCTGCCTCGTAGCTGCTCAGGTCAAATAACCTCGCCACAAGGTCGATCACATCGCCGGTGGCTCCGCAGCCGAAGCAGTAAAAATACCGTTCGTTCAGCTTCATGCTGGGGTGCCGGTCCTCATGGAACGGACAGCTGCACATCCCGTTTCGGTTGACTTGCAGCCCATAGTGTTCCGCCGCATCCGGCACACAAATATTCTGTTTTACCAGTTCAAAGAGTGTCATAAAAAATCCCTCCGTTTCAGGGCATAAAAAAAGCGGCCTGCCCGGTTTATTTGGGCAGGCCACAGTCCTTATGCAGTTTGTGATGTTTCCGTTTCTTTGGCTTTCCGCTTTTCCTGCCGGTAGAACTTCTCCCGGCAGGCGGGTTTGCAGAATTTAGCGTTGGGGCGGACAGACTGGAACGGCGCTCCGCAGCACTGGCACACCAGCTGATACGGTTCGCCCGGAACGATCAGCCCCTCAGCAATCTTCTGTTTGCGTTCCTTCTGGCGCAGGTATTTTTCATGGTCACGGATACGCTTCTGACGGCGCTTTTCCTCCGCAGCCAGTTCTTCCTCGGTGGGTTCGGGCATGGGCACTTCGAATTTCCCGATGAAATTCAGATAAATCTCAATTTCCTGCACCCGTTCCCCGGTGCTTCTGTCCGGGGCATGAACCAGAATTTTCTCCACAAATTCATGGATCATAGGGGCGGTCAGCTCGGTGAAATCCGTATATTTCTGTGCCAGCGCCAGAAAGTGGCTGGCACGGTCCGTGTCCTCATGGAATTGGTCCAGCTGTGCCTGCTCGGAGGCAAGCAGTTGTTCTAGCTCGGCCTGTTCCTTCTCATATTCGGCACACAGCAGCTCGAACCGTTTTTCTTCCAGTTTGCCCATGGCATAGGTTTCATACAGCTTTTTAATCAGCACATCCAGCTCGGCGCTGCGCCTGCGCTCCTTGGCGACCTTGCGTTTCAGCTCCTTTGCCGCTTCCTGCTGGCGAACCTGTGAAATGCTGCGAACTTTCTGAATAAATTCCTCCTTGTTCTGGATGGCATAGCTGGCGGTAGTGCGGATGGTTTCCAGAATCAGGGCATTCAAAGCCTTAGTGCTGACCGTGTGAGAAGAACACATCTGCGTTTCCCGCTCAAAGGTCAGGGTGTAGGTGGAGCAGTTATAAAAGTCGGTTCCATACTCCCGCCCGTCCTTTTTGCGTTTGCCCCGGTGGTTATACATCTTGGCTCCGCAGTCGGCACAGAACACAAGGCCGGTCAGGGGATTGGCGACGCCGGTGGTATCTGTCCGGCGCACCGTCCGTTTCACCTGCTGGGCGAGCTGCCAGGTTTCCGGGTCAACAATGGCCTCGTGGGTGTTCTCAAAAATCAGCCAGTCGGACGGGTCATTTTTTACCCGCTTATCCCGGTAGGACTTTTTGGAGGAACGGAAATTGACGGTGTGCCCCATATACTCCGGCTTGGTCAGCATAGAACTGACCGTGAAGCCGTACCAGTCATAGGGGCGGCTGGTGTCCACGGTGTTCTTCCGGCTGCCTCTGCCGTTGCGGGCCAGATAATAGGCGGGGCACTCCACCTTTTCCTGTGTGAGTATCTTGGAAATCTCATAGGGGCCATGCCCCTCCACCGCAAGCAGGAAGATTCTCCGCACCACAGCGGCGGCTTCCTCGTCCACCAGCCAGTGGTCCTTGTCCTCCGGGTCTTTTTTGTAGCCATAGATGGCATTGTTGGTGGTGGGCTTGCCTGCCTTGCCTTTGACACGGTATGCTGCCGAAACCTTTTTGGACTGGTCACGCAGATACCATTCGTTCATGATATTGAGAAAGGGGGCAAACTCGCCGCTGTCCTGTTCCTCGCTGTCAATGTTATTGGCAACAGCGACAAAATGAACCCCATTCTGCCGGAACATTACCTCGGTGTAAAAGCCGGTTTGCAGATAGTTTCTGCCGATCCGACTTAGGTCCTTACACAGCAGGTGGGCCACCTTTCCCGCCTCGATGTCCGCCACAAGGCGCTTCCATGCGGGACGGTCAAAGTTGCCGCCGGACCACCCATCGTCTGTGTAGTGGACGATATTGGTGTAGCCCCGCTGTGCTGCATAGCTTTCAAGATAACGTTTCTGGTTCAGAATGGAGTTCGAGTCGCCCGTGAGGTCATCGTCACGGGACAGGCGCTCATAGAGCGCAGTGATTTTTTCTTCCGTCTGTCTGTTTGCCATATCAGGCGCTCCTTTCAGACGGACGGCTCATTTGTGGCAGTTCCATTATACCACATTCCGGCTGGTTTGCCAGCCCGTCATTGCGGATCAGCCGCAGAATTTTATCTTCCATCGTTTCCTCGGCGGTTTCGCTGAGGTAGACACGAACTTTATAGGTGGTGTTGCCAATGTGCCGGGTCAGAAACACGGCGTTTTTATCTGCCATAGAACCTCTCTTTCTTGCGCTTTCGGCGCATCCGGTGTATACTGTTGTTATGGTTCCGTTGTTTGTAACCTGCGATTGTGTTACTTCTTTTTTATGTCAAGCCTGAACATGGCGAAAGCCCCCTTTCTCCTGTGTGAACGAGCAAATGTAATCTAAGTAACTTGTTTTCAGATTACTCTTTCACTAATAGGAGAAATCCGGGGTGCAAAACGGAACCATTTTTGAAAAATCGCAAAATATTTTTTGAAAAGAGGTGGGGTCATGGCGTATCTGTCTGATGACGCGCTTCTGGATACCGAGGGTGGCTTCACCGGATGGGACGATGGGACAGGCGCAGGGACGGAAGAAACGCTGGAACAGGCGCTTGCGGAAGAACGTCTGGCCGAGCTGGAAAGTGAGCTGGAGCAGGACGAGCATCCCATTGACTATGAAGCGGAGCTGGAGGACGAGGAAGAAGAAGCCGCCCCGGTCAGCGATAAGCGGCTGAAACGGGAGATGCGGGCCGAGGCCATACGGCGGCTGGAGGAAGCCGCCCGCACGGAGAAGGATTTCCGGGTCGTGGTGGAGGAATGGAACAAGCTGGACCGGAACCGGGAGCGCCGGGAACGGGACCACGAAAACCTCCGTGGTGATGTGCCGCTGGAATATCAGGCAGTGCCGGAACCCAAACTTATTCCCCGCTGGATGAACAATCCCGCATACCGGCAGCTGATGGCCGGAAACTTTCTGGACATCCTGTTTGACTGCCCCTATGAGATGCACAATCTGACCGCCGATGCCTTTGTTTCCCGCATGGTGGAGGAACTGAGCGAGGAACACAAGGAAGTTCTATATTTTCTCTCTTTGCGGCTGTACAGCACCACCCGGCTTGCCGCTGTGCGTGGGCAGTCTGACCGCAACATCCGCAAGCTGCGGAAAACTATCCACAAAAAATTGCAGCGCCAGATGTATGACCATCTGTGCGGTAAGCAGGAGCATGGCGGCAGCCTGACCTTGCGGGAACGCCAGTTTTTAGAGGAATACTCGAAAATCGCAAGAAAACAGGGCAAGGACGCCGTGATCCGGCGGGAGAATAAGACCAAGCGCAGAAAAAAGAAAAACCGCCCCTGATAATTGGGACGATTAAGGAGAAAGGGCGTGTATGATGAAAAATTTGTTTGAACAGTCCCGTTCCCATTGGGTTCGGTACGATCACTATGAGATGAAAACAGCGGAAGATGGCAAACAGTACATCACCCCCGGCAAGAGTGCAAAGCCGGATGTCTACAATCCGCTGAAAGAGGTCCCCAACATTGTGCTGGATGCCCTGAATGTAGGGATGCTGATGATGGGACGCAAGCCGGAAGCAGAAGTGGAAAAGGCAGTGATGGAGTTTGTCACCCGGTACGGCCTGCTGGGGCTGATGACCGCCCTGCCCACCACGCCGTCTTTTATGGACTATGAGGCGGTGTACCTGCCGAAAAACCACTTTATCAAGGAAGAAACCATGGCGACGGACCAATATCTGTCCCTGTTTTACCCCTTTGACCAGCTGGACTTGGTGAAGAAAGGCATAGAATCCACGTGGAATGTGTCCGGTGACCGGACGATGGTTGCCCTGACCATGACTTTCATGGACGAGCCGATGGCGAAAAACATGAGCTTCCAGCGGGAATATGCGGAACCCTATGACTGGGTTGCCCAGCAGTTCAAGGACTGGGCCTTTACGCTGACCACGGCCATTTTATACTACAATGATTATGATTCCATCGACGAGGACGCACGGGGGCTGTATCGCAAGGCTATGGCTGCGTTCGGTGGGATCGCCCCCAGCTACCACATCGAGCTGCTGGATAAGCCCACTATTTATTGGGACTTTCACTCCCTGCTGCTGGGCATCCAGATGATGTTCAGCTTCATGCTGGTGGACGGTGACCAGCCCCTGCGCCTGTGCAAGCACTGCCAGAAGGTGTTCCTGGGCAGCCGGTCCAACGCCGCCTTTTGCAGCCCACGGTGCAAGAACCAGTACAATGTCTACAAGAGCCGGGGAAAGAACCGGACGGATGGAGGTGACGAGGAATGAGTGAGGAACAGGGACTGACCCCGTATGAAACCAGAGAAATCCTCTTTTACAAGACCGAAAACGGAGAAGTGCGGGTGGAAATCCTGCTCTTTCAGGAAAATCTCTGGCTGACACAGGCAAAAATGGCAGAGCTGTTCGAGGTACAGAAAGCGGCCATTTCCAAGCATCTGAAAAACATTTTTGAATCCGGCGAACTGAGCGAGGATTCAGTTGTTTCCAAAATGGAAACAACTGCGGCGGACGGGAAACGGTATCAGACCAACTATTACAATCTGGACGCCATTATCGCTGTGGGGTATCGTGTGAACTCCAAAAAGGCGACCATGTTCCGCATTTGGGCGAACAGGGTGTTGAAAGAGTTCATCATCAAGGGCTATGTGATGGATGACGCACGGTTGCGAGAGCCGGAGAACTTTTTCGGCAAAGATTATTTCGAGGAACAGCTGGAGCGTATCCGGGACATCCGGGCCAGCGAGAGAAGATTTTACCAGAAAATCACGGACATCTATTCCCAGTGCAGCGCCGACTACGATGTGGAAAGCCCCATCACAAAGGAGTTTTTCGCAACGGTGCAGAATAAGCTCCACTATGCGGTCACCCACCATACAGCTGCCGAGATCGTATATGGCCGTGCCGACAGCACCAAGCCCAATATGGGCCTGACCACATGGAAAAACGCCCCCAAAGGCCGCATCCGCAAATCCGATGTCACCGTTGCCAAAAACTATCTGAACGAAACAGAAATGCGGAACCTGAACGAAATTGTCACCATGTACCTTGACTATGCGGAACGGCAGGCCCGCCGGGGAAATGTCATGTATATGGCCGATTGGGTCAAGCGGCTTGACGCATTTTTACAGTTCAACGAGGAAGATATTCTGCATGATAAAGGCAAGGTGACCGCTGCCATTGCCAAAGCCTTTGCCGAGAAAGAGTTTGAAAAGTTCCGGGTATTGCAGGATCGGACCTATCAGAGCGACTTTGACCGACTGGTTGCAGAGACTTCGGCTGATCAGACAGAATAACCGTATACACAGAAAGCCCACGCCTCCGGTTCTCTTTCCGGCTGCGTGGGCTTTTTGGGCCATCGCTTATTTCTTGTTTTGCAGCTGTTCATGGGCTTCCTGCTGGACAATCAACCCCGCCGAAAATCCATACTTGAAATGGCTTTCACTTTCCTCGCACTGGGCGATAGCGTTCTGCGCCCGGAGTTCCTCCACCAGCGCATAGTCCTCTTTGCTGAGCCGCTGGGATAACTGCTCCATCAACGCCGCACAGGTTTGGATCGCCTTGCGGTATTCCGGGGATGTGGGAACAACGGTTTCACAGGGATAAAACTCCCCGTTATACATGGCTTCCAAAATCATTGCGTTCCCTCCCTCAACAGTAGACCAACTCCGCCAGGACGATTTCCTCGGCCCTGTTGTGGATGGAGTTCATGGAGCGCACCCATGCCATCTGGTCGGCAGATTTCAGGGCTTCTGTGACGCCCTCTTGCTGCATCATGGCTTTTTCGATAATTTCCAGCCGCTCCCGGCAGGCGGTGTCGATTTCCTCCAAATGGGGAAACAGCTTTTCAGTGACAATAAGATCGGTATACAGAATGGGCCGGTGTTCTTTTAAGTAGGCACGGCGCAACCGGCCATATTTCCCGATATGATACTCTTTGGTGTCCGATAACACAAGATCGGGGATGAAATAGTCGCCGCATTGGGTATAAGTCAGTTCCATACAAAGCTCCTTTCGAGGGAATGTGATTGACAGTTATGGTAGGTTTGAGGGCATCCCTCCTTTATCATAACTGTCTTTTCATTCGCCACAAATGAGCCGCCAGTCATGATGTAATGTTTTTTGGTGTATTCCACCCTCTATACATTACATCATGAGACTTCATCTTGTAAGACTCCTATTTTTGCAAATATCCGATTCGTTTGTTAAAAACAGCGTTTCTTAAACATCTTTTCTATTTATGCGAACAAGAAGGCAAATCAGGTATGGGGCACCGAGAATTCCTGTAATAACGCCTACAGGATAACGAGAGGGAAAGGCATATTGCCCGATCATGTCCGAAATCATAACAAGAATCGCCCCAATCAATGCTGAAGTAATGAGATTGTTCTTTCCTCTACACATTTTGGATGCAATTGGTCCCGATAGAAATGCTACGGATGCAATCGGTCCCGTTACAGAAGTGGCAAATGCAATCAAAAGCAGCGAACATAAAATCAATCCAAGCCGCACCGCTGTGATGTTCAACCCCAACACTTTTGCATGGGAGTCTCCCAGTTGCAGGATTTCCAAATGCCGATTCAAAAGTAACATGGCCCCAAATACGATGCACACCACCACTGCAAGTGGTGGAATTTGCTCTAAAGTTACTCCGTTCAAACTCCCGCTAAGCCACCTTAATGCGCTAGACACATCATATTCTGACGCTTTCAGCAACATCCATGAAATGAGAGCATTTAAAAAAGCTTGTATTCCGATTCCAGTAAGGATCAATTTTTCGTTGAAAAAACGGTTGTCGTGTGCTAAAAAATAGATGGTAGAAGCAACGAGCAATCCCGATATAACCGCTAAAACCGATACAATACTACTATTCAATTTTAATACGAGGATACCGAATACCGCAGCAACGCTTGCCCCAGAAGTGATACCAATGATATCCGGGCTGGCAAGGGGATTTCCAAGCAGTTTCTGAAAGGTATTGCCAGCCAGGCCAAAAGAAATTCCGCAAAAGAGAGCTGCAAACATACGGGGTAACCGAAGCGTTTTTATGGTGAATGCGGCCCCTTTTGTTTCGTTGCTTTTTAGCACTTCCAAAACTATTTTGGGGGAATATATTGTGTTTCCATAAATCATCATCGTACAGGCAAGCATAAGTACCAATATAAGCAACACGAACACCGTGATGTAGTATCGTTTTTTTCTTTTATAGTATCCAATCACAGGTATGCTTTTATCGGTCATAAAGAACGCACCTTTACCCTTCGAATAATTGCAACAAAAATAGGGGCACCAATCAAGGATGTGATGATCCCGGATTCCAGTTCGCCGGGCTTTCCGGCAATTCTTCCGAGAACATCAGACAATAAGAGTACACAAGCCCCACAAAGCATTGATAACGGCATAATCCTTTTTAGGTCAGGGCCAGCAAGCATACGAACCAAATGCGGGACCATAAGACCAACAAAGCTGATAGGCCCTGCAAGTGCTGTGACCGATGCACATAGAAGTACACCGCTAAACGCCGCCAGTGCACGAACCAATGCAACATTCACGCCAAGTCCGGTAGCCATATCATCGCCCAGCGCCATAGCGTTTAACGATGGCACAAGTAAAAATGCCAACAAAAATCCTCCTATCAGATAGGGCAACACCACCCGGATATCCTCAAAAGATGCACCTCCAATGCTGCCAACCTGCCAAAAGCGGAACTGATCCATAACCTGTGAGTTCGGTAACATAACTGTATTGACAAGGGACTGTAGCGCTGTTGAGGCAGCGGCACCGGCCAAAGCCAGCCGGATAGGCGTTGCCCCCCCGCAACCAATGGAGGCAAGCCCGTACACAACAAGTGCTGCAAGTGAAGCTCCACTGAATGCTAGCCAAATGTAGTGGTTTGCATTGTTGATATGCAGATAAGCGATGCCACATACAACAAAAAGAGATGCACCAGTATTTACGCCCAATATACTTGGGTCAGCAATGGGATTTCGGGTAATCGACTGCATCAGCAGCCCTGAAACACCAAGTGCTGCACCAGCAAGGATGCCGAATATTGTTCTTGGTATGCGAGCGCTGACAATATTGACCTCTAATAATGGGGCATCATTTGAAAAAAATGCGCCTATAACGCTGCGAATGCCTACGGATTTTACTCCGTAGGCAAGCGATACGATCGCACAAAAAAGCAAAAGGACTATCATCATGAATAAAATAACTGGGCTTTTTCTTTTACTCATTTCACTTTCTCACAAGCTTGTGCCAAAACAGCAAGATATTCGTCAATGGTTGCCGGAATAGACAAAATGGTCGGTGTTGTGGATGCTGCAAGACGGGAAGAACTATCTATGAGCACTACAGCGCCATTTTTAATAGCAGGAATTTCCGACATCAAGGCATCTTCCTGCAACGCCTGCAATAAAGCCTCGTCACCGTACATAACCATCAAGTCAATATCCGAGAGAGTTTCTACATTTTCTCGGCTGAGTACAATCGAAAACTCCGAACTGCCGTTTGCTAACTCCTTGATGCTGTTGGGCAGTTGAAACCCAAGATCCTGCAGATATGAGGCTCTGGGGTCTGCGGGAAGATAAGCGTAAAAGGTGCTGAAGTCGTTTGCATCAATCCAGAAGAATCCGGCGTTGATTCCCGAAAATTCGGGGTGTTCGCTGATTTTTTTTGCAATCAATTCTTCAACATCGGCAACCAATGCCTCGCCTTCCGCCTTCATGCCCATACCCTCTGCGTTCTGCAGGGTCTGTTCTCTCCAGTTGGTTTTCCATGCTACTTCTTTGAAAGGAACAACTGGTGCAATAGCAGAAAGCGTTTCGTATTCCTCTTCGGTCATGCCGGAATATGCTGCAAGAATCACATCGGGTGCAGCATCGCTGATTGCTTCGTAGTCAAATCCGTCAGTGTCATCAAAGACATTGGGGGAGTTTTCGCCCAGTTTAGCAAATGCCTGGTCGGTCCACTCATGAAGGTGATGCTCTGTTATATAGCCGTAATTAGCTGCCGAAACACCGACTGGCACGACTCCAAGCGCCAAAACAGTATCCTGATTGCCCCATCCCAAAGTTACGATGTTCTCTGGTTTGCTTTCAATCACGGTTTCTCCGTAGGCGTGAGAAATTGTGATTGGATATGCGCCTTCGGCATCCGGGGTGGAGTTTTCGGTGATGCTTGACGCTTGCTGGCTGCTGTCTGCCTGTGTGATGGTAGATGTGGAATTTGCACATCCGGAAAGGATCCCTGCTAAGGTTGCAACACCAAGTACAATGGATAGTACTTTCTTTTTCATTTATAAATCCTCCATAAATATAATCATATCCCCAGCAGGTTAGCATTCGCTAACTTGCTGGCACAAATTCTATCATTCGTCTTTATCAACTGTCAAGGAATTCTTTTAAATTAGTTAAATTATTAAAAAGTTTTGTCTGTTTTTTTAACACAGTTCAATTAACGCTACCACTGAATCATTCCATCACGCTTATGTTGATAGTGCTAAGTACCATGCCATATAATTGTATCAAAATCGACTTCCTTGAAAAGCGGACCCCTTTTTGGTACTTCACCGATATATCCGCCATCCTTGCGCAAAATGGTAATGTTCCTGCTCCTCCCCTTGATGACTGACTGTTCACCTGAATCTAAAAGAAATATTTCCATAGCACTTGCAGAATGTTTTCGGCCGTCTTGACAGCATATTAAAAGAGATGTATTATAGCAGTGTTACATAACAGTGTTATAGGGAGAATATTATGGAAGAAAAAGTAACTGGCACTCTTGAGAGTATCCAGGAGGCTGCTATGCAAGAATTTCTAGAAAAAGGCTTTCAAGGTGCCTCCCTGCGCCAGATTGTGAAAAACGCCGGTGTAACCACTGGTGCTTTCTATGGATATTTCTCCAGCAAAGAAGCTCTTTTCAACGCCCTTGTAGAGCCCCACGCCGTTGCTCTTATGGGAAAGTTTATGGAAGCCCAGTCCTCTTTTGCCGAGTTACCTGAAGAAGAACAGGCTACTTGCATGGGGAATGCGTCTGGAGCCTGTGTAAGGTGGATGGTGGATTATATCTGTCAGCATCGGGAACCGGTTAAACTGCTGCTCTGCAGATCGGAGGGAACCAGTTATGAACACTTTGTCCACAACATGGTAGAAGTGGAGGTGGAGTATACGCTCCGCTACATGGATGTTCTCCGACGTTTGGGGCAAACTCTTCCGGAACTGAGTCAGTCTCTCTGCCATATCATCGCCAGCGGAATGTTCAATGGACTTTTTGAGATCGTCGTTCATGATATGCCGAAAGAACAGGCTCTGCGGGATGTAGAACAGTTCCGGGCTTTCTACACTGGCGGATGGATGAAATTGATGGGGGGATAACCCCTATCTTTTTTAAACATTAGTTAGCTATAGCTAACTTCAAGGGAGGTTTTTGTTATGACACAGAAGAAAAAGAATGATATTACGGTCCTGCTAGACTACGCGGGAAACTATAAGGTACTAACGTTTCTCGGACTAGCTCTGTCGGCAGTGTCCATGCTGCTAAGCATGGCACCTTACATTTGTATTTGGCTTGTTGCCCGGGATCTGATCGCAGTGGCACCGTACTGGATGCGAGCGCAGGATGTCACCCAATATGGCTGGCTGGCATTTGCCTTTGCGGTGGCCGGCATCGTTTTGTACTTTGCAGGATTGATGTGTACTCATCTGGCAGCCTTCCGCACAGCAACCAATATTCGTAAGCAGGGTGTTGCACATGTACTGAAAGCCCCACTGGGCTTTTTCGACTCCAACGCCTCCGGTCTCATCCGTGGTCGGCTGGACGCAGCGGCGGCTGATACGGAGACCCTGCTTGCCCATAATCTGGCAGACATCGTAGGAACCATTACCCTGTTTGTGTCCATGCTGGTGATGATGTTTGTCTTTGACTGGCGGATGGGCGCAGCCTGCCTTCTGGCGGCTGTGATTTCCACTATCTCCATGTTCTCTATGATGGGCGGCAAAAACACCAAACTGATGGCAGAGTATCAGGCAGCCCAGGATCGCATGACTAAGGCTGGCACCGAGTATGTCCGAGGCATCCCGGTGGTCAAGATTTTCCAGCAGACCGTTTATTCCTTCAAGGCCTTCCAGGAGGCCATCGAGGATTACAGCGCTAAAGCAGAATACTATCAAGGCGATGTGTGCCGCGTGCCGCAGTCCATTAATCTAACCTTTACTGAGGGTGCTTTTGTGTTCCTGGTACCTGCGGCTCTTTTCTTGGCTCCCGGAGCTCTGGCTGACGGTGACTTTGCAGGGTTTATTACAAACTTCGCCTTTTACGCTGTGTTCTCCGCCATCATTTCCACCGCGCTTGCCAAGATCATGTTTGCCGCATCCGGTATGATGCTGGCCAGTACTGCACTGGAGCGTATTGACCAGGTCATGTGTGCCCCTGAACTGAAAGCACCCGAACACCCCCAAGCCCCTCAAAACAGCCGTGTGGAATTCGAAGATGTGAACTTTATTTATGATGGATCGCAAACCCCTGCCCTTTCCCATGTGTCCTTCACTGCGGAGCCGGGGCAGACCATAGCCCTGGTAGGCCCCTCTGGCGGCGGCAAAACCACCGCCGCCAGCCTGATTCCCCGCTTCTGGGATGCCACCTCCGGCGTGGTGAAGGTGGGCGACGTGGATGTGCGGCTGATCGACCCCCATGTGCTCATGGATCAGATTGCCTTTGTATTTCAGAACAACCGCCTGTTCAAAGCCTCCATTTTCGAAAATGTTCGAGTCTCCCGCCCCAATGCCACCAGAGATCAGGTACTCTCGGCGTTGATGGCCGCTCAGTGCGGAGATATTCTGAACAAACTGCCGCAGGGCATGGACACTCTGATAGGTTCCGAGGGAACTTATCTCTCCGGCGGTGAGCAGCAGCGTATCGCACTGGCTCGGGCTATTCTGAAGGACGCACCTATCGTGGTTCTCGACGAAGCTACCGCCTTTGCTGACCCCGAAAACGAGGTGTTGATCCAAAAGGCCTTTACTGAGTTAACCCGGGGACGCACAGTGATCATGATTGCCCACCGTCTGTCAACCGTGGTGGGCGCAGATAAAATCCTGGTGCTGGATAAAGGACACATCGTGGAGCAAGGCACCCATCAGGAACTGACTGCCGCCGGCGGTCTCTATTCCAGGATGTGGGCAGATTACAATCAGGCAGTCCAATGGAAGATCACCAGCGAACAGTGAAAGAGGGGTAAAGAATATGTTCACTAAAAACTTTCAGCGAAAATACGCCCTCACTAACCAGGGTATAAAAAACACTCGAAAAGGAACTTTCTGCACGGTAGTTGTCAACCTTGTCGTTATGGGCGGTGTGGGCATTTTATACCTGTTGATGTACGGCCTGATGGAAACCTTCGTAGGCGGCCGCCCGCTGACCAACACAGCCCTTCTGATTGGGCTGGTTATTGCATTTATCGTTCTATCTTTTGTCACCCATCTGCAGCAATATTATGCCACCTATGGACTGGTCTACAACGAGGTAAAATCCACCCGTCTCAGTCTGGCAGAAAGACTGCGCAAACTGCCTTTAGGTTACTTCGGCAAGCGTGATCTCGCAGATCTGACCGAAACCATTATGGGCGATGTAAACCGCATGGAGCATGTCTGGTCTCATGTGCTGGGCTATCTGTACGGTGCCTATATCTCCACTGCGATTATCGCGGCGTGCCTGCTGGTGTATGACTGGCGGCTGGCCATCGCCTGCCTATGGGGTGTACCGGTGGCTTTCGGCCTGTTGTTCGGTACTCGGAGGATTTCCGCCCGGAACTCCGAACGAACGAAAAAAGCTGCGATTCGTGTCTCCGACGGAATTCAGGAAGCTCTGGAAAATGTCCGCGAGATCCGTGCCACCAATCAGGAGGAGCGCTACCTTGATGGACTCAATACGAAGATTGACGCCCATGAGAAGGTCACCATCCAGGGTGAGCTGGGTACCGGCATCTTTGTCAATGCGGCCAGCGTTATCATGCGTCTGGGGGTAGCCACCACAATCCTGGTGGGAGCTGATTTGATTCTCTCCGGGCAGATTGACTTTATGCTACTGTTCTTGTTTCTTCTGACTATCACCCGCGTGTATGCACCTTTTGACCAGAGCCTGGCTCTGATCGCTGAGATGTTTGTATCTCAAATATCCGCCGACCGCATGAACGAGATCCACGACATCCCAACAGCTGATGGTACAGAGGTATTTCAGCCCAAGGGCCACGATATTGAGTTCGACCACGTGGGCTTTGCCTATGACAAGAAAAAAGTGCTGGATGGGGTGAGCTTTACCGCTCGAGAAGGCGAAGTGACTGCCTTGGTAGGTCCCTCCGGATCCGGCAAAAGTACCTGTGCGCGACTGGCTGCCCGGCTGTGGGATACAACAGAGGGAACCATCAAGGTAGGCGGCGTGGACATTTCTACGGTGGATCCAGAAGCATTGCTGACCGATTACTCTATGGTGTTCCAGGACGTAGTGCTCTTTGACGACACAGTGATGGAAAACATTCGTTTGGGCAAGCGAGGTGCCTCCGATGAAGAAGTACGAGCCGCAGCCGCAGCAGCAAACTGTGAAGAATTCATCTGTCGCCTGCCCCAGGGGTATGATACTCCCATCGGGGAAAATGGTACAAAACTCTCTGGCGGAGAGCGGCAGCGCATCTCCATTGCCCGAGCTCTTTTGAAGAATGCCCCCATCGTCCTGCTGGATGAGGCTACCGCCAGCCTGGATGTAGAAAACGAGACAAAGGTGCAGAGTGCACTCTCCCGCCTTTTGGCAGGCAAAACCGTTTTGGTTATTGCTCACCGAATGCGAACTGTGGCAGGAGCCGATCACATTGTAGTTCTGGAAAATGGCCACGTAGCTGAGCAAGGCACACCTGCAGAACTGCTAAAGCACGGAGGACTCTACCGTCGTATGGTGGAACTTCAAAACGAGAGTGCCCATTGGCAACTGAGATAATTATTTCGTCTATTCAAGTTCAGTCAGCCTTTTCTTTGGCAACACATCATCCTCTGGCCGTTTTACTGTGGTTTTAGTTGAGGATATCATCCTGTGACAATTCGATACCGACCATCTCTGCAATAAATACAGAGGAGAACACCTGTGGCTTTCCCCTTGCTCGGGAGTGCCGAGATATTCAATCTCCATTTGCAAAAAACAGGCGATGCGGCGCATTTTATGGCCTTTTGATAACAAAACCGGCACAGGCCGCACGACGCAATGAATCCATTCATTATTGATTCATTATGCCCCCCCAAACAGGGACAAAACGACCAGGAAAAGAAAGGTTTTGCGGGCGGTTCCGAGGTTCGGAGCCGCCCGCAAAACCGCATTACAGCAACAAAAAAGCCACCAGCCTTTCGGCTGATGGCTTTGGTCCCCCGAGGGATGATAAATCCGAACGCTCGATCTGCTCAAAGGTGATCCGTTCTGCACCTTCCTTGTAGTTGAAGGTCACGAGAATGTAGTCATCGTATACGACCACACTATTGACAAAGCCATCAATCAGCCGTCTGCGCCCTTCCAAGGTATTAGTGTCCACTTTGCGGAACTGGAGAATGTAGAACTGAATCTGCTCTCTGGTGAACTGAGGCTTTTTCATCTCTTCCTTGATGATGCTCAGTTCCAGTTTTTCTTTGGTGGCTTCCAGCTCGTCCAAACGGCGCTTAGTGGATGCGTTGAAAATACCCGCCTGGATTGCGTTGAGCATATTGTCGATTGCTTTCTCCGTATCTGCCAGCTGACGACGCAGGGAGGGCAGCTCGTTGCTTTCCTGCCCCTGTAATGCCAATGCCTGATCGACGAAATATTCCACAAAGGCATCATCCATGATATTCCGCATGACGGAACTGACCACAGCCTGCTCCAGCGGCTCTTTCCGAACACTTTTGTGCTTAGCGGTGCAGATTTTTCTCTTTTTGCTGTTGACGCAGCGGTAATAGTGGTATTTTCTCCCTTGGGTGCCGCTTGTCCCGCTTTCGCCCACCATCATGGCCTTACAGGTGCCGCAGAATAGCTTGGTTGTCAGCAGGTAGTCGTCCTCAGCCTTATGCCGGGCTGGGGCCTTTTTATTTTTCTTCATCTGCTCCTGCACATGCTCAAACAGGTCAGTCGGTACCAATGCAGGGATGCCATTAGGCACCACAATGTCCCGGTACTGATATTCTCCGATGTACTTTCGGTTATGTAGAACCCCGGAGATAAAATTCAAGTCTGCCGGTTTGCCACGTACCGTTGTAACACCCAAGTCATTCAGGTGATCCACAATCTGCTTCATGGTGGAGCCGGTGTCATACATCTTGAAGATGTCCAGCACCACTGGGGCGGTAACCGGATCAGGCTGGTAGTGCTTGTCGGCGTCAATAACAAAGCCAAAGGTAGGAGTGCCGCCGTTGTACTTGCACTTGAGGGCATTTTCTGTGTGGCCACGGATGACCTTTACGGAAAGCTCAGCAGAATAATACTCAGCCATGCCCTCCAGCATGGATTCCAGAATGATGCCCTCCGGGCCGTCAGCAATATTTTCTTTGGCGGAGACCACCCGCACACCGTTCTTTTTCAGGGCGGCTTTGTAGTGGGCACTGTCATAGCGGTTGCGGGCAAATCGGTCCAGCTTCCAGACAACCACCACATCAAACAACCCCTTGGCGCTGTCCTTGATCATCCGCTGGAAGTCGGGGCGGTTGTCTGTCTTGGCAGAGAGCGCCCGGTCAATGTACTCCTTCACCACGGTCATGCCGTTCTTGGCGCAATACTCCATGCACTCCCGGATCTGGCCGTCAATGCTCTCCTCACGCTGACCTTCGCTGGAATAGCGGGCATAAATCACAGCGTTCACGCTGACACCCCCTTACTCGTTGGATTCTTCTGAAAACATCCGCAGGACAGATTCTTTCAAGCGGTTGTAGTAGGGTGATTTCGGGTCAAAGCACATTTCCACGAACTGCTCCATCTCAGCGGCGCTCTTCCATACCTTCGGCTCATATTGATACAGCTTTCCCTGGGGCTCGTCGCAGCGTCCAAAGATGTAGTCCATGGAAACATCAAAGAAGTCCGCATATTTGCGCAGTAGATCAACCGATGGAGTTGATTGTCCATTTTCATAGCGGTTAAGGCTGGACTGAGTGATGCTTAAAAGCTCTGCCAACTTTGCTTGAGAAAGGGATAGGCTTTCCCGCAAGGCACGCAACCTTTTACCGAGTTGCTTCATATCGACCACATCCTCTCACAGACATTATAGCATTTTATGAATCGATTTTAAAGCAATTATTGAGTTTTATTTGGCAGAGATAACTCAGCCTTGCGCTTTGTCAGATGGTAGAGGCCTTGTGGAGAAGTTATCCAAAATAGCATCGATAATGATGTCCGCATTATTTAATTCAAGGCTCTCAATAATATAAATCACGCGTTCTAATATTTTCTTCTCAGTGTTTGTCAGAGAATCAATAGTATTGAGAGCTTTATATTTTGTGGTGCCTTTGAGTTTGCCAATCAGCATATCCAATTCAGCAAAAGCAATATCCTGACAATACTGCTCAGAATCGCCGTTGATCATTGAATTAGAGACTGCCGCATGAGCTTCTTTCAGCTTTTTGGTTATCAGTCCTTTTTGAACTCCTGAGACGCCTTGATCTATTGCCGAGGCTGCTTGTTGTGCTGTTTCATTAAGCTGACTTATAGCATTCGATAGAAGCGAATTTCTCTTTAATGAAGTAGCTCTAATATCCCGCGTAATTTCTGCTGCAAGGGTCATCAACTGTTCAAAAAGAGCGAAATAAGCAGGGTTTTTTTCAAAATTGTCTCTCCGGGCATTAGGGATAAGCAGCTTGTCTATGGCAAAGATTTCACCAATAGACCATCCATTAAACCGCGCATCTTTGAAAACAACATTCAATGTTTGGTGATCTCCAATAAGAATATTTCCTTTACGCAGTCGTATACCCTTAACAGCTTTCTCGTAGATACTCCCTTTGTAGCCTGTCTTACCTAACCACCCAATAGCAGTTAATGTTTCTCGGTCATTTGGGATCTTGACAATTTGGATATCCTGAACTGTATCAGTTATACTTTTGCCTTTATCTACTATGAACTGATCGCGGTATGGTTTATATAGGGGAGCTACACGAGTGCCATACTCTAAGGAAATATTGTAGGAGCTAATAGTCAAGCCTTCATTTTGAAGGCGTTTTACGATTTCTTTTCCCCAGACAAAATCCGGGCTATATGGCACCGGTGCATTTTGCGTTAAATAATCCTCAACCTCGGCATAAGAAAGCAAGCGCGAATTTGTGTCAACGCCATCTAACTGCACAGAAAAATAATGTTCTTCGTCTTTTTCAGGTTTAGTTAACGTCGTATACACGCTTTCAAGCACATCAACAACTGTTACATCAGCACGGGAATCGTCTGCCAACACCTCGGCCAGTTTAGAAGCATCAATGATTATCTGCGTGGCAATGGCTTCGCCCTTATATGAAGTGGTGAAGGTCAATCGTTTGCAATAACTCAAAGCTGATAATCGACCAATCCCACGGAAACCACGAGAGCTTTCTGATGACTTTTTAGAATTGCCTATACTAATCAGTGTCTTTTCAACTTCTGATGCCGGAATACCAAGACCGTTGTCAGAAATAACGATCTGATTCTCTGTCGGTACTAATTTTACTACGATTTGTTCTGAACCTAAAGTCATTACACCAGCACGAATTGCTTCATCTACGGAATCTACACTATTCTGTATGTATTCTCTGAACACAACATAAGGATCTGAATACATCCCCGACGTGAGAGACTCTAATGTGTGTTTTCCTATTACTATGCTCCTCATTATTTCTCTCCTAAAAAGTTCTCCAGCTTGATCTGGATGTTCTTTGTGATTGTCTTTGTGACTTTTTTCAGGACGGCTTGACCTTTCTCTGTATCAACCGCAGAAAGAAGTAATGATTCAAACTTCTCGATATGGGTAGCAAGAATAGAAGCCATTTCTGTCATATCCATTTCAAGAATATACTTTTGAGCTATGTCATGCTCATCTTTCGATAGTACATCTAAGTCAACAAAACGTCTATACACACGAATCAACTCAAAGTCAATGTAGCCGATACCTTCTTTTTTTGAAATCATATCCCATTTGCTTAACTGCTTATCTACGGCGAAATCGGATATAACGAGGCGCTTTAGCAGATCAGAAACTCCATCCCTACCAAAGAATTCTGCGAAGTTCTTGAAAATATAGTTTTGCTGCACCTCGCTTTCAGCAACGATATCGAGTATATCCTTGTATAAATCCGGACACTCTTCGATAATAAATGCTTTGACTATAGAGTATGTCGGGGAATTCTTGTCTATCATACCGAGAAGAGCAACCAATCTCGGTGTGGTGAGATATAGGATATAAAGTTTCCGCTGGATGGTGGAGGTTATTCCCAGCACTTTTTCTGGCAAATACTCATTGTCACCAATTAGATTTATGAAATCTTCATGTTCATCACCGAGCTGAGTGTACAACGAGTTCCACATCTGGATTTTCTTTTGATCTCGCTCCCAGCCTGCCTTGCGAATAGCAAACTGTTCCTCTGTTTCAGAAGCTTTTCCCCTGGATTTTGTGCTGATTTTACCTCTGGCTGCAATCAACTTTTCAGGCATACTAAGGAATCTCACAAAATCATCAGCACTTTTTCCAAAGTCAGCCTCAAAGAAGCTCCTGCTACAAACACCTTTACCTTGTGTCGGAACAAGCATTCTTTGAACTGCTCTCAGAAATTTTGCATTCCATTGGGAGCCAACATATCCTCGCTCATGCGCAGAAAGCGGGATGTATCTCATAGGAAATGAAAAGGCTGCTATGCGCTCCGCCTTTCCGTACTCTGCATTAAGCTCATCCAGCAAATCTAGCGTGATCTTCATTCTGTCGTAAAGATCAGCCGGTGTGTCTGCGTGATATTTTTTACCTTTTCCTCCGAAATCCTCGCTGTTGTATAGAACATAGTTTGAAAGCTCTGTTATGCCATTCTTTGCGCAAAGGCGGAGAGCCCTTTCATAAATGTCTCTATCTTCAATATGGTCAAATGCGACTCTCGCCGGTCTTAAAGCAATCTCACCAAGCCGTTTTGCTTTTTCCTCTGTAAGGAACAATGCATCAAGTCCTTGGTTGAAATCAACATATCGCTGAACAATCTTTCCCGTCCGAGGATTCTTGTATGTCGCTCCTTTTCCAAAACCTGCGGCAATGATGTCATCAATAATATCATTGAAACGGGGAGAGCGAAGCACATTGTTGTCCATTAAAATAAGATCTTTTTTCGGGCCGAATCTCTCGTCGATAGCCTTGATACGATCCTTGATATCAATATACGGGATGAATTTCGGCTCTAATGTCTGTACGGCACAGAAACCGCACTTGTTCCCACAGCCTTTTGTTGCGCTCAAAAAATAAGCATTATTAAAAGGATAAACATAATCTATGTCTTCAAGCATTGAATAGTCCGGAGTGATCTGGTCTATACACTCATCCCCTGGAAGGCCTAATTTTCCTGGCTCATTCAGAAGTCCGCATACAGGCTGGATCCCGGTTTCTTCGTATATTTGATCCGGGAGCATGGTGGCAGCTATACCGCCAACTACAATCTTGTCCGTTGAATCAACGAGGGTCTTAGCGTATTCGATTGCTTCAATCGTTACCTTCCACTCAAATGTAAATAGGGATGTGACATATACACGATCCCATTTTGTTCCGGAGAGTGCTTCTGGAAGCTTGCCCTTTGTAAATCTCACATAGTCATGAAGGATATTCTTGTGGAAGAAGGATATCTTCATCAATCCAAGCGGCGGTTGTTTGCATTTGTAATCAGGTTCAATAAGTAAAATATTTGCCATGTTTTTCACCTAAAATTGCCTTGCATTTCGTGTTTAGAATATATAAATAATACCTTGCACGAGTGATAGCAACATATTCCTTTCTTTTATCAATGGTCGAGGACGGAATATCAGTAAACTCATGGGTCAAATAGATTACTACATCGGATTCCAGACCTTTGAATTCTTCTGCCGTCTTAAAGCATATTTCGTTTTCTGCAACATCCTTGTAATGCTTAAACACAAGGTTATATGCGCCAATACGCTGTTCTCCTGCGAGGATAGAATTTGCATAGGGCACATCTGAGACGATTACAATCGATTCTTCCGAAACGTACTCCTTCTGAACAAGACGATTGACAATCAAACTAAGTGCCTTTACTGCTTGTGAGGGCTTGCTATAGTTATGTATCTCAGGATGAACGCCCACGATACTATTAGCTACTGTATCATGTCCCAAGTTGGTGCGTTCAACTGCGCATTGATATATACTGCCGGTATTGCGGATATTGTATCTGAGAACATAGGGCGGAGCATCGATAGCGAAAGCATTCTCGAAGTCCATCTCAAAGACATTCTGATTTTTGTCGTAAAACACATAGAGCGATGAGTCGCTATCATTTATCAGCAAGCTACGAATAGCCAAACCCATATCAATGTCAAAGTCTTGAGCTTCATCTACGACTATTGAATCGTATTTTGCGTCATTAGGGACATCATCCATGTACTCGAAACAGCACTTATTCCCGTTTGAGTTTACTGGCAAAGTCTCATATTGCTCACCTAAAAGGCTTTGCATTAGTTCTGCATATGTGTAAACATCAATCTTTGAATAATGTGCTACTTTTGATTTGACAAAGGCAGCCAATTCCTCGTTACAACAGGTAAATAACACTCTTTTTTCATTGAGTGCATCTTGAACAGCTTTTTTGATTCCAATAAAGGTTTTTCCTGTTCCAGCACCGCCAACAATTTGTACTTGCCTATAGTTATGCAGACAGTCCAAAATGGAGTCTTGCACAAAGTCAATTTTGGAGAACTCTTTCTCCTTGATCGGAATAAGCGCACCTGCGGCAGCGGACATGGATATCTGCTTATTTATTGCAGTTAAAAATCGAGTGCGCTGCTCTGCGGAGAATGGAATGGTAATGTTCCGCTTGTTCTTCCAATAGTGGAAAATCTGATTGATTTTCTCCCTCAAAGAAGACATATCGTTCAGGTCGATTGTAGTTTCCGGTGGCGCATCTTGCGCTAACTGAGAACCGATAGCGTATCTTGGGAAAGCAACAGCAAAACCATATACGCCATTATAATTTTGATTAAATTCAGAGACAAAATAGTTTCTAAAGTGCCTCATGCTTTTTTCTGCTTGCTCGTAAGGGCTGCATTTCAATTCACGGCTACTGGAATTGCTTGGACTATAATCCTCTATAAGCGTCCATTTACCATCATTGACAGTGATCCCGGTCCCGCCCTTCACTTCTATAGTAATAAACCCAAAAGACGGATCGAAAACTAGAAAATCACTTTCGCTGTCGATTCTCTTATTTTCGACGGTTTCAAACCAGCGAACAGAATAAAAAACCTGATACTTGTCTGGAAGCTGCTCCTTCAAAGCATAATACAAGTCTTTTTCTGTTGGCGTATAATCGTAGTTTTCGATATCAACCGGGTGCATCACTGCCATAATTTATTCCTCCCAAAAGCCTGTTGTCTTACGCTGCGTCTCTCGGTTTACATGACCAACGACTAAGGCTCTATCTAAATCCTTATTAAAGTGTTGGCATGAGACTTCATTGACAAACAAACATCCCGTACAGGCTTTTTGTCGTTCAATACAAATAGGGTCAAATATACACTTCTGTGCGTTTGAGTATGCCTTGTTCATCCACTTATCGAAATACGCCTCAAATGTATTGAACAAAGAACCTAGATTAAAACCTTGCGAGTTCTGACAGTAAATCAGGACAGCAGGAATGCCGGGGAAAATGTATTCCGACAAAGAGTCCTTGCCCAAACCACCAATATCAGCAGCAGCTCTGATTAAGAGATGGGACAATGAATGGATTAGCCGATAAACATAATAGGTTTCCTTGCTTGCCATCTCATCTATCGTTGAAAATGGATGGATAAGGCTGGGTTTAATGTTGTTAAGAAACCAGATCTTGATATCTTCTTCTGAGCCGAGATCCGGGGCTTCACCTTCATTGATAACCTCGTTAGCGAGCAACCACTGAATAATTTTTTTGCGGTCGAACTCAAAAAGAACACCTTCCGTATTCAAGTTTGTCGCGTATATGTTTTTTCGGCCGGGCTTTTCTTCCTTGAATGCATGGAGCTGTACGCCGTCTTTCCACTCGGATTCTACTCTCGTATATCCATAGGAGCAGGAAACAAACGGGATCCGATCACAAACCCTTGCGCTCTTGATGCCAAAACGGTCAGCAATCTGGGCATATTGCTCAGGATTGGCGTTAGTGTTCAGTAAACGAGCGACCTTTACCGCAGACTCCAAATCAGACACATCATCCAAGCGAGTTACCAAGTCATACTCCAAAATACGCTCTGCAATGCTGGACAGATCAGTTCCGGTGGCAAAAATACGAGTCTTCAAGTTGTTGATGATATCATTAAAACGATTCCCACATTGCTGGTCGGCTGCTGTTTTTGCTGCGGTTGCAGCAGTAACCTCATTCTTAAAGGCATCGAACATGAGCTTGTACATCTGGTCGTAAACCTTTTGATAGGCATCCGGGTCGGAAACAATACCATTTTTTATGATCTCGTCAAGCTCTTCTTTGCTTATCAATCCAAGCCAATAGGCAAAGGTAATGTACGGACCGTATTCGGTTTCTGAGATAAAGTTTTCTAACTTTTCGTCTATCAAGTCAATAAGACTTAGACTAAAGACAAAGAATTGAGCTGGGTCAAGAGCTGCCTTGGGTCTAAGCATCTCCCCGCATATTGGACATTTTACTTGCATGGGAATCAGACGCTTACACTTGGTACACACGAAATCGTAGTTGCCATACCATTTCACATACTGATATCCGTGTTCAGTGCAACGAGGATTGTGCCTGTCAGTTGCATATCCACACTTGCAGAAATAAATCTGGCGGAACTGCGCCAATTCGGAGTGGTGACATTCCGGATTAGTACAATAGCGGTGTTTCTGGTATTCTTCCTCGCTGTTAAATTGATAAACCTTATTGCAGAGTTTACAGTAAAAAGTTAGTGGGCTTATTTGAGCAACAATACCACGCTCTTCATCGGAAGCCTTTGGAGTGAGGACATCACAGTTATCTTTTGTCAGTTCTGCGCTAAATCCAACTGTGGGAGCAACCGGTCCGTGACCTGATGCTTGGCTTTCAAAAGAGCGAACAGACTCGTTGACAGTTCGTATGAGTCGCTTGACGTTAATGCCGTCCAGCTTCTCGCTGTTCCATCTTAATACCTTTGCAATGTACTGCCTACGCTCTTTTCCTCGAACCGAAAAGTCAATCCATGTTTCAGGAAGGTACTTGTAGAGCGATTGATTCTTTCCTCGCTTCATTTGCTGTTTGGAACTCATCCTGTTCACCCCCTTATTCAAGCTCAATAATCAACTGAGGGTCTGTATCGCGCAAGCTATTCATGATATGGTAGCCCATCAGCTCAAATCCAGAGAATATGTTTTCTTTTTCCCAGTTTTTATCCGCTATTTTCTCAAAAACATCATCTATGAAACTATCAATTTTAGCCCTGTACTGATTACCAAGTTCATATACCTCACCAGCGACGGTGCAGCCATATGACATTTTAAGTTCGTTTCGCACAGTGTCGGGATCCAAGCTGCCAGCAACAATCGCTTTCTTGATGTTATTCATGAAGAACAGCGAGCCATGAGCAAATTGCAGTTCCGGATCATATTTAGTAAGCAGCAAACCGGTGAAAATTCCTGGCAATGTGCAGTCAATAGCTTTTGTTGCCCAGCGATTTATAGGTACTGACTCAACCATAATATCCTTAAACTCGTGGAAATTTACAAAGTTTTTCAGATAGCTTTGGTCAGTCTCTCTGGAAGGGCGTATGATATCGATCACAATACTGGAATGGCGTCTGCCGGTTCTACTATATGCTTGGATGTACTCCGCTGTGTTACCGGGCATACCATAGAAGAACATGATGTTAAACCGGTCAGCGTCTACACCATGTGAGATCATAGACGTAGCAACAATTAAGTTCACACCATTGAAAACATCCTCATTGGTTTCGACCTGAGACAACACTTCTCTAACATCTTGGAATGTTTCGTCGCCTGTCATCTTGCGGGTGCTGAATGGAGTAATGCCAGCTTTTCTCAGCTCAACATTGATGGGTGTTTCAAACGCACCCTCCACATTGTTTCCATCTCTTTTTACATTGTTGTACTCAAGGAAAATCCAATAATCCCTTAGAATTTCAAGTGCGTCATCGATGGTTATTATCTCTATGCCCGGTATTTCTAATATTTTTTCCGGATGTTCCTTATAGTCGTAAACCACTTCACGCATATACTTCAAAGAATACACTACAGAATTGATAATTGCCTTTCCATAAGGTGCATACCCCATGATTAATCGCTGTGTGTCATCTTCTTCAATATAGGAATAAAAGTTTCGCTTGAGGTCAGGCGATGCGCACGGAAACCGAATAGGATCCTTGCTATACAACTGAGCTATTTGCGTTGCATAGGAAGAAATTGTAGCAGTAGCTCCTATTATCTTAATTGGGCGTCGAGACGGAGAAACATTTTTGACAAAATAGTCTATAAACGACTCATAGTGAGAAGCATATGTACCCAAGCTTTCACGGATTAAGTGAAGCTCATCCTGAATAAAGAGGGTAGGTGCAGGGTCATACATTTCCACTTCTTCAAGGTCAGATGCCTCAATATTACAAAACTCTCTGTCAACCATGCACTTTGTTGTACTGGTAAAGCCATGCTTGGGGCATCTGCGTGAAGCCCCGGAGAGAATATTTCTAAAGCTCGGATTGTTGCCTAAAATTGCAAGCTTATCGACTGTACTAATAATGGCAGAAGGAAGATATCTGTATATCTCATAGTCAACCATGTATATAGGCAAAACCCCGTTAGAAGGGCATTTTGCATCTTCGCAATAGTGAACTAAGCGATAGCTATCCTCATCAAATTTCAAATGGACGGTTTGCTTTCCGCAGAACGGACATATGTCAATAATGCGTTCTTCGTCCATAGCAGCTTGGGAACTTGTTCGATATTTAAGAACATTCTTTTTCTCAATTTTGTTAGGAGTGTTTGCATCACCAACAAAATAGCCGAGAGAGAACTCTTCTGTTCCAGATATTGTTGCATCGCTTCGTCTAATCAATTCTGCCTGTGCCAATACATTGGCAAGACGCTGCACTTGCTGGACTGAAAGAAGTCTAAGAGGATATCTTAAAATAGATGTTACTCCGCATTCCTTTCCTCTGTATCTATCAAAAAACAGGTTAAAAATTAAGACACCAAGGAAAGCTTCTGTTTTACCACCACCGGTAGGAAAATACAAAAGAGAGACCTCATTCAGCGTTGTTTGATCTTTTTGTGAATCAAGCAGAACATTCTCATCGCAAGCAGCAATGTCCGGCACGAGAGAGACAATAAAAACAATCTGGAACAATCTCCAAGTGCTATACTTCTTTGAGGTTTTCAAAAATGTCCGATTCATGTTCACGAAGCTCTTCATGATTATCGGATAATCATTGATAACTTCTATGCCGAACTCAAAACGACGGATTTCTCGTGCAAATTCGTCGATTTCCTCCTGCATATTCTTTATTCCGATTTCGGATAGGGACGGCTTCCTTTCCTCAAGTTTTCGCTGCCATTTTTTGTGTTCTGCAAGCATCTTCCTGTGTATATCTTTCAAAGTGGAGACAGGCTGATCGATTAGTGATTGGAATGATACTGCGAGTTCATCATTCGTCAGAAGCCTTTTCTGTACGAAGATGGGCAAATGGTTTGTGATGATTGAGTTACTTTCTTCATCGTAGATTACGGAGCAATTATTTCCTACTGCTTGCTGGCTGCTATTGTACTTATAGTCATCAGCGAAAAAGTCTAACTCTATAGGTGAAAACGCTGCCCCATCAAGGTGGATCTTCATACCAGAATTAAACAATGTCTCAATGGTCGGCTTGTCATTTGATTTTTTGTTAGACTTATGTGTGATACCGTTGGACTGAACTTGTGATCCGTTGACCAACGCGACAGAAATCAAATACTTGTCCTTAATAAGCTTGATGGTTATGTCAATATAGACATTCCAATTTTGACGAATGGGAGTGCCTTGTTTTGCATTCTTCTTTATAAACTTTTTATAGTCTTCCTCAGAAAGTAAATCTTTCAAGGTCGTTTTTTCATACAACTCGTGAGTATAGCAATATTCATCCTCCATAATTGCTGATTGAAGGTCATTGAGATACTGCTCGAATTGCTTATTTTGAGCGTGATTTGCATCTGCATAGCCATATTGAGGATTGCCTTTCAGAAGCTCATGCAGCAAAAGCACAAGTGAGAAATGGTTTTTATGGATCTGTACTTTCTTATATACGGGAACAAGCTTTTCCTTCACCTTGGAAAAAGCAGAAGGGTCTTCCTGATATTTAGAGACCAATTCCTCAAAATCTGTAAAGCGAGGCTCAAATAGTTCATTGGCTTTCTGCAACATAGTAGTACGCTGTTGCTCAAGAGTTGGATATGCCCTGTAATAAAAATCTCCTCGTGGATAGATGGTTAGCTGCGCCGAAGAGATCTCATCCGGCGTAATGTAGAAGTCAGCTCCTATCGATTCGATAAAGACATCTGACCCCCAAGACGATGTCTGTGAATCGTTCACAGGCAAAAGCTTACCTACAAAATAGCGGTTTTCGGGGTTTTCACCAACGATATAGTCTGCATTATCACCAGTGATCTTGCCCTTGAAGTTCTTCAATATTTCTTGTGCCAGCAATTCATGAGCAACACTTTTTACATTTGCCATTTATCTCACCTCGCTTGCGGAGTTTATTCCATGTCTACTAATTTCTCAATTATCTTATCTCTTGTTTGAATCAAGTGATCTGCCAAGAATACTTTTTTGCCGAAGACTTTGGTAAGGGTTTCGTCGGACGCATTTACCAAGTCATCAAAAGTTCTGATTTTGATTGTTGCCATACGCTCAAGTTCAACATCGGTAAGCCCGAATTTCTTTCCGGCATGACTAAGCTTTTTAGCAAGAAAATCAGACTTCTTCATGTGAGGTGCATCCGTTTTAGGAGCATCATCCATTGTAGCATCACTTGACACTGGCTGAGGTCCTGAGGGAACAGTGGTTTCAGTTTCTTTTGGTTTATTTCTGCGAATCATGGAGCTGACGGTAGAGTATTTAAGTCCTACAGACTCAAATATCATATCCATCATGATTTCCCAGTCGTCTGACAGCTCTTCTTCAAACTTTACTGCCATTGAAAGCACTCGCGCAAATTGTTCTATAGTCGTAGGTTCGAAAATGAGATTGCTTATTTCATCATGAGCCTTCGATAGATACAATTTCCCTATATGCTCAATAGACTCGTAGGAGAAGACTTCATCAGGTAGTAATTCCTTAGCAACGAGGACGGTCAAATATTCCTCGATTGTTTCAATTCTGCTTTTATAAGACAAATCTGCCAGCTTAGAAAACAAAGGCTCGACAATAGGCAAAACCTTCAACTCTTTGTTCTCAATGCCGCTCAAGAAGCGCAAGTGGTCAATCAGCTGTTCCTCATCAAGCGAACTACACTTGCCATATTCTTCGGTCAGCTTTTTATTAGCCAAGGCAATAACATCTTCAACGGTATCGTAGGAATCCGAATTTTGAGGAACAGTATCGCATATTGTCTCATCTGTCTCTAACTCAAGTATTTTACCTTCATAATCCCCGTCAAATTCAAAATATTCGTTTGCAATGGCGTTCTGCGCTGTAAACTTTCCTGCACCCATAATACCTTCACAAGCAACGATTGTCTTGGCAATCTGTGCTACCTGATTGATATTGGCAGTAGTCTGAATGGCAGCGTTTCCATCGCAAATCAATTCATCACAGACAACAGAGTCTGCAATCAAATTCCCACCGACATATACTTTTTCAGAGTACAGATCTCCCTTGCAAATAAATCCATTCTGGCAAGTTATGTTTTTGATACGAGCATTGCCTATAACCGTCAATGAACCGTTTACAACGCACTCTTGCGCAGTTACATCGCCCATTATTGTCAAATCATACATTGCGTGAATTTTGAGGGCTTCTGTGTATTCACCAATAATGATATATGACTCGTTGAAGATAACAGAGTCATTCCCTTCAAAGGCTTCAATTATATTTTTACCGGCGATGCTTCCACTCTCTCCATCATATTGAATGAGCGCACCGTTCTGAGCGTTTACGGGAACATAAGTAGTCTGTGAAATAGGTTTGGATTCAGCCACAACTTTTTCAGCCTTTTCTTCCACAACCATAAGTGTGGTACCAATACTCTTCATACCGAATTTTTTGATACCCGCATTCTCAAAATCAATAGTTATGTAAGTGCCGTCTGACTCTCGGAAAATACCCACACCCCAGGAAGGCATACTTTTATGGGTAAATTTTGTTTCATTCTCTATGAGTTTCATAAATGCCTACCTTTCGTTAGATTGAATCCTTTAACATTTTCATGAAAACGGATTCGTTTTCAGTCTCCGGAGCAATTATATAAAGGACCTCTTTAGCTCGCGTACAAGCAACATACAAGTTTTGAATGCAGCTTTGGGTTGCTGCAATAGCGTTTGAATAGGTCTCTTCCTTTGTTTTCAGATGCTCCCAGTTGGGATTCTTTATCCCGTCGTATTCTCCCAGAGGGACTAAACCGCAAATGATTGCGGCTCGGAAATCCAAGCCGAGAGTTGATTGAAACTTAATCAATCTAACGCCACCGGTCTCTCCGAAATGATCTTGCCATCCTGCATCTGTAGAGTAGAGGCGGCAGCAAGGAATATCTTCGAGTCGCAGTCTCGTTTCCAGTGTTTGTTGCAGATAGTATTGCTTATCCAACCAGCCTGCTATTTTTTTCCGATATTGACCCTGATACATGATAACTGCTATTTCATCATAGGGTATTTCGTTTTCATCATGGATCTTGTTTATTGCTTGAACAATAGTGTCTATTTCACAGCTTGCTTTTTTTATTGGAAGCTGGATGTACTTTACTCCATCACCGTGAAACACTGCTTGCCCCCTCAGAAACATATCCGGGTCAATTTCGTAATCTTCCTGTATTTGATACAAATATTGCTTTGCATTGGAAACAAACCTGTTGATGTACTCGTTAATTTCTATGCAGTTTCTATAGTTCTTTTCAATCCTGATATTTTTATTTCCCCCCCGATAATTGGGATATCCATCTCCAACTTGCCAAGGGGCTTGTCCGCGTTTTTTTAGTTTCTCCAATCGCTGTGTTTTATCGCCGCAGATAACGAAAATATGATCTTTGGTATTCTTGTTCTCCAATAGGTTATAACAGAATTTATACCATTCTGATTCAAATGCTTGTACCTCATCGATAAAAATACCGTAATACCGATCTTGGATTTGTCCTCGGTTGAGCTTGTCGATTACAGATGATACCCATCCATCAAAATCACCATATTTTGCAGTAAATCCATTCTTCTCAAGGAGTTTTTTACACAGAGTATGAAAGGTCATGCATTCTACATTTTTCTCTCGTAGTCCGGCACGATCAATAAACCATGTGTAAAGAGAATGTAGATTCTCATTTCTGCAAGTGATAAGGAACTTCTTGTTTGGATTCATTTGCGCTGCCTTAAAGCATTTCGATATGAGCAAAACACTTTTGCCAGATCCAGCGCACGCTAAAATGAGCTGATTAGGGTCATCTTTGCTTATACGATTGACGATGTTGATTTGCTCCTTGTCCAAACGGAAGGCTCTTACCACTACATCCTTTTCATCAACAAC
This sequence comes from Gemmiger sp. An50, assembly GCF_002161595.1. Classification (GTDB taxonomy): domain Bacteria; phylum Bacillota; class Clostridia; order Oscillospirales; family Ruminococcaceae; genus Allofournierella. Next base: position 79,165 of record NZ_NFID01000007.1, read on the forward strand.
CAGTAGTTCGCTATCAACACCGGGAGTAGAATCTGCTGTGTCAACGCAAGCCACACGAACAGTAACATACTCTGGGGAAATCCTTTGCATCACAGAGTTTACATTCAAGTCTGATATAAGCAATGGTGTATCAGAAACAGGGACTATAGGGTTATCCAACACGCGATCTATAATTGCTCCAAACCCTTGACGAAGTTCAGAAAAGTCCTCAGAAAACAAACATTGCTTTTGAACGAAATCTAAAATAGCACTGATATCCATTTTTGAAATGTCAGCTCGTTTAAGATTAGGAAAGACATGAACAATGTTTATTGGGAATTTAAGGGCTTTTGCGTTCTTAGAAAGAGATTTGTTTCCAAGAAGCTTTTCGGAAATTATCTTTTTCGCAGTGGGGTAAACAAACTGCGTATACGGCTGCATAGTCGCTCCAAAAAGAGATGCGTCAGAGAAATCTTCAAAGAACTTGAAAAACACTACCCCTCTGGAAGATATCAAAACATTCATACTTTCATTTTCGATCATTGTTGGATTTACTTTCAGCAAAAGAAAGCCATAACCATCATTGGAAATAGCATGGCGCACAAACATTTTTTCATATCTCGAAAGTTCGATGTTTTGATATTCAGAAGGGAGAATTTCCATAATAGTCCTACTTTCTATTCAGCTCTTTTACAATGTCCTCGATTATTTCATCGACAAGGACTTTGGCAAGCTTTCTTGATAAAATATCACTTACTACTTTGAGGACTTGTTTGCTCTTCTTATCAATTCCGGAATTGATTTGGTTTATCTTAAAGTTTTTGCTCTCGGAAACCTCTTCGATAGCTGCTTCTATCTTTTCTTGAAGTTCCTTCTTCTTAGAAGTTAAATCTTCACTCACGCGCAATCCCGCAAGCGAAGCCGCACTTTCAGTCAACGCAGTGACCATCTTTTCTTTATCGACAGTAGAGTTAAATCCTTCTGCGACAGCGGTGGAAGCCTCACCAATTTTTCGTTCAATTTCTCGCAACGCCTTCGCGTTCGGATTGTTACGAGTTAACGACGCCTCTCTGATTGTACGAGCAATTTCCATTCCGACACTGTTGCTCAAAGCTTCCATAAATTTATAGTAAGCATCGTTCTGCTCAAAATCATCTCGTCTGGCGTTAGGAATAAGTTTGTCGGTAACAATGAATATTTCGCCTTGCGTCCATCCATTAAAGCGTGCTTCCTTGAAGATAGCATTCATGGTGTGATTGTCACCTATAAGAATGTTTCCTTTTCTCACGCGGAAACCAGAGATTTCTTTTTCAGACAAAAAGCCAAACCAGCCACAATTACCGTACCAGCCTAAGGCATATAATTCACCATCAATGGTAACATCAAAGTATTTCATACTTGATATTTCATCAACTGTTCGCTTGCCACGATCTGACCTGAATCTACTCTTATTGGGTTTATATACCGGCTCTAAATCCGATTCGTTCTCTCCTACAAATATGGGAAACTCTTCTACAATGTACCCATTATCATTCAAATAAGATTTTAGCTGAGAGGTATAAATAAAGTGTCTGGATTGATACGGCAAGGGAGCAACTTGGGAAATATAGCTTTTAGCTGCGTCTATATCAAGCAAATCAGAGAAGCCGTTTACATCAACCATTTCGACACAGAGGTAATGCTTTTCTTCCTTTTCGGGAAATGTCTCTATGGTCGTTATTTCTTCCAAGACGGCTGACAGACTCATATCTTCATATTCACCCGGAACAAGTAAATGCCGCAGCTTTTTACAATTGAACGAAACTATGGTTTTTACTTTCTCATTTTCTGCGGAAGTAGTAAAAATAAGCGTATCACAATAGCTCATTCCACCTAAACGACCAATCCCACGGAAGCCACGATTATTCGTGTTTCTCTTTTTCGAGCTACCAACATTCATTAGTGTTTGTGCAGCCTCGGAAGCGGGTATTCCTGTGCCATTATCTTTAATCGATATGTAGGATTCTTCAGAATTGACAACTATATCAATACGCATACTCTGTTGTTCGAGCAAGCCAAGAGAAACTGCGTGTTCCAAAGAATCTACACTATTTTGAATGTATTCTCTATATACAATTTTGGGATCTGAGTACATACCAGTGGTCAAAGACTCCAATGTATATTTACCTACTTGGACAATTTCATCAGCCACGGCAAACACCTCCACAAATATCTCTGAAATATTTAATACAACTAATAATTGTTTGGCTTATCGCAAACAAAACAACGAATCCAAACAAGGGTGTTTAATATTCCTGTGTTATAACAGAAAACATCTTTAGTTGTTGTCTGGTCATGCTTTTCTTTTTACTTAGCATTCCGGAAAAATGTCTACAATATCTCCAACATTGACCTTTAACACGGTGCAGATTTTCCCCAATGTTTCCAGGGTTACTTCTTCATCACGGTTCAGTTTTGTCATGGTATTGGGGGCTATTCCCGCCGCTCGGCGTAAGTCTGCCTTGCTCATTTTCCGATCAATGAGTAATTTCCAGAGTTTATTGTAAGAGATGGCCATATGGATACCTCCGTCAGAGAATTCGACTGTTTTATTATACCAGGTATTGGGATTTAGGACAATCGATTTTCGCACTTCAATACGAAAATTTCCAACCAAGACCGAGTATTCTGCATGGCTTCCGGGTGTGCGTTGCCCAGCCACCGCTGAACAAAATAGGCACAGAAATCTGCCCGCTAACCGGGCAAATCTCTGTGCCTGTTTTCCCTGTTCTGGCTGGGGGGTATCCATCGTGTGGGAACAGGATGGATACCCACTGCACGAGCAGGCAGGGAGTCCAGAGGGGTGCAGCCCCTTTGGCGCTGGGACATCCAATAGGGGCGAGCAGCACCCTTTTGGCATGGGGTGTCCAGAGGGGAACAGCGGTCCCCCTGGCAGGAGGTTTCCAAAGGAGGGCAGAGCCATCCTTGGCACACGATTTTCCGTAGGAAAGTCTAGTGTGTTATACCTTTGCTTCCGGCTGACGCCGGGAAGGGGCTGACTGCGTCATCTGCGACTTGGGCGGATGGGCAGCAGGCAGGCACTTTTCGACGGCAGTAGGGCAGGCGGATTTTGTACGGTCACGGACGAAATCGGGATTTGCACAGAGGGCAAAATCCGCCTGTCCGGAAAAGGAAGCAGAGGTATATCAAGCCCCACGTCCCGCCGCAGCAACAGCGTCCTTATTAGTCTGCTTCCCCCTTGGATTTCTCACGGCTCTTGTAGACGTTATACTGATTCTTGCACCGTGGACTGCAAAAGGCTGCATTGGATCGGCTGCCCAAAAACACTTTCTGGCAGTGCTTGCACAAGCGCAGGGGCTGGTCATCGTCCACCAGCATGAAGCTGAACATCATCTGGATACCCAGCAGAAGGGAGTGAAAATCCCAGTAGATGGTGGGCTTATCCAGTAACTCGATGTGGTAGCTGGGAGCGATCCCGCCAAATGCGGCTATGGCCTTGCGGTATAGTCCCCTTGCATCCTTGTCGGTGGAATCAAAGTCATTGTAGTACAGGATGGACGTAGACAGAGTAAACGCCCAGTCCTTGAACTGCTGGGCAACCCAATCGTAGGGTTCCGCATATTCCCGCTGGAAGCTCATGTTCTTTGCCATCGGCTCGTCCATGAAGGTCATGGTCAGGGCAACCATCGTCCGATCTCCCGACACATTCCACGTGGATTCAATGCCTTTCTTCACCAAGTCCAGCTGGTCAAAGGGGTAAAACAGGGACAGGTATTTGTCTGTCACCATGGATTCTTCCTTAATGAAGTGATTTTTTGGCAGGTACACCGCCTCATAGTCCATAAAGGACGGGGTGGTGGGCAGGGCGGTCATCAACCCCAGCAGCCCGTACCGGGTGACAAACTCCATTATCGCCTTTTCTACTTCTGCCTCCGGCTTGCGTCCCATCATCAGCATCCCCACATTCAGCGCATCCAGCACAATGTTGGGGACTTCTTTCAGCGGATTGTAGACATCCGGCTTTGCGTTTTTGCCGGGGGTGATGTACCGCTTGCCATCTTCCGCTGTTTTCAGCTCGTAATGATCGTACCGCACCCAATGGGAACGGGATTGTTCAAATAAATTTCTCATCATACACGCCCTTTCTCCTTAATCGTCCCAGTTATCAGGGGCGGTTTTTCTTTTTTCTGCGCTTGGTCTTGTTCTCCCGCCGGATCACGGCATCCTTGCCCTGTTTCCTTGCGATTTTCGAGTATTCCTCCAAAAACTGGCGTTCCCGCAAGGTCAGGCTGCCGCCATGCTCCTGCTTGCCGCACAGATGGTCATACATCTGGCGCTGCAATTTCTTGTGGATGGTTTTCCGCAGCTTGCGGATGTTGCGGTCAGACTGCCCACGCACAGCGGCAAACCGGGTGGTGCTGTACAGCCGCAAAGAGAGAAAATATAGAACTTCCTTATGTTCCTCGCTCAGTTCCTCCACCATGCGGGAAACAAAGGCATCGGCGGTCAGGTTGTGCATCTCATAGGGGCAGTCAAACAGGATGTCCAGAAAGTTTCCGGCCATCAGCTGCCGGTATGCAGGGTTGTTCATCCATCGGGGAATGAGCTTTGGTTCCGGCACCGCCTGATATTCCAGCGGCACATCCCCACGAAGGTTTTCATGGTCCCGTTCCCGGCGCTCCCGGTTCCAATCCAGCTTGTCCCATTCCCCTACGATGACCCGGAAGTCCTTTTCGGTGCGGGCCGCTTCCTCCAGCCGACGCACGGCTTCGGCCCGGATCTCCCGTTTCAGCCGCTTTTCGCTGACCGGGGCGGCTTCTTCTTCCTCGTCCTCCAGCTCCGCTTCATAGTCGATGGGATGCTCGTCCTGCTCCAGCTCGCTTTCCAGCTCGGCCAGACGTTCTTCCGTAAGCGCCTGTTCCAGCGTTTCCTCTGCTCCAGCGCCTGTCCCATCGTCCCATCCGGTGAAGCCACCCTCGGTATCCAGAAGCTCGTCATCAGACAGATACGCCATGACCTCACCTCTTTCAAAAAATATTTTGTGATTTTTTAAAAAATGGTTCCGTTTTACACCCCGGATTTCTCCTATTAGTGAAAGGGTAATCTAAAATAAGATTACTTTTTTCGGAACTACAACAATATTATACAGCGACTGCGCGGGAAGCGCAAGAAAGAGAGGTTCTATGGTAAAAACGGCACCCAGGATTTTCTTTCAGAAGGGAGTGAGCAGCAATGACATGGTTTGAACTGATAAAACAAGTTGTCCGTGTTCCGGAAGCTGCGGCCTATTATGGGCTGCAAGTCAGCCGAAACGGCATGGCCTGTTGTCCCTTCCACGATGACCGGCACCCCAGCATGAAGCTGAATGAACGGTATTTTTACTGCTTCGGCTGCGGGGCCACCGGCGATGTGATCGACCTTGTGGCAAGGCTGTTTGACCTGAGCAGTTACGAAGCAGCGCAGAAGCTGGCGCAGGATTTCGGGATTGACCCGGACAAGCCCCCTGCGGCAGCTGCCCTGCCTAAACCGGAACGTCCTCTGCTGAAAGCATACCGGCAGGAGGAAGTGCGCTGCCTGCGGGTATTGTGCGATTATCTGCATCTTCTGGAAAGCTGGAAGGTGCAGCACACACCCAAGACACCGGAAGATGTTCTGGATGACCGGTTTGTGGAAGCCTGCCAGATGCTGGACTATGTGGAGTATCTGGCAGATTTGCTCATTGCCGCCGAGCTGGAACAACGGGTAAAAATCGTAGAAATGCTGAACAAGGATGGTCTGATCACAGGTTTGGAGGAACGGCTGGAGAGTTTGGGAAAGGAGGAACAGAGAGATGAAAAAGAACAAGCAGCCTGACGGGATGCCCGTCTGGTTCGATGGCAAAAGCATCAACGAAGCCCTGTTTTGTGAGGAGTTCTTGCAGACGCACAAGATCATCTTCACAAACGGGGCTTTTTTCACGCCCGAAGGCCGTGTGACCGATGAACTGCCCCTGCGGGGAGAAATTTTTGAGGAGCTGAAATGCTGTGCGGTCAGCAATATTCCCCGCAAAATCAGCAACATTGTGGAGCTGATGAAGCTGGCGGCGCTGGTGGAGGATTTTCCCCCGGAGCCGGACCGGATTCACCTTTCCAACGGGACGCTTTTTCTGGATGGAACCTTTGCGGAGGGAAAGCCGAAAATCGTCCGCAACCGTTTCCCCGTGTCCTACAAGCCCAACGCCCCAAAACCTGTTCTCTGGCTGCAATTTCTGGATGGTCTGCTCTACCCGGAGGATATTCCCACCTTGCAGGAATATATCGGCTACTGCCTGATCCCCAGCAATAAGGGACAGCGGATGATGATTCTCAAGGGAAACGGTGGTGAAGGCAAGAGCCAGATTGGCGCTGTTCTGGGGCGTTTATTCGGTGTAAACATGAAGGACGGCAGCATAGGAAAAGTATCGGAGAACCGATTTGCCCGTGCAGATCTGGAGCATATCCTCCTGTGTGTGGATGACGATATGCGGATGGAGGCCCTGCGCCAGACCAACTATGTGAAATCCATCGTCACCGCCCAGGGCAAGATGGATCTGGAGCGCAAGGGCAAGCAGAGCTATCAAGGATGGATGTGCGCCAGGCTGTTGGCTTTCTCTAACGGAGATTTGCAGGCGCTGTTTGACCGGAGCGACGGATTTTACCGCCGCCAGCTGGTGTTGACCACAAAAGAAAAGCCTGCTGGCCGTGTGGATGATCCCGACCTTGCCGAGAAGATGAAAGCCGAGGTGGAGGGCATCCTGCTGTGGGCTTTTGAGGGATTGCAGCAGCTGGCCGCTAACAATTTCAAGTTTACCGAAAGTGACCGCACCAGAGAAAACCGGGAGGCAGTCAAACGGGACAACAACAATGTCTATGATTTTCTGGATTCTGACGGGTATGTTCGCCTGAAAGCCGATCTATCTGCCAGTTCCAAAGAGCTGTATGAGGCGTACCAGATTTACTGCACCGAGAACAATCTGCCTACCCTGAAACCCCGCAGCTTTAGCGAAGCCCTGATTGCCTGCCAGAGCCGCTACAATCTGGAATACTGCAACAATGTGACCAACGCAGCCGGACGGCGGGTGCGTGGATTTCTGGGGATTGAGGTACTGGTGAGAAATCATATATCAGTGTTTTCTGGTGATTCGATGCGTACGTACGTACCGGAAGATGTGCCAGAGGAATGGCGGCGCTGAACCGTGTACGTACGTACGCTTTGATTGACCCTTGTTCTCTCTTTTATAGTAATTCAGCGGTTGTATATCAAAAATCACTGGCAAAATCGGAGGTGCAAATCAAGACAAGTGGGAATCGGAAAGTATTTGACGGTTGGAAGAAATAATTTTGCGAAACCGTGCTTCTCGAAACAGCGAACCGAGTGCATGGAATCATGGAAAAATACACGGTTTCAGGCCAAGTCACACGGAACGGAAAAGTCGGAAGGTACGGGTGATGGACAGGACATCTCACTGGCAAGTCTGAACGGATTTGTTGTCAAGAGAATTTTTCACGACACAGCGAAGCGGTTATGCCAGAGGGCGTACCGGCTTCGCTTTTTATCAAGTAAATTTAGGAGGATTTTTGATGATGACGGTACGCAACGAGATCAAGGCACAGATTGTCCGGGCCGGATACACCATGCAGGAGGTAGTTGACCGGCTCCATGAGGAATATGGCTGGTCGAACAGCGTTTCCAACCTGTCCGCCAAGCTCCAGCGGGAATCCATCCGCTACAAGGAGGTCGTAGAGCTGGCCGATGTGCTGGGCTATGACCTGATCTGGCAGAAACGGAGGGACAGAGTATGAGCAAGCCGCAGTATGCCATTCTCCGCTTTGCCAAGTACAAGGGGCCGGAGATCGGGAATATTGAAGCCCACAACGAGCGAACCAAAGAGAAATACGCCAGCAACCCCGATGTGGACATCAGCAGGAGCAAGTACAATTTCCATCTGATCGAGCCGGAGCGAAAATATCGTGCGGAGGCAGAGCGGCAGATCAAAGAAGCCGGTTGCCGTACCCGGTCAGACAGTGTTCGAGTTGTGGAAGCCCTGGTAACTGCCACACCGGAGTTCTTTCGGGGAAAGAAGAAATCTGAGATCAGAGCCTATTTTCAAGAGGCGCTGTCCTTTCTCCAGCAAAACCTAGACCCCAAAACAATCATATCCGCTGTGGTGCATATGGACGAGAAAACGCCCCATATGCACCTTTCTTTTGTCCCACTGACTGCGGATGGCAGGCTCAGCGCCAAGGAAATCGTGGGAAACAAGAAAAAGCTGACCCAGTGGCAGGACAAGTTCTGGGAACACATGGTACGAAAATATCCCGACCTGGAGCGTGGTGAAAGTGCCAGCCAGACCGGACGTGACCACATCCCGCCCAGAGTGTTCAAAGAGATGACCCGACTGACCAAGCAAAAAGCCAAGCTGGAGGAACTGCTGTCCGGCATTGGAGCCTTTAACGCGAAAAGCAGAGCTGCCGAGATTGCAGCTCTGCTGGACAAGTATATTCCGGCTGTGGAGCAGATGCACAGCACCATGAAAAAGTATCAGGTGGCATTTACAGAAACCACCGTGGAGAACAAAAAGCTGAAACAGGAGAATGCACAGCTGGAGCAATCCCTAGAGAAAGCAACCCAAGAAAGCACTTTGAAGCAGCTGGCCGATGCCAAGCTGCGGCGGGACTATGCTGACGCTGTGGCGGTTCTTGATCGTATCCCAAAGGAAGTTCTGGATGTGTATACCCGTGGCTCCGGGAGAAAGGAGCGGCCTATTGAGCAAAACTTGTGACCGCCATATGTGGCGGCTTTTTCTTTGCACGTATATGCAAATCTATTATGGAGGTACACCATTTGGCAAAAAAGAAAAAGGTAAATGACTACGGCACCGGAATTCCACAGCACGAGATGGAAGCTTTGGTTCGTGTGCTGCTGCCAGAGATTGAAAAGTTTTACGCCAGCGAAGAAGGGCAGCGTCAGTTTGCCCAGTGGAAGGAGGAACAACAGCTGGAACAGCATATGGCTAAAGCTGGATAAAACAATTCAATCTCCGATCAAGTGCTCACTTCGGGCACTTGATATACATAATACCAAATCATCTTTATGCCAAAGGGGACTTTCAAACCATATTTACTATATGAGAGGTTTACACACGAAAAGGCGGGCTTTCCTCAAACCAACGAGGAAAGCCCGCCTTTTTTCGTTTATCGGATTAAATCCAGATTTTCTGTAAAAAGAAGAAACCCGAACCCATCTCCAACTTGGAAGATTAAGTTCGGATTTCTATCTTTTGGTCCGAGTGGCGAGAGTCGAACTCACGGCCTCTTGAACCCCATTCAAGCGCGCTACCAAACTGCGCTACACCCGGATGTCTGGCCCGGTGTTCTCACCGGCGACGTTGTTTATTATAGCGCATCCCTCGACAGATGTCAACTCTTTTTTCAAAGAATTTTTAAAAAATTTAACGCGTTCGATTTTTCTCTTTTTCCCCTGTTGTGGGCTTTGATCCAAAACCTGTTTCGCCGGAACATTCAAAAAAGGGCAGCCTTGCGGCTGCCCCTTTTTGTGTTTATGCGATCGATTAGTTGCCGTAGTAAGCCTTCAGGTACAGCTCCTTGATCTCGCTGACCAGGGGGTACACCGGGTTGGCGGTGGTGCACTGGTCCTCGAAGGCCTTGTAGGACAGCTCGTCCACCTTGGCCAGGAACTCTTCCTCAGAGATGCCGCAATCGCGGATGGTCATGGGACGATCGGTAGCCTTCATCAGGTTGCGAACGGCCTCGATCAGGCTGTTCACAGCGGTCTGAGTCTCGGTGCCTACGTTGCACAGGCCGCAGCGCCAAGCCAGCTTAGCGTAACGCTCGTCGGCGATGTACTCCTTGTACTTGGGGAACGCAGCAAACTTGCTGGGACGGGTCGCATTGTAAGCGATCACGTAGGGCAGCAGGATGGCGTTGGCACGACCATGGGGGATGTGGAACTCACCGCCCAGCTTATGAGCCATGGAGTGGTTCAGGCCCAGGAAGGCGTTGGTGAAAGCCATACCGGCGATGCAGGAAGCGTTGTGCATCTTCTCGCGAGCCAGGTTGTCGCCGTTGTAGGAAGCCTGCAGATAGTGGAATACCATCTCGGTAGCCTGCAGAGCCAGACCATCGGTGTAATCGCTGGCCATAACGGAAACGTAAGCCTCGATGGCGTGGGTCAGAACGTCCAGACCAGTGTCGGCAACGATGCTCTTGGGCATGCTGCGGGTGAACTGAGGATCGATGATGGCCACGTCGGGAGTCAGAGCGTAGTCGGCCAGAGGATACTTGATGTTGCCGTTCTTCTTGTCGGTGATAACGGAGAAGCTGGTAACCTCAGAACCGGTACCGGAAGTGGTGGGGATAGCGACCAGCTTGGTCTTGGCGCCCAGCTTGGGGAACTTGAAGGCGCGCTTACGGATATCCAGGAAGCGCTGACGCAGACCGTCGAAGCTGGTTTCGGGATGCTCGTAGAACAGCCACATGCCCTTGGCAGCGTCGATGGCGCTACCGCCGCCGATGGCGATGATTACGTCGGGGTTGAAGGCGCGCATGGCGTCCACACCACGCATGATGCACTCTACGCTGGGATCGCTCTCAACGTCGGAGTAGATCTCGCTGTGGCAGTACTGCTCACGCTTACGCAGGTAATGCAGGATCTTGTCCACATTGCCCAGCTGAACCATCACGGGGTCGGTTACGATGAAGGCGCGGCTGATGCCCTCCATCTTCTCCAGGTACTGGATGGAATCTTCCTCGAAATAGATCTTCGGGGGAACCTTGAACCACTGCATATTAACTCTCCGTTTCGCGATGCGCTTTTTGTTGACCAGGTTTACGGTGGTAACGTTCTGGCTCACGGAGTTCTTACCGTAGCTGCCGCAGCCCAGGGTCAGAGAAGGAGTATTGGTGTTGTAGATATCACCGATAGCACCCTGAGAAGAGGGGCTGTTCACGATGATACGACCAACGCGCATTGCAATGCCGTACTCGTCGGCAACCTTCATGTCGCCGGTGTGGATAACGGCGGAGTGGCCCAGGCCGCCCAGCTCCAGCATCTTGTTGGCATAGGCGAAGCCCTGCTCGTTGTCCTTGGCTACGAAGTAGGCCAGAACGGGGCTCAGCTTCTCCTTGCTCAGGGGGTACTGCTCGGAGGGTTCAGGCAGAGGAGCGATCAGGATCTTGGTCTTCTCGGGAACCTTCAGGCCAGCCTGCTCGGCGATCCAGTTGGCAGACTTACCAACAACGGGAGCGAACACGCCCTTGTTGGGGTCGGGGAACATGTACTTAGTCAGCTTCTCAACTTCTTCGGGGTTCAGGAAGTAGCAGTTGTTCTTCTTCATGTACTCCTCGAAGTCCTTGGTCAGCTCCTTGGCAACGATGACAGCCTGCTCGGAAGCGCAGATCATGCCGTTGTCGAAGGTCTTGGACATCATCAGGTCGGTGCAGGCGCGATGCAGGTCTGCAGTCTTCTCGATGAAGCAGGGCACGTTGCCGGCGCCAACGCCCAGAGCGGGCTTGCCGCAGGAGTAAGCAGCCTTAACCATGCCAGGGCCACCGGTGGCCAAGATGGTGGCAACGCCGGGGTGATTCATCAGAGCGCCGGTAGCGTCGATGCTGGGCTTGTCGATCCACTGGATGCAGTTCTCGGGAGCGCCAGCCTTAACAGCGGCTTCGTAAACGATGCGGGCGGCCTCGGCGCTGCACTTCTGAGCGGAGGGATGGAAGCCGAAGATGATGGGGTTGCGGGTCTTGACCGCAATCAGACATTTGAACAGGGTGGTGGAGGTGGGGTTGGTGGTAGGAGTAACACCGCAGATTACGCCCACGGGCTCAGCAACTTCCACATAGCCTTCCATGTCGTTCTCTTCCAGGATGCCAGCGGTCTTTTCCTTCTTGATGTTATGCCAGATGTACTCGGTGGCAAACATGTTCTTGATAACTTTATCTTCATACACGCCGCGGCCGGTCTCTTCCACAGCCATGCGTGCCAGTTCCTGGTGCTTGTCCAGGCCAGCCAGAGCCATCTCGTGAACGATGTGGTCGATGGTCTCCTGATCATAGCTCAAAAACTCCTGAAGAGCCTTCTGGGCCTTTTCGACCAGGCCGTCGATCATTACCTGAACTTCGGACTTGCCGTTCTCTACAGTTTCAACGGTTTCAACCTTAGCTTTCTTCTGTTCTGCCATTGGTTCTGCCATCCTTTCAAACGATTGATTCAAAACAACCGGGGCTGCAGTTTCCTGTTCCGCCCCACTGACAACATGATATCATATTGTTAATTGAATAACAATGCACCAGTTTCCCAAACATTGTTAGAACGATAACAATGTTTTTGTCAAACTATACAACACCTCGCTTTCTGCTTTTGGGAAACGATTTTAACCGCCCGGGCTATGGCCGCTTTCCGTCCCCCTTTCTTTTTCATAGCGCCTAGGCAGAAAACACACCTTATGCTATAATGATACAACAAACAGCAACCTTTGAGGAGGCGATTTTATGTATTGGTCCCGAAAACTTTTAAAAAGCAACGCGCGCAATGTGCTGCGCGGCAGCTATTGGCGGGTATTTGTGGCCTGTTTGGTTTGCAGTCTGCTGGGTGCAGGCTCCGGTGGTATGGTGAATTTCAACCTGCCGACTCAGCTTTTGGAACTGGACAGTTTTGGTTATGACTCCTACTGGTCACTCATTTTCTCTGTCATGTGGATTTTGGTCATTGTGATCGGCCTGCTGGGCATGGCCTGGGGAATCTTCGTGGGCGGCCCCATGAAGGTGGCACAGTGCCGCTACATGATGGAAAACCGCTGCGGCAATCCCCCGTTCAGCAGCCTGTTCTCGGTATTCAGCAACAAGGATGCCTATTTGAACGTGGTCAAGGTAATGTTCCTGCGGAACCTGTTCATCTTTTTGTGGACTCTGCTGTGCTTAATTCCCGGCATTTATAAGGAATATCAATATTATTATATCCCCTATCTGCTGGCGGAAAACCCGTACATGAGTTTTGAGCGGGCCAAGGAACTGAGCATCGCCATGACTGACGGCGAGAAAATGGACATCTTTGTGCTGGATCTGTCCTTCCTCGGTTGGTATCTGCTGGGTGCGATCGTAGTGATCGGCGGAATTTTTGTAAATCCCTATGCACAGGCCACCTACGCAGAGCTGTATGCCGCCGCCCGCAGCAAGGCCATGGATACCGGCATCACCGGCCCGGACGAGCTGAGCGGGTTTGCACAGTACTGACCTTATTCCAATCAATGATTTAAAGATGGGCTTTGCCTGCGGTCGTGACCGCTCGGGGCAAAGCCCATCTTTTTGGCTAATTCACCAATTTTTCGCTCTGGCTTTTTCCAAAAGCAACTTTGCATCAAGGCTCTGTTTTTGATAGGATAAGTTGACTATATACGGCACGGTTCGGAACGTCCGTATGAAAATGAGGAGGCTTTTTATTCTATGAGCAAAGAAGCAAAAAACGCATCGCCATCTGCCGACTATTCTCAAGGCATCTACGATGCAACCGCCCTAGGCAAACCCCGTGTTCTGATTCTTGGCCTGCAGCACATGTTCGCCATGTTCGGCGCAACCGTGCTTGTGCCACTGATCACCGGCCTGAGCGTTTCCACCACGCTGCTGTGTCCGGTCTGGGCACGCTGCTGTTCCATCTGATCACCGGCGGCAAGGTTCCTGCTTTTCTGGGTTCCTCGTTTGCCTATCTGGGCGGTTTTTCCATTGTCGCACCCATGCTGATGAATGAAAGCGGCCAGCAGACCGTTCCCAACACCGAAATGCTGCCCTACGCCTGTGCAGGTGTGGCGCTGAGCGGTCTGGTGTATGTGGTGTTCAGCCTGCTGATTTCGGTATTCGGCATCCGTCGCATCATGAAGCTGTTCCCCCCTGTGGTGACCGGCCCCATCATCATCGCCATCGGTCTGATTCTGGCTCCCTCCGCCATCACCAACTGCCAGACCAACTGGCTGCTGGCCTTTGTGGCACTGGGCACCGTGATTGCGTGCAACATCTGGGGCAAGGGCATGATCAAAATTCTCCCCATTCTGCTGGGCGTTCTCGTTTCTTATGTGGTGGCTCTGGTCACCGGTGCGGTGGACTTCTCCGGCGTAATGCAGGCCGACTGGTTCGGCATTCCCCTGAACCCCAAGGCCATGGGCCTGTTTGCCATTGACGGAAGCCCCGAATTCATCAGCGCAGTACTGACCATCGTGCCCATTGCTCTGGCCACCATGATGGAGCATGTGGGCGACGTGGCCTCCATCAGCGCCACTGTGGGCAAAAACTTCATCCGTAACCCCGGTCTGAACCGCACTCTGCTGGGCGATGGCCTTGCCACCAGCATGGCCGGTCTGCTCGGCGGCCCCTCCAACACCACCTACGGCGAAAACACCGGCGTTCTGGCTCTGACCAAAATCTACGATCCCCGGGTGATCCGCATTGCGGCCGTATTCGCCATGATCCTGAGCTTCAGCCCCAAGTTCGACGCCATCATCAATTCCATCCCCGCCGGCATCATCGGCGGCATCAGCTTTGTGCTGTATGGCATGATCTCCGCGATCGGCGTGCGCAACGTGGTGGAAAATCAGGTGGACTTCACCAACTCCCGCAACCTGATCATCGCCGCGGTCATTCTGGTCTGCGCCCTGGGCTTCAACTCGGTGGGCGGTCTGAGCTTCACCGTCGCCAATGTGACCATCAACCTGTCCGGTCTGGCCATCGCCGCCATTGCTGGCATTCTGCTCAACGCGGTGCTGCCCGGCAACACCTATGAGTTTGACGACAGCACCGGCACCGGCGAAGGCGCCAGCCTGCGTGTCTGATTGTCTGCCAGCCGCAGCAGGCGGCGGAGCCAGGCAATTGAAAAACTGAATCATATAAAAAATCCGGAACCGTATTCGATGCGGCTCCGGATTTCTTTTATATGATTATATGTATTCTGCACATCAGCGAACCAGAAGCCAGATTGCAATTGCAACCTGCGCAAGTAAAATGGCTGGAACGCCCAGATAAAATTTCGGCTTGCGGGTCTTGTGGTGGAAACGATACATCGCCGCCCAGAACGCGGCGCTTCCGCCCAGCACACAAAGCAGCAGCAGGGTGTTTTCCGGAACTCTGCGCCCGCCCTTTTTCGCCTGACGTTTATCCCAGGCACATACGGCCACGGAAATCAGGCTGATCAGCACCCAGTATACCAGTAATCCAATCAGTATCTGCTTCAAATAATGCTCTCCTTTGTTTATCAATCGACCAGACGGCAATACCCTTTCCATTTGCAGTATTGCTCACCGTCTTCAAGAACCAGCCCGGAAAAGCGCAGGGTGACCCGGCCAAGCCGGGGATGATTCCAGGGGAAACACACCTGCACCACCGTGCCGGCGGTTCGCATTTGTTCCAGCGCCCGATCCACCGTTTTTCTTTCCTCCTCGGGGATCCGGTCATACCAGTAGCTGTAGCGCTGCACCGGCGTATCGGACTGCTCGAATTCCAGCACCTTTTCCATGGTGTCGTTCACAATCATCCGGGAAGCCTTTCCCTGATCCCGCCGGATGCTCCAGAAGCCCACCTGAAGGCTTTGCAGCAGATCCTCGTTGCTATGCTGCAAAAGCACCTGATAGCGGTGCTCGTTCCGATCCTGCCGGATTCGGGCCAACAAAAAGCTGGCAAGCACCCGAACATGGGTATCATCGTGGATGCAGGTGCGGGGATTGTCCACACCGATGAAGCCGATGGTTGTTCCGTTTTCCCGCAGGGGGGCCACAATCAGCCGCTGGATATTCTGGCGTTCCAGCACCGCCCATTCGTGCGGCGAAGCCTGCTGGAGCGGGGCCAGATTCAGAATGATTACCGACTGCTCCTTCTTGAAGATCTCCATCCAGCGGCTCACAGCCTGAGGTGGCACCCGCTGCAGGGCATCTCTTTGGGGAACGACGCCCTGCGCGCACCATTCAAAGGTGTTGTTCCAGTGGCCGTCGTGCTCCGACGCCGGTTCAAACAGATAAGCGCGATCCGCCTGATAAAAATCGCCCACCGACGCCAGCACCTGATTCACAGCCTTTTCAAAGTCTGCATGGCGGGACAGTGTATCCAGATAATCCGCAATTTTCTCGGCAAAGAACAGACGTTCCCGCGCATTCTGGCTCACATATTCCTGCTTTGTCACATCCAGCGCAACTTCCATCCGGGTTGGGATGCCCCGATACTGAACGATTCGATCCTTCAGAAGGAAATGGCGGCCGCAGTACTCGTTCTGGTTTTCCCAGATATAAAAGGAATCCTTGCTGATCACATCGTTGGTGCAGAAATCGCAGGGTGCGTTTTTTCCATGCAGGATTTTATAGCATTTTTCGCCTTTGTAATCCTGCACGCCGAACAGGCGCTGCCCTGCGGGATTCAGATAGTAAAGCTCGTAGCTGGTCAGATCGCTCAGATAGAACACATCATTTTCCGCATTCAGAATGATCTCGGCCACATCATCCTGCACCCCGGCAAGCTCCTCGCCCGCCCCGGCTTCCGTTCTCTGCCGGGCCGGCAGCTCAGGCTCCTTTTTCAAATCCAGATTCCGGATTCTGATGCAGGCTTCCGCAAACTTGTCCTCCGGGCAGGGCTTTGCCAGCAAAAAGCCCTGAACCAGTTCCGGTTTGAGCTTCCGAAGAACCTCCAGCTCCTCCACCGTTTCCACGCCTTCGCAGCAGACGCGGATCTGCGAACCGTTTGCCAGCTCAATGATATTGCTCAGCAGCCGGTAATTGTAGGCGCTTCTCTGGATATTGGTCACAAAACTGCGGTCGACCTTGATCTCGTCGACCTCCATGTTTTTCAAACGCCCCAGGCTGGAATAGCCGGTGCCGAAATCATCCACCGAAATCTCGATCCCCGCTTCCTTCCAGCGGTGGAATATCTTGTTCAGGTAAGGGTAATCCTGCAGCTGCATGCTTTCGGTCACTTCGATGGTGAGCGCATCGCCCGGCAGGCCGCTGGAACGCAGCACCTCCAGCACATCTTCCTCAATGGATTCCTGTGTCAGCTGCACATAAGACATGTTCACGCTCACATGCAGACCCGGCATGACCTCCCGCCATTTTTTGCAGGCCTGCAGCGTCTCTTTCAGCACCCAGAGCCCCACTTCACAGATCAGACCGTTCTGTTCCAGCAGCGGAATGAACTCTGCGGGCGACACCCGCCCCTTTCGCGGAGAGGTAAACCGAAGCAGTGCTTCGGCCCCGTATACCGTGCAATCGCCCAGACCAAGCTGAGGCTGATACTCCAGCGAAAAGCCGGTAAAGCCCTCGTCAATACATCTGCGCAGCTCCTCTTTCAGCTCCAGGCTCCGCAGCTGCTCCTCGTAATTTTCCGGCGAGAAAAAGCTCATCCGGTCCTTGCCGTGGTTTTTGGCGTCCTCCAGCGAAAACTCCACATATTGCAGCAGTGTGTCCTTATCGTCCACATGATAGTCTGTGAAGGAAACGCATCCCGCCGAAATGGTGCACTGACCGTGCAGCCGCTCCCGGGCCTTTGCGAAAATGCGGCTCACCTTTACCGCCGTCAGATCGGGCAGATTGACCGCAAACCAGTCGCCGCTGATCCGGTAAACCTCGCAGCCCTCGGGCACCTCATCCTGCAGGATAAATTTCACATCCCGCAAAAGGGCATCGCCAAAATCCCGCCCGTTTTTCAGATTCAGAGTGCGCAGATTATCCACGCCAATTAACAGGAGAAAACCGGGATGAGCCTGTGTCAGATAGCCTTCCAGCTCTTCCCGCAGCTTCTGGCTGTTGAACCTTTCCTCTTCACGGGCGGCACCGCTGGACAGGCGGCCCAGCGCATAGGCAATCTTGCCTTTTTCATTTTGGAACGCCTTTCCCCGGCTGTTAATCCAGACACTCTCTCCGCAACAGTTCTTGACCCGGTAATTAAAGGAATAGCTCTTGAGCCTTCCGTTCAAAAGATCCTCCACCACCCGTTTCAGGCGGGAAACATCCCGGTCATCCACATGTTCGCACCACTGCTCCAATGTGCACACCGGTTTTTCCAGTTGAAAAATATGCGTCGCTTTCAGAGCATTCCAGGTGAAATGGACCAGCCCCGTGGAGAAATCATAGAAATAATAGTAGTCCCCTGTGCTCTGGCTGATCTGCTCCATCCATCCGGTCGGATCGCTCTGTGCCTGAAACTGCTCTAATTCCATTATTCAAACGCCTCGTCCTTCACACACAACGCCGCGCATGATTGTTCTGCAGGATTGTGCACGTTTTATCTGTAGCACAGCAAATGCTCCAATGATATAAATATAACATACAAGCATATAAATATCCAGTTTTTTAACCTTTACGGGTTCCATCTGCTTTTATAAATGCCGATTCCTTCAGCTTCCTACACCTGCCAACAGCAGATACGCCGATATTCACTATGTTGCTTTCCGCAGCCCATTTTTCACTCCTTTCGCCAGAATCAAACTGGCATTCCTTTTTTGCCGTCATTCACACATTGCGCATCATCGCATTTTGCTCCGGTAAGTCCACCCGAATGTTCGATGCTTGCAAAAAGCGAACTGCTTCTTGACAAAACAGCGGCGGGGATGCTATCCTAATTTGCAAATAATTCGCAAATTCAAAGAGGGTGCGTCAATGAAAAACTACGACACTCGCCAGCGGGACCTTTTGGTCGCCTTTTTGGAGCAGCACCCGGATCAGCTGCTGTCTGTGCAGCAGATCGCCCAGGCGCTGCACGAACAGCAGATCAGTCTTAGCGCCGTTTATCGAAATCTTTCCCAGCTGGAGACAAAAGGCCTTATCCGCAAGAGCATAAAATCCGGCGGCAGAGCAGCCTATTATCAGTATATCGGCACGCCGGATTGCCATTCTCATCTGCACATGACCTGCACCTGCTGCGGAAAAACCTTCCACATGAATTCGGAACATACCGCGCGGCTGACGCGTGCCATGGCCGAACTGGATGGATTTGATCTGGATATTCTCAACACTGTTTTATACGGCACCTGCCAAAGCTGCCATCAAAAATAAACATCGCCTCGCGATACCCGAAGGAGAGAGAAGAACATGCACCAGAAAAACCGCTTTGCCGCCGTTTGCGCCACTGTGCTTGTGGCAGCTGCCCTGCTCTTCTCCGTCTTCTTCATCGCTCTGGAAACAAACCACGATTGCAGCAGAGAGCATTGTGCCATCTGCCACCAGATCCAGACCTGCCAGACCCTTTTATCTCAGCTTTCCAGCGCCTGCGCAAAACCCGCAGGCTTTGGTGTGCTGTGCTTCTTTGCCCTGCTGCTGATCCTGCGTCGTCCGTATGTATCCGTTGCATCTTCTCTGGTTTCCCAAAAAGTAAAACTGCTGAATTAAACAAAAACGAACCACAAAGGGGATACGTCTGCCCATTTTAAGCAGGTGCGCCCGGCACTGCCGGACCCCTTGTATTTTTGCGCCCTTTTTTCGTTTTTTTGTTTGAATTCGGAGGTTTTCTTTTCATGAATCGAATCATTTCCATCCTTCTTTCTCTTGTCATAGCAGCCGGTTTTCTGACCGGTTGTCACTCTGCCGCCGCACCTGAAAATGACGGCAAAAAGCTGCGAATCGTCACCACCATTTTCCCGGAATACGATTGGGTACGGCAGATCCTGGGCGATCAAGCCGACCATGTGGAGCTGACCATGCTCTTGGATAATGGTGTTGACCTTCACAGCTTTCAGCCCACGGCCGACGATATGGTCACCATCTCCGGATGCGACCTGTTCATCTATACCGGCGGTGAATCGGACGCCTGGGTGGAGGATGCATTGTCTCACGCCACAAACCCCGACCTGGTGGCTGTAAATCTGATGGACCTGCTGGGCGATCAGGTAAAAGCCGAGGAGACCGTGGAAGGGATGCAGGAAACCGCGCACCTTCATTCTCACGAGGATGAACCCCATGATGAGCACACAGATGAGCATGATGAGCACGAGCATTCTGAAGAGTGTACCCATGCGCATAACGACGAACACATCTGGCTGTCTTTAAAGCACGCTGTTATTCTGTGCAATGCCATCGCCGACACGCTGGGGCAAATCGACCCTGACCATCGCGATGCTTATGCGGAAAATGCCAGCGCCTATATCCAAAAGCTGACTGAACTGGACGGGCAGTATCAGGCAGTTGTGGATTCCGCTTCCAACCATACCCTGCTCTTTGCGGACCGCTTCCCCTTCCGCTATCTGGTGGATAATTACGGCCTTTCTTACTATGCGGCATTTTCCGGCTGCTCGGCGGAAACGGAAGCCAGCTTTGAGACTGTTGCGTTTCTGGCCGAAAAAGTGGATGCGCTGTCGCTTCCCTGTGTGCTGACCACCGAAACCGCCACCCACAACATCGCCCGCACCGTGGTGGACAACACCACTGCCAAAAATCAGCAGATTCTTGTTCTCAACTCCATGCAGTCTGTTACCGCCGACGATGTGGCCGCAGGCGCGAGTTATCTGTCCATCATGGAGCAGAATCTTGAGACCTTAAAAACTGCACTGGCCTGAGAGGAGCGTTTATGATTCAGATCAATTGCCAGGGCCTGGCTCTGGGCTATCATTCCGCTCTGATGCGGGATCTTAGCTTCACTGTCCACGCCGGAGACTATCTCTGCATTCTGGGAGAAAACGGCGCCGGAAAATCCACCCTGATGAAAACCATTCTGGGACTGCTGGCACCTTTGGAGGGCTCTGTAACCTTTGGCGATGGAGTGCGCGCCAATGAAATCGGATACCTTCCTCAGCAGACGCAGACACAGCGGGACTTCCCCGCTACAGTCTGGGAGGTTGCGCTCTCCGGGTGCCAGGGACGGTGCGGTCTGCGCCCTTTTTATACCCGGGCGGAAAAGGAACTGGCCCGTCAATCTCTTACACGCATGGATATGGCACACCTTTCCGGACGCTGTTACCGGGAACTGTCCGGCGGGCAGCAACAGCGGGTATTGCTGGCACGAGCCCTGTGCGCTGCCCGGAAGATGCTTTTGCTGGATGAGCCGGTTACCGGTCTGGACCCCACAGCAAGCCGGGAGCTGTATCAGGTGATTGCCCGGCTGAACAAGGAGGATGGCATGACCATCCTTATGATCTCCCACGATACGAGCGCCGCGCTTCGTTATGCCAGTCACATTCTCTATCTGGGCGAACAGGTCTTTTTCGGAACACGAGAGGAGTTTATCCAAGCCAATCCCGGCTACCGGGATCGGGAGCTGAAAGGAGGCAGCCTGCATGGACATGATGATTGAAAAGCTGGCCCAGTACTGGGCTTACCCCTTTGTTCAATATGCCCTTGTAGTGGGTGTTCTGGTGGCCCTGTGTGCCTCCCTGCTGGGCGTTACGCTTGTGCTCAAGCGTTTTTCCTTTATTGGCGACGGACTGTCTCATGTGGCCTTTGGTGCCATGGCGATCGCATCTGTTCTGAGTCTCAGCAATGACATGCCCCTTGTTCTGAGCATCACTGTCCTGTGTGCCATTCTGCTGCTGTGCGCCGGTCAAAACACCAAAATCAAGGGAGATGCTGCCATCGCCATGCTCTCTGTGGGCGCGCTGGCCATCGGTTATCTGCTGATGAACGTGTTTTCCACCTCCTCCAATCTGAGCGGAGATGTTTGCAGCACCCTTTTCGGCTCCACCTCCATCCTCACCCTTACCAAAACCGAGGTGTGGCTGTGCGTGGTTCTGTCGGCAGTGGTCGTGTTCCTGTATTTCTTTTTCTACCACAAAATCTTTTCCGTCACCTTTGACGAGAGCTTTGCCGCCGCCACCGGCATCCGAGCAAAGGGCTACAATCTGCTTCTGGCTGTTGTGACCGCAGTGGTGATCGTGATGGCTATGAATCTGGTGGGTTCGCTGCTGATCTCTGCTCTGGTCACCTTCCCCGCCATGTCTGCCATGCGTCTGTTCCGCAGCTTCCGCTCGGTCACGCTTTGCGCCGCACTCCTTGCCGTATTCTGCGCCGCAGCCGGTATCCTCATTGCGATTCTGGCGGGAACCCCCGTAGGCTCTACCATCGTTGCCGTAGAAATTCTTCTTTTTGGCCTGTGCTCGCTTCTGGGCTGGGCCGTCAGGAGGTAACATTCCATGAAAAAAGCAATTCTTTTATTGGCTGCCGCTCTTCTTCTGACATGCACAGCCTGCGGTGAAAGCAGCAGTTCCATTCAATCCGGCACAGCGTCCTCCTCTTCTGCCGGGACAGATGAAGGTTCTCAGGCAGAAAATATCCCTTCTTCCGAACCGGATGGCTCCAGCAGCTCCGCCACCACCCCGGAAGAATCCGCCGGGGATACATCCGCAGCTTCGGCTGAATCCTCCGATGGGGAACCGGATATCGATCTAACCACACTCAGCAGTATCATGGTATATTCCGAGGCCTTCAACATGTCGGTATCACCGGAGGAGTATATCGGTAAGACCATCCGGATGGCCGGCATTTTTACGACCAATCAGGACCCGGAAACAGAGCAGATCTCCTGCGCTGTGCTCGTGCAGGATGCCACAGCATGCTGTGCGCAGGGGTTTGAAATCATCATGCCGGAAAATGCGGTCTATCCACAGGATTATCCGGATTTCGGTTCGGAGGTAACTGTTGTTGGAGAACTGCAGGCAGACCGCTCCCTGGAGGAATATGGCATGATTTTTCTTCGTCTGGAAAATGTGACTTTCGAAACCCCTTCAGCCTTATAACCAATCTCTTGTTTCAGGATATAGCCGGGCTCTGCGTCCCTTAATTCGCAAACACAACGCAAAAGCACCAGCCTTCTCGGCTGGTGCTTTTGCATTTAACCTACGAATATGTACCTCGAACTTCTACTCAGACGTTCTTTTCTTTTTTATCGCACGCTTCCTGTAAGCTTGATCAGGTTCATAAAACGCCCATTGTCTGTTTCCATCATCAGCCTGTCCTCGACCGCGTAGGGGTTATCACAAGAAAGCCAGTCCCTCCAGGCTTCGTCGAAACAGTCCATCTCAGTGACTTGAAGCTCCTTCAGATATGGAATAAATTTCGGCTTCCACCAATCAATTGAATGCCACATCTCCAATGCCTCCGGGTCCCATAACGGCAGCATTTCTTCCGGAACATTATTCTTCACTTCATACTTCATACCGGGAAACGTAAGGGTAACAATCGCTTCCTTTTTCAATACAGGCATCAGAACTTCTGAGAAGTAGCATCACTATTGCCAAAATAGTGGTAGGAGTCAACACTGATCACTGCATCAAAAAAACCTTTCGCAAAAGGAAGTGAGGTCGCATCCAATTGCATGGGAATAATCAAATCCGCAACGCCCATCCGCTGAAATCGGTTGTAGTTCTCTGTCGCAGAAATTCCCAAATCTACTGCAAATACCTGAACCCCAAATTTCTTTGCCAGAAAAATCGATGTCACCCCACGTCCGCATCCCAAATCCAGAACCCGCATCCCCTTTTTCAAAGGTAATGTTAAGGTCAATTCTTCTGCAAGCAGCCACGCATTGGGTCCCATCATATTTTCATGCAAAAAGTCAGAATCCATCATATTCCACCTTTTATTTCCGCTTCTCGTTGATAAACCGCCTGGCATTCTTCATGCCACCGATGTCCTTAAACATCCGCTCACATTTCTTGAGCTCAATTTCCTTACTACTCAAGCCATCATAACCGGATTCTGTGGCCAGCTTGCGATAGCTTGTCAGCCGGCGTTCCTCCAGTTCCCCGGACGCTATTGCCGCCAAAACAGCACATCCCGGCTCGTTTGTGTGCGTGCAATCCCGAAAACGGCAGTGCTGCGCCAATTCCTCGATCTCCACAAAGGTTTTGTAGAGATCTGTGCTTTCCACTCCCATCTCCCGCATTCCGGGCGTGTCAATGATCACACCACCAAGCGGACAGGGAAACATCTCGCGTGCCGTGGTCGTATGCCGGCCTTTATCCCCTTTTCCAATCTCCTGTGTTGCAATCACAGCAGCTCCAAGGAGCTTGTTGATCAGCGTCGATTTCCCCACACCGGAGGACCCGATAAATGCACACATTTGATTCTTCTGGAAATACCGCAGGAATTTCTCACGAATGTCTGTATCGAACATGGACAGCGTGATCACATCGGAAAAGCCCGAAATTTTTTCAACCTGCGAAATCGCGTTCGGCAGATCTTCACACAGGTCCGCTTTGGTCAGTACAATGACCGGCGTGGCACCACTGTCCCAGGCAATGGAAAGATACCGTTCCATTCGGTTCAAGCTATAGTTCTGGTTAAGCGACATGCACAAAAACACAACATCCACATTGGATGCCACCGGCTGTGCCTGCTTGGATGTTCCTACCGCTTTACGAAGGAACAGACTCTTCCGTGTCAGTATCTGATGAATGATCGCCAGTTCAGGCTGCACATCCACCATAACACAGTCACCAACTGTGGGATACTGCGCAAGTTCTTCCGTATCATACCGAAGCTTACCGGAAACCTCCGCCCAAAGTTCTCCCTGCTCGGTGACCACTTTATACTTTCCGCGATGCTGCGAAATCACTCTTGCCAGCTTATAGTCCGGATACAGCGTTGCTTCTGCCCGAAAGCGTTCTGAAATGCCATAGAGATTCAATTGTTCCAATGTATGCTCCTCTCAATCTTCAGCTCCGGGGTTATCATTCCATAGCCTTTCAGCAGGTTGATTACACCCTAGATACCAAAATCAGCCCCCAGTGCCACGGCGGAAGAACATAAAAGTATCCGGGACTGATGATTGGTCAGTCCAAACAAGCAGCAGATGCTGCCTGCCATCCGAATGCTTAATATCGCCCGGCCCACTTCACTTTCTTATTTTTCCTAGTTTTTCTCCTGCCGGCTTCGCAGATTCTGGCAAATCCGATCTCGCACCTGGTCTGCTGTATAGGTCGTTTTTCCATTTAATCGGCCCAATTCAGCTTCCAGTACCAAAGCCCGGTGTTCCAGCGTTGCCTCCCTCCGATCTAATTCTTCCTCACGGCGGGTATATGCATTCAAACCCATCAAAACCGCGTCGCCTTCCCCATTTCGTGTAATGCAGATTGGCTGACCAGTCATGCGAGAACGAGACGCAAGCTCGTTGTATTCTGTGCGTAGTGCAGATGCCGGACGGATATCAATTGACATCGATACGGCCCCCTTTCTAAAAATAGCATACCCCATCTGCAAGCAAATAACAACAATCTTTATACCATGTTTGCTTCCATATTCTATCCACGAAAAAGACACCCTTTGTGCGACCTTTTTCTCCCTTTCCGCCGCTGTGCCCTTGGTACGACTTTTACTTTAAAATGGCCTATACAAAAATCACACCCGTACGCAGCGATCTGAACCGCTGCCTATCCTATACCTCCACTCCAGAGAAAACCGAAGTCATCTAAATCAAAGACCTTGAACGTATTTTAAGCTGCACCCAAAACTTATAGCAGCATGTTTAGTGAAAAACGAAAAAGGGGTTCCCCCACACCTGCAACTCATTCCAGTATCCTTTTTGTATCCAAAACAATAAAGCAACAGCTCACACAGCATTAACCGTGTGAGCTGTTGCTTGATAAAATCATTCTAACAATCGTTCAATCGTTGAAAATAGTTCTTCGACTTATAACCGCAAACAAATATTCACCATCTGATCGATTATCCCTGCATCTGCTCCGGCATATAGGGCTCCAGGAACATTCCATCCGCCTTCAATGTTGCCCGAAGCACATCAGTATCCAGTGCATTGGCAGGCTGACCCAGGGCTGCACTCTGAGCAGCAGCAGCACCTGCAGCCTGAGCCGCTGCCATTACGATCGGCGTGACCCGGATAGCTGCGCAAGCCTCATGGGTAGCACTGATGCATCGGCCAGCCACAATCAAATTTCGAACATTTTCAGTAATCAGACAGCGGTAAGGAATGCTGTACCAACTGCCAGGGCGCAGGAATCGATGTTTTATTGCCGCGCCGTCCGGCGAGTGCACATCGATGGGATAACCACCCATTGCAATGGCATCCGGGAACATACGGTTCTGCAGCAGGTCATCGGCCGTGAGTTTATATCTGCCGTCAATCTTGCGACTTTCCCGAATGCCGATGTGCGGCCCGGTGGAGATCAGACGGCAATTCTCGAAGCCAGGGATATACTTGCGCATGAACGCCACGATTTCCCAGGCCTGGCGACGGCCTTCGATCTCCGCATCGGTCAGGTCAAAGGCATCCACTGCCGATTTCTTAATGATACGGGACATATTCAAAATCATCTCGCCGGGCGTGTTGGTCTCAAAACAGAGCACCATATCCCGGTCCACATGGAGCTCTCCTCGCTCCTTTGCCAACCGGATCACTGAATAAGCCCCCTGCATACCGGTGCGTGGAATCTGCTCCAGATGACCAAAGGGAATGGTGGAGAGCATGTCGTCCTGATGGCTCTTCACATATTCCATCATCTTCTGCCGATCCACATGATCCACCTTGATATTCATGCTCATGGGCTGGGCCAGATGGTCGCTTTCCCGCCCGTAGCAGGAAGTAACCCCTGCATGGGTGGCAAGGTCCGCGTCGGCGCTGCAGTCCAGGAAGACCTTGGCGGTCACGTCGAAAAATCCGTTTTTCGAATACAGATGTACCCTGGTGATGGTTTCGTTCTCCACATCGCATCCGGTGTATACGGTATGATACAGCAGCTGTACCCCCGCTTCGCAGGCCATCTGCTCCAACACCAGCTTCATACCCTCTGCATCAAAGGGAGTCACACTGCTGGCATAGCCCACAAAGTCCTCCATATGGCCGGGGGAAAGCTTTTTCTCCTTCAGACGCTCAATGATTTCATCCGCAATGCCCCGTACCACCTGGGTCTCGCCCGCATGGAAGGTCATCTGCGGGCCGGTTCCGGCCATGGTCAGCATACCACCCAGGTATCCGTTCTGTTCCACAAGCAATACGCTGGCGCCATGCCGTGCCGCTGCGATGGCCGCTACCGACCCGGCGGGGCCGCCGCCGATTACAACCACATCATAGTTCAATGTCCGCCCCATGGTCTGCCTCCTTGCAAAGTTCATGATAAGTCCGCGCAAATGCGTGGGCGCCAATCTCCGACAACGCCCGAATCCCGGTATTTCCCAGCCGCAGCGGGCCCACGCACAGCATGGGCACCCGATATTCGCGGCTGGTCAGGCCCAGACAGGTCCATTCAAGAAAATGAAAATACTCATGGCTCAGGATCAGGTTTTCCGCCTGCTTCAGTTCCATCCCATTCTGCTGTGCCCACAGACCAATGGATTTCAAATACAGGTTCACAACACCCTGGCCTGCAATGTAGTCGCTGAAGTAACGCTGGTTCCCACTGACAAAATCCACGTCCTTTTCCACCAGCTTCAAACCACTGGCCCGGGCGATGGCGAAAAAGTCGTAGCTGCCTGCCTGTTCCCGATAAAGCGCACGGGCGGCGTTCACCCCCTTGTTCCAGGCCGATTCCACAATACCTGCCCGGTCCTGCGGGGGGATTCTGCCGTAGCACGGGTCACGCTCCAGTTCCCGGTCTGCCAAAGTACGGTCCGGAAAAGGAAGTTGAATCTCCTGCTGCATACGTTTCTCCTCAGCTTTCGCTTCTCTTGGTTGCCGCCAGAATCAGCGGCTCCTCCTTGCTGCATCCGGCAAGCTCCACATTGCCCAGGCTGGAGATCTGCTCCGGGCTCTGCATACCGGACAGGTCAATCACCCGCTTGCCCAGTACCACATATACATTGGGCAGATTTACGCCGCCGTCGTTGTAAACGGTCAGTTCCTCCAGAATCCAATCCAGGTCGGTCTGCCAGCCGCCCACGGTGGTCTGGCGTACCAGGGCATTGTTCTTCTGCAGGCGGATTACGCCTTCCTCGTCCACCAGACGCAGCTGGCGCACACTCTTCTTCAGAATGCCGAAAAGCTTCTTCTCCACCTTTTCGTGCAGCACCGCATACATGGAACCGTTGCGGGCTGCGATTGTCAGCTCATTGCTGGGCGCATCCAGGTTTTCGGCCACGACCTTCAGGATCTCTTCCTCGGTCAGCCGGCGGCTCATCCGGTCCTTGCTGCGCAGCTCGGTGGCACCCACGGCGATGGCCCGCACAATGCTGCGCTGGGTATCCACCTCCACGCTCACCTCAACGGTGCCCGGTGCGGCACCGTTCTGAATGGCCTTGAGCTCAGCTTCACGACGAACACTGATGATATCTTCCTCGGTGGGATTGGTTACGCTTCGTTCCACCATATCCCGCACCATTGCCAGTGCCACGCCAATGGTGGAAATGACCGGGGCGTTCTTTGCAATGCGGTACTTATGCTGCATGGTCTCGGCCAGATGAGGTACAACTGTGGCTGCACCGCCGCCACCGCCTACAAACACCGTGGTACGGGGGTCCATTTTGTAATCCTTCATCAGCTGGGCTGCCACCTTGCTGTTCTTTGCTGCAGCGAAGGCAAGAACCTGCTTTGCCGCTTCCTCCACGGTACATCCCATGGAATCTGCCAACGGTTGCCAGGCTTTTCGCGCTGCTTCCACATTGCCATAGGCATAGTCCTCCGGGCGTACATAGCCGGCGATGTTTGCAGCACCTGCCATGGTCAGCGCCACCCGCAGGCCGTTCGCACATTCGATGCAGGCGTAGTCCGGGTCGGTCTCAGTGGGACGTACAGTGACCAGCTTGGGTTCCATGATCTGGTCCGCCTCGGTATAAACCTCATAGTCCAGCCCTGCAATGTGGGCACTGCGGGGACCGGTATCGCATGCCTTTCCGTCTTTGATCTGAACCATCGAACCGCCGCCGATGCCCACCGTGCGCACATCCAGGCTGTTCAGGTAGGTCTTGTGTCCGCCTACCTCGGCGTACTGGATCATAACCTTGCCGTCCTTCACGCAGGAGATATCCGTAGAGGTACCGCCCACCTCGAAGAAGATGCCGTCAGTGAGCTTTTCATACATCAGCGCGCCCGCAACGCCAGCTGCCGGGCCGCTCAGTATAGTCAGAATCGGGCGGCTGCGCACTTCATCCACCGTCATAACGCCGCCGTCACAACGCATGACCATCAGCGGACTTTGAATGCCCGCACCCTTGATGCTCTGATCGGTCATGGTGGCCGCCTCCAGCATCTTGGGCATAATGCTGGCATTCACCACGGCAGTACGGGTGCGGATCTTCAGGCCGTACAGCTTGGAAATGTCATTGGTGGCTGTTGCGGGCAGATCCCGCTCGCCGCACATTTCCACCACCTTGTTCTCGTTGGAGGGGTCATCCACGCTGAATGCTTCTGCCGCCACGATACTGGTGCACTGCTGTTTCTGCAGTGCATCCAGTGCACCGGCAATATCCCCTGTCAGATCAGAAGCCGATGTGTCCACATATTCGTTGCAGGATACCAGAAATTTGCCCGCTGCAAGCTCGATATTGCCCATGGTGGTATCGGACTTGCTTTTGGCTCCCTGCAAGCCGCTGCCCAGGGTGATCACGCCCACCTTGGCCACATCGCCCTCCAGCAGTGCATTGGTGGCCTGCGTGGTTCCGTGTGCAATGAAGGTAACGTCTTCCGGGCGAATGCTGCACTGCTCCATAACCTTGTGCAGCACCTGAACGATGCCGGCGGCAACGCCCTCCTTTGCGCTGTGCGTGGTGGGAACCTTGACCTGGCCGATCAGTTCGTATGTATCGTTGTTGATGGCGACTGCGTCGGTAAAGGTACCGCCCACGTCGATGCCGATACGCACTTTCATAGTTTGACCCTCCTATAATAAAAATCTTTGTTGTATAACGTCTTTCATGTGCCATTTCAGCACGGCTCTGGAAGTTTCAATCCGCGGCGCTTGCCGTGGGTTCAAACCTCCAGAGGAGCGGAGGCCGCGCGTGACCTCCGCTCCGCCAAAAAGGGGAGGAAAATTCTTCCGATCAGAAGTACAGCACGGCGCTGATCACAACGCCGATGACCGCAATGATCCACAGGTAGGGCAGCAGCCGCTTGGTGACTGCGTTCACATCCACCTCGCAGAAGTTGGCGGTCCATACGTTCTGGGTGTTGGTGGGGTCGCCGCAGCCCTGAATACGCTCGGCAGCCAGGAACGCACCCATAACCGCCATGGCAGGCAGAGTACCCAAACCGATGATCAGAGCAGCGATACCGCTGCCCAGGCCAAACAGGTTCATGGGTCCACGATACAGGGACAGCGGAGCCAGAATGCTGAAGAACAGGATGTAAGGCAGCTTGCTGGTGGGAATCACCGCTACCAGGAACGGATTCAGCACTTCCTTGACCATGGTGTGGGTCACGGCCAGATACAGAATGCCGATGCCGATCATCAGGATGATGGCGGGGCCGCTGTCGGTAATGCCGTCATAGCAGGTCTTGACCAGCAGGTTCATGGCCTTGGAGAAGCTCTTGGAGGTGAATACCAGAATCCAGATGATGCCGACCATGAAGGCAGGGCATACCGGGAACTTGAATACCGCCACCAGAACGATGGGGATCAGCGGAGTGAGCATGGCCAGCGCGCCGGTCACACCGGTGAGCTGCTTGGTGGGCTGGGTATCCTGAACAGGAGCGGAGAAGGCAAACTTCACGCCGTTGCGCTTAAACTCCACAAACACCAGCACCAGAGTGGCAATAAAGGTGGCAACGAGCATGTAGATCTCGAAGCCTTTGATCTGCTCAAGCTCCAGCCCGAAGATGGTGGAGAAGCTCTTCCAGTTTGCAATGTTGAAGGTCAGACCGGTGGTGAACGCCATCAGGAAAATACAGGCGGCGCTGAGGGCCGGAACACCAACGGAGATCAGAATGGGCAGTACGATGGAGCCCACCATGATGATGGAGCCCAGGCCGTTCAGGGTAGTGAACAGCACGGCACAGGCGATCACCATGATCAGGGTGACGATCAGGGGGCGGTCGCCGCCCAGCTCGGCACTCTTTTTGATAATGTTTTCCGTTACGCCGGTCTTGTTCATCAGCTGGCCCAGCCAGGCGCCGAAGATCACGGCCATGATGGCGCTGCCCATGCGAACCGTACCATTTTCCAGCACGGTCTGCAGCCAGCCGATCTCATTGCCTTCTGCGTCGGTGCCGATGGCAGGAACGCCGGCGATTACGCAAATCACCACCGCCATCAGCGGCAGAGCAAGCAAAGTGGGGATTTTTTTCGTCATCATCAACGCCGCAATGATGAGAAATGCAAGAATAATCAAAGAACCTTGTAGCATCTGATTACACTCCTTACTTTCGAATGTGCTGTGCAGCGCGTTGCTGCAGCGGCTCTATCACATCGGGAAACGCGCCTCCCGCATGTTCTGAATCAAAGCGCTTCCACGGCTTCGCGGAAGGCGGCAGTGGCCTGCTTGAGCTGCTCCGGCCCAGGCTCCTTACCCATAACAATGGCGCCGATCATCACCGCCTTGCAGCCAGCCTGGTACAAATGCTTCACTTCGCAGGGTTTGATCTTGCGCTGGGTGGGAATCAGGCAGGGCTTGCCGCTCTTCTCCACCAGATCCGAATACCGCAGGATGTCCGCGTAGTTCAGGTCGGTACCGTAATTTTCACCCGGCTGTACCGAGCATTCCAGCACGTCGATGGGGCTTCTGCGCACCGCATCCAGTGTGGCGGGGGTATAAGTATAATCGATGGCAACCATCTTGCTGAGCACCTGGCTCTCCATCATGTGGCAGGGCAGATGCTGAGAGTAAGAGCTGAAAAAGCCCAGGCCCATCTGCTCCAGCTCCAGCCGCTCCTCCGGCGTGATGAAAGCGTCCGCGCCGCCGGGTACAAGACCCACCGGCACATCTCCGCACAGATCGATCAGCTTGCGCAGGAACTCCTTGTTTTCCGCATAGCTGCCAAAGGTATGGCCGCTGGCCCGGTGCCACACGTTGCAGTGGACCTTTACCGCCTGCGCGCCGCCTTCCAGCGCCGCCTTCGCCAGTTCCAGATCATTGGAGGGCAGACTCACCACCAGGGAGAACTTGTTCTGCCGAATCATCTCTTTGAATTGCATAACAATGCCTTCTTTCCATAGATTTGATTATATGAAAAGCACTTTGCGTCAACGGGCACACAAGGCTTTTTGCCGCACCGTATCTGCAAATAGCTTTATCGTATCTCCGTCATTTTTTCTCAACAGCTCAAATCTGGGCGCGCCGTCTTCCTGCAGCGCGGTCTTCACGTACCCCTCCACCGTGCTCAAAAAGCCCTGGGTATGCGCCGCGGTCCCGGACAAAAAGACCACATCCAGATTGAACAGAGTGCACAGAATCGCCGTCATTGCCCCGATCTGGCGGGCCAGCAGCCCCGGTTGCTCCCGGTTCAGACTGGTTGCCTCTTCCCCGCTCTCGCCGGACTTCAGTTCAAGCTGAGTCTCCGGTGTCATCAGAGGGGTCATATCTGCGATCACGCCGTTTTTCAGCGGAATCGGGCGGCCGTCGATGTTCACACTGGCCACCACTGCAGCACCAACGGCAATGTGGGCACTGTTCACTTTTTCTTCCTTCATTCCCCGCATGGCCTGGGCTGCTGTATAATTCTGGCTGTATTCCTCCAGCACCGGAACCCGGAACTGGGTACGCAGCGCTTCCACCAGTGAAATACTTGCGGAGGAAAAGCCGGTGGAATACACCACGTTGAAATCACTGGGGCGCATATCCTTCTGGAACAGCAGCCCTATTCCCATCAGTGCCCCCTGCCGGATTGCCTCATGCCCCAGCAGATTGAACAATACCCGGGTTATCTCGGTGAGCAGTTCGTTGCTGGACAGATACTGTTCTGCCAGAACAACGCTCTGTTTCACCTGAAGTGCCAGGTCAAACAGGATCAGCCGACTGCTTTTTCGGCCGATTTCCGCCACGGCCACCACTCCCCGGTCCCGGTTGACCGTAAGCGCGGTGCGGCTGCGTCCGCCGGTTGCGACCCGCACGCCGCTTTCCACCAGAAGGCCCTCCTCCAAAAGCTCACTCACCAGACCGGAAACCGTACTGGGAGAAAGCTCGGTCAGATTTGCGATTTCGATGCGGGAGAGCGACTCATGCTCCAGCACCGTTTGCAGCAAAACCCGTCGGTTCTGCTTTTTCATGTCCTGCAGTCCACTCTTTTTCATAGGATGTGAATTCACTCCTTATTTTCTTGCGCGCGCCTTATTTCGGATTCCGAAATATCTTTCTGCTTGCAGTATAACACCGTCTGAAGCTTATTTCAATCTCCGAAATAAGTTTTTTTTGAGATGTAGGCGGATTTTCTCTGTTTCGCTGTTTTCTCACACCAGGAATTGTGTATTCTAAACAATATTTTCTTTTTTTGTTTTTTTAAGAGCGATTTTCGTCCCTTCCTCGGCCGAATGTTTTCTTTCGTCGAACAATCCGGCTGCTGTTGTTCAATTCCTGCTCTACTGTGGCAGCCGCTCTTTCAAAGGCGTGAAATGCTCTCTATCGATCTTTCCTGAGAGTTTAACCAAGGATATCTTCTTCTCTTTGGTCAGTATGGCCCTTGAAAGCGGCAAGAGCACAGGCGTAGACTATAGATGTACCATACCCGTTATGAAAGGCGGTGCAAAATCGCTTATGAACACTCTGGATTTTTTCTCCGCTTAGAAAGGTTTGGTTATCCAATGGAAGATTGGCGAATTACAAATCAACACCAATATTTGGATGGGGCCACGCTTGTATGGGACCGCTATTCCGCAGGTGATGCATGGGATCATGATCACTGTGAATTTTGTTGTACCAAATTCCCGGAGGACGAAAGCGCCGGATACCGAACCCTGGATTCCTGTCACTGGATCTGCAAGCGGTGCTTCGAGGATTTTAAAGAGGACTTTTCCTGGACAGTTGCGGAAAACGGCCAGCCTGCAAAGAACAATCACCTGGAAAATTAACCGGATGATTCGTATCTGTTATTCAGCCTGTTCACCTGCTTAAAGCACTATATCCTGTTCGTTCTGGAAGCGGAAGGATCTATGTATTCCGCCGCCAGTCTGATCAGCCCGGGCACTCCACCATTCCCGTTGCAGCGGAGGCTCCGGCGAATCCTGATTCCTGTGGGGCTCGTTCTTCTTCCGCAGGCAAGCTTATTCTGAAGAGAAATCATCACAACAGACCCCATATCCGCCAAAGAAACTGCAGCAAGAACTGCTTTCCCCGTTCAAGTGAATTCGATTTTATGGATCATCTGACCGAAAGGACTTTTATGCCCCGTTGAAAGCAAAAAAGCACCGGAACCGCCGATTATAAGCCGTTCCGGTGCTCTTTTCTTTTTCATCTATTTTTTCGTTTCAATCAAGCACGGGTTTTACCTCGCAGTCGGTTCTTCCGCACTTACAGAGAGCATCGGAAGATCCAGACCTTCCACCCAGGAAGCTAGCTCTTCTTCCGATGCCCCGGCGCTGAACCGCTGTCCCTCCAGCCACGTGGCATTTTCTGCGAAAGCCTGCAGGTCATCAGCACTGGAACCGATCCCACTGGAACCGGACGTGCAGAACGGAGCAATTGTGGCATCCCCAAAATCATAGCTTTCCAGAAAGGTATACAGGATTTTTGGCGCCCCATCCCACCAGATTGGGTAGCCCAGAAACACCACGTCATATTCCTCCGGGTTTTCCAGCGTTCCCGCAATTGCAGGTCGGGCGTCGGGGTTCTGCTGTTCCTGATTGGCCCGGCAGGACTCGTTGTTATAATCAAGATCCTCGCTGGTGTACGGCTCCTCGGCTACAATCTCATAAAGCTCTGCATTCAACACTGTCTGAAGATGCCGGGCAACGTTTTCTGTATTGCCGGTAGCGGAAAAATATGCCACCAGAATATTTGCGCCCGATTCAGCGGTATCTGCATCCTCCACCGGCTCAGAGGCTTCCGACGATGCAGACGGAATCGAAACATAGGCCTCGCTTTCCTGCACAGACTGCGTCTGTTCCGACGTGCTCTGTACTCCCGTTCCTCCACAGGCTGTCAGCATACAGGTCAATGCAACCAACACAGCAAAAATTCGTTTCATCTTGTGATACCTCCTCGTTCTTGTGCGCGACCGCCAGACCTTGCATTCAAGCCCCTGCTGTTACCGAACGCTGGAATGAGACTTTTTGCCCGGCTCTTGCTGCACAGTCAAAAAAATGTGGGTGCCCTTCTTCGGATACCCACATTGTAAAACGATTTTTCTCTCATGTCTAATGCTTATTTTGTTCGCTCAAAAATGCTCATCAGACATTTTTAATATGTTCATGAAATGCCTCTGTCGCCGGTGTCAGAACCTGATCCTTTTTCCAGACCAGCACGGTTCCCGTTTCCATTTTCGGGGAAAGCGGACGGAAGCACAGCCCCTCAAAATCCAGATTCAGGTCAAACCCGAGCGCCACGCCAACGCCGCAGCGCACCATATTGGCTGCATTCAGGATCAGATTGAAGGTGGCTGCAATCTGCAAACGATCCCAGCTTTCGCCAAACCAACTGGCCAATTCCCTTTGAACCGTTTCCCGTCCGCTGAACAGCAGCGGAACATTTTCCAGATCGCCGGGCGTGATCACCTCCCGCTGGGCCAAAGGAGTATCTGCCCGCATCAATACACCCCAGCGATCCTTCTCTTTCATCCGGCAAAAGGCATACCGGCCCACATCCACCGGCTCTGTCAACAGTCCCATATCCAGCAATCCCATATCCAGCCGTTCCTTCACATCGTCCGCGCTGGCACTGAAAATCCGAAACGTCACCTTCGGGTAGCGCTCCCGAAAACTGACAATCGCCTGCGACAAAAAGGACATACTCTGTGTCTCACCCGCGCCAATAGCGATTTCTCCCATTAGTTCCGTTTCTCCGGTGATAAACTCCCGGGTGATTTTGTCCGCCAGATCCACCAGCTCCTGTGCTCTGCGACGCAGCCGCATTCCTTCATCTGTTAACACGATGTGGTAGCGGCTGCGCTGAAACAGCTTTACGCCCAGCTCCTCCTCCAGCTGCATCAGCTGCCGGGAGAGGGTGGGCTGCGTCAGATGGAGCAGCGCCGCCGCCTTTGTAATGTTCTCCTCCCGGGCTACTGCCAGAAAATAACGCAGAACTCTCA
Source organism: Gemmiger sp. An50 (assembly GCF_002161595.1). Taxonomy (GTDB): domain Bacteria; phylum Bacillota; class Clostridia; order Oscillospirales; family Ruminococcaceae; genus Allofournierella. The sequence continues at coordinate 115,194 of NZ_NFID01000007.1, forward strand.
GTTCCATTGTTTTCCCCCTCCTTTTCTTCATCTTATCACGGGCATATTCATACCGCAACAGAAAAATGCTCATAAAGAATAACTGCGGATAGAAAATGAGTATTTTACATTTCTCAACTTCCGTTTTACAATGAAGCCAAAGGAGGTTGTACCCATGAACGCATTGATTGCTTATTTTTCCGCCACCGGCACTACCGCAGCGGCAGCGAGGGCTCTGGCTCAGGCCACCGGAGCTGCTCTTTATGAAATCAAGCCCGCTGTTCCCTATACCGGTGCAGATCTTGACTGGCGGGACAAAACTTCCCGCAGCAGTGTAGAAATGCGCGATAAGCATTCCCGCCCTGCTCTGGCAGATACCAGCGCACCAGTCGCCGATTACGATGTGATTTTTCTGGGCTTCCCGGTCTGGTGGTATGTTGCCCCCACCATTCTCAACACCTTTCTGGAGGCATACGATTTCACCGGCAAAACCATCGTCCTGTTCGCCACTTCCGGCGGCAGCGGTCTGGGCAAGTCGGCCGTGGAGCTGCGTCCGAGCGCACCCGGAGCCAGAATTGTGGACGGCCGGATGCTGAACGGTCGATTGAATGAAGCCGAGCTGAAAGAATGGGCAGAGGGGTGGGACCAGCAATGAACTATGCCAGACTGGGCAATTCCGACCTGACGGTTTCCCGCATCTGCATGGGCTGCATGGGATTTGGCGATGCCCAAAACGGCCAGCATTCCTGGACCATGGGCGAATCCCATTCCCGGGAAATCATTCGCCGCGGGCTGGAGCTCGGCGTTAATTTTTTCGACACTGCCATTGCCTACCAGAGCGGCACCAGTGAACAGTATCTGGGCCGTTCGTTGCGTGATTTTGCCCGACGGGATGAAGTAGTGGTGGCCACCAAATTTCTGCCCCGCACCAACGAGGAAATCGAGGCAGGAATCAGCGGGCAGGAGCATGTCCGGCGAATGCTGGATCAAAGCCTGAAAAATCTGGAAATGGACTATGTGGATCTTTACATCTACCACATGTGGGATTACCAGACCCCGCTTTTCGACATTCTGGAAGGCCTGAACAACGCAGTAAAGGCAGGCAAGGCCCGGTACATTGGCATCTCCAACTGCTTTGCCTGGCAGCTTGCCAAAGCAAATGCTTTGGCTGAGCGGGAAGGGTTCGCCAAATTTATTTCCGTGCAGGGCCATTACAACCTGATTTTCCGGGAAGAAGAACGGGAGATGGCCCCTTACTGCCGGGAAGAAAACATCGCCATGACGCCTTACAGCCCTTTGGCGGGCGGACGATTGTCCAAGCAGCCCGGCGAAAGCTCCCGGCGTTTTTGTGAGGACAGCTATGCCCGCCTGAAATACGATGCTTCCCGGGATCAGGACGCTCCCATTCTGGCTTGCGTGGCGGAACTGGCCGACCGCCGGGGCGTTTCCATGACGGAAATCTCTCTGGCCTGGCTACTGACCCGCGTCACTGCCCCCGTGGCGGGTACCACCAAAATCAGTCATATCGAGGGCGCAGCCAAGGCGGTGGACCTAACCCTGACGGCGGAAGAGTGCACCTATCTGGAGGAGCTTTACACGCCTCACCCACTGGTTGGAGTTATGGCGCAGAACACAGCGGCAGCGTCGAAGGAAAAGCACGTCTGGTCTACCGGAAAGCAGGAGATCAGCGGGACACGGTAACTGGAATGGGGTGTTTTCCTGTCAATCCATAGGTCCGGTGTAACTACTTAACTGGACACGCTGAATTGAAGAACACCTTCCGCCCGTTCTTGCATGCAAATTATCCAGTAATACACAACAAGCAACGCCATTCGCATCTGGCGTTGCTTGTTGCTTTCTTCGGATAGAATCCACACACAGGAAAAAGACCTGTAATCCTAAGATCACAGGTCTTTCTGGTGGAGATAAGCGGGATCGAACCGCTGACCTCTTGAATGCCATTCAAGCGCTCTCCCAGCTGAGCTATACCCCCAGATTATGTGTGCCGTCTCTCGACTGCTTGATTATTATATCAGCTGCATTTTGAAATGTCAACAGATAAACGAAAAATTTTTTCATATGTTTTTTCAGAGATTTTTCCGACACATTAACAGGGATATTCCAGCTCGAAGGAGGCCCGGCCGGTTTCCAATTCCCACAGAATAAAGCCATCTTTCCGCAGCTGGTATCGAACGCGGCAGCAAAGATTTTCGCGGATCGTACGCGTCATTCCCCCGCAGACCGGTGCGTTCAGCGGCTGGCCTGCCTGGCCCAGCCGTTCCACTATAAGGACAAGGCATCCCTGACGAATCTCCACCCGGCCAGCCCGGACACTGACCAACCTTGCCCCCAGATAGCTTGCAAAACGGTATTCCCTGCCCCGAACTTGCAGCAATGCAATTACCCCGGAAAATGCAATCGGTCCTACTGGCACCCGGGCAGTAGCCAGCATCAACGAGCCTTCCGGAAAAAGGCACTGGCTCCAGGCATATTCCCTGGGAAAAGAACAACCCTTATCCCCTTCGATATAGCCTTCTGCATTCTCAAACCGGACGCACTTTCCGTTTACAAGCAGTGTCCCATCCACCCGATGCTTCATACTGGCAATCCGGTGACTGCACTCCATGAATGGCATCAGCTCAAAAGGCCCCATAATCGGTATGTGCAATGGCTTCAACGGTCCAAACCGGAGTACCCCCTGAATGTTCCAACGGGCATTTCTGACCGAAAGCACAACACCATGCGGACAGAACAGATTTTCTCCCAGAATCGCTCTGGGGCCGTCCCAGTTCACAGCAGCCCGGACTGCCGGTATTGGGACAACTCCGCTCTGTTCTCCCCACATAATCTGTAGCGATGCGGCACTTTCTTCTGCTGACCCGTGCACTGCCGGAATCAGCGCAAGGCTGCACTCATTTGACTGCACTTTAAAATACCACCCGCAAAATGACGGCTCCATCCTCATGCTCCTTTTCTTTCACCGATAATCATCGGATTCCTTGCGGAAACGCCGAGATGAATTTGAATTGTTTTATTCTTAGTATCTCCCAAAACCGTGCCATCATCAGCGCTGTCGGAAACATTTTTGAAAAAGTTTGCAATTATCCCTTTTATCGGACACACCTGCCGCTATAATAGTAGTAAGTTACTGGTAAAGCAAGCCTTCAAGATAACCCACTCAGAAACAGAACGCAAGCAGAACGACGTTTCGGTCTCATGCGCCATACTGAAATTTAAGCCAGAGCAATCGGACAAAAGGAGGAAAGAATATGCCTTATGCAGACAAACGCCAGCTGAACGTGTCCGTTTTTGAAGATACACGCAACTGGTACTCGCAGGATGCGATGCTGAAGGATGCCATCTGCCATTCAAAACAGCACACCAAATTTTACGCTCACGGTGCGGTTTCTCCTGCTCCGGAAATGCTTACTCGTTTCCCTGAAGACATGCATATTCTTGTATCGTCGGAACGGACGCTTCAGGCGGCCGGGAAATATACCGGCCAGAAGGTTGCCGTTCTGAACTTTGCGTCGGCCACAAACCCGGGCGGCGGTGTCCTTCACGGCAGCTCCGCCCAGGAAGAAGCACTGTGCCGGTGCAGTACTCTGTACCCTTGCCTGCTGAGTAATGAGCTCTGGCAAAGCTACTACCAGATGCATCGCGATCGGGACGACGTCACTTATACAGATGCATGCATCTACACGCCGGATGTTCTGGTAATTAAGACCGACACAAATTCTCCCGAACGACTGCCCAAAGGCAAGATCTACCCGGTGGATGTAATCACCTGTGCGGCGCCCAATCTGCGCCCACAGCCCAGCAACTACATGAATCCAGGGTGCGGCACTCCGGTTCATCTGACCCGTGAACAGATTCGCACACTGCACTTGCAGCGCGCCCGCAAAATCCTGTCGGTAGCCGCCATCCATGGTGCCGAGGTTTTGATTCTGGGCGCTTTTGGCTGCGGTGCATTCTGCAATCCCCCCGAAGTGGTCGCAGGTGCCTTTCGTGATGTTTTGCCCGACTTCGCCCACGCTTTCCAAACAGTGGAATTTGCAGTCTACTGCACACCCCGGGATGATTCCAACTATCGTACCTTCCAGAAAATTCTGCAGAAATAACCGATCCACAAAGAATGAGCCCTCTCTATTGTGCAAGGCACAATTTATTTCAGATTTTGAACTTTGCTATCCTTCTTTCTATATAATTTCTCCACATCACACCTGTAAAACTCCCGGGAACAATTCAATGTTCCCGGGAGTTTTACATTTCACGGTTTCGTCCCAAGGAAAAGCAACAGCCCCCTGATACAGGGAACCTGCGTCAGGGGGCTTACTGATGTTCGGTGAAAGGCAACAAGTGTTGATTTGCACGCTTATTGCGGCTTCCATTCGCGCAGATATTTGAAGGGAAACGGAAGCACCGTCCACGCACTGGCGCGCACAAAATCCACCTCCATCAGGGGCAGATATTCTGCAAAATGAGGTTGTCCGCCAGTGGCTGTGACCTTGCGGATGCAGCACGCACGCGCCAGCGATTGTTGCAATGACTGACCGCAAGGACCGCTGTAATAGTATTGGGCATTGCCCTGTGTAAACAGGCGGATATCCAACGTCCCCGCAAAAAGCTGTTCCTTTGTTTTGTTCTGCTTCATTCCGCTGCCGAGCAGCACACCGGTGCGTGCGAAGATTTCCTCATTCACCCGCCGCCCCAATACCGTGCGAAGTCCCAGGCAACTGGACAGTTGTTTGCGTGTGGCTTGCGGAGCAAGCGCCAACAGATCGCTGTAAATGATCTCCAGTGCCTGCCGCTCTTTTTCCGGGGCATCAGAAAACATATTCTGCACAACCGCTGCCAGAGGCTCCACGCTCAACTGTTCGCCATTGGGGGTTCGAGCCAACAGTTCCTGCAGCAGAGTGATTTCCGGCAATGTGTACCGATCTGTTTTTCGGATCACATGGATATTATCGGGATCCTGATAGACCAGTCCCTCCACATGAGGATCTACTTTTCCGCGGTCATCCTGAAACGCCCGGGCAATTTTTTCCTGCTCATCATCCTGCCAGAAGAGCTCTTCCTCCCACTGGCTGTATTCCAGAATGCCATCGGAATATACCCGCAAGCGGCGGTAGTGCGGCTGCTTATCCTTTCCTTTGCTTTCCTCGGGAATAATCACAAAATTCACCGGCGATGTGTACCCTGCGGCCGCCCAGTCATAGCAGGTAATTTTTTTCTGCAGAACATCCCGCTTGACCGCAAGCTCCTGCAGCACTTTGCGCAGAGCGGCACCTTCTTTTTTCTTTTTTTCGCACTCGTCTCCAGGCAGCTTAAAATCCTCCACCGTCAGATGCTGCACCGTGCAGTGGACGGGAGCCTTTCGGTAGGGATCCTGCTCCGGGCAATCCTCATAAAACTCCTTATCGTGTACGATGCGGAACAGGGTATCCCCTGCGGCGGGCACCCCTTCACACAAAGAAATCCCGCTGTATTCATTCAGTTTCAACCGTAGCAGATGAACCAGTTCTGCCGAACGTTCATCCTGAACCGTATCCTCCACAAAGGCCGGTGCTTCCCGAAGCCTGCGGCGAATCTTTTCCATCTGTGAACGTGCAGGTCTGCACCCCAGATGAGCCTCCTCCTGCAGATATTGCATGTTCAAGGTCAGGTAAGGAGCAAGCAGCCGGGCAACGTTGCCCAGAAAGTTTTGCAGCACTCCCACCTTGCTTCGGCGGAACTCGTCCAAAGAGCCAAATGCCAGAAATGAAACGGTATTTTTCTGGCTCTTATCCAGGTTTTTCATAACAAAGCGGGGAGTATTCTGATCGGGATCCTGCTGCACAAGCCGGCGGAGCGTGTAGCTTTGCCCATCAAACAGATACTGCGCTTCGCCCTGCTCTTCTTTCTTTTTTCTGCTTTGCTGAATGTGACCACAGAAAGTTTGATACATCCCTCCCAGGTAAATTCGATCCGAATTGTCCAGAAGCTGCGGGGCACTTCTCCCCGCCCTTTCCGCCACGTTGCATCCAGATGATAGAGCTTTCCGGTCAGGTTATGATACATCTGCCCGCCAACGCTCAGCGCCGGCATTGCATTGCAAAGCAGCTGTGCCAACAGATACGACTGCTTCTGCGCCATCTCGACGGATGAAATCTCCCGCAGGCACACATCGCTCACTTGCTGTTCCAGTTCTGTTTTCAAAAGGTTCAGATTGGCGTTTTCCCGCTCATAGAGGATGTAGCAGCAAGCTCCCCGGGCGTAGGCCACCGAGAGGGCACGTCCCACCTGCAATGCCAGATCCGGCACCAGACTTTGGTAGTAATTGCCGTTGTCCCGTTTGGCCTCCAGAATGAGGAATCGCTGTGCAATGGCATCGTGATCAAACAGGATTTGAAATTGATTGGTCGGAATCAAGGCAGCCACCTCCCCATATAGTCGATTGTTTCCCGATTGATCGTGCCGTCCGGCAGCAGCAAGCCGGGGATTTCCACCAGTCTGCCATCCGTTGTAACAGACGGCGCAAAGTCAGATTCAGCAATCAGATTTAACAAAAACGCACACTGCCCGCCCACGGCATCCAGTTTTGCCAGCGTTTTCTGCCGTACGATTTCTTCCGGCTGACGGGTACTGCTCTTCCAATGTTTGAAATCGACCCATATACCGTTCGGCCCGACAAAGTCAAAAAACTCGAAGCATGCGGGGTCGTCGATTTCCTGCAGGGCAAGCCCCAGCTCTTTCTGCAAAATGAACGAACCGGCAACTTCGCCCAGAGCGCCTTTATAGATGTTCTGGAACAGCACAGGACTGAGAATATAGGGTTCCTTTTCAAAATCAGTAGCCCAACCCTGTTCTTCAAAATAATCCCGCAGTCCGGGATAGCGAAGCAGGATGGGCAGCCGGGCTTCCTCGGCACTTACCTCGGAGGGAAACCCCCCTTGCGGCAATGTGGCCGCAAAGGCCGACCGGTTGCTTTCAAGCGCAAGCTGCACCTCGGAAAAATCGCCCTTCTGCGCAAAGAAATATCGGGGCTGTTCCGGGGAAAGCGGCAGATAAAAGGTTCGGATCGCCGCACTCTCCCGATACAGCGTTTCGCTGGCCCGCGGACTGCGCAGTACCATTTGTCGCAGATCTTTCCAGAGGGCCATACTCTCGGCGTTCCATGGAACATTGAGCATCCGCATCAGATAAGCATTGCCCCGTGTGGCCACCCGTTCCGCCTCCAGATGCACCCGATCTGCTCGGGTGTATCCTGCCTGCATGGCCCGCTTTGCCCGGACAATGGCCTGCATTTCGGGGGCCAGTAATTTCCCTTCCAGACAATCCGCGTCCAGACACTGCAGCACTTTTGTTGTGGTGAACAGATAGACATTGGGCCGTTTGAGGAAGGTGCGTCCCATTCGCCCCACTGCCTGCACAACATCCCGCGTGACCTTGCCGTAAAAACTGCTGCACTGACGCAAGCGGGCCTGCGCCTGCGCGTCCACATTGCGTTTCCCCGAAAAGCAGCCAATGCCATTTCTCATCAGATTTTGCATGGTGTTGCAGGAGATCTCGTCATTTTGATACAAGCACTCCATCTGGAAGCAATATTCCATCAGGTCGGCGCTTTTCCAGTTATCCGCGTCCCAAAGATTGACGCTCACATGGGTCACATCCCCAAGGTACACTGCGTCCACATCCTTGTGGGTCAGCCGGCCGTCCGCGGGATTTTCCGAGTCTCCCAGAACGACCAGTCCCTCGTGGTTTTGGATAGGGTATTGCAGATTTTGCCCTGCGCCAAGCGTCTGATAGCTGGAAAAGATCATCCACCGTTCGCCATTTCCCAAGCGTTTCAGCAATTCTTCCTTGTCGCTTTCAAAGCGATCCCCACTGCGGAGCACCATCAAATTCCCACTTGCATCGGGATCGGCAAATTTCTGCTTCAGATCCTCCAGTGCATCCCGCAGGATATCCTCATCCAGCGAGGCTTTGCCCGAAGCAGGCAAAGCCTGATTCAAACAGAGAAATGCCTGTATTTCTCCATGCTGCCAAAAGGCTTTCATGGCTGTGAACAGAGCGCAATACCGCTTTTTGTCGTAGTCCCGCACGCCCCGTGCAGAAAAGCGATTCTCATATCGGGTCGCCACGGAATCGGAGCCAAACACTTCTTTCAGCCGTTCTCTTATGGGAAGCTCCTGCTGATCTACCACCTGCAGGTGTACCTGCACGGCTCCGTTCCGATAAGGCTCCCAGAGCTTTTCCATCTCCTGACGGATGGCATCCTGCGCGGCGGGCGAAAGCGTGCGGAAATTCTTCCCCAACCGTTCTTTCAGGTACCGCAGATCATAGTTTCCCAGAACCGTGGGCAGACTGGCAGTTGCGGACAACCCCACCACCTTTGCACGACGGCAGATGTACAACAGCACCTTTTCCGGGGTATTCTGCAGCTGGAAATACTGCAATCTGGTCTGTGTACGGTGGCGGTCGTCATCAATGAATTCAAACAGCCGGAACCCGGTTTCATAAAACGACAGATCCGGGGCAATTGCGCTGTGCACCGTACCGGCGCCTGTTTCCAGTCCGGCTGTCATCAACCGCACCTGTTCCGGACTCAGGCCGTATTCCCGGAAAATACTCTCGGCTGCAGCCGTTACCGGATAGCGATCTTCCGCCGCACCTCTGCCTGTATTCACCTGCCGGGCATACTCCTCGGCCCAACCGTAAACATATCGCTGGAATCGCAGCAGGAACACATGAATGCGCCGCAGAAGATTCTGCAGAACAAGACGTGCGGGATCATCCCTGTGGGCGTTGTAATTTTCCTGCGTATCCAGATGAATCTGCACCTGTGCCTGCTCATCGTTGCGCACGGCCCGGATATGCGTTCGATTGCCATCCAGCACGGTCAGATAGGAGCTGTCGTGGAACAGAAAATTTCTGCCCTGCGTTTGCGTCGGCCCCACCGTTTTCATGCTGTATTGCAGGGCGCCGTCCTGATAAATTGCTTCTGCCTGATCCAGAAGCGCCTGCCAGGTTCGATTTCGCCCGTTCTCATATCGGGCCCTCAGCACCGTCAGTTCCCGACTGGCCTGGTGCATCCGGATTCCCTGATACACCTGATTGAACAGCTGCAGATAGTCGGCCCGCAAACTCAGAGATTTCTCAATCAAGCAATCAAGGATCACCTGCCGGGAAGCGTCAAATTCGTCAATGCAAAGAATCGCCCCCTGCAGCATCCGGTCGGACAGGCACTCAAAGCTGGGCTCCACAATTGGCACATTGCGCGCCATCAGCTTTTTCACCGAAAGCAGCAGCACCTTATACTCCGACCAGAAAACCGCCGGATAAAATGCAGCGACCCAGCTGTAACGCTTTTGTCTGCGAATGGCCTCCCGTCGTGCCGCCGGGCCTCCGGGAAATGTTTTGCGCAGGGTTGCTTCCACTTCACGGCGAAATGCCGGTTCCAGATCGGTGCGAATGGAGTCCAGCAGCTTCTGGGCCAGTTCAGAGGCAGCATCGCCGGGCTGATCCCGGTATCGCTTGTATTTTTGAAAAGCGTTTTCCAGTGCACGAAAAGTATCAGTCCGGAACTCCTGCGGAGCCTCCTGCCGTTCCAGCGCATCAAGCACCGTGTCCGTGGCGGAACGCAGCACCAGAACTTCCTTTGCAAACACATCACCGCGTCCGTCCTGCTCATAGGCACGACGCAGATCATCCACCGGCAGATTCTTCAAAAGCGTGGTGGCAAAAAGGACGCGCTGTCCTCCTCCTGTTTCAGATAGGAGTAAATTGCCTGTACCGCTTGGTATGTTTTTCCGTAGCCGGTGAGCGCCTCTGCCAAAAGCAATCCCGGCTCGATCAGCGGGTTACGGAAATATTCAGCCAGTTCCTGTTGCATAAAGCCTCCTTGTTTATCAAAATGAAATCCGAAGCAGTATAACCTGAGTATATCGTTTCAGTTTTTCAATAATTGATAAACTGGACTTCAAAAAGCAAAAAAATTACCGCTCATTGGCGGTAATAGTCGCATATTGTCATTAATCGATTCCGGATTCTGTCGCGCACGGCAGGCGGGCCAAGCACTTCCATTTTATCTGCCTGTCCCAGAACCCATCGCTCAAAGCCGGTGGAAAGCTCCACCTTTGCATTGAAGCGCACCCAGTTTTCCTTTTCCTCATCCGGCACCGGACGGATGTCTGTACCCAAGATTTCAAAGGCCATATCCAAAAGATCCCGATGCAGCCGGAATGTGGCCCAACAGGACTCTTGTGCAGGGAACATGCCAAACTGCCCATAGTTCAAGGGTTTGGAAGATACCTTTTTCCAATAAGGCACCGAGATTGACAGCTCGGTCATTCGATCAACCCGGTAATTCCGTTGCTGGTTTTCTTCCGGGTGCGCAGGGTTCAGCGCAATCAGATAATAGTGCTCTTTTTCCCAAACCACTTTCAGCGGCAAAATCCGTTCATACCGTCTGACGGGCCGCTGCTGCCCATCCAAATCAAATTTACAGTAGGTGAAATCAAGGCATCTGCGCATATCCAAAGCCTGATAGAGAAGCTGCAGCGTCTGCGGTAACTTTTTGTTCTGCATCAGGCAGTCACGCACCTGTACTCTCTGGCGAAGCTGTCTGACCTCCTGCTGCGAAAGGAATCCCTCCAATTGAGAGATAAGAGCTTTTTTCTGATCAGGACTCAAAAAACGACTGATGGAAATAGAGTCAAAAATCATCCGCGCTTCGTTCAAGCCAAACTTTGGATGGTATGCTTTATAGCTGCACTGGTTATGTGCCAGAACCTGTGAATCAACCCGAACCGAAAGCGCCCGCAGATCGCTTAATTCCATCAACACGGAAAGATCCCGGCGGATTCCCTGCTCCGAGCAGCGTTCGTCCGGATATTGCTGGATTAATCTGTCATGAATTTCATGCAACGTCAGCGCCCGTTGCCCATTGGTTTCCTGCTGCAGGATCGAAAGCACATGGATCAGTCTGGCCTTACTCATGATAACCTCTCCCCGAATGGCGTTTTTTAATTATAGTATATTGACCGCGAGGGGCGAAAGCAATGCTGCGCGGCTCTGTTTTTCCGTTCCCTTTTGGTACCAGACAAAGGAAGGGCCTTTTGCTTTTGCAAAAGGCCCTTCCTCCTATAAATATAATTCCGGTTTTACAGCAATGATCCGTTTATTCCATTACACGGATTGCATGGTAACCTTCATGTACCGCGGTAAGAATCTTGCGGGGAGCAATGGCATCACCGATCACGGTAATATTGTCGTAGTTTGCCTCCAGCAGATCCTCCAACTGATTATTCGCTTTGAAACCGGCAGCATTGAACACGGTATCGCAGGTCAAAACGATGGTTTCGCCATCCTTCTCGTAAGTAACAGAATCCGGAGTGATCTTTGTTACCTTGGCTCCTGCGGCCACCTTTACTCCCCGATCCTTCACCATATTGCGCAGATGCTGATCGTTATTCAGGCAATGTGCCGCACTGAACAGAATATCCGGCATCATCTCCACAATGGTGACCTCGTCTGCATTGGGCGCGATATCGCAGGCCGCTTCGGTACCGGCCAGACCGCCGCCAATTACAACAACCTTTTTGCCCGCAGCAGCGTTATGGGTCAGATACTCGGAGACAGGTGTTGCATTTTCAATGCCCGGAATCGGAGGAATTGCAGGATCGGCACCAGCAGCCAAAATCACCTTATCCCAATTGCCGCCCAGTACATTTTCTGCGGTGGCTGCCTTGTTATAGCGAACCTTTACGCCCAGCTTATCGCACTGCACCTTCATATAGTTGATTAGCTTAATGATATCGGCCTTGAAATCCGGACCACCCGCTGCCCAAAGCGTGCCACCCAGACGGTCGGTCTTCTCCCACAGCTCCACATCCCAGCTACGCTGACGGGCAGTAATGGCAGCGGACATACCGCCGGGGCCGCCGCCGATGACCAGAATCGATTTCTTGGAGCCATCCGGCTTGGGCAGAGCATAATCCCGTTCCGCATAGCAGGTGGGGTTCACAGCGCAATAGTAATGTTTGCCGGAGAATCCAGCCAGCAAGCATTCGTTGCAGCCAACACAGGGGCGAATATCCTCGTAGCGTCCTTCCTTGACCTTGGTCGGCCAGTAGGGATCGGCCAGCATTTCATGACCCAGGCCCAGGTAATCGAGCGTTCCGTCCTCAATCACCTTGTTGGCCAGCTTGGGATCAAACAGCTTGCCATCGCCCAGTACCGGAATATTCACAACTTCCTTGATTGCCTTCTGTACATCCAGCTTGTGGCCATGCTTGGAGTAAATGGTGGTGATTGCCTGATACCACTCCTCATAGCATCCGGTATCCACATGTAGAGCAGTTACACCGGCTTTTTCAAAGATTTTTGCCATTTCGATGCCTTCGTCCAGAGTGCGGAAGCCTTCTACGCGCTGATCAGGAGTGAATTTTACCAGAATGGGGAAATTCTTCGGCACATTCTGTTTGATCGCTTCGATGCACTCCAGCGTAAAGCGCATACGGTTCTCCAGACTGCCGCCGTACTCGTCGGTACGGTTGTTCCACTGCTTGGACTGGAACTGATCCAGCAGATATCCGCCATAAGCATGAAGCTCCACCGCATCCGCGCCTGCGTTGATGGCCAGGCTTGCGGAATAGCCCACCTTTTCCACCAGATAATGAATGTCCTCCTTGGAGAACGGCTTACAGATCAGATCCTTGTACCAGAAGGCACCCACAGAGCCCGCGGAATACGGCGGAGTAAACGGATCAGTGAACTGCTGCCGACCCAGACCGGGAGAAAGCTGGACACATACCTTGGCGCCGTAATTGTGGCAGCGCTCAACAAGCATATTCAAACGCTCTACGTGATGGAAATTGGAAAGCTCCGTGCAGGGCCGCGCCTCATATTTTGTAGAGACCACATTGGCACCGGTAATAATCAGACCAGCGCCGCCCTTGGCTCGTTCCATAAAATAGTCGATGCCTTCATTGCAATAAGAGCCATCTGCCTCACCAGTGGTTCCCATTGGAGACATGAAAATTCGATTTTTCAGCTTCATGGAGCCCAATTGCGTTTTGTCAAATAAACTGTTCATTGATGTATCCTCCTTGTCAACTGATGTTTGTGCCCTTCCAATTTTTTACACTTTTTATGCGATTCCTCCCAACTGCAGCAGAACGCTATTTTTGCTTTGAAAAAGCAGCAAACGGGTAACCTTACGTTGCAAAAGATTACACTCCGCATCCCTTTCAACGGATTGCCGCTCCGTTCTAAAATCTGTTATAATAAAATGGTTAAAGCTGTAACAAACTTTCTGCAGCAATTATACCACTGTGGCTTTCCCTTGCCCATGTGGCGCTCCACAAACCGTAAAGGAGGATTTGTGCAAAATGACAGTTCGTTTTCAACGACAGAACGAAGGAACTGTTCCAGAAGCCTATCACATCTTCTTCGAAGTATTAAAAGAGGATAATATTGATGCGATGGTAAAGGCCGCTTGGGAATTTTTTGGTCTGCCTATTCTTCTGACTGACGAAAACTACAAATCCATATGTCAGTACCCCCCAAGAAAGCTGGGACAACCAATTTGGGATGCACTTTTGGAAAACACTGCCTTACCGCTCGATGTGATCCAAATCTACAATGACGCTTATTTAAAGGACAGCGAGCCATACTATAAACCGTTCTACTCAAACGAAGGCCCTTCCGAAGACTGTCCCCGTATTTTTGGAGAAATTCATTCCCAAAGCCGAATTTATGGATATATCGGGATTTTCTTCTTTGACTCGCCGCTTCTTCCTCAGGATCTGGAATGTACACAAATTTTTCTGGACGCATTAACGATGCTGATGCTTCCCCGCCACGGCAGAGAAGGCGCATCCCGATCCTCTTATCTGAAGGATCTGCTGGAAGAAAGTACTTCTCCGGAAGCGAAAGCACTGGCGCTTCGTTCACTTACTTCCTGCCTTCCGGGTTCCTATGCGGTGATGGCCACTCCCATTGGCAGCACCGCATCTCAGCAATCTTTTGCATTTCTTGCAATTTCCAAAATCCCCATGCGGCACCGTTGCGCTGTAAGTACAATTTATCAGGGCTGCATTGTGACTCTGTTTGGTCGGTTGGGAAAAGAGGGCTTCTCACCTCAGGAACGAGAAGTTTTCCAGCAGGTCGCAACATTTCTGTCTCAGACTCATGTCTCCAGCGGCATTTCGCATCTGTTTTCAGATCTAACAGAGCTTAGCGGGCGTTTTCAGCAAGCGCATATGGCCTCTCTTGCAACCAATGAGCCCTGTGTCTTTTTTCAGGATGTCTTCCCCGCCCCTATTTTCGAAGCCGTGTGCGCTCATGTGAACGTGAACATGTTTCTTCATTCTGCTCTGGATCAGCTGCTGGCCTATGATGCTACCAATCAAACCGAATACTTCCGCACCTTGCAAGTGTACAGCCTGACATTACATAACAAAGAATCCACCGCCCAGATTCTTTGCATTCACCGAAACACTCTCCTGTATCGCTTGGGAAAAATCACTGAATTATTCCAAATCCCATTTGAAGAGCCCCGCACTGCGCTGGCATTGCTCAACAGCTTTCAGCTCTATGGAATCAATACCCTCGGACGCAGCGATTTTGGCCTATATTGATAATTTCGCACAGAGAAGTCTGCTTCAAAACAACCTAAGACGAGCCGTTTTTTCTGTAATCCACTGAAGAAAAGCAAAGGAGCGATACCCGCTTTCAGAACGGGTATCGCTCCTTTTGTCTTTTACTCAGCGAATGCTCAGTACTTTTCCTTTTGCTTTTTGCTGTAAACCACGGTACCGATCATTCCGGCAGACGCCAGCAGCAGCACGCCAACCCAGACCACCAGATTGGCCGAGTCGCCGGTCTGAGGCCCATTTGCCGGTTTGGGTGCGGCAGTGGTGCTGTTCGCGCCGGAAGCATTCTGGGAAACGGATTCCTGAGACGAACTGCTGTCGTCGGTGGAAGGAGTTGCCGTCGGGCCCAGCTTCGGCAGCACCTCGGTTTTTGTTTCTCCGCAGATGCTGCACACATACTTGATGTAGCCGTCCTGATCGCCGGTCGCTTCCACACGCTCGGTTTCCACGAAGCGATGTGCCTCCTCGGAGGCTGCGTCGATCAGCTTGATGCGGCCCTGACCGTAGGGATTGCCGTACTGCGCCGCAGAAATCACACCCTTCAGATCATTCTGCAGGTAGCGGATCAGCAGATCCTGATCCTTTCCGCAATCCTCCTGTACCACTTCCGCACCCTTGAACA
This sequence comes from Gemmiger sp. An50, assembly GCF_002161595.1. Classification (GTDB taxonomy): domain Bacteria; phylum Bacillota; class Clostridia; order Oscillospirales; family Ruminococcaceae; genus Allofournierella. Next base: position 130,434 of record NZ_NFID01000007.1, read on the forward strand.
TGGTGTAGCCATCACCACCGCTCTGCAGGGTATACGCGCTGCCTGCCAGCGTATAGAAGGCCGCCGGATCAATGGCTTTGCCGTTCACCTTCACATTCTGCACCCGGCGGGGCTTGGAGGCATCGATGCCGGTATATACGCCCTGACTGTCGGTCAGAACCGGGCTTTCCTTCACATGGAGATTGATCTCGTAGGTCAGACCTGCGGTGTGCATAAAGCCGCCATTTTCCGTCAGACCGGTGCCCTCCTCATTCAGCGGGGCATGGGCGCTCCACTCCAGCGCATCCAGAATCTGCTGACCGGTAACCTTCAACACGCACATGGTGTTGCCGAATGCGTTCACATCCATCAGATTTTTCCGGGTCACAACACCCTTGTCCACATTTGCGCGAATTCCGCCACCATTGGCAAAGGCAATGTCCGCGCCGGTGGTCACCTGATAGGCATCCGCCACAAAGTTGCCCAGGTTGGTTTCCCGGTTGCGGATGATCCGTTCGCTGGTGGTCGGGTCCACGGTGGTCAGAGCCGCTTCCGTGGAGCCCAGCTCCTCGTAGGTAAACTCCTGCATTTCCTCATACTTGTCAATGACCGCCCGGGTTTCCTCGTAGGCTGCCAGAGAAGAAGCGGTGGCATCCACATCCACCTCCTCCGGCTTGAGAAGCTGGCTGGTCATGCTGCCATCCGTGTAGATGGTCATTTTTCCGAAGTTTTCAAACTTGGTACCGGTGGAAGTCAGAAGAACGTCTTCCCCGTTTTTGTTCTTGACCGCTTCGTCCGCAATGGTGCTGTGCGAATGCGCATCGATGAATGCATTGATGCCTATGGTATTGGCGATCACATCGGTAGAACGCCAGGGTTCCGAACCGGCATCGGTTCCCAGATGACCAATCGCGATGACCAGATCCGCGCCTTCCGCCCGGGCCGCATCCACCGCATTCTGGATGGTCTCATAGAACGCATTCTCACAGAAGCTGTAAATGTAATTGCCGTTTTCATCCTGGAAATAGGCCGGCGTGGATTTTGTATAGGTCTCCGGGGTGGCAATTCCCAGGAAGGCCACCTTCTGACCCGCAACAGACACCATATCATATGCATCAAACACCGTATCGTCGGTCTTCAGATCCACGAAATTGGCGCTCAGATATTCATATTCCGGCATCACATCCGCTTCCGTCTGCCCGGAAAGCTGCTTGAATACATCCATGCCGTAGTCGAACTCGTGGTTACCGGGCACCGCATAATCGTAGCCCACGGAATTCATCAGCTCCACAATGGCCGAGCCTTCGGTCAGAGTTCCGATCACCTCGCCCTGCACCGCGTCGCCCGCGTCGATGGTAATGGTGGAATAGCCCTCGTCCAGCATCTGCTGCCGGTAGGCTGCCAGGGCGGAATAATCCTCCATGGCACAGTGGACGTCGTTTGTGTACAGAATCACAGCATTGTTCGGAATGGGCTCGTAGTCCGGGCCCTCCGGCACATTACCAGCCGCGCTGCCTCCAAAGGAGTAGGCCGCAACGGTGCCGGAAACCTCACATGCTGCCAGCAGCATCGGCTTGCCGTTCAGGGAGAGGAAGCACAGTCCCTCCGGGGACACATCCTCCTTGATTGCCTCGCTGAAATCACGGGTATTGATATAGTTCACATAGCTGGCATTGGCCGGGTCGGTCACATCGTAGACCATAACACCGCCGATGCGCTCCAGTGCAATAAACGCATAGGTGCAGCTGCCGATCTGACCCACGGTAACGGATTCCGATTCCGGGCCCTTCTTCGCGCTGCGATCGTCAATATCCGTATTGTCGTTGGAGCAGTTGAACCAGCTGGGAAGATAGACGGCAGTCTTTGCCTCAAAATCATTCCCGCTCTCGTAGACCAGCTCCATGGTATCCGCATTATAAATGGCGAAGGAGCGGCCGCCGTAAAGGTATTCCTTGGCGGTATCCGGTACGGTGGTGCAGCCTTTGTCCAGCACACGCACCTTTTCCGCCTGGGAGCCATCGGAGGCGGTCAGGGTAGCCTTTGCCTCGTTGACATAGCCGCCCCATTCCCCTGCGTCGCCCTCGTTGGCCGTTACCAGATAGCTGGTGCCGTTTGCCGCAAAAACGCTGATGGCATCCGGCATGTAAACACCCACCGCGCCCGGATATGTTTTGGCTTCGTACTTGCCGTCCTCCACCAGATCGATAGCATTTTGCTCCAGGCTCAGGTCCTTGAAGCCCATGCTCTTGACCGAGGTGATGGTTTTGCTTTTCAGATCCACCATAGCAATGGCATTTGCCTCCTGCAGGGAAACATATGCCTTGGCATCATCGGCAGAGACCGCGATATATTCCGGTTCCAGATCCGCTGCGGCGGTGTTCATCTGGCCGTTTACAACGCCTATGAGCACGCCGTTTGCGGCCAGCTCCGCCGCATCGAAGGCATCGAACCCGGCGGTGGTCACCGTATCCTCCACCAGGTCTACAATGGAAATCGAACCGGCAGGATCGACTGTACCTTCCCCGTAGCCCTCCCGGGGTTCGCCTTCGTTGGCGGAAAGGATCATGCGGCCATTGTGGGTGAAGGTAACCATATCCGGCTGAACACCGGTTTCATAGGCCGCGATCATGTTGAAATCATAGTCCAGCAGAACGATGCGGCCATTGTCCGCATAGCCTGCCGCCTGAAGCGCCACCGCAATGTGGTCGTTGACCGTATCCACGGCCACACTGGTCATATCGCCATAGGAAAAGTCTTCCACCAGGCCCCGCATATCCTTGCTGTCCTTGATGGTCAGGCCGGTTTCCGAAACAGCCAGACGATACAAAAGTCCATCCTGACCATTGACCACGTAGGCTTCGCCGGTATCTGCATTATAGGAAACGATCTCCGCAACGCCGCCATCGGCATTTGCCGTTCCGATGCCCACGCTGTTCAGACGCTCCAGCGTGAGGGCTGCGTTTTCCTCAAAGCTGCTGGTGCGCAGGGTCTCGCCTTCCGGCTCGGAAGGTGTTACGCTGCCGGTTTCCCCGCTGGAGTTATGCGGGCCCTGCTCGGCCTCCACTGCATCCGCATAGCTGAGCTCGACGCCGTCAGTCTGATTGTTATCTGTATCCGTGAACGCATTTCTGCGAATCGCCTTTTTCTTGGACTGTATATCGGAATACGCACCTTCATACGCCGGGGGTACCTGCGCCTCTTCCGTATCATTCCCCTGAACAGCCAGAAGATCCACATATCCCTGCGGCCGGTTCGTATCTGTAACGGCTCCGGAGAAGTTCTCGTCCAGGGTCACATCCTGGCTGAACAACGCCACTGCCACACCCTTGTTGTGAAGAGCAACCTCCCATTCCTGGTCTCCGGCCGGAACCTGATAGTCGCCGGAAGGATTGGCAACCGCCGCACAGCGCACCAGATAATAGCCCTTTGCCGGGATCGTTCCAGTCAGGGAAAGCTCGTGCCAGGCAGTGTCTCCGCCATCCGTACTGGAGCGGTACTGCAGCTCCCAGCCAGTCAGATCCACCGCCGCATCACAGGGATTGTACAGTTCAATAAAGCTGTGGCTGGCATAACCGTCATCGCTTCCGCCAAACACCTGATTGACCAGCACATGGGGGACCGTTACATCATACACCCCATCCTGGTTATAAGGGACTCCGGCGGTTGTTCCTTCCTCAGCCGCAACCGTCAGCCCGCCGGGAAACATTGCCGCAGCCATTGTGGCAGCCATGATTCCCGCCGCCAGTCTACGCTTCCATGTGTCTCTCATAAAGCGCTCTCCTTTTTCATTCAAGCTAGAATTAGGATTTTGGATTCATCCACACCCTTTTCCTATGCTAACGGGTTTTGTACCGAGCTTCCGCCATGCTTTCGTTAATTTATCGTAAAATTCGCCGCACCCGTTTTTTTCGGGTGTGCAAGAAAAGAAAGAAACTGTTTCCAATCACAACTGGACGGTTCTACTGCATTTGCGTATAATTTCAGTAAAGGTTCGCATTTGCAGACCAACATCAAAATCACATCGAAATGGAGGTACACTTCTATGTCCCTGATTCAGAAAGAAATTGCCGATTTTACCGTCCAGTGTTACCAGGACAACGCCTTCCGCGCTGTGAGCAAGGCGGACGTTCTGGGCAAGTGGAGCGTTTTCTTCTTCTATCCCGCTGACTTTACCTTCGTCTGCCCCACCGAACTGGAGGATCTGGCGAATCTTTACGAGAAGTTCCAGGCGGTGGATTGCGAGATCTATGCGGTTTCCTGCGACACCCACTTTGTCCACAAGGCCTGGCACGATGCATCCGAGCGCATCCAGAAGATCCGGTACCCCATGCTGGCAGACCCCACTCACTGTCTGGCCAAGGATTTTGAGGTGTACATCGAAGCTGACGGTCTGGCTGAACGGGGCAGCTTCATCGTAAACCCGGAAGGCAAGATCGTGGCCTATGAGGTAAATGCCGGCAACGTGGGCCGCAACGCTGACGAGCTGCTGCGCAAGGTTCAGGCCTGTCAGTTCGTGGCAAAGCACGGTGACGAGGTATGTCCCGCCAAGTGGAAGCCCGGCGCAGAGACTCTGAAGCCCAGCCTGGATCTGGTGGGCCAGCTGTAACGAGAAAACGGTTGCCAATCACACTCCTGACAAAGACCCATGGTCCTTTTCGGGCCATGGGCAAATGGGTTTCAGTATGAACAATTTCTACGATGTAATCGTTATCGGCGGTGGCCCGGCCGGGCTTACTGCCGCTCTTTATCTGGCACGGGCCCGTTACCGGGTGGTTGTGGTGGAAAAGGACCATTTCGGCGGGCAGATCACCATCACCTCCGAGGTGGTCAACTATCCCGGCGTGGAGCGCACCAGCGGCACCCAGCTTACCGAAACCATGCGCAAACAGGCGGAGCATTTCGGCGCAGAATTTCTGCTGGCAGAGGTTACGGCGCTGGACATGACCGGTGAGATCAAAACCGTGCAGACCAGCCGGGGCCCCTTGCAGTGCTTCGGCGTACTGCTGGCCACCGGCGCGCATCCCCGCATGATCGGCTTTCCCGGAGAGGAACAGTTCCGGGGCCGGGGTGTGGCATACTGCGCCACCTGCGACGGTGAATTCTTTACCGGCAAGGATGTTTTTGTGGTGGGCGGTGGTTTTGCTGCTGCGGAGGAAAGCGTATTTCTCACCAAATATGCCCGCCATGTGACCATCCTGATCCGGGAGGAGGACTTCACCTGTGCGCAGGCTGTGGCGGATGCTGCCCGGAATCACGAAAAAATCAGCATCCTGACCAACACCGTGGTGGTGGAGCTTTCCGGCGATACCGCTCCCCGCCGCATCCGGATCCGTAACACGAAAACCGGACAGGAAACCGAGCACCGGGCGGCGGAGGGAGAAACCTTCGGCGTATTCGTCTTTGCTGGTTACTCCCCCTCCACCGATCTCGCCCGGGGTGTGGCAAAACTGGACGAGCAGGGCTACATCCTCACGGATCGCAGCCAGAAAACCTCGGCGGACGGGCTGTATGCCGCCGGAGATGTGTGCGTCAAGCCGCTGCGCCAGGTGGTCACTGCCGTGGGAGACGGCGCTCTGGCTGCCACTCAGCTGGAGCTGCTCTGCGCCGCCATGCAGGCCAAAACCGGGATTCATCCCACGCAGCCGGCAGCACGCGGCGCAGACCCGGAACCCGTTTCCGGCGGCGGTGAGCTTATCAGCGAGGAGATGGCTGCTCAGCTTCGCACCCTTTTTGAGCGGATGTCCTCTTCCCTGATTCTTCGCCTCTACCTGGATCAGACCGCCGTATCCCGGGAGCTGCGCGGGTATATGGAAGAGTTGGCCGCCCACACCGACAAGCTGACAGTGGAGATTGTCGCTCCGTCCGGAGCGGAACACCTGCCCTGTGTGCAGATCTGCCGCGAGGACGGCAGCTGGACCGGGCTTGCTTTCCACGGCGTACCCGGCGGGCATGAGTTCACCTCCTTCGTTCTGGGCCTGTACAATGCTGCCGGGCCCGGCCAGAGCCTGGACCCACAGACCGAATCGGCCATTCAGGCGCTGCAAAAGCCTGTGAAGCTTCAGGTGCTGGTCTCCCTATCCTGCACCATGTGCCCGGAGCTGGTGACCGCTTCTCAGCGTCTGGCCGCAGCTCATCCTCAGGTGACGGCACAGGTATATGACCTGAACCATTTCCCCGATCTGCGAGAGAAATACCAGGTAATGAGCGTTCCCTGCCTGGTAGTCAACGACGGCGAACAAATTCTCTTTGGTAAAAAGAACCTTCCGCAGCTTCTGGAACTGCTGAACTCCTGAAAGCAGCTTGCGCCGCACGGATATCCGTGCGGCGCAAGCTGCTTAGAATCCGTCATTTGAACAGATAAGAGGAGCCGCCATGTCAAAATTCGGAATCATAGAAGACACGCTATTTATTCCTCTGTTGGGCAGAATATACGCCAGTGAACGATACCCGCATATCCTGTACGATAAGAGTGCGCTGAGCCTGAAGCTGCAGCTTCCCCTCACAGAACAACCCCATCAGAGCCAATATGCACTGCTTGCCTCCGCCTGCCGAGCAGCCAACATGGACCGTTTTGTCCGAAACTTTTTAACACGCAAACCGGACGGTGCAATCGTTCAACTGGGCTGCGGACTGGAAACAGCCTATTTCCGCTGCGACAACGGGCGGACCCTCTGGTATGCGTTGGATCTGCCCCATGTGATTGACTTCCGAAAAGAACTGCTTGGAGAGCCGGAACGGGAGCACCTTATCGCCGGAGATGCTTTTTCTGAAACATGGATTCATCGGATCCGCACAGAGCTGCCGCACACACCTTTGCTTGTAACCGCAGGCGGATTATTCCATTACTTTGAAGAAACTCAAATTCTGCGTCTGTTTCGTATGCTGGCTGCTTACGGAAATATTGATCTTGTTTTCGATGCCGTAAGCAGCACCGGGCTTTTGATGATGCAGAAAAAATACATGAAACAGGTCAGCCACTCCAATGTGCAGATGTTTTTTGCGGTGGATACCGCCCAGGAGTTGGCCATCAAAACCGGTTATCGACTTCAGGTCCTTACAGAAGAACCCTTCTATTGCCATATCCCCAGAACCGGGCTGAAATTATCCACACGGCTCAACATGAAGCTTTCTGACCGATTCTCCATGGTAAAAATGATACACCTACAGTTCTAAAGCTTTCCTCAATTTCATACAGAACAGCCCCCGAAGGAAAATCCTTCGGGGGCCGTTCTGCTCTATGGATTCAGTGCTGTGAGAAGAGAAATGGGGGAAGATAAATTTAGTTTTCCTTCACGGAAGGCAGGATGGTCTCCACCTCGGCGTGGGGACGGGGGATTACATGGACGGAGACCAGCTCGCCCACGCGCTGAGCAGCGGCAGCACCGGCGTCGGTGGCAGCCTTCACAGCGCCCACGTCGCCGCGAACCATCACGGTGACCAGACCGCCGCCGATGAATTCCTTGCCGATCAGGGTGACGTTGGCAGCCTTTACCATGGCGTCAGCCGCTTCGATGGAACCTACCAGACCCTTAGTCTCGATCATACCCAGAGCATCGTACTTCATAATAATTTCCTCCTGAAAATTTTATAATGTTTGATTCAGCAAATGTTGTTTATACGATCCGAACAGACGACGCGGAGCCAAGGCCCAAGGCATTCGCCTCTTCGGTATCCACATGACATTCCAGCGCGGATTCGCCGGTCACACGAATCACAGTGTTTTTCAGCACGCCGCCCCGCAGGCCGTCCACCTGCAGATCCACCCACTGGCAGTCGTGCACGCCGAACTTCTCGGCGTCCTTCGGGTGCATGTGGATGTGGCGCTGGGCGATCATCACGCCCTTTTCGGTCTGCACCGAGCCCTTCGGGCCCACCAGCGTGACGCCCGGGGTGCCGTCCAGATCACCGGACAGGCGGATGGGTGCCTTCACGCCCAGCTTGAAGCAGTCGGCCGCCAGGATTTCCACCTGGGTCTGACTGCGTACCGGGCCAAGGATGCGTACCTTTTCGATCACGCCCTTGGGACCGCAGACGGTGACCGTCTCCTTGCAGGCATACTGGCCGGGCTGGGAAAGATCCTTCATCTTCTCCAGCGTGTGACCGGGGCCGAACAGCCGGTCCAGGTCGCTTTGGGAAAGGTGCACGTGCCGGTTGGAAACACCCACCGGAATCTGCTTCTCCTCTCCGCCGGGAGCCGCCTGCTGCTTCACTGCTTCCATCAGCAGCGCCAGCAGTTCATCGCATTGACTCATTGGTTCGCCGCTCCTTTCTCGGATCAGTGGTTCATGGAAGCGATCAGGTTCCGGACCAGCTCCGCCAGATGAGCGTCATCGGTGAAGCCCTGAGAAGCATTTTTCAGCTGCTCCGGGGTGTCGATGCTGGATTCCTGCACCGCTGCGCCGCAGCTGGGGCAGCCCTGCCGCCGCTCGAAGGATGCCACGATGTCCGCGGGGCTGAAGTCCAGCGGGCGCTGGCTGCAGCATTCCGCAGCGGGAGCTGCGGTGCGGCCCAGATCGGGGTGGCAGAAGGACTTGTCGTCCTGCAGCAGGGTGGCGCAGTTCTTCAGACCGTAGGCCACCTTCTTCACGTTGATCAGGTTCAGGGGGCTCACGTTCTCGGATACCGAGCTGCCGCCGCAGGTGCCGCAGCCCAGAGTGAAGGCCACGTTCAGGCCGGTGCTGATGCCGGTGCCGCCCATGCTGCCGCCGGTGTTCACCAGGATGCGGGAAGCGGGCTTCACCGCGAATTTGCGGACGATGTCCTCGTTCTGGGTGTGCAGGCTCATGGTATGGCCGATGCCGTTCTGCAGCAGCTGCATGCTCAGCTCGCAGGCCTGCTTCCAATCCTCCACGGTGTAGAAGGCCAGAACGGTGGTCAGCTTCTCGTAAGAGAGGGGGCAGCCCTCGCCCACGCCGTCCTGCTCACCGATCAGCACCCGGGTGCCCATGGGAATGGAGATGCCCGCGGCCTGTGCGATCACGTCCGGGCTGCGGCCCACGAACTTGGCGTTCATGGCGTGGCCGTTCTTGAACAGCAGACGGCAAACCTTTTCGGTCTCCTCACGGGTCATGAAGTATGCACCCTGGCGCTTCAGCTCATCCACCACCTGCTGACGGTTGCAGGTCTCGCAGATGATGGACTGCTCGGAGGCACAAATGGTGCCGTTGTCGAAGGTCTTGCTGGCCATGATGGCATCCACAGCGGCCTTCACATCCGCCGAGCGTTCGATGTAGGCGGGAGAGTTGCCCGCGCCCACGCCGATGGCGGGCTTGCCTGCGCTGTAAGCGGCCTTTACCATGCCGGGGCCGCCGGTGGCGATGATGAGCGCCACCTCCTTGCAGTGCATCAGCTCATTGGTGGCTGCCATGGTGGGCATGGACACACAGCCGATGACGCCTTCCGGAGCGCCTGCCTTGATGGCGGCTTCCCGCATGACCTCAGCAGCCTTTAAGGTGCATTTTGCGGCCGAGGGATGGGGCGAGAACACGATGGCGTTGCCCGCCTTGATGGCGATCATGGACTTGTAGATCACGGTGGAGGTGGGGTTGGTGGAAGGCACGATGCCCATGATCAGGCCGGCCGGAGCCGCTACCTCCAGAATCTTCTTTTCCGGGTCCTCGGAGATGATGCCCACGGTCTTCATGTCCTTGATGTCCTCGTACAGCAGCACCGAGGCGGCGTGGTTTTTATAGGCCTTGTCCAGCGCTTTGCCGAAGCCGGTCTCCTCCACTGCCATCTTACCCAGGCAGGCGGCGTGCTCACGCGCGGCCTCCACCATGCTCTTCAGAATCCGGTCGATCTGCTCGCTGGTGTAGCCGGCCATCTGCTTTGCGGCGGCGGCACCCTTGCGGGCCAGATCTCTGGCCTCCTGGATGGAGCGCAGATCCAGATCAAACTGTTCCATTGTTTTATCCTTTCCCTGGTTCTTTGCCCAGTCGTTTTATTGCGCCGTTTGTTCCGCGGCCTGCCGGTCATACCAGCGTTCAAATTCCTTGAGCAGGCGGGAGCGGTTTGCCTTGGAGATCGCTCTGCCCGCAATTTCAAATTCCGGATAGCTCCTCGCCAGATAGCGGAGCTTTACCACCGAGCAACTGCCCAGCAGCTCCATCAGGCGGGCGGCTCCCTCCTCCCGGAACAGTGCGTCGCACCATTCCCGGCTGATCTGACCCACCGCCTGTTTTTGCTCGGGCTGTTCGGGCTGCTCCGGTTCCTGTTCCGGCTCCTGCGCCGGCTCAGGCTCCTGCGGCTGGGGTTCTTCGTAACCCTCATCAGACGGCTCTTCCGGAATCTCTTTTGGTTTCGCCGCTTTTTCCTCCGGCGGACGGAAGAGCAGCTCCACGTCCTGCTGGGGGCGGGCGATCACATGTTGTGTGACCAGAAGCCCATCGCCCAGCCGTTCGGCGGCGGCAGCGCCCGCGTCCACGGCGGCCTTGACCGCCGCCACGTCGCCGGTGACCGAGATGGTCACCAGTCCGCCGCCCACCTTGGTACGATCCAGAAAGGTCACATCCGCCGCCTTGAGCATGGCGTCCGCCGCTTCAATGGAGGCCAGCAGCCCTCTGGTTTCGATCATTCCCAGTGCCTGCATGCGCACCCCTCCTTACAGAAGGTCGGCCCAGTTTGCCGGGTAGGTGGCGTAGAACACCCGGGCCTTGTCCGGCGAGCCCCAGGTTACCTTGGAGCCGGAGGGAACGAACAGCACGTCGCCTGCATGGGCGGTGTAGGTGGTGCCGTCGATGGTCACCGTGAGGGTGCCCTCGATCACATAGTCGATCTCCTCGTAGGTGAGCTCCCAGTCAAAGCTGGAGTTCTCGATCACCAGAAAGCCCGCGCTGATGTGGGACTCGTCCTTATTCACCAGCTCCTGGAAATAAGCAGTGGCATTGGGGTTGCCGGTGTCAAACACATCCATCTTCACGGTGTTGCCGCGAACGACCTTCAGGCCGTTGGAATGGCGCTGCTCCTGGAAGGGCTTTGTGTTCAAAAGGCCTTCCAGCATGCCCTTTTCCATGAGCACCTTCAGCACCTGATAGATTTTCTCGCTGTCAAGCTCGGGGCCGCAGCAGGCCGGAGCCGGGGCGCATTCCGGTTCCTTGTCTGCGAATGTGACGCCCAGTGCCTCGGCGGCATCCCGGGCCGAGGGGGTCACGATGGCCCCCGGCGTTACCACGCAAACGGTCTTGCCCGCCTGCTTCAGCGCTTCCACATCCGCCGCGCAAATCAGCTGCTTCATAGTTTCACGTCCTCTCTTGACCGCGCTTTCGGTCATTCCTCAAAGTCGCAGTCCTCGTCGATAATTCCGACCACCGCCGCGTCGGCGGGGATCTCGTCGTCGCCCAGCATCCGCCGGGCGGAGGAACCGGTGGCCACGATCACCCGGTCGCCAATTCCGGCACCAATGGTGTCAATGACCACCATCCGCTCCCCGGCCCGTGTACCGCCGATTACCTGAGCAAGGAGGAGCTTGTAGCCGTTCAGGCCGTCCGCCTTGCGGGTGGCCCAGATGTTTCCGGTGAGTCTTGCGGTTACCATTCCATCTGCCCCTCCTTTTCTCTTCGTTTGATTTCCTCCAGCGCCGCTTCCACCGAAGCGGTGTCGCCGAAGATTGCAAGTAAGATCATATTCTGCGGGCAGCTGCCGCGGATGTCCTCCACGGTCACGCCCACCGCCTTTTCGGCCACGTCGGCGGCGCAGACCATCTCGATCAGCCGCCCCTGTACCAGGCCGATGGCATCCACCTGCTCCAGCTTGCTCCCCTGCCCCGAGCCCTTGCGGCGGGAGAGAATCTCCAGCGTGCCCGGGCTGGGGGATTTGATGATTCGACACTCCATGGTGCTCACTCCATTTCCTGATCGGTGCAGCTCATGGCGATTCCCAGCGGGGTGACGAACATGGGGTTGCGGGGCTTGTAGGTGGGAATGCCGGTTTTCTTTTCGATGATGGACTCGATGCCGGTGAGGCAGCAGGTGCCGCCCACCAGATACAGGCCCTGAACGTCGTAGCCTTCCGCCTGACGGCTGATGATGGCTGCCACCTTCTCGATCACCGGCTTCAGTACCGGCAGGATCTCGCTGTGGTGCTCCGGCTGGCGCTTGTATTTTTCCGCATCGCCGAATTCCATCTTGTAAGCACCCGCCAGCACCAGCGAAAAGTGGGTGCCGCCGGTGGCCTCGTCGTCCACCCGGATGACCTTGCCATCCTTCAGGATGGAGATGCCGGTGGTACCGCCGCCGATGTCCACCACGGCGCCGTTTTTGATCTTCAGCACCTGGTTTGCGGCGGTGGGCTCGTCCAGCAGGGCGGTGATTTCAAAGCCTGCGCCCTGCACCACGTTCTTAATGGCGCCTCCGTCCAGACTGTCGGTACCGGGAGGGATGGCGGCTGCGGCGTAGATGAGCTCGGTGCCCAGCTTTTCCTCCAGCTCTTCCTTCATCTCCCGCACCAGCCGGATGGCTCCGATGTAGTCCACCACCATGCCGTCCCGAACAACATCTGCATACCGGTATGCGCCTGCCACCGGCCGGCGGTTTTCATCCAGAACCGCCAGCACCACGCAGGCGGTTCCCAGATCCACGCCGGTATAGTAAACGGAAGAGGGCGTTTTCACCGGCTTTTTGATCACCTGTTCAAATTCTTTGACCAGGCGGTCGCATTCTGCAAATGTTACTTCTTCTGGCATACGGTTCCTCCAAATGAACGGCAGATCATCTGAGACAATCGGTTGATAATACAATGGGCCGGTAGCTTCTTTTCCTCCGGCAAGTGGGCTTCCAGGCGGCGCAGGCCGCAGCGAAGCAGATGCAGCCTGACCAGCGTTTTGCCGCCGGGGGTCTGGGCGTGGAAGCCGGTGACCTCAAAGCAGTCCTCCATCCACTGGCCGCAGTTTTCCGGGCCGATGCCGGTGCACCGGGGACAGAGGGCCAGCCACTCGGCCTGCTCGACCGGTTCTTCCCCGGCCAGCCGGGCCAGCCTGCGTTCCAGATCAAAGACCTGACCCGCTGCAAGCACGTCCCGGTCCATCAGGTCCAGGCCGGCCTGCAAAAATTCCGCCTGTAATTCTTTCAGGTCCAGCTGCCAGTCCGCTTTGGGCGCATCGCTGTTTTCCGCGCTTTGGGCGGTGGGCTGTTCCATGGTGGGAGCGGCCGGCTTTTTGGGGCCGTCCACCTCCAGCCGGATGCCCCGGTCGGTCAGAAACTGCCGGGCTCCGGGGGTAAGGCGGGTGCCCGGTTCCGGTGTGTAGCTGGTAAAGGGGTCCGCACGGTAGCGGCTGCGCAGGTCTTGCTCGGTGATGAATTTCATACCGGGCCCCCTTTACAGAGTTCCCTGTAAAGGCCTTCCAGTTCACAGGGTTCCGATACCCGGGGATTGGTCTCGGTGCAGCCGTCCTGCATGGCCTTCTGGGCCATGACCGGCACCTGCTCCAGAAACGCTTCCTTTTCCACCCGGCAATCGGTCACGTAGAAGGGCTCATTGATGCGCTTCATCAGGTTCCGGATCTGCCGGATCAGGTTGTGCACCGCCGCTTTGGGGGTTGCTCCGCCGATGCCCAGCATCTGGGCGATCTGGGCGTACCGCAGCAGCGCCCGGCTTTCGTCTTTGTAATCCAGTGCTGCGTTGTAGGCGACCACATGGGGCAGCAGCAATGCGTTGCTTCTGCCGTGGGGAATGTGGAACGCCGCGCCCAGCGCGTGGGCCATGCTGTGGCAGATGCCCAGCGATGCGTTGCTGAAGGCGATGCCTGCCAGGCAGGAGGCGTTGTGCATGTGTTCCCGGGCTTCCGTGTCCGATCCGTCGGCCACGGCCCGTTCCAGATACTGCCACACCAGCCGGATCGCCTTTTCGGCGCAGGCGTCGGTGAAGTCATCCGCTTTGGTGGACACATAGGCTTCCAGCGCGTGGGTAAGCACGTCCATGCCGGTATCGGCGGTGATGGCCGGGGGCACCGATGCGGTGAGCGCCGGGTCCAGGAAGGCTGCGTCCGGCACCATGGCCTGATCCCGCAGCGCGTATTTCACCTGGGCCTGGGTGTCCGAGATGACCGCGAAGGAGGTCACCTCGCTGCCGGTGCCGCTGGTGGTGGGCACTGCGGCTAGCATAGGCCGCGCGCCTCCGTTCATGGCTCCGTACAGCTGACCGGCAGCCTTGGCGGTGTCGATGGCCGAACCGCCGCCCAGTGCCACGATGCCGTCGGGCCCGAACTTCTTCATGCCCTGAATGGCGGCGGTGACCACCTCAATGGACGGGTCCGGCACCACATCCGAGAAGATCTCGGTCTCGGCGCCCGCTTCGTGCAGAATCGAGGCAAGCTCCTCTGCCCGGCCGCATTTTTTCATAAAGGGGTCGCAGATGATGTAGGCCCGCTTCATGCCAAGGCCCTTGATCTCCTCCAGCGAGGACTGGCCCATGTGGATGCGGGTACTCATGAGAAAATGTGCCATCCTCTTTCCCCTCCTTTCCTTGTTGTGTTTGCCCCGGTTCATTCTTCGGGGCGTTGGGTTTCATAGCTTGGCGGCATGTGCGGCGCGAGGGTTCTTAAAAACGCCTGCACGCTTTCCGCCTCGCGGATGCTCAGGAGCAGCACCGGCTCCGGAACGCCCGCTTCCAGCAGCTGCCGCCGTGCGCTTTCCGGGTTTGCATCGGGCAGATCACAGCGGGTCACCACGCCGATCACCGGCACCCGGAAGGCCTTTGCAAAGGCGGGCGGGTAGGCCCGCTTTTTTCCGGCTGCATCCGCCGCCATCACCACACAGCAGGCATCCTGCGCGGCGGCGATGAGGTGCTTGTGCATCCAGGGGCTTTCCAGATAAGCGCCCGGTGTATCCAGCGTTTTCTCCCGATACACCATGTTGGGCACCCGGCGTATTGCCATCTCCCTGCCTTCCAGCAGGGCAGCCAGTGTGGTCTTGCCGCTTTTCTGCGGCCCGATGAGCATGATCCGTTTTCTTCTCACGTCCGGGTCACCTTCGCTGCGGCAAAGCCCAGCACACGCTCCAGCGTGTCGGTCACAGCGGCCAGCGCCGTGTCCACGCTTTCCACGTCGCCGGTGATCACCACCGAACCGGTGAACCGGTCCAGAAAACCGATCTCCACATCCGACGCTTTCGCGGCGATGTCGGCGGCGATCATGGCGGTCTCGAAGGGCGACAGGGTCAGGATGCCGATGGCTCCCTTGCCCTCAATGCCCAGGCATTCGTAGATTTCCGGCACAGGGGATGCGATCACATGGGCGATGGTCACCTGCTTGCCGGGAACCGATTCTTCAATCACCCGGCTGGCCGGGATGGGCGTTTCGTTCATGGTTTCGCCTCCTCAGTGCCGGACCACAGTGACCGGGAAGTTCCATTCCTTCATCCAGCCCTCGATTCGGTCCAGATCCTCCTTGCTCAGGCTGGGGTCGCCCTCGATGGGATAGGGCTTGTCCAGCTGGGCGTATTTACCCACGCCCATTTTGTGGTAGGGCAGCAGGTCCACACCCTTGAAGTTGGGGTCGTCCCGGAAGAGCAGCAGGAACTGGATCACCTGATCGATCTCTTCCTTGCTGTCGTTGATGCCCTTCAGCATGGGCATGCGAACCTTCACGTTGTAGCGGCGCTTGAGCAGCTCCTTCAGGTTCTGCAGAATCTGCTCGTTGCCGATACCGGTGAGCTCGTTGTGCCGTTTGGGATCCATGTGCTTGATGTCAAACAGGAACAGGTCTACATATTCGGCAATCTGCAGAAGCTTGTCGGTTTTGATGTGACCGCAGGTCTCGATGGCGGTGTTGATGCCCTCGGTCTTGCATTCCATCAGCAGATCCCGGGCGGCCTCGGTCTGGGCGGTGCATTCGCCGCCGCCCAGCGTCACGCCGCCGCCGGACATGCTGTAAAACGCTGCGTCCTCCTGCACGATCTCCAGCAGCTCGGAAACCGTCTTCACCTGGCCGGTGATCTCCAGCGCCGCCTGGGGGCAGACCTGGATGCACTTGCGGCAGCCGGTGCAGTCGATGTCCCGCCGGACCTCGTGCTTGCCCGTCTCTTTCGAGATGGTGTGGATGCCCACCGGGCAGGCCTGTACGCAGAGACCGCAGTCCACGCAGGATTTTTTCTTGAACATGACCTGCACCTTGCGCTCCAGGCCCTCGGGGTTCGCACACCACTTGCAGCGCAGCGGGCAGCCCTTGAAAAAGACGATCGTCCGGATGCCGGGGCCATCGTACATATTGTATTTCTGCACATTGAAGATCAGAGCTTTTCGTTCCATTTGGCTTCGTTCTCCTAACCACGGTCCGGTTTGATCCGTTGTAGTAGCCGGGGCCCGCCGGGCCCCGGCCCTGTTTTAAATGAATTAGAAATGGTTCAGCATGGTGCGGCTGATGATCTCGTCCTGCACGTCCTTGCACAGCTCCACGAAGAAGGCGCTGTAGCCGGCCACGCGAACGATCAGGTCGCGGTACTGTTCGGGATGCTTCTGGGCCTCGATCAGAGTCTCGTTGTCCAGGTAGTTGAACTGCATCTCGCCGTTGCCGAACATGCAGGCGGTACGCAGCAGGGTGATCAGGCTCTCCTCGCCTTCCGGGGTATCCAGCAGACCGGCCATGATCTTGAAGTTGTGAACCATACCGATGTTCATACTGTCGTTGGACATCTTGGACACCGACTTGATGATGGCGGTGGGGCCCTTGAAGTCCGCGCCCTGGCTGGGGCTGATGCCGTCGGACAGAGGCATCCAGGCGTGACGGCCGTTGGCGGACGCGCCGGTCATCTGACCGAAGGGAGTGTTGTTGGAGATGGACAGGGTGCCGTGGCTCAGGATGGAGTACAGGGTCTTGTACTTTCTGTGCTCGTGCTCGGTGAAGTTCACCAGATCGGCGGCAATGTCGTCGGCGTAGTCGTCGTCGTTGCCGTACTTGGGAGCGTTCAGGCAGTCGGTGCGGATCTGCTCGTAGCCCTGGAAGTCCGCCTTCAGAGCCTCGTTCAGTTGCTCCAGCGTGTACTTCTTCTCGTCAAAGACCAGCTTCTTGATGGCGGCCATGGAGTCGGCGTAGGTGGCCAGACCGGACCATACCACACCGGGGCCGAAATTGTACATGGCGCCGCCGGAGGATACGTCCTTGCCCTTCTCCATGCAGCCCTCGTACATGATGGACATGAGGGGCTTGGGAGCCAGCTCGCGGTGTACGCGCTGAGAAATGACGGTGGCCACGCTGGTCCACTTGGTGATGTACTTGATCTCTTCCTTGACGGCGGCCTCGAACTCCTCGTAGGTCTTGAAGCGGCTCAGATCGCCCATATCGGGGCAGACCTGCTTGCCGTACCACAGGGGCACGCCGTGGTTGAGCACCAGCTCGATGCAGATGGGCCACTGGGTGTAGGCAGTGGAGGTCCACTGGTACAGGCGGCCGGCCTTCTGGGGCTCCACACAGCCCATCAGGCAGTAGTCACGGGCATCCTCGATGGAAACGCCCTTGGCCAGCATCATCTTGATGTGGGTGTCGTCGAAGTGGCAGGCGGGGAAGCCCATGCCGGAGCGGACCACGTCCACGATCTTTTTCAGGTACTTGCGGGGGGACTTGTTGTGGATGCGGCAGGCCAGAGAAGGCTGATAGATCTTCACATGGCGAACGGCGTCCATCAGCAGGTAGGTCAGGTCGTTGGTGGCGTCGCGGCCCTCACGGGTCACACCGCCCACGCACATGTTCACAAAGGGCTGGTAACCGGCGAAGAACTTGGAGCCGCCCTCGCTGGTGATCCACATCATCTCGGACATCTTGATGAGCATGCAGCCGGCCAGCTCGAAGGCCTCGAACTCGTTCATACGGCCGGACTCGATGTCCGCCTTGTAGAAGGGGTACATGTACTGGTCCACGCGGCCGATGGACATACCGGTCTGGTTCTCCTCCACCACCAGCAGGGACTCGATGGTCCACACGGCCTGGATGGCTTCCCAGAAGGTCTCCGGCTTGTGGGCGGGAACGCGGGCGTTCACCTCAGAAATCTTGTACAGCTCTGCCTTGCGCTTGGGATCGGTCTCCTTCTCGGCCAGCTCGCGGGCGTACTCAGACATTCTGCGGGCGTAGATCATGACGCCCTCGGTGGTGTCGATGATGGACTTATAGAAGTAGATCTTCTCGATGTCCTCGGGATTCTCGTAGTGCAGCTGGCTCAGGTGCTCCTTGGCCTCGTTCTGGATGTCCAGCATACCCTTTTTCATCAGGATCACGTCGTAGCCGGGGTTGGAGTCGCCGCCGCCGTTCAGGGCGTGGTAGGAGCAGTCGGACACGAAGGACTCGCCAGACATCTCCCACACACCAGCCTCACGGTACTGGTCTTCACAGTACTCGTCCACGGATTTGCCCTTCCAGAAGGGGAACAGCTCTTCGCGCATGATGCGCTTGTCCTCTTCGGAAATGTAGAAGGGGTCCTGGGGGCGGGTGCCGATGGTATCGATCTCATCCACCATCCAGCGCCAGGCAATATCCGGGGAGAAGGCACCGGCGCGGGGTGCGCCGCAGGGAGCGCCAACGATCAGCTCGTTGTCCTGAATGACCAGAGGAGCGGTCTCGCAGCAGTAGCGGAAGCACTTGGCGCGCAGCTCGATCTTGGGCATGCCGGGGTTCTCGGCCGTGATCTTGGTGATGGCGCGGGCCCGGTAGGTGGTGATGGAGGGCTTCTGCTTCAGGTAGTTCTCTTTCAGCAGCTTCAGGCGGCGGGTCATGCCGTCGGGAATGCCGGTGCCCTCAGCGGGGTATTCCGCCGCGCAGCCACAGCTCTCGGCGGGAGCCTCTTCCCGGGTGATTTCCTGGGAAACGGACTCAAACATCTTCATCAGCGACGCCTTTTCCTCCGGCGTCATATTCTTTGCAGCTTCTGCAAGCTTCGTGGAAAATTCTCGAATATCCAAAATCAGTGTCCTCTCTTTCTTGTGGAGTTACTGGTTCGAGGAAAAGCCGCGCATTCCGAACGCTGCCTTTCTGCGATAAATCAGATTCATGGGGGAAATGTTATCCGCCGTAATGCCCTGGCCCGCGCTCACGCTGCCCAGGATCACCGTGGGGAACAGCCGGGTGGTAACGCCCGCTGCGCCCATCACGGCCGGGGTGTTGATGAGCACCCGGCCCACCGGCTTTTTCAGTGCGAACTGCCGGATCACCTCCGGGTCGCGGGAGTGAATGGTGAGGGTGTTGCCCTTGCTGCCATTCACCAGAAGCTCGATGCACTTTTCGCAGGCGTGGGTCCAGTCCTCTTCAATGTAGAAGGCCATCACCGGGCAGAGCAGCCCGCTGGCGTAGGGGTTGTAATCGGTGATGTAGGCCTGCTGTGAAACCAGCACCCGGGTGCCCTCCGGCACCGTAAAGCCCGCCTTTGCAGCCAGCCAGCAGGCCGATTTGCCGATGTAGGCTTTGTCGGCTCCGGCAGCGCAATGAGGATGCAGCCCCAGCAGATTCGTGAGCTGCTTCTGCTCCTCCGCGGTCATGAAGTAGGCGCCCTGGCGTTTCAGCTGGGCTGTGGCCGCTTCGGCGATCTGCCGGTCCGCCACCACATACTGTTCTCCGCCCGGGCCCATGCCGTTGTTGAAGCTTCGGCTGGCCACGATGTCCGCCGCCGCCTTTTCCAGATCGGCGGTCTTCTCGATGAAGGCGGGGCCGGGGACAATGCCGCCGTACAGCACCGGTTTGCCGGTGGCTGCGGCCTCCTCCAGCAGGCTGCACCGCCCCATGTTCAGGATCAGTGCCGCATGGGGATGGCGGAACATGGCCAGCGCGCCCTCCCGGGCGGCAGTTTCCGCATAGGCCAGCGCCCCTTTGGGCAGGCCAGCCTCCTCCGCGCTCTGGGCCAGAACGGCTGCGGTCTGGGCCGTGACACCGGCCGCTGCGGGATGCGGGGCGAATACCACCGCATTCCCTGCCTTGACCGCCGCCACCGCCGCGCAAAGCACCGCGGCCACCGGGCTGATGGACGGCACCGCCGCCGCGATCACACCCATGGGCACGCCGATCTCCAACAGGCCGTTTTCCTCGTCCTGCTCCAGAACGCCCACGCACTTCATACCGGCAAGGTTGTTCTCCATTCCCTCTGCCAGCATCCGGCACAAACGCAGCTCGTCGGCTTCACAGCCGCGGCCCGTCTCCTGCACCGACTGCCTTACAAGGGCTTCCAGGCGGGGCCGGATGCCCCGCAGCATCTGTTCTGTGATCCGGTCCAGCTGGTGTTGTTCAAAAAGAGCCAGTGTTTTTTTCGCCTGTGCCGCCTCCTCCATCAGGACGCGGGCTTCCTGGACCGCTTTCAGATCTTTGTCGATGGATCTCATTTCACTGCTCCTCTATACTTTTTCGGCTTATTCCTGCGGCAGCAGGTCATCGGGCAAACTGTAGCGGGCCACGATCTTACCCAGATCCGGGTGGGGCCGGGGAATAACCACCGAGCTGTAAACGTCGGCGTCCATGGCCTTTACCGCCTTTACGCCGGTATCCACCGCCGTGCGGCAGGCGCCCACATCACCCTGTACCACCACGGAGATGTAGCCGGAGGCCACATTCTCATAGCCGATCAGGTCCACATCCGCAGCCTTGCACATGGCGTCCGCTGCTTCCAGAGCAAAGACCAGGCCGAAGGTCTCGATCAATCCAATGGCTTCGTATCTTTCCATAGTTGTTCCTCTCGTGCAATCGTTGATGGTCGGTCAGGCGTCGATGTCGTGAACCGACACGATCGCGCCCACTGCTTTGATGGGCCGAGGCATTACGTTCTTGGCAGTCAGCTTGCCGATGGCGGCAGCCGCCTCGGCACCGGCCTCCACCGCGGAACGAACCGCGGCCACATCGCCCTTGACCATGATGGTCACCAGGGTGGAGCCCACGTTCTCGTAAGAAATCAGCTCCACATCCGCCGCCTTCAGCATCTTGTCGGCAGCTTCCAGTGCGGGAACCAGGCCCAGGGTCTCCACCAGGCCCAATGCTTCTTCACCGTAATATCTCATGCAGGGTTCCTCCTGTTTTACTTGTTGCGGTATTTTGCGGGAACATATTTTTCCACCGCGGAACGGCCATCATCATTGATGGCGAACCGGAGCGAAAGCTCGTCCTTGTCGTCCAGCTCATAGCGGATCAGGCTGCACAGCCCGTTCGCTTCCAGCGACATCACATGGTCCAGATAAGCATCCTTGGTGAACTGGCGCTCCTTGCCGTAAAGGGGGCGCATGGCCTCCATGATCTCGTTCACGTCCGCGTTTTCCACGCTGCTCAGGTAGTTGAGCACCGCCATTCGTGCAGGCAACAGCATGTTACGCCTCCCCTTTCTTGAAAAAGTCCAGCGGGTTCATGGTCACCAGGATCGCACCGAAGATGATCACAATGGAACCCACAACAATGGTCAGAGTGACGGGCTGGTTCAGGAACAGGATGCAGAACAGAACGCCCCAGAACGCATAAGTCACATTCAGGCTCATGCCGATGGCGCAGCCCACGGTGGCGTTGGATTTGTACCACAGCAGGAAGGAAGCGCCCGCGCTCAGGCCAGCGATGGCCAGCCACAGAACCGGCATGCCGGCGCTCAGGGTGCCGCCCAGCAGACCCAGGCCGCCAACCAGAGGCACAATGATGATCAGATCAACCAGACCGGAGAACAGCTCGCGGATGTTGGTGGCAACGTCGGTGTCGATCATGGCGCCGCCGTAGCTGGAGAGCATGCCTTCCAGGCCCCAGCAGATGGCCGCGATCAGCGCGCAGATGATGCCCAGAGTGAAGTTGGGGCTGCCTTCCGGCTTGACCCAGTTGATGATGATCGCGCCGCTCACGCAGATGATCATACCGGCGACCACCCGCTTGGTGGGCCGCTGCTTGAGGAAGATCCAGGCGAACAGGGCACCGAACAGGCCGCAGGTGGCGGAGATGGGAATGGCGTAGGCACCGGCCAGCGCCAGACCCACCAGATAGGCACCGTTGGCAATGGGACCGCCCAGCAGCGCGCCCAGAACCATCATCTTGCCGGGGAAGGTGTTGATGGTGCGGCCGATCTCAGCCAGACGACCCTTCTTGGCGTTGTAGATGGTGAGCCAGATTCCGGCGAAGAGGTCGTTCAGACCGGAGCAGACATAAGGTGCTGCCAGGATGCCCACCGCGCTGACCAGAGGCTCGTAGTAGCCGGCAACCAGCACCAGAGTGGTGTAGATGCCGTAGGTCAGGCCGGACAGGGCGCCGGTGGTCAGGCCGGTGATCCGGAATTTTTTGTTCACCTGTTTCATTTTCGCATCTGCCAGAGATGCTCTTGCCGTGTTGGCGCTATGGTTCATAGTGGTTCTCTCCTTTGATCATTCGCTGGCCTTTCCCGAGGTGGGCAGAATGGTCTCGACCTCACCGTGGGGGCGGGGAATCACATGCACGGATACCAGCTCGCCTACCCGCTGGGCAGCTGCGGCGCCCGCGTCGGTGGCGGCTTTTACCGCGCCCACATCGCCGCGTACCAGAACGGTGATCAGGCCGCCGCCTACGCGCTCCTTGCCGATCAGGGTAACATTAGCCGCCTTTACCATGGCGTCGGCTGCTTCAATCGATGCGATGAGACCTTTGGTCTCGATCATGCCCAATGCGTCGTACTTCATGTTTGGATCTCCTTTTGCTTTCGTGGAATTTAGCGGCGGCCGTTCGCGGGGCAATCTGCATAGTTTTTTGGAACCGACCGCTGCCTTTCTGTGGACTCAGTATACCGCTTGCCCATTGGTGGAAGGTCAAGGGGGAATTAAGTAAATATTTAACCACTCATTTTTGGGCACTTTGTCAGAGAGCTTTGTGCAATTTATCACAAAGCCGCATGGCTCTTTCGTGCATCCTGCGGAATTGGCTTTTTTCAACAAAAAAAGCGGACCGTTTTTCGGTCCGCTCGGTTTTCCCCCTTAGGGAAAGGTTATACTTTTCTTTCGCCCGTTACATGCTCCTGGGATCAGCCCTCATCCAGAGGAATGATCAGCTCGGTAACGAATTCCTCCCGGTTGCGGGTGGTCCAGTAGTCCACCACATACCGCTCAAAAACCCGCTGCCCCAGTCTGACGCCTTTGGCTTTGGCCCATTCCACCAGCTTTGCATAGCTTTCCTCAATGCGCTCCAGCGGCCCTACATGATACAGTGTAGCCGCCATAAAGCCGCCGAACCGCGTCTCGTTGGTGCCGCAAGCGCAGCGGTGGATGGGTTTTTGCATGATTCGTGCCTGGGTGGCATGGCCCTCCATCTTGTCCTTCCAGGAGTCAAACTCCAGAATCACCGGGCCGGAAATCTCGTTTTTCACCGAGTCCAGATAATTCACCCAGGGAATGTTGATGATGGAATCCATGTAATGGTACCCAAAGTCCTGCTCCAGGCAGCACATGTCCTCGGCCGCCACATAGCGCATGCCCACCTCCTGGGCCTTGTTCAGGCGAACCGCCTTGGCCTCCTGAATCAGCTCATACCATTCCTTCACCGCGATGTAGCTGTTGTGGATGGCATGCTCCTGTTCCCACAGCTCGTTGATCTTGTTGTGGAAGCTGCCTTCCACAACATAGTAGTTATCGCCGTTCACAAGCCCTTGCATCTCTTCCAGCCGGAAGCCCATCTGTTTGTAGTATTTTACAATGGGGATGGACAGAATCGTGTCCAGACTATAATACCGGTAGCCGCTTTCGCTGATTTTATCCGGCGCGATCATGCCGATTTTATCGTAAAAACGCAGGGCCTTTGCGGAAACGTTGCAAAGCTTGCTCACTTCACCGATGGTGTACAACTGTTCTTTCGCCATATGTCCGTCTCCTTTCTCATTCGGACGGGAGCGTTCTGCTCAGGATTTACCCGCGGGCCGCTGCGCGGCGCAGGCATTTTCGGCATCCTCCAGGCTCCGGTAGCCGTAGCCCCGGGCCATGCAGGTCATATTCTGTTCCACCAGATTTTTCCCCTGCGCCAGAAGTTCCAGCACCATTTGGGCGTAAAGTCCCAGCGTCTCATCGGAATAGGTACCCAGTTCTCCCCTTAAATAAGTCTCGCTGGAAACGTTCCAGGGGCCGTCCTGCGCAGAGGAGAGATTCCGGCCCCGGCCCATCAGATGGGGAAAGCGCTGCTCTACTTCACGGGTCCAGCGCATTATAATAGCCACCAGCAGCGCCTGCAGCTGCAGGCGCTCTGCCCCGCGTTTGGGCAGCCGGTCCGCCAGCCGGGCATACTGCTCCGGCACGGTGTGCTCCATCATCCGGGCGTATTTTTCGGTGAGCAGGTTCCAGCCCTGGTCCCTTGCCTGGTTCAGATCCTGCTGGTAGCTGGCCAGCACCTCCTCGTTCCAGGGCGTGAACTGGCTGGTGCGCATGAGCACAAAGGTGCTGCGGTCATCCTGACAGGAAGCCCGTCCGCCTTCGTTCTGCACCTGCTGGAACTGCCGCCATTCTTCCTCCACAATGGCTTTGATTCGGGCAGCCTTTTTGTCCGGTTGCTGGGGTTCGGCATTCGCTGTTTTATCGCTTTGCAGCAGCTGCTGCATCCGCTGTAATACCTCTCGTTTGTGGTGTTCTAAAAATGTATCTTCCGAACCGAAAAGACCCTGCCGCTTCAGCTCGGCGGCAACACAGGCACACACCGCCTCGATGGTCTCCTCTGCCTGCCCATCGGATGCGGGGCGCTCCATCAGCCAATGCAGCAGCGGAATCAGGCCGTCCGCATGCTCCAGCCGCTCCATTCCGCGGGCGCGCCACTTGTAAAACGGCATGTATGCTTCGTCCAGCAGATAGGCTGTTTCCTGCGCGGCGCACACAAACTCCGCCAGGCAGGCATACATCATATCCGTATCCTGCCGTTTTTTCGCCCGGGAGTAATTGTACTGCCCGGCCTGGGCCATTCGGCCCAGAGCCTGCCCCAGACGACAGAGCCGCACCGGCTCAGGATATTTTAAAAATTCCGCCCGCCGCCGGGTAAACTCCCCCAGCGGGTCTTCAAACACCTGGCCATTCATTACTGATGCAAGCCGCTCGGTGGGAATAGCGTTCCAGGTCATGATATCCTGCCACGAATCCGATTTCGGTGCATGGGTATGCCCGGTGAACCGGCGGAAGAATTCGTCGATCTCCATCACGCCCACCCGGTTTGTGCCCTCCGGGGTGACGTTTCGGGCGGGAGCGCCCGGCCACCGGGCCGCCAGCGCCTGATAATCCGCCTGCAACCGGCTGCCGATGGCCTGATAATCCTCTCTGGTCAGCCACAGGCAGAAGCCCGGGCCAAAATCGTGATCCACCGAAAAGGCATCGTCAAAGCCCATACATTCCGAGCCTTCACCCACCAGCCCTGCCGCAATGCGGTCGGCATATTCCGGGTATTTCTGCCGCAGCATGGGCCTGCCCGCCTGTTCGTAAAACTCCCGGGCCAGCTCCATTCCGGTTTTGTTTTTCACCGCTTTTCGCCGGGCGATCAGGTCCTCTGCCGCAGCCAGGTTCCGCCGGGTGGTCTGCCAGTCATCGTTCCGGCCATAGGTTCGCTCAATCAGGCTCAGTGCACGGCGAAACAGCTCCGCCGCCTTTTCCGGCTCTCCCTGATGGAAGTGCAGCTCCGCCAGCGCGCAAAGTGCCGCCGGATAGTGGGGATCGTCCCCGCCGGGCAGCTGCTCAAACAGGCGTACCGCCCGTTCCAGACACCGCCGCGCCTGATCCGCCTGACCCAGCCGGGTGTACATTCCGCCCAGATTGGAAAGCGAAATTGCCAGCTCTACCTGTGCATCCGGATTTTGTTCCATCCGCTCCACGGCTTTCCGGGCGTACTCCGCCGCCTGTTCCAGCCGGCCTGTGGCCGCATAGAGCAAACTCATATTATTATAAAGAGTAGCCAGGCGGTAATCCTCCGCCGGAAGCTGGGCTTCCAGAATGGTCTGTGCCTGCCGGTATGCCTTCTCCGCCTGCTCGTTTTCCCCTGCCGCCCGAAGACCGGTGGCCGCATTCAGCAGGGTGGTGCCATGGTTTACCGTTCCCTCCAGCCCCATGGATGCGATCAGTGCCAGCGCCTGTTCGGCGGCTTTGGCACAGTCCGCATGACGGCTGACGGAACGGTAGTAGCCCATTAATTCATTCAATAAAATCAGGGCCGTGCCCTCATCGTGCCGACCCAACGCGTCATTAATCCCATTGCGTAAATAGGATTCTATGTCAGAGAACTGCTTTTTCTGATACAGTTCATCCAATTTTTTCATAAATTCCGTGATTTGAAACACTTGCAAGACCCCTCCGATATTTTGTGTCTTTTGGTGTATCTCGTCGCAGAATTGCCCATTCACTTTATAGCAAATCACCGCTGTATTTGCAAGCGTTTGCACATGACAGAGCATATTTTTGAGAGAAGTCACAAAAATATGGCGGTTCTTTTGTGGGTTTGGCTTGGTGTTTTTGGGGAAAGTTTTACAAAATACAACTCTTTTCGAGGAATCTGTGGGAATCGCAACAAATTTTCCCGCTGGATTCTGCTATACTGAATACAATCAATTCTCGGGAAAGCAGGTGTTTCTTTTATGCAAGGCAACGAATCCACCCTTTTGTTTCACGCCCTGTGTTATGAGCAGGGTCATGAGCGCCGAACGCAACACATATTAAAGGTATACGCTCTGGCAAAGCTGCTGGGCGAAGCGGAAGGCCTTGATGAGGAACAACGCCAGCTTTTGCAGGCCGCTGCCATTTTGCACGACATCCCCATTCGCTACTGCAAGGAGCATTTCAGCGGCGATGCCTGCCAGCAGAATCAGCAGCGGGAGGCACCTCATCTGGTACGCAGCTTTTTGCACCAGGCAGGCTATTGTTCGGAAAGTGTCGCCCCTGTGCTGGAGCTGGTGCTGCGGCATCACGATTACACCAGCCCACGCAGCAAGCTGCTGCAGCTGCTAATCGAGGCAGATTTGATCGTGAATTGCTATGAAAACCGGCCGGACGCGGAGCAGGAGAAAATGATCTGCAGCCTTTTTGAAACAGCCTGCGGCAAACAGCTGCTGGGGCTGTGCCTGCACCCGAATCCTGTTTCAAACTCCAAGGAGGATTACCATGAAAAAGCCTAAAATCACACTGACGCTGGTGGATCAGAAAGGAACCAGGGGCTGCCATCATGGCCACCGGATCGGCGACTCTTTTGATTTTGACACCGAACGGGGCAAGCTGTGCCCCATGGCCATGCATGTGGCCTTTCCTTACATTGACATTCTTCGTTACGGCGGCACTCTGCCCGCCCAGCCGGATGGCTCCATTCTGTTCTGCTGCCCGGATGTGGATGTGATCAATGTGTTCCGCATTCAAGTGGAGGAGCCAACCAATTGAATCAAACAACAAGCGCTCGTCAGTCCTCCACACTGCTGCACCTGTAATCATAACCCCACGTTAAACGTGGGGTTTGCAGAACGGCCCTATAAGGGCCATTATTCCAGCAGCACCTAAAGGTGCGTAATGAGCAACGCCAACCGCACTTGGCGTTGCTTTTTTACTTTTTCCTTCTGCTGTCGGTCGGGATCTCCGGTGAATCATCATCAAGGTCCGCTATATTTTTGAACGGGTCTTCGTATTCTCTGAAACTCAGCTGATCGCTCATCTGATCTTGCATTTCCTGTTCTTGGATGTACTTGCGGATCTTTGCCTCATTTCCTCCAACCGTATTTACATAGTACCCTTTTGCCCAAAACACTCTCCTTCCATATTTGTACTTTAGATTCGCATGCCTTTCAAAAATCATCAGCGTACTCTTGCCCTTCAAGTACCCCATAAAATCTGCCACCGCCAATTTCGGCGGAATCGATACGAGCATATGAATGTGGTCTGGCATTGCATGTCCCTCAATGATTTCCACATGCTTGTAATCACAAAGCATCCTCAGGATTTTTCCAATATCTTTTCTTAATTTCCCGTAAATCACCTTTCTGCGATACTTTGGCACCAGCACTATGTGATATTTGCAATTCCAACTCGTATGTGATAAACTTTTTTCGTCCATATGGATGAACCTCCTTTTGCTTTAGTGCGGTTGGCGTTACCCGCTTCTATTGTAGCAAAAGGAGGT
>NZ_NFID01000008.1 GCF_002161595.1 Gemmiger sp. An50
TTTGCTTTAGTGCGGTTGGCGTTACCCGCTTCTATTGTAGCAAAAGGAGGTTCTTTTTTTACCGTTTCAACGCTCGTGCTCTTCTCGTCCACAAGCATAGCTTGTGGTTTTCTAGTTAATGACAAACAGCCCCCACCTGTGCCGCAGCACAAGTGGGGGCTGTATCTATATTACATTAAACTCAATCCAACGCTTCCGCCATAACCCAGTTAATATTCCCTCTGGCGTCCTCTTCCAGTGTGCAGCGCCAGAGGCTATCAGTGCGGACCCGGGCAAAATCGATAGCAGTGCACTTCCGGGGTGCGTAGTGCGCTTTGGCGTTGCGCCAGCAGGCAAGGCGAATCTTCTCGCCGGTGTCCTCATCGGTGAAGTAACAGAACAGGCACATTCGCTTGCCCAGGTGCGGTAATCCAAGCGCAGATGGAAGGCCCCGGCTTTCTCGGGGCGGCTGTACTGCTCCAGATTGGCTTCCATGCGCTCTTCGTAGTTGGTCAGAATTCCGTAGTAGTTCATAGTCTTTTGTCCTTTCTTTTTGGGTTATCGTTCTTCCCGGTAAGCGGCGTGCTGCTGCTCCTGGGCGTTCAACAATTCAATTCTTTCCCGCATCCGGTCTGCCCGGGGCGGGATTTTTTGTGCGGCACGCAGCTCTTTGCGTACCGCACAGATTTTTTCGGTGAGCTGGTCTTTCTCGGCATGTAGGGCGGTGCATTCCGCCGGATCGTGACAGCGGCGCAGCCGGTTGCGACAATGGGTGCGCCGGGCCTCCAGAGTTTGCAGCTCCTCGGTTTTCTGGGTGATGAATTGCTCCACTTCCTCCCGGGTTTGCAGCGAATATCGCTCCAACAGATGCAGCTGGGCTTCGATCTGCTCCCAGTGGCGCAGGTCCTCCCGCATGGCCGGATGGGGCGGGCGATGGTTGGGGATCTTCTCTGGCAATCTGCCCAGCAGGTAGCAATAGTACAGATAGGTGCGGTAGATGCCCAGCGTTTTAAGCAGGGCTTTTTTGAACTCCTCCTGTTTCCACCGGTCGTGGGGATGAACCGGAGGATAGCATCTGCGGTACCGTTCCTGCCGCGTAGAGAGGGAAGAATACACGGTATTTTCGCAGACGCGATCAAAGAGGGCCTCTTCCGTGTACCGTTCGCCCAGAGTTTTGAAGCGGACGGCATGTGCGTCACCGGGCATTTTAATGGTGGCGTACTTGCGGTTCGGGCTGAAATTCACCTCATAGCCCATTTTCCTCAAGCGGGTGGGCAGCTCTTGGAAATGGTCGCATTCAAGGACTGCCCGATCAATGTCCTGCCTCATCACGTTGTAACGTGTGGGTTCGCCCGCCTTTTCCGCCTGAAAAAGATTCCGGGGTGTGCGGTGGCGGGAGGGGTCTTCCACCACCGAAAGCCCATGCTCCCGGCAGAGTGTATCCGACGCCTTTTGCAGCGCCCGATAGGTTTTCCGGCAATCGTTATATCGTTTGCCGTCCACAAAGGAGACGGAGTTCAGCACGAAATGATTGTGGCAGCAATCGGTATTCAGGTGAGTGGCAACCAACACCTGAAACCGGTCGCCCCAGAGCCTGCGGGCCAGCTCCACCCCGATGGCATGGCATTTTTCAGGGGTGACTTCTCCGGGCGGAAAGCTCTGGTAGGCATGGAATGCGACGATGCCTGCTGTGTCCCCAAACTGCCGTTTGGTCAGCTCCATCTGCTGGCGGGCAATCTCGGGCAGGCAGTTCACTCCGCTCACAAACAGCTGGCGATCCTGTGTTGTTTTGGAATGGTTGGCTGCGTACTGGAGCACCTCGACCAGATCGTCCTTTGCCGGAGCCAAGCCCGTCAGGTCCGGCATTCGGGTTTTCTCTTCGTTTTCGGCGTATCGGATGAGGGAATCCAGACGGCCCCTCACCGGCCAGATTTTGGTCACGGCCACGGGTCAGCTCTCCCTTCTGGGCAGGGTAGTGGACTGGATGGCCAGCAGAGTATTCAGCAGTTCTGCCTGCACCTGCGGGGTATTCTCCCGCTGGTAAAGCTCGGTGAGCCGGGTGAGAATCTGCTGGTATTCCAGCGGCGGAGTGGGCTGGGGTACTCGTCCGCTCAACCGCATCCGCACATAGCGGGACAGGGACAATCCGCAGGCTTTGGCGGCTTGCTCAAACCGCTGTTTTTCTTCCTGGGTCACGCGGATATCCAGCTGGATGGTTCGGTTCAGCATGTGTTTTCTCCTTTCTAAGGCGGCACCGCATAATTCCAGGTGGTGGAGCGCGCCGGAAAATTTTTGCGGAATGAACCAAAAAGCACAGGCAAGCCTTGGTGGCTTGGCGAGCATTTTTGGAAAATTCCACGGAAAATTTTAGCGCGATACGCCGCCTGAGCCAGTCGGCGTGAATTGTGCGGTGGTGCCTTCAATAACAAAGGACCGGGCAGTCTGGCCCGATCCTTTTGTGTTGTTGCGTTGTTGGGTTGATCGGGGGTTACAGGGGGATTTCCCCCTGTGCAGAGCAAGGCTCTGCGGCGGCGTATGGCTTCTAAAAAGCTATACAAAGCCAGTGCTCGTTCCCCCTGTGGACAGGCGTTTTTCTGTCCGGTCATTCCAGAGCTTCCGGATAGAGAAACTCCGGCAGAATCGCCTGCTCTGCAGCGTCCCGGATCAGGTTCATCCAGCGCACCCACTCCATGGGATTTGCGCGCTTGAGGGCTTCGTCCACCTGCTGCTGGCGGGCCATCCGGGCCACACATTCCTGCACGGCCTGCCGGGCTTCTTCGTCCACCTGGGACAGGTGACGGTTGAGCCGGTCCTCCAGCAGCAGCCGGTCCAGCAGATCGGGGCGGTGGTTCTCCAGAAACTGACGGCGCATCTCGCCGTAGCGGCCAATGGGGCGGACCGTATCGGTGGACAGCAGATTGAGCAACAGATAGCCGTTGACGTTTGTGTATTGCATGGTAAGACCTCCGTTATCGCTCTGGTTGATTTTTGTTGTAGCCGCGTTTATGCTGCCAGTTACGCAGCAGAAGCATGATGGTATTGTGCATCTGTTCCGGCGTGTAGTTGGGCGGGAAGAACTTCTTCACGTCCTCCTGATTCAGAAAGAACTTCTGCCGCTGATTGGGCTTTTCCTCGGTGAGCAGATGGTGCAGGTATTCTCTCGTCAGGGTTCCGGCCTGACTCATCTGCTTGAGGGTGCGGGACTGGGTGAGGGAGGGCGTAGCCTGGCAGGCATCCATTTCATCTTTCAAAAGCTGCTGATCTTCCTCGGTGAGATAGGAGATCTCCACCGCCGGATTGAAGGCAATTCGGCCTTCGTCCACCATCTGAAGAATAGAGGGAATGAGACAGGTCAGACGGATGTAACGCTGGACAGTTCGACCACTTTCGTTGCTTGTTTGACCAACAATGTCTGAGGCTTCCAACTTCCCGACAAGTTGTCGGGAAGTTGCCTTTCCCTGATGCTTGATCGCCTCCATCTTCATTTTGTACGCAAAGGCTTTTTCGCTGGGCAGGATATGTTCCCGCTGGATGTTGCTGTCCACCAGAAGGATGACCGCTTCATCGTCGGTCATCGGGCGCACCAGCACCGGCAGTCGGGTAATGCCCAGCGCCTCGCAGGCAGCTTTGCGGCGATGGCCGCTCACGATCTCATAGCTTCCGTTCGGCAGCGGGCGGGCCAGCAGGGGAGAGAGCACCCCATATTCCTGAATGCTTTCCTTCAGCTGGTCCATTTCTTCGCCGGTGGCTACCCGGAACGGCTGGTTCTGAAAAGGCACCAGCACCCCGGCATCCAGCATGGTCACTACCTGAGAATCGGAGGTATTTTGTGCGGTTTCGTTCATCTGTAACACGCTCCTTTCTCTGCAAAAATGATGGGTTGCAAAGGGGGAAATGGACCCGAAAATGTACACCGCAAAGTGGGTACATTTTTGAAAATACGGGCCGTGGCCCCTAAGCCTTGTGAAAAATGGGCAGAAAAAATCCCCCTACGCTGTTTGTCAGCGGCAGGGGGATTGGCGTATTACAGGTATACTTCTAGGTCGATGTCATGCCATCGACTGGGCTTTACCACGCAATTTCGCGCTTTCTGGAACACATGGGCGTCCTCAAAGTGCAGCGTCAGCTGCATGAGCCCGATCGGATTACTTCCGGGGGTTCTTGATGGCTGCCTGAGCGGCGGCCAGACGGGCGATGGGTACACGGAAGGGAGAGCAGGACACATAGTCCAGGCCAACCTTGTGGCAGAACTCTACGCTCGTGGGATCGCCGCCGTGCTCGCCGCAGATGCCCAGACCCAGTTCGGGACGGGTCTTGCGGCCCAGGGTTACAGCCATCTCAACCAGCTTGCCTACGCCGTTCTGATCCAGGTGAGCGAACGGATCGTTCTCGTAGATCTTGTTGTCGTAGTAGTAGTTCAGGAACTTGCCAGCGTCGTCACGGCTGAAGCCGAAGGTCATCTGGGTCAGGTCGTTGGTGCCGAAGCTGAAGAACTCGGCTTCCTTGGCGATCTCGTCCGCGGTCAGAGCGGCACGAGGAATCTCGATCATGGTGCCCACTTCATACTTCATGTCCACACCGGCGGCCTTGATCAGCTTATCGGCGGTAGCAACCACAACGTCCTTAACGAACTTCAGCTCCTTGACCTCGCCTACCAGGGGGATCATGATGTGAGGAACGATCTTCAGACCGGTCTCACGGCTCACGTTGATGGCAGCGTTGATCACAGCGGTGGTCTGCATCTCGGCGATCTCGGGGTAAGCAACAGCCAGACGGCAGCCACGATGACCCATCATGGGGTTGAACTCATGCAGGCTGTCGATCACGTTGTGCAGGTGCTCAACGGTGATGCCCAGATCGGAAGCCAGCTCCACGATATCCTCTTCCTTGGTGGGCAGGAACTCGTGCAGGGGCGGGTCCAGATAACGGATGGTCATGGGACGCTCGCCCAGAACCTTGTACATGGCCTCGAAGTCACCCTGCTGATAGGGCATGATCTTGGCCAGAGCCTTCTTGCGGTCCACCACGTTCTCGGCAACGATCATCTCACGAACGGCCTTGATGCGGTCGGCTTCGAAGAACATATGCTCGGTACGGCACAAGCCGATGCCTTCGGCGCCGAACTCCACGGCCTGCTTGGCATCGCGGGGGTTATCGGCGTTGGTGAAGACCTTCAGCTGACGGGCAGCGTCAGCCCAGCTCATGAAGCGGCCGAAGTCGCCGCTGATGGAAGCGTCAACGGTGGGCAGAGCCTTGCCGTAGATGTTACCGGTAGAGCCGTTCAGGCTGATCCAGTCGCCGCGCTTGTAGGTCACGCCGCCCAGGGTGAACTGCTGCTTGTCGTATTCCACAACGATCTCGCCGCAGCCGGATACGCAGCAGGTGCCCATGCCGCGGGCCACAACGGCAGCGTGGCTGGTCATACCGCCGCGCACGGTCAGGATGCCCTGTGCAACGGCCATGCCCTCGATGTCCTCGGGGCTGGTCTCCAGGCGAACCAGGATAACCTTCTTCATCTCGCCGCTCTCAACGGCGTTCTTGGCGTCCTCAGCGGTGAATACCACCTGGCCGCAGGCAGCACCGGGAGAAGCAGCCAGGCCCTTGCCGACTACTTCGGCATTCTTCAGGGCTTCGGGGTCGAACTGGGGATGCAGCAGGCTGTCCAGCTGCTTGGGATCAACGCGCAGAACGGCCTCGTTCTCGTCGATCATGCCCTCGTCCACCAGGTCAACGGCGATCTTCAGAGCGGCAGCAGCGGTGCGCTTGCCGTTACGGGTCTGCAGCATGTAGAGCTTGCCATCCTCGATGGTGAACTCCATGTCCTGCATATCCTTGTAGTGGTTCTCCAGACGGGTAGCGATGTCCACGAACTGAGCATAAACCTCGGGCATCTGCTCCTGCAGGTGCGCGATGGGAGAAGGCGTACGGATACCGGCCACAACGTCCTCGCCCTGAGCATTGATCAGATACTCACCAAACAGAGCCTTTTCGCCGGTGGCGGGGTTACGGGTGAAGGCCACGCCGGTGCCGCTGTTGGGGCCGGTGTTGCCGAATACCATGGCCTGCACGTTAACGGCGGTGCCCCACTCGTAGGGGATCTCGTTCATGCGGCGGTATACGTTGGCGCGGGGGTTATCCCAGCTGCGGAACACGGCCTTGACTGCCTCGATCAGCTGAACGCGGGGATCGGTGGGGAAGTCGGTGCCCATGTGGCTCTTGTACAGGCTCTTGAACTTGAACACCAGAGCCTTCATATCGTTTTCGTCCAGCTCGGTGTCCAGCTTGACGCCCTTCTCGGCCTTCAGCTGGTCGATGATCTCCTCGAACTCAGACTTGGGCAGCTCCATAACAACGTCGCTGAACATCTGAACGAAACGGCGGTAGCTGTCGTAAGCGAAGCGGGGGTTGCCGGTCTTGGCGGCCAGGCCCTCGACCACTTCGTCATTCAGGCCCAGGTTCAGGATGGTATCCATCATGCCGGGCATGGAAGCGCGGGCACCGGAACGGACGGAAACCAGCAGGGGGTTGGCAACGTTGCCGAACTTCTTGCCGGTGATGTCTTCCATCTTGCCGATGTATTCGTAGATGTCGGCCATGATCTCATGATTGATCTGGCGGCCATCTTTGTAGTACTGGGTGCAGGCTTCGGTGGAAATGGTGAAGCCCTGGGGAACAGGCATACCAGCGTTGGTCATTTCGGCCAGGTTGGCGCCTTTGCCGCCGAGGATGTCACGCATATCGCGGTTACCCTCGCTGAACAGATAAAGGTATTTTTTCTTGTTCAAAATCTTCAACCTCCAATGGTAGCACCGGGCGGGGCAGAGCCTCGGGCGATGCCGATATTCCGTTTGTGATGAACACATTATAACAGATTCGAGAAAAAAATACCAGAACTTTTTTCAGAATTTGGAAACTTTTTGTGTCAAATCACTGTAAAATCTGACAAAATGCGGTGAAAAGCGGGTTTGCGGGCATAGTAAGATTCATTCCTGCACTTGAAAATTTTTAAAAAATTGGTATGCTTATAATTGGTGTAATTTTTAGATTTTCCGGCCTCGTCCGTTTACTTGGAGCGTGTTCTATTTTAGGCCGGACCTGCGAGGTCGAACTATGTTTTTCAAAAAGCAGACCGCCGGGGCCGACTGGCTGGTGGCGGGCCTGGGCAATCCGGGCAAAAAATATGAGGGCACCCGCCACAATGTGGGCTTTGACGCCATTGACCATCTGGCCAAAGAGTGGGGCGTGAGTGTGACCAAGGCCAAATTCGAGGGCCTGTACGGGCAGGCGGCGCTGGGCGAGGGCAAGGTGCTGCTGCTCAAGCCCCAGACCTTTATGAATCTTTCCGGCCACAGCGTGCAGGCGGCGGCGGAGTTTTTCAAAATTCCGCCGGAGCATGTGATCATCCTGTGCGACGACGTGACCCAGAAGCCGGGCAAGATCCGCATCCGGCCCAGCGGTTCGGCGGGCGGCCACAACGGCCTGAAGGACATCATCGCCTGCCTGGGCACCGACGGTTTTGCCCGGGTGCGGCTGGGCGTGGGCGAAAAGCCCAGCCCGGACTACGACCTGGCCAACTGGGTGCTGGGCAAACTGGGTGGCGAGGACCGCAAGGCCTTCGAGAGCCGGTTGAACGACGTGGAAGCCGCGGTGCGGCTGATTCTGGCGGGCAAGCTGAGCGAGGCGCAGAATCGATTCAATTGAGCCAGCGGGCCCGGATTTCCGGGCCCGTTTTGTTTTCTCGATACGATAGAGATAAGGAGGGAACGGCATGAAAGCGGTTTGCAGAATGATCGCTGCCGGGCTGCTGCTGGCCTTGCTGGCCGGGTGCGGCGCCGGTCAGAGCAGCTACGAATGGGCGGTGGAACCCCAGCTGCAGGCGGACAAGATCGAACCCCTTGCCGTAAGCGGGGGAGGGATGCTGGAGGGCAGCCTGCCGGAGGGCGAAGCTCTGCTTGCCCTCTGTGCTGCCCAGAAAGGCGGGCTGTGGGGCCTTGTGGACGGACACACCGGCGAATGGGTGGTGGAGCCCCGGTTTTCCCAGCGTCCCACCCTGTGCCCCGACGGGCATCTGCTGGCCGCCGGGCCGGACGGCACACTGCTCTCCGATCCGGAGCTGGACCGCCAGCTGGAGGCGTATGATCCGAATCTTCAGACCGAGCCGGGCCACGGGGGCCTGGGTGTGGAATACGTGTGGGATGAAGAGACCGGTCAGGTACGCCGCCACAGCTGGAACGAAAGCGGGGCAGAGAGCCCCATCCTGGAACCGGATACAACCGGCGAACTGCTCCCGGTGCGGCAGGGTATCTGGGAATACAACCAGCTGGAAGGCGCGCAGGTAATGAAGGCGCAACCCAAAAGTTTTTATGCCGTAGCCACGGCAGACGGAAAACTGCTCTCGGACTTTGTTTACGAGCAGGCCCGGCCCGGCAGCGGCGGACTGATCGCGGTGGAGAAAAAGGGCAAATGGGGCTATCTGAACGGCCAGGGCAAGCTGGCGATCCCCTGCAAATACGACGGCGTCTGGGGTCAGAGCGCCGACCGGGACGTGCAGGGCAACGACAGCGCGGTCTGGCAGCGAATCTGGCCCGCACCCTGCCTTGAAGCAGGCGTGGTGGTGCGCAAGGGCGGGGAATATGCCCTGCTGAGCAGCGAGGGCAAAAAGCTCATTGGCTTCGGAACCTATCAGGCGCTGGCCCCGGCCCCAGACGGCCTGGTCTGGGCCAAACAGAACGGCCTTTGGGGGCTGCTGCGGCCGGTTTCCGGCTCCTGACCCTCTCTTTTTTAAAAACATTTGCGCACACGGCCCGCAAGCCGGTATAATAATCGCTGGTAAGAATTCCACAGTAAGGGAGGAACATGGTTGAAAACCAGACTTTTGTGCGCGGTGATGCTGTTGGCGCTGGCCATCGGACTGGCAACGCCTGCCGCCGCCCAGTGGGACCCGCCCCAGGGCGCGGCGGACAAGGCCCAGGCGGTGTATCTGTATCAGCTGGACACCGAGACCCTGGTCTACGCGAAAAACGAGGAGGAGCAGCGGGCTCCCGCCAGCCTGACCAAGCTGATGACCGCGCTGCTTCTGGTGGAGAGCGGTCAGCCCCTGGACACGGCCTTCACCATTCCCCAGGACCTGCAGCCGGAGTTCAACGAGATCCTGGCGAACTACGGCACCCGGGCGGGCCTTCTCTGCGGCGAGACGGTCACGCTGGAGGACCTGCTCTACGGCTGCCTTCTGCCCAGCGGAAACGACGCGGCCAGCGCCATCGCCTGGTATCTGGGAAATGGGGACGAGGCCGCGTTCCTGGAACAGATGAACCAGCGGGCCGCTGAGCTGGGCTGCACCGGCACCCATTTCAGCTGTCCCCACGGGCTGGACGGCATCGAACAGGGCACTTACAGCACGGCGCAGGACATGTTCCGAATCGCCCGCGCCTGCATGGAGAACGAGACGCTGATGGAGGTCATGTGCTCCACGGATTACTGGATGCCCCTGACCGAGCTGCACACCCAGGCCGACGCCGGTGCGCCGGAAGGTAAAAGCTACCAGATCCGCAGCACCGTGGTGATGCAAAACCCGGACTCTCCCTTGTACCGGGACTACATCCGGGGCATGAAAACCGGCTTTACCGACGAGGCGGGCCGGTGCTTTGTGTCCGGCGCACAGCAGGGCGGGGCCAGCTGGCTGCTGGTGGTGATGGGCGCGCAGGACGGCCTGGCGGAGGACGGCGTGAACTACGCCTTCCACACCACGGCCAACCTGTATGACTGGGCGCTGGAATCCCTGGCTCCCACCGCCGCCGTGAACACCGAGACCCCGGCCGCCCAGCTTCCGCTGCGCTGGTGCGCGGAAAGCGACACCGTGGGTCTGTACGCCAAGGACCCGCTGGTGGTGCTGGCCGAGACCGGCTCCAGCAGTTTGGAAACCCGCGTCGAGACCACTGTGGATTCCCTGGACGCGCCGGTGCAGGCCGGGCAGGTGCTGGGCCGGCTGACTGCTCTGGTGAACGGCGAGACGGTGGGTTCCACCGAGCTGGTGACGCTTGGCAATTACGAGCGCAGCTTCTGGCTGTATGCGGGAGATATCCTTCGCCCCTGGCTGCCGCTTCTGGCGGTGCTGGGCTGTGTTCTGCTGATCGGACTGGCTCTGCTGGTCCGTATGCTTTCCCGCCGGGCCGCAGTACGCCGCAGGCGTAAGGCGATCCGGGTAGCGCCGCCCCGGAACAGCCAGCCGCAAAACAAATAAGTTCTTCCTTTTATAAGAAAAAACAAAACCGCCCGGATTCGATGAATCCGGGCGGTTTGCCGTTTATTTCAAAAAGTCTTTCAGGTATTCCGCGGCGCTGCGGCTCATCTCCCGGGAGAAATCGCTGCCGTATTTACGCTGCTCAAAGGCCTTGACCCACTGATCGAAGTCAAAGGTCTCGTTGCCGCCCCGGGCGGCCCGGTTCTCCAGCGCCTGCCGGTGCTGCTCGCCGGTAAACGTCGGATACTGATTTTCCGCCACAATATAGTTGCGGGCAAAGCGGACGGGCTTTTTGCGCTGCTGCTGTTGGCGGGTGGGCCAACCGATCACCAGCATAGCCGCCGGAACCACCTGGGCAGGCAGGGCCAGCTCCTGGCGCACCTGCTCGCAGTTCTCCAGAATATCACCGATGTAGCAGCTGCCCAGTCCTAAGCTCTGGGCGGCCACCACCACGTTCTGCGCGGCGATGCAGGCATCCGCCACTGCCAAGAACAGATCGCCCGCACCGGCGGGACGAGGCTGGCAGCCTGCTTCCTGATAGACCCGGGGCCAGCGGGCGCAATCCGCCAGGAAGACCAGCACCACCGGGGCAGTGGCGATGAAGGGCTGATGGTCGCACAGGTCAGCCAGCCGAGCCTTGCGCTCCGGGTCGGTGATGTCCAGGATGGTGTACAGCTGCTGGCAGCCTGCGGTGGGCGCCTGGAACGCCGCCTCCAGCAGCTGGTCCTTCATTGCAGGGGTGACGGGCTGATCCAGAAAGACCCGCACGCTCTTGCGGTCCTGAATGCCTTGTTGAGTGGGATTCATGGGGATGCCTCCTTTTTGCGGCGGGCCGGTGCGGCCCTGCTTTTTTCTGATTATAGCACGTTCCTACACAAAAAACACGCCTCACTCAGCCCGATGCAGCCCCATCCGAAAATCCCCCTTGACTTTCTTTGTCTAACCGAATAGACTAAAGTTAGAGAGTCTACAGCATTAGACAAAAGGAGGATTTTCCCATGAACACACCCAAGATTCACGAAAGTGAATATCGCTTCTGCCTGATTTTGTGGGAGCA
Source organism: Gemmiger sp. An50 (assembly GCF_002161595.1). Lineage (GTDB taxonomy): Bacteria > Bacillota > Clostridia > Oscillospirales > Ruminococcaceae > Allofournierella. The sequence goes on from NZ_NFID01000008.1 coordinate 11,277, forward strand.
CGAGCCGGTCACCACCGTCGAGCTGGTGAAGTTGTGCCAGCAACAGCTGGAATGGAAGCGCACCACCACCTACACCGTAATCAAGCGGCTGTCGGAACGGGGAATACTGCAAAATGAAAATGGCGTAATCACCTCCCTGGTTTCCAAAGAGGAGGCGCAGGCCTCCGAGATCGACGAGCTGGTGGAAAAGCGCTTCGGCGGCTCGCTGCCCTCCTTTCTTGCCGCATTCACCCGGCACCAGAAGCTTTCCGAAAAGGAGCTGGACGAGGTGCAGCAGATGATCGATCACATCAGAAAGGGAACCACACCATGAACGAGCTGTTTTTGAAGGTTCTGAACACCAGCATCTCGGCAAGCTGGCTGGTTCTGGCCGTGCTGATTCTGCGATTTTTGCTGCGAAGGGTACCCAAATGGATTTCCGTCCTGCTTTGGGGCCTTGTGGCGGTGCGCCTGCTGCTTCCGTTCTCCATCCAAAGCGTGCTGAGCCTGATTCCAAGCGCCGAAACGCTTCCCGGCGAGATTTTGTCCGGCCCCAGCTTTGACATTCACACCGGGATCACGCCGGTGGACCAGCAGGTGAACGGGTATCTGGCAGATCGATATTTTGAGGGCGTCACGGTACCGGCAAGCAGTGGTGCCGAACGGATGACGCTGCTTGCTTTTGTCTGGGCCGCCGGGACCGCCGCCATGCTGCTTTATGCGGCCGTCAGCTGCTGGCGGCTGCGGCGAACCCTGTGCACTGCCATCCCCCTGCGGGACAATCTTTATCAGAGCGAGGGCATCGCATCTCCCTTCGTTCTGGGCATTGTGCGCCCGAAGATCTATCTGCCGTTCCATCTGGCACAAGAGGCCCTGCCTTACGTGACCGCCCACGAGCAGGCCCACATCCAGCGGAAGGACCACTGGTGGAAGCCGCTGGGCTTTCTTTTGCTGGCGGTGCATTGGTTCAACCCGCTGCTTTGGCTTGCCTATACGCTGCTGTGCCGGGACATCGAGCTGGCCTGCGATGAGCGGGTGATCCGTGGACTGTCCCACGCCGGGCGCGCGGCCTATACTCAGGCACTGGTTGCCTGCAGCACCGGCCGCCGGACCTCCATCGCCTGGCCGCTGACCTTCGGCGAGGTGGGCGTGAAGGAGCGGGTGCGCTCGGTGATGTATTACAAAAAGCCGGGCTTCTGGCTGGTCGCGGCCTCTCTCGCCGCCTGCGCTGCCGCCGCGGTCTGTTTTCTGACCGACCCCGTGGACAGCAGCACCGGCCCCGATGCCGCGACCTCCGCCCAGACCATGGCCTCCGGCGCAGAAGTCCCGCAACCGGAAGCCCCGCCCGCGCTGACCCGGCAGAACGCCGAAGAAACCATCGCCCAAATTCTGGCCACCCTGACCATCCACAGCGACCACACCGTTTCCTTCTCTCTGCCCCAGATTCTCCCGGTCGCGGAGGACGGAAAAACCGAACTGGCCATCTCGCTGAACGCCACCTTTTCCGACGCTCCCGGCAGTTTTTCTGTACAGGAGCTGCTGGACAGCGAATCCGGCTGGCAGGGCGGCGAACAGCCCCGGCTTTCGCTGGATACCGGCAAAGGGGAGCTGACCGATGTTTTCCTGGGCGTTTTCTATCTGACGGAAGTGGACACCAACGCCTACGACATCTACGCAAAGGGAAGCGTGGAGCTCCATGCGCCTTTCCCCTGCGATACTCCCGCCGGCTATACCGCGCCTTCGGTACAGCTCAGCCAGACAGCGGAAACCACCCTGCTGCATTACACCCTGCCCGACGGCAGCACCCCGGTTTTGTCGGTACAGCTCCCGCAGTCTGTCACGATTGCGGAAGGAGAGGAGCAGCTTCTGATCACCCGGAACGGAGAAACCGTGGGCACCGTTACCCTCTATCCCTTCGGCACCGCCGATGCGCAAAGTCTGCAGGAAATCGACCCGGCACAAGACGCGCTGCCCATGTCCGTCTTCTCCACCGTGGCGCTCTCCAACCATGTCGGATATGAAGGCTATCGGGTGTGCAGCCACAATGCCACCGGGGCCGTGGCCACAGCAGAATTTGTCTGGCAGGGCCTTTCCTCCGGCGGCTCGGCTGCGTCCGCCGCCTGGCAGACTCAGGACTGCATCCTGGTTTACGACTGGAGCGTCATGCCCTATTTCGTGGAGCTGCAGCTGGACCCGGGGCTTCTCTCCCAGACGGAACTGACTGCGCTTGCCCGAACCATCACCCTTGCATAAACTACGCAAAACAGGAGCGGCATGGCCATAGCCATGCCGCTCCTGTTCTATATATCGTCTTACTCGTAGCGCAGGGCCTCGATGGGGTCCAGCTTGGCGGCCTTGTTGGCCGGGTAATAGCCGAAGAACACGCCGATGGCCATGGAGAAGCCCACCGCCACCAGCACGGTGCCCAGGTCCACCCGGGCGGGCGCGCCGATGAGGGAGGCCCCCAGGCTGCCCAGACCGAAGCCCACCAGAATGCCCAGTGCGCCGCCCACCAGACAGATGACCACCGACTCCACGATGAACTGGGTACGGATGGCCCCGTTGGTGGCGCCCAGTGCCTTGCGCACGCCGATCTCCCGGGTGCGCTCGGTGATGCTCACCAGCATGATGTTCATCACACCGATGCCGCCCACCAGCAGGCTGATGCCCGCGATCACCCCGATGGCCAGAGAGATGGTATCCAGCACGCTGGTGATGGAGCTCATCTCATTCTGCAGGTTGTACACGGTAACCAGAAACTGCTCGTTGTTTTTGTAGTAGCCTTCCTCGAAGAACCGCTCACTGCGCTGCTGGAAGGCATCCGCATCCACTCCGGCGGCGGGCACCACCTCACACCAGAAATAGCTGCCGCCGGCGATGCCGTTCATCTCGTGCAGAGTGGTGAGGGGCAGGTACAGGTCGGTGGTGGTGTTTTTGTTCACGGTGGCACTGCCGCCCAGCAGCGGGCTCATGGTCTGGTAGGCGTACACGCCCACGATGGCGAGCTCATGCACCGCACCGCCGGTTTCCGTTACCTCGATGGTCTGGCCCAGGGCCGCCTGATCGTCGCCGCCGAACAGATTATCCACCAGTACGTCGCTCACCAGCGCCACCTGGCGCACGCCCTCCTGATCCTTTTCGTTCAGGGCCCGGCCTGCCACCAGCTCGCACTTGCCCGCGTCGAGATAGCCCTGGTTCACGCCGGTGATGTTCACTTTTGCAGTCTTCGCGCCCTGCTGAATCTTACCGGAGCCGCCGCTCTCGGTAAGCACCACCGCCTTGATCTGCTGAGCAAACCGTTCCTCGTAGGCCTGCAACATCTCGTCGCTGAGCAGGTCGCTTTCCTGATAGCTGTAGCTGTTCGGGTAGTCGCCGTTTTCGTCCGGCCGGGGGTCTACGCTCAACTGCAGGTTGTTGCCGCCCATGGCTACCAGGCTCTCGCTCACTGAGCTGGTGAGGGAATTGCCCACGGTGACAATGGCGATCACCGAGCCGATGCCGATGATGATGCCCAGCATGGTGAGCAGCGCCCGCATCTTGTTGCTGCGCAGCCCGCCCAGGGCCAGCTTGATGTTTTCCCAGATCACTGTGCCTCACCTACCTTCACTTCGCCGGTGATGCGTCCGTCCCGGATGGTGATGATCCGCTCGCACTCGGCGGCCAGCTCCCGGGAATGGGTGATGAGCAGAATGGTCTTGCCCTGCTCCTTGTGCAGCTTGTGGAACAGGTCCATCACCACCCGGCCGGTGGCGGAGTCCAGCGCGCCGGTGGGTTCGTCCGCCAGCAGCACCGCTGGGTCGTTTGCCATTGCCCGGGCAATGGCCACCCGCTGCTTCTGACCGCCGGAAAGCTCGTTGGGCTGGTGATTCATCCGCTTCTCCATGCCCACCAGCTCCAGCAGCTCCCTGGCCCGGGCGGTGCGCTTCGCCGCACCGATGCCGTTGTACAGCATGGGCAGCTCCACGTTTTTCAAGGCGCTGGTGCGGCCGATCAGGTTGAAGGTCTGGAACACAAAGCCGATCTTGCGGCAGCGCAGGGCGGAAAGCTCGCTGTCCTTCGCGGCGGTCATGTCGATGCCGTCCAGCCAGTAGCTGCCCTGGGTGGGCTTATCCAGCGCGCCCACAATGTTCATCAAGGTGGACTTGCCGCTGCCGGACTCGCCCACAATGGCTACGAACTCGCCCTCGTACACGTCCAGGTCAATGCCGTGCAGGATTTCCAGCTCGTTGGGCTGGCCGATGTAAAAGGTTTTCACGATGCCCCTCAGCTGGATGATGGGCTTCTTTTCTCCGCTCATGCCATCGCCTCCGGGTCGGCCAGGCTGCGCAGCTCCATGCCCTCGGTCAGGCCCTCGCCGCTCACCTCAACGGACAGCTCGGTCTCCATGCCGGTGGTCACCGGGATGGGAGTGAAGGTCACGTTGCCTTCCGCGTCGGTGTCCTTGCGGTAGACCACCGCCTCGCCGTTTTCATCGGTACCCACCGCATCCAGCGGCACGCTGAACACGCCCTTCTTTTCCTCCAGCAGCACCTTGGCCTTGGCGGTCATGCCCAGGCGCAGCGCCTCGGTGGCGTCGTCCACCGAGACCTTCACCGCATAGCTGGCCTCGCCGTTCTCATTCACAGTGGCCTTGGGGGCAATCCAGGTAATGGCGCCGTGGAACACGTCCTTCGCGCCGGAGGTGAGGGTCACGCTCTGGCCCACCGCCAGCTGGTTGATGTCGTACTCCCGCACGCTGAGCAGCGCTTCCAGGGCGCTCTGGTTCTCGATGGTGGCGATGGCGCCCGCCGCGCCGCCCACCACGGCTTTCACCTGGGTAATGGTACCGGAGCAGGGAGCGGTAATGGTGCACTGCTTTTTGGCGTTCTGCAGGGTCTTCAGCTGCTGAGCCGCCGCGCTGGGAGCATCCGCTGCCGTCACCGCGTTCACCAGTACGTCCTGAGCGTCCTCAATGGCCAGGCTGTCCTGCCGGAGCTTGGCATCCTTTTCGGTCTGCTCCCACTCGGCGGTGACCTCCTCATCAATGGCCTTCTGGTTGCGGGCATCCTCCAAACGGCGCTGGGCCTGGGAGATGCTCAGCTCGTTCTGCTGCTTTTCCGCGGCCACCGCCTCTTGCTGGACCTGGATCTGGGCGTCCAGGTCGGTGGTGTCCAGCGTGGCGATCACATCGCCCTCGGCCACCACGTCGCCCTCGCTCACCAGCACCTCAGCCACCGGGTAGGTCTGGGCCGCAGCCACCTCGGTCACCTGGGCGGACTGGATGCTGCCGCTCACGCTCAGGGTCCGGCTCAGATCGCCCTTTTCCAGCGTGAAGGTCTGCACCTGCTGGGCCGCCGCCTTTTGCGCGGCCTCGGCCGCCCGGTTCATCCGCGTCCAGCCGAACGCGCCCACCACGGCCAGCACTGCCAGCGCGATCAGCGCTTTTTTATGACGGCCCAAAAATGATATAATCCTGCTCATCCCTCATCGACTCCTCTTCATTTCATGGTTGGAACGGCCTGTGCAAGACCGTCGATTTTCAAAACGCCGGGCAGAGAAAAGCCCACTCTTTTCCCTTATTCGTCGCCAGAGGGCAAACCGTTCAATTTTTGCCGGACGTTTTCTTTACAAATGTAAAGACGAGTTGTGACCGGGATATTCTTCATTCAAAGGAACATTTTTGCATAAAAAACACAGAGCCCGGAAAACCGGGCCCTGTGTGCGGGGTCTGTTATGCCTGTTCCTTTGTTTGATAGGCGGCGGAAATGGTCTCCAGTGTCTGGCGCAGCTGGTCGCGGGCCGCCGCGGGGGAGACCAGCTCCACCCGGCCGCCGAAGCCGCACAGCCAACCGAAGAAGGGCGGGCTGACCACCACGTCCGCATACAGAGTGAACCAGCCGTCCGGCTGGGTCAGGATGGTCACGCCGGTGCCGAACCGGTCCAGCATGGGGCCGATGACGCTGTTGTCGCACCGCAGCTCCACCCGGCTGACCGGACCGCCGAACATGCCGAACATGGGCTTTGCGTAATCGCGCATCTTCTGGGGGTCAAACTCCTCCCGGCCCAGGCGGGGCTGGTCCAGCGTGGCAATGGAGGTCATTTTATCCACCCGATAGTGGCGCATGCCCTTGCCCTCTTCGAAGGCCACCAGGTAATAGTTCTCCTCCTCCCAGAGCAGCGCCCAGGGGCTTACCTGATAAGCCCCGCCGCCCCGACGGGCCACCTTCTTTTTGTCCAGATTCCACTCCTGGTACACAAAGCGGACCTGCCGGTCCGAGGCGATGGCCCGGTGCAGCGCGTCCACATTGTAATAGATGCTCTCGTTCATGCTCTTCACCCGGCTGGAGGCGAACACCTGCCGCTGTAATTCGCTTGCTTCCCACTGGCTGGCAAACTGGCTCAGCGCGCGGATCAGCTGGTCGCTCTTTTTGCGGGTGATGAAGCGGGAGGCCTGCACCGAGTCGGCCAGCAGCTTGAGCTCGGGAAGCTGAAAGGGCCGGCTGGCCAGATAGTAGCCGCCGCCCCGGCCCCGGTGCTGCACAATGTCGTAGCCCAGAGCCCGCAGGGTGGCGATGTCGTCGTACACGCTCTTGCGCTCGGCGGCCACCCCCTCGGCGGCCAGCAGCTCCAGGATGCGGGGCACGTTGATCAGATGTTCTTCATCGGTGTGGCGGGCAAGAATGCGCAGCAGCCATACCAGCTTGCCCTTCTGACCTTCGCTGCGGGGCATGGCTCACTCCTCCTTTTCCTTCTTGTCAAAGGCGGCCCGCGCCCGGGTGGACTGGCGGAACATCTCCTCCAGCGCAGCCCGGTCGCCCTGCTGCAGATAGCTCTTTAACGCCTGCAACCGGGCGGTGAAGCCGTCGATCTCGTCGATCAGGTTTTCCCGGTTCCACAAAAACAGCTCGGCCCACATGGTCTCGTTGATGCGGGCAATGCGGGTCAGGTCCCGGAAGGAATCGCCGGTGTATTCGGCGAACCGCTCGGCCCCCGGCGCACACATCAGGCTCACCGCGATGGCGTGGGTGAGCTGGCTCACATAACCGATCATCCGGTCGTGCTCGGCGCAGCTGAGCACCCGGATGTGGGCAAAGCCCAGCGCCCGGCCCAGCTGGCGGGCAAATTCCACTCCCTCGGGGGTGTTGCGGTCGGTGGGGGTAATCAGGAAATTGGCGGGGGAGAAGTCCACCAGATGGGCGTTCTCCACGCCGCTGACCTCCTTGCCCGCCATGGGATGGCTGGCGATGAACTCCACCCCGTCGGGCAGAGCCGACTGCACCGTCTCCACCAGGCCCGCCTTCACGCCGGACACATCGGTGCAGATGCAGCCCGGGCGCAGCAGCACCCCATACCGGGCCACCCATTTCTCCAGCGCGGTGGGGTAGAGGGCAAAGATCACCCGGTCCGCCGCCCGCACCAGCTCCTCAAACTCTTCACTTGCGCCATCCGCGATATAGCCCTTTTCTTTGGCAAATCGGATGGCCTCGGGGTTCGTGTCGATGGCATAAACCTCTCCGAACCCCGCGCGGGCCAGGCCCCGGGCGTAGCTGCCGCCCAGCAGGCCCAGGCCCACAATGAGAAAACGGTCGTTTTTATTCATCCCGCACCTCGATCTGCGCGCCCGCGCGCTCCAATACCCGGAAAAAGTCCGGCCAGCTCTTGGCCACCGCACCCGCGTCCCGGATTGTCACCGGCACTCCGGCGCAGAGACCCGCCATAGCAAGGCTCATCACCACCCGGTGGTCGTTGTGACTATCCAGCTCCGCCGGGGCGTGCAGTTCCGCCGGGCGGATGGTCACGGTGTCCTGGGTGCTTTCCATATCGGCGCCGAATTTGCGCAGCTCCTCTTCCATGGCAGCGATACGGTCACTCTCTTTAATGCGCAGCCGCCCGGCGTTGATGATCCTGGTCTCACCCTCGCAGAAAAGGGCCAGCGTCATCAGGATGGGGCCCAGGTCCGGGCAGTCGGCCAGGTCGATGACCGTGCCGGAAAGGGGAGCTTTTTCAAAGGTCACGCTGCTGCCCTGGCGCACAAAGCGGGCGCCGCAGCGCTCCAGAATGGGCAGAATGGCCCCGTCGCCCTGCAAAGAGTCCGGGCGCAGGTCCTGGATGGTGATGCCACCCAGCACCGCACCCAGCACGGCGAAGAAGGCTGCCTGGCTGTAGTCGCCCTCCACCCGGTAGTCCCGGCCGCGGCCGCACTGACCGCCGGGAATCAAAAGCTTCATGCGCGTCTCATCCGCCCAATCCACCTGTACGCCGAAGTCCCGCAGGGCAGCCAGGGTCAGCTCCACATAGCTGCGGCTTTCAAAGGGCGGGGTGATGGTGAGGGTGCTGTCCCCCTGCAGCAGCGGCAGTGCAAAGAGCAGCCCGCTGATGAACTGGCTGGACACATCCCCCGGAATGGTGTAATCGCCAGCGGCGAGGGGCCCGCGGATGGCAAGGCCCCCTTCGCTCTGGTCAAATTCCAGGCCCTGTTCCCGGAACAGCTTCTCGTATACGCCCATGGGCCGCTGCAGCAGCCGCCCCCGGCCGGAAAATTCCACCCGGCGGCCGCACAGGCTGAACACCGGGATCAGAAAGCGCAGGGTGCTGCCGCTCTCGCAGCAGTCCACCGGGCCGTCCGGGCAGGCCACACTGCCGCTGCCGGTGATCTGCGCCCAGCCTTCGCCCCGCTCCACCTGCGCGCCCAGCCGGGCGGCGGCGGTGAGGGTGGCGTCCACGTCCTGGCTGAATTCCAGATTCTCCACCCGGGAGGTTCCCCGGGCCAGCGCGGCGCAGAGCACCGCCCGGTGGGCCATGCTCTTGGAGGGCGGCGCGGTGATCCGGCCGCCGATGGCGGCCGGGGCTTGGATATGGGCGATCATGGGAGTTCCTCCTTTTGGGTCTGCTCAGTCAAGGGGTTGACGCACGCCCCGGCCCAGCACCTGAGCGATCTGACGGCACTGGTCGATGGTCTCGCGGAACTTGTCCGGCTTGAGGGTCTGGGCGCCGTCGCTCCAGGCGTGCTCGGGGTCGGTGTGTACCTCGATGATCAGGCCGTCGGCACCGGCGGCCACGGCGGCCCGGCTCATGCTCTCCACCAGACGCCAGTCGCCGGTGGCGTGGCTGGGGTCGATGATGATGGGCAGATGGGTCTTCTGCTTGATGATGGGCACCACGGAAAGATCCAGCGTATTGCGGGTGTACTTCTCGAAGGTGCGGATGCCGCGCTCGCAGAAGATCACGTTCTCGTTGCCGCCGGCCATAATGTACTCGGCGCTCATGATCCACTCCTCGATGGTGTTGGCAAGGCCGCGCTTGAGCAGCACCGGCTTTTTCATCTTGCCCACCGCCTTCAGCAGCTGGAAGTTCTGCATGTTGCGGGCGCCGATCTGCACCACGTCCACGTATTCCTCGAACTCGTCGATCTTATCCTCGCTCATCAGCTCGCTCACGATAGGCAGGCCGGTGGCCTCGCGGGCCTTCACCATGGCCAGGATACCCTCGGTGCCCAGGCCCTGGAAGGCGTAGGGGGAGGTGCGGGGCTTGTAGGCGCCGCCGCGCAGCATGCAGCCGCCCGCCGCCTTCACGGCCTGGGCGATCTTCATGGTGGACTCGTCGCCCTCCACGCTGCAGGGGCCGCCGATGATGACCAGCGGCTCGTTGCCGCCGATCTTGATGCCGTTCACGTCCACGATGGTGTCGGCCTCGTGGAACAGGCGGTTGGCCTTCTTGTAAGGAGCGGACACGCGGGTCACGCTGTCCACCCAGGGGTTGGCGGCAACGACCTTCTCGTTGATCTTGGTGGTGTCGCCCACCAGGCCGAACACGTTGTAGTCGGTACCACGGATCAGAGTGACCTCCAGGCCCTGGCTCTCGAATTCGGAAATAATCTTTTGCAGCTCCTCCTGAGGAGTGCCGCGTTTGGTGGAAATAATCATACGCTGTTTCTTTCCCTTTCCCTATAATTTATTTTCCTGTGACTGGTTATTCTTTGTTCTTCTGAACGGTCTCGATGAGAAAATCCACCGCGTTCAGGTAGCCCTGCAGGCCCTGGCCGATGAAGTGCCCCTGGCAGGCCATGCCCGCATAGCTGATCTGGCGGAAGGGCTCCCGCTTGGTCACGTCGGTGATGTGCACCTCCGCCGCAGGCAGCGCCACCGCCTTCAGCGCGTCCAGGATGGCCACGCTGGTGTGGGTGTAGGCGCCCGGGTTGATGACGATGCCGTCGCAGTCGAAGCGGGCTTCCTGGATGGCGTCCACCAGATCCCCCTCGTGGTTGGACTGGTAAAAGCGCACCTCCACGCCCCGCTCGTCGCATTTTTTCTGAATCAGCTCCAGCAGGCCCTGGTAGTCCACCGTGCCGTACAGGCCCGGTTCCCGCACGCCCAGAAGGTTAAGATTCGGCCCGTTCAATACCAAAAGCTTCATACAACGCCTCCTGCGCGGCCTTCGTGGCCCTGCTGAAGGGCTCGCCGCTGTTTTTCACGCAAAGGTCCGCCGCCGCCTCATAGAGGGGCCGGCGCTCGGTCTCCATCTGTTTCAGTCCCTCCACGCTGGTGGAGAGGGGGCGGTTTCCGCCCACCTTCAGCAGCTCCACCGGCCGGTCGATGAATACGATCACGCCGTTCTGGTGCAGCGCCCGCACGTTTTCCGGCCGCTTGACCACGCCGCCGCCGCAGCTGATGATCTGGCCGCTGCCCATGCCGAAACGGGCCGCGGTCTCGGTCTCCAGGGCGCGGAAGCCATCCTCGCCCCGCTCCTCAAAGATCTGGGGGATGGTCTTGCCCGCTGCCTTTTCGATCTCGGCGTCCAGGTCCACAAAGGGCCGCCCCAGGGCCTTGGCCAGCTGGCGGCCGATGGTGGTCTTGCCGCAGCTGGGCATGCCCACCAGGCAGACGTTCAGCCGCTGGGCCCGGATGCGGCGCACGATGGGCTGAATCTTGGACGAGGGGATGCGCCGCCCGGTGAACTGCCGGGCCGCGTACAGCGCCTGGGCCACCAGCATTTCCAGGCCGCTGGCACAGGGGATGCCCGCCTCCTCGGCCCGCAGAATCAGCTCGGTATTGAAGGGGTTGTAGACCACATCCAGCACCGCCTCCAGCCGGGGCAGGCCCGCGGGCTGGATGTGGCACTCGCCTGCGTTCGGGTACATGCCCGCCGGACTGGTGTTGATCAGAATCTGCACCTGGCTCTGGGCCTGCGCCTGCTCGTAGGTGAGCGCGCCGTCCCTGCCGGTGCGGCTGGCAAACAGAATTTCCGCCGCGCCCTGATCCTTCGCCACCGCGTGCACCGTGCGGCTGGTGCCGCCGGTGCCCAGAATCAGCACGCTTTTGCCCTTGAAATCCACCCCGTGCTGGTTGGCCAGGTACAAAAAGCCGTCGTAGTCGGTGTTGTAGCCGTGGAGGATGCCGTCCCGGTTCACCACCGTATTCACCGCGCCGATGGCCTTGGCCCGGGGCTCCAGCCAGGCGCAGTAGGGGATGACCAGCTGTTTGTAAGGGATGGTCACATTGATGGCCTTGAAGGCCTTTTTCTGCAAAAATTCCCGGGCCTGCTGCTCGGTGGGCAGGCTGCACAGCTCATAGCGGTAGCCGCACAGCGCCTCGTGGATGGCTTTGGAGTAGCTGTGGCCCAGCTTTGCGCCGATCAGTCCGTATTCCATGGTGCTTCCTCCTCTGCCTGCCACAGCGGGCCCCAGCGCTGGGTGAGCAGATCCGCCAGCCCAAAGGCCACCGCCGCCGTCTGCACAATGGCAGCCCGGTGGGCGATGCAGGGGTCGTGACGGCCCTGAATCTGCAGCTCGGCGGGCTGCAGGGTGCTCATGTCCACCGTCTGCTGGGGCTTGTAGATGCTGGGGGTAGGCTTTACGGCGGTGCGCACCACCAGAGGCATGCCGTTGGTGATGCCGCCGTTGATGCCGCCGTTGTTGTTGGTCGTGGTAATGACCCGGCCGTTCTTCACGGTCATCGGGTCGTTGGCCTGGCTGCCCCGCAGCCCGGCCATGGCAAAGCCCGCGCCGAACTCCACGCCCTTCACCGCAGGAATGCTGAAGAGCAGGTGGGCCAGCTGGCTTTCCACGCTGTCAAAAAACGGTTCGCCCGCGCCCGCGGGCAGGCCGGTGACCGCCGTTTCCAGCACGCCGCCCACGCTGTCACCCTCACTGGCGGCAGCCCGGATGACCTGCTGCATGGCTTCGCCGGCGGCCTCGCTCAGCACCGGCAGGCCGGTGCAGGCGTCCAGGGCCTCCAACTGGGCGTTCAGGGCTTCCGGTTCCAGGGCAAAGGCCTCGTCCTCCACGCCCGCGATGCGCGCCGCGTGGGTGGCCACCCGAATGCCCTTGGCCAGCAGCATGCTCTGGCACAGCGCACCCGCCGCACACAATGCGGCGGTGATGCGGCCGGAAAAATGCCCGCCGCCCCGGAAGTCCTCAAAGCCGCCGTATTTCACATGGGCGGTATAATCCGCATGGCCCGGGCGGCACAGGCCCAGGGTCTTGGCGTAATCGCCCGAGCGGGTATTGGTGTTCTCGATCACCATAGTGATGGCGGTGCCGGTGGTGCGGCCGTTGTACACGCCGCTTAAGAAACGCACCCGGTCCGCCTCGATGCGGCTGGTGGACAGGCCGCCTTTTTTGGCCCGCCGTTTTTCCATCTGGGCGGCGATGAATTCCTCATCCACCGGAACGCCCGCAGCCAGTCCGTCCAGCACCGCGCCGATGGCCGCGCCGTGGCTCTCGCCGAAGATGGTCAGCGCCAGCGCGCTGCCGTATGTGTTTTTCACCCAATCACTTCCCCATCAGGATCGCGTTCAGCCCGGCCGCGTCCAGCTTGTCCAGCCGCCAGCAGCCCAGGCCGGGCACCTTCACCACCGTGATGCGCCCGTCGCGGAATTTTTTGTCGTGGAGCATGTAGGCCCACACCTTTTCCTTGTTGTAAGCAACCCGGGCGGGCAGGCCCAGCTTGCGGTAGACCGCCCGCACCCGCTTGGCCAGCTGACGGTCCTCGATCATGGGCAAAAGGCCCAGCGCCACACACTCGCCATGGTACAGGCCATTGGTCCGGCGGCCGGTGATGCCCTTTACCGCCTCGATGCCGTGGCCCAGGGTGTGGCCCAGGTTCAGGATGGCCCGCATGCCCTTTTCGGTCTCGTCCTTTTCCACCACCTGCTTTTTGATGAGCAGGCTGCGGTAGATGATGGTCTCGATCTCCGCATCCACATCCAGCTTTTCAAACATCTCGAACAGCTCGGCGTCGCTGGTCAGGCTCATTTTCACCGCCTCGGCCAGGCCGTTGATGAAGTGGCGGCGGGGCAGGGTGGACAGGGTATCCGGGTCCACGATCACCAGCCGGGGCTGCCAGAAGGCGCCCACGATGTTCTTCGCCGCGCCCAGGTCCACGGCAACCTTACCGCCGATGGAAGAGTCGATCTGAGAAAGCGTGGTGGTGGGGCAGTTGATGAAATCCACGCCGCGCATGTAGGTGGCGGCCACGAAGCCCGCCAGATCGCCCACAACGCCGCCGCCCACGGCCACCACCAGGTCGCCCCGGTCGAAGCCCAGCTCCAGCATCCGGCACAGCAGTTTCTCGTATACCTTCAGGCACTTGCTGCCCTCGCCCTGGGGCACAGTTTCAATGTGGCCCTCCCGGCACTGGGCGCGCACGGTCTCGGCATATTCGGCGGGCACGCCGCTGTCGGTCACGATGAGCACCCTCCGGTTCAGATTGGCCAGAAGGCCCAGGTTGTGCAGCGCGCCGCGCTTCAGGATAATGTCGTAGCTGCGCTCGCCCAGCCGCATGGTCAGTTTCATTCCGTTGGTACTCCTTGTCTGCTCGTTGCTCATTTTGTGTAGACCCCCAATACCCGCAGTGTGTTGCAAATTTGCCCCAGCGCCTCCAGCAGGGTCTTGCTCGCCTGCTCACCGGGCTGGCCTTCCAATTCCACGTAAAAATAGTATTCAAAGGGTACGCCGGGCATTGGCCGGCTTTTGATGCATTCCATATTGAACCCGGCCGCGCCGATGGCCTGGATCACCCGGGCCAGCTGCCCGGCCTTGTGATCCACCGTAAACAGCAGGCTGAACCGGTCGCCGCCGGTGGGCTTTTCCCGGGTAATCACGATGAACCGGGTGGTGTTGTCGCCGTCCGAGTTGATGCCCGCCGCCAGCACCTGCAGGCCATAAAGCTCCGCGGTCTCGGCGCTGGCAATGGCCGCCAGGGTCAGATCGCCGCTCTCGGCCACCTGCTTGGCCGCCACCGCGGTGTTCAGGCACTCGGAGGAGGAAAGGCCCAGGCTGTTCAAAAACCGGGCGCTCTGGGCAATGGCCTGGGGGTGGCTGACCACCCGGCGGATGTCCGCCAGCTTTGCCCCGGGCAGCGCCAGCAGATTCTGGCGCACCGGCAAATCGTAGACCTTGCACACGTGCAGCTCCGGGTAGGCAAAGCAGAGATCCAGCACGGCGGACACATCCCCCGCGTTGCTGTTTTCAAAGGGCAGCACGCCGTAGGCCGCCTCGCCGCTTTGCACCGCGTCGAACACCGCCGCCCAGGTGGGATAGCTTTTTGCCCCGGCCTGGGGGAACAGCTTGCGCAGCGCGATGTGGGAAAACGCTCCCTCCACGCCCTGGTAGGCCACCAGACTGCGGCCCAGCACCTCCATCTGATATTGCGCGGCCAGCTGACGCCCAGTCTGCCAGAAGGCCCGGTAATACTTCTCCAGCGCCGGGTCCTCTCTGACCGCCTCGGCCAGCAGTTCCGGGTCCGGTGCGCCGCTGGCAAACACCGGCTTTGCCTCGCCCTGCTCCCGGGCCCTTCGGGCCGCCAGTTCCATCCGGCGGCAGAACAGCCGGGCCAGCTGGCGGTCCAGCTCCTCAGCGGATTGTGTAACGCTCTGTTCCGGTTCCATGCAACACCCTCCTGCCACATTAATGTGATAAAGTATACCATAGACCGGGCCATGGTACAACCGCCCCGGGCACTTTTTTCAGTCGGGTTCGGCTTTTTTCGCCGTTGTCTCAGCGCTTGGGCAGGTCCTTCTGCCGCTCCCGGGCCTGACGGGCCAGCTCCTCAAAGCTGCGCTCGCTGGTGTAGAACCGCCGGTAGGGGTTTTCCAGCGGGGGCCGGGGCGGGGGACCGGCTTTCTTTTTGCCCGGCAGCCAGCCGGTCAGCCGGGCCCACAGCCCCTTCATCGGGCGGTGGCTCCGGCGGTGAGGGCATCAAACAGGGCATCGGCGGCATCCAGATTGCCTTCCTCATCCCCGGCATTGCTCCGGTGGCCCACCACAAAGCGGCTCATGTATTCCTGGCCGGTCACAACCTCGCCCGCCATGGTGGTGTATTCGCCCAGGTCCAGCGACGCCAGCACCGGGCAGTCGCTCCAGTTATACCACTCCACGCCGTCCAGCAGATTGTCCTCGTCCGGCATGCTGCCGTCCTCCCGGGCCAGCACGCCGTAAGCATTCTGGAAGGCCTCCGGCTCATCCACCAGGAAGATATAGGCGTCGCCGGAGGCAAGGTCCGCGGTGAGCGCCGTGGACTGGGCCATCTGCATATAGCCGTTGGTCATATCGGTCATGGCATCGCCCACATCCTGGGCGGCGCTGCCGCTGGTATCCGGCTGCTCCAGGCTCACCTGGTAGGAGCGAATCTGAGCCAGCACCTGACCGTCGCCGTTGGAATCCTCCATCACGCCGCCCAGCGCCTGCTCCAGCGCGGTCTGCAGCTCGGTGGGCAGCGGCTGGGCGCTGACCAGAGCGATCTGCTCGTCCGGGTGCACGGTGGTGATGGCCTTCCAGACATAATGCCCCGCAATAGCAACCAGGACAGCTACGACCGCCACGATCTTCCAGTTGTAGTGCCACCAGTTGGCAGCCTTCTGCTTTTTGGTGTATTCAATGGGCTCGTCCGGCTTCAGATCCTCCGGATCGATGTTCAGGGTATAGCGTGCGCTTGCCATGGTCTTATACCTCCTTTTTGTCGTTCAGGGCCGCACCGATCAGGGCGGCGGTCTGCTGGGGCAGCTCCTTCAGCTGCTCCCGGCTCATTGCGCCGGTCTCGATGGGGGGCAGAATCTGGATGGTCACATGGGTGGGCTTCATCCAGCCGCCGTTGTTCTCCATGATGTCCCGGCTGTTGTGGATGGCCAGGGGCACCAGCGGCGCGCCGGTCTTGGTGGCGATGCGGAAGGCGCCGCCCTTGAATTCCAGCAGGCTGCCCTCCTGGCCCTTGTTGCGAGTACCCTCCGGGAAAATAATCACGGAATACCCCTTCTTCACGTTGGCGATGGCTTCATTCAGCGCTTCCATGGCCTTGCGGGGGTCCTCCCGGTCCAGAAAGACGCAGTGCAGAAGGCGCATCCAGCCCCGCACCAGCGGGATCTTGGCCACTTCCTTTTTTGAGACCAGGGCGTGGGGCTTGTCCAGCTGGGTAAGCACCAGGGGGATGTCGTAGTAGCTGCGGTGGTTGCCCACGAACACGCAGGGCCGGCCCTGGGGGATGTTCTCCTTGCCGGTGACAGTCACGGTAACTCCGGCCAGCCGCAGCAGCTTGCCCGCCCAGTCGGGCACCCAGCGGTCGGCCAGCGCGTCGGCGGTGGCCCAGTCGCCCGCATCCAGTGCCTTCAGGCCCCGGCGCAGAAGGGGCAGCTTGATGAGCAGATACAGCCAGAAATAGATAAACCAAACAATGGTGCGCATAGCAGTTCTCCTTGCAGTTTCGGGCAGCCCGGCGGGCTGCGTCGTTATCGCTTATTGTACCATAACTGGCCCAAAAGAAAAAGCGCGCCGCCCCATTCTTTGCCCAAACCTAACAAAAACGCCCTCCCTTTCGGGAAGGCGTTTGGAAGGATATTGGCTGTTTTTCCAGTTTACCGGCCATACAGCTCGGTGAGGGCCGCGATGCGCCCGGCCAGCTGCGGGGTGAAGGCGCTTTGCTCCACCCGCCACTGCCAGTTGCCCCAGGGACGGCTGGGCACGTTCATCCGCGCTTCGCCGCCCAGGCCCAACCAGTCCTGCATGGGCACGATGGCGGTATTGCTCACGCTGGCCATCGCTGCCCGGATGAAGCTTTCCACCAGCGGCTCGTCTGCCGCGTGCAGGTAGGCACGGGCACGCTCCACATCCTCCGGATGGGCTTCGGTCTCCCAGGCGGCGGTGGTGGTATTGTCGTGGGTGCCGGTGTAGACCACCGAATTGTGCAGGTAGTTGTGGGGCAGATAGTCCCCGGCCTCCCGCCGGTCGAAGGCAAACTGCAACACCTTCATGCCTGGGTAGCCGCTGCCCTCCAGCAGTTCCTTCACCTGGGGGGTCAGGTAGCCCAGGTCCTCGGCGATGATCCGCGCACCGGGCATGGCGGCGTGGATGGCTCCGAGGAAATCCATGCCGGGGCCGGGCTGCCAGCTGCCATTCTGGGCGGTGGTGTCCCTGGCCGGGATGGAATAATAGCTCTCGAAGCCCCGGAAATGGTCGATGCGCACCACATCATAGATGGTGAGCGCGTGGCGCAGCCGCCGCAGCCACCAGGCGTAGCCGGTGGCTTTGTGGCGGGGCCAGTCATAGAGCGGATTGCCCCAGAGCTGGCCGTCGGCGGCGAAGGCGTCCGGCGGGCAGCCCGCCACCCGGGTGAGCCGCCGGTCTTCGTCTGTCTGGAACAGTTCCGGCTCAGCCCAGATGTCCGAGGAGTCCGGCGAGACGTAGATGGGAATGTCGCCGATGATCTGCACGCCCTTTTGGTGGGCATAGGCCAGCAGTTCATCCCACTGGCGGTAGAACAGATACTGGATCTTTTGCCAGTAGTCCACCCGTCCCGCCAGCCTCTGCCGGGCCTTTGCCAGCGCATCGGGACGGCGCAGCCGCACCTCGTCCGGCCAGTGGTACCAGCTCTGCTGATCGTTTTCCTCCTTCAGTGCCATGAAGAGGGCGTAGTCCTCCAGCCAGGCGCTCTGCTCCTTTTTCCAGGCGGCAAAATCCTCGTCGCCCTCCGGCAGCCGGTCCGCCGCCTTTTGCAGCAGGGTATGGCGGCTGGCATACAACGCGCCGTAGTCCACCCGGGCCTCGTTCTCGCCCCAGTCCGCTTCGGCCTCCTCTTCGGTGAGCAGACCTTGCCGGATGAGGATGCCCGGGTCGATGAAATAGGGATTCGCCGCAAAGGCGGAAAAGCTCTGGTAAGGGCTGTCGCCGTAGCCGGTGGGACCCACCGGCAGGATCTGCCAGTAGGTCTGGCCCGCGGCGGCAAGAAAATCCACGAACCGCCGGGCCTCTTCGCCCAGTGTGCCGATGCCCCAGGGGCCCGGCAGGCTGGAAACCGGCAGCAGGATACCGCTTGCACGCTTCAACACGATCGCTCCTTTCGCTGTGTCAGCCCTTGACCGCACCGGCTGCCACACCCTTGATGATGTGCTTCTGGCAGGCCAGGTAGAACAGGATGATGGGCACGATGGCCAGCACCAGCATGGCCATCATGGCGCCCCAGTCCACCGAGCCGTAGCCGCCCTTCAGATACTGGATGGCGATGGGGATGGTCTTGTACTTGCGCAGGTCCAGCACCAGGCTGGGCAGCAGGTAGTCGTTCCAGATCCACATGGTCTCCAGAATGCCCACGCTCACCAGAGTGGGCTTGAGCATGGCCAGAACCACACGGAAGAAGGTTTGCAGCGGGTTGCAGCCGTCGATCATGGCGGCCTCCTCCACCTCGATGGGCACGCTGCGCATAAAGCCGGTGAACATGAACACCGCCAGACCCGCGCCGAAGCCCAGATAAATCAGGATGATGCCCACCGGGTTGCCCAGGCGCATGGAGTCGCTGATCTTGGACAGGGGATACATGACCATCTGGAAGGGCACCACCATGGAGATGAGGCAGAGCATGTAGATGGCCTTTGTGTACCAGGTGTGGACCCGGCTGATGTACCAGGCGCACATGGAGGTGCACAGCAGGATGACCACCACACTGGTGATCGTGATGAACAGGCTGTAGCCGAAGGCGCTGAAGAAGCCGGTCTTGCGCAGGCCTTCCACGTAGTTTTCCAGTCCCACGAAGGTTTTTTCATTGGGCAGCGAGAAGGGCATCCGGTTGATGTAGGCCTTTTTCTTGAAGCTGTTCATGAAGATCATCAGGATGGGCGAGATGTACACAATGCTTACAATGGAGAAAATCAGGGTGTAGATCCATCCATGTTTCGGCTTGTCGTTCATTACTGCTGCACCTCCTTTGTACGGGTCAGGCGGTTCTGCGCCAGTGCCAGGACCGCCACCAGAATGGTGAAGACCACAGCCTTGGCCTGGCCGACGCCCTCCCAGCCGTTGCGGCCGTAGAAGGTGTTCACGATGTTCAGCGCCAGCATTTCGGTCATATCCGAAGGCTGGCCGTTGGTGAGGGCCAGGTTCTGGTCATACAGCTTGAAGCCGTTGGTCAAAGTCAGGAAGGTGCAGATGGTGATGGAGGGCATGCTCATGGGCAGGGTGATGCGCCACAGGCACTGACGGGGATTGGCGCCGTCGATGCGGGCCGCCTCGTACAGATCGCCGGGAATGCTCTGCAGGCCGGCGATGTAGATGATCATCATGTAGCCCACCTGCTGCCAGCACATCAGGATGACCAGACCCCAGAAGCCGTAGGACGCGCTGTAGGTAAGGGTGCGGCCGAACAGGCCGAAGATGCCGTTCAGAATCAGCTGCCAGGTATAGCCCAGCACGATGCCGCCGATCAGGTTGGGCATGAAGAACACGCCGCGGAAGATGTTGGTGCCCTTGAAGGTCTTGGTAAGCAGCAGCGCCACCGCGAAGGCCAGCACGTTGATCAGGATCACCGTGACCACCGTGAACAGGGCGGTGAACCACAGCGAATGCAGGAAGGTGGGGTCGGACCAGATGCGGAGGTAGTTTTTCAGGCCAACGAACCGAGCATCCGAGATGGTGGTGAATTCACAGAACGAAAGGTACACGCCCTCGATAAAGGGGGCGATAAAGCCGATGACAAAGGCCAGCAGGGTGGGCAGCGCGAAGATGGGGAAGTATTTTTTGACCGCGCGTTCCATAAACAGTTCCCTCCTTGTTGTGATGGGTGAAGGTCGGATCGGGCCCGCCTGGGGCCGTCATGCCCGCCGGTCCGCCCCCCGCAGGGAGCGGTGCCGCGCCGGCCGGGGGCAGACCGGCAGGTATGCGCAACAAACCGGGAAAGGGGCGGGCAGAACCTGCCCGCCCCTTCGGTTTTACAAATAATATTCAGTGAATGGATGCTCAGCTGTTGGCAGCTGCGTACTCGGTGGCCCAGCCGTCCACAAAGGCGGTCTGTACGCCGCTCCAGTCGCCGGTGCCCTGAGCGTACTCCAGCAGGGCAGCGCCCACGCCGTTCTTCCACTCTTCGGAAGGCATGGTGGTGAAGCACCAGTCTACCGTCTTGTGACCGGCGGCCACGTCCTCGTTGGCAGCCAGAACCAGCGGGTTCTCGGGCAGGTATTCATCGGTGAAGCCGGTGAACGGGCAGACAAAGCCCATGTCCTTCAGACCGGTCTTGCCGGTCTCGCTGGTGATGCACCATTCCACAAAGTCGATGGTGGCCTGGATGTCTTCCTCGCTGGCCTTGGCGTTGATGCACCAGTAGTTCTCAGAACCGGTGCACAGGCCCTGGTTCTCTTCGCCCTCAGCGCCGATGTAAATGGGCATCATACCCATATCCTCGTCGGCCACTTCGTAGCCGGTCACCTGGCCGTAGCCCCAGGTGCCGTTCTGGTAGAACACGGCTTCGCCCATGGCGAACTCGGCAGCTGCGTCGTCACCGGTCTTGGAGCCGATCATGGCAGGCTCGCAGGTGGCGTTGTTGATGTACAGATCCCAGATGTTCTTGTAGTTGTCCAGGTAGGTGCCCTTGATGGCTTCGGTGGAGGTGATGCCGTCGGCCTGGTACTCGTAGTAAACGGGCAGGTTGGCCAGATGAGTCTTGAAGCGCCAGTCGGAAGAGGAATCCATGCCGGCGCTGGTGAAGGCGGCAAAGCCCAGGTCATCCTTATGGGCGGTGATATCCTCGGCCACAGCCTTCAGGGTATCGAAGTTGTTGATCTCGGCAGCGTCCTCGATCACCGCGTAATCCTTGGCGATGTAGTCGTTCAGCAAAGCCTTGTTGTAGATCAGACCGTAGGTCTCGATTACATAGGCCACGCCGGCAACCTTGTCGCCATCCTTCAGGGCGAAGGAGTCGCTGGTCAGCTGTTTGTACAGCTCGGTGTCGGACAGGTCATAGCAGTAGTCCTTCCAGGCAGCCAGGCCAACGGGGCCGTTCACCTGGAACAGGGTGGGAGCGTCGGTCTTGGCCATGTCGGCCTTCAGGGTGGACTCGTAAGTACCGGAGGCGGCGGTGACCACGTCCACGGGAACGCCGGTCTCCTCGGTGTACTTGGCAGCCAGCTCGACCCACTGGTCAGCCTGCTCGGGCTTGAAGTTCAGGTAGTAGACTTTGCCGCCGGATGCGTTGCCGGTGGTGGAGGCTGCGCCGGTGGAGGTGCTGCCGCTGGTTTGGGATGTGGTTGTTCCGGAGCCGCCGCAGGCCACGAAGCTCAGCGCCATGGCCGCTGCAAGCACAAGTGCAAGTGCCTTTTTCATAATGTGTTTCTCCTTTTTTGATGCTTGATGGTTGACGATTGAAGGGCAGGCCATTCCCGCCCGGAATACAAATTCATCTGCGTTCGGCCACCGACTCGCCGAACACCAGCTCCGCCTCCAGCATCCGGGTGCGGGCGGGCTGATTTTTCTCGATGCAGCCCAGCAGCAGCTCCACGCTGGCCTGGGCGATGCACTCGGAGGGCTGCCGCATGGTGCACAGCCGCGGGGTGTAGAAGTTTGCCAGCTCCACGCCGTCGAAGCCGATCACCGACACGTCCTCCGGCACCCGCAGCCCATGGTCGCGCAGCGCCCGGATGGCGCCGATGGCGGTGGTGTCGCTCATGGCGAACACCGCCTGGGGCCGCTGGCTCTCCTTCAGCCAGGCGTCCATGGCCTGGTAGGCG
Organism: Gemmiger sp. An50; assembly: GCF_002161595.1. Taxonomy (GTDB): domain Bacteria; phylum Bacillota; class Clostridia; order Oscillospirales; family Ruminococcaceae; genus Allofournierella. The sequence goes on from NZ_NFID01000008.1 coordinate 33,213, forward strand.
GCTTCAAAGCTGAAGCTGGTCCGCAGATAGCGGCGGGGTGCCAGCTCCATGCCGTGGGCGGTGAAGCTGTCGTTGCAGCCCTGCAAACGTTTGTAGCTTGGGTTGCTGTAGGCCGGGTCCGCCCCCAGGATCAGAATATCCTTGTGGCCGTTGGCCAGCAGATGGTCGATGGCCGCCGCACCTGCCTTGCGGTCATCCACGCCCACCATGGAAAGGTTGGGGAAGGCCAGCTCTTCGCTGACCACCGTGGCCAGCACACAGGGCAGGTGAATGTCTGCAAAGCCCTTGCGGAAGTGCTCGGCGCTGCCGCCCAGAAAGATGATGCCTCTGGGCTTCAGCTCCCGGCTCAGCTGCCTGGCCAGCACCACCTCGTCGCCGTCCTCGTCCAGATACTGGACCACGCCGTCGTACCCGGCCCGGCTTACCAGCTGCTGCAGCTGGACCAGCATGCCCGCGAAGAACATGTTGGCGGTGCTTTTGACCACAAACACGATGCTTTTCGCTTCGGTCTGCTTGAGCTTGCGGGCGTTTGCGTTGGGCACAAAGCCCCGGGCCTCCACCACCTGGCGGATGCGGGCCTTGGCCTCCTCGCTCACGTCCGGGTGGTCGTTCAGCGCGCGGGAAACGGTGCTGATGGCATAGCCGCTCTCCCGGGCAATGTCCTTGATGGTCATGCGCGCCGCCCTCCTCCGCAAGCATTCGAAACGTTGCCGGAAACGTTTCCGACGCTTATATTATATGCTTGATTTTTTGCACTTTCAACCACTTTTCGTTATTTTCATCGATATATGCATCAGTTTGTGGAAAGTTTTGTGCGCATTGCTTGTATTTCACGCAAAATTCCCGGAAACGATTCCGCATCCCCTGTGCGGGCGGGCGAGTCCCTGTTTGTAATCCGGCGGAAAATATGATACAAATAAAAGCAAGAGAATCAGGGCGCGCCGCGCCCGCATGATCAAAAGGAGCGTTGATTCAACATGGGTCTTTTCCACCCCAACTACAACAACCCCGGTCCCGGCGTTCGCAAGGACGAGCCCCGCAAAAAGGGCGCAGCCCGCTTTTTCGAGATCCTCGGCCGCGACATGGGCGATTTGTTCCGGGCCAACCTGCTGTGTGCGATCTGCTTTGTGCCCGCTCTGGCGCTGATCTTCCTGGGCATCCTGGGGCGCGCGATCCTGCTGGCCGTTCTGGGCGGTCTTGTGGGCGGCTTTTTGCTGGGCCCCTGCTATGCCGGCCTGCACGACACCATCCTGCGCACCCTGCGGGATGAGCCGGGCTACTGGTGGCACACCTACAAAAAAGCCTTCCGCCGCAACTGGCGCCAAAGCCTTGTTCCCGGCGCGCTGCTGGGCTTTTTGCTGGCCAGCCAGCTGTTCATGGGCTATTTCCTGTTCACCGGCGGTCAGACCGACGTGGCCAGCACCGCGCTGATCTGCATGAACGTGCTGCTCACCGCCATGATCTTCCCCTTCCTGTTCAGCCAGATGGTGCTGATGGAACTGTCGCTGCCCATGCTGATCAAAAACAGCCTGCTTCTGGCCCTTTCCTTCGCACCCCGCTGCATCGGCGCGGCGCTGGTTCAGGTCCTGTACTGGGTGGTCATGATCCTCTTTTTGCCCTACAGCGCCCTGTGGGTGCTGCTGTTCGGCTTCGCCTTCGTGGAGCTGATCGTGCTTTTGATCCTCTACCCGGTGATGGACAAGTGCTTCGGTCTGGAGGAGCGGTTCCGCGAACAGCAGGCTGCACGCGACGCCAAAAACCGCGAGGAATAACCGTTTGCCTTAAACTCCCCCGATTGGGAACGATCGGGGGAGTTTTCTTTTGCGTCCGAAAGCCTTGCAAACGATTTGCCGCTGTGATACAATAAAGCAAATTTACGGGCCAATTCGCCCCCCATCAGGAGAATTTGTATATGAACCGCCCCATCTAAAAATCCCTCACAGGCGTAGCGGCCGCTTTGCGCAAACGCGCGGGGCGGTGTTTGCCGTGCGGTATTTTTGGACAAAGGACGGTTTTTTGCTGCAATGGAAAACAAACGAAACATCCGGCTGATGTACGCCATCGCCCTGTTGCAGGGCATGGTCTTCTACGGGCCGATCGCCACCCTGTACCGCCAGGCGGCGGGGGTGAGCGTTTTTCAGATCACCCTGATCGAGAGCATCTCGCTGGCGCTGGCCCTGGCGCTGGAGGTGCCCTGGGGCATTCTGGCCGACCGGATCGGCTACCGCCGCTCCATGATCTTATGCTGCGGGCTGTATTTTCTTTCCAAAATCGTGTTCTGGCAGGCAGACGGCTTCGGCGGTTTTCTGGCCGAGCGGCTGATGCTGAGTGTGGTCTGTGCCGGTCTTTCCGGCCTGGACGTGAGCATCCTGTATCTTTCCTGCCCGGAACAGGAGAGTCACCGGGTCTTCGGCGTCTACAACAATCTGGGCATGGCCGGGCTGCTGGCGGCCAGCGCCGTGTATGCGGTGTTCGTGGGCGAAAATTACCGGCTGGCGGGCCTTCTCACCGTGTTCAGCTACGGGGCCGCGGCGGTGCTGGCGCTCTTTCTGCGGGAAGTGCGCTCCAGTCAGCCAAGAACAGCCAGCCATCAACTGGCGGATTTTGCCGCGCTGCTGAAACAGCTGGCCCACAGCCCCCGGCTGCTGCTTCTGGTGCTGGCGGCGGCATTTCTGAACGAGGCACACCAGACCATCACCACCTTCTTGAATCAGGTGCAATATACCCGGGCCGGGCTTTCGGCCAGCGCCATCGCTGTGATCTATGTGGTCATGACGCTGCTGGGGCTGTGCGGCGGGTTTTCCGCCCGGCTCACCGGCTGGCTGGGGGAGCGGCGCACCGGTGCGCTGCTGCTGGGCCTGGCGGCGGCCGCCTGCCTGGCACTGGCGCTGACCCACGGACCGCTGGTTTCGATTGCGGCGATCCTGCTGCTGCGGGTCTGCCACAGCCTGTTCACCCCCTTGCAGACCACCCTGCAGAACCGGCAGGTGACCACCGGCGACCGGGCCACCGCGCTGAGCCTGAATGCCCTGCTCATGGACCTGGTGGCGGTGTTCACCAATCTGGTATTCGGCCGGGCGGCGGATTTTTTCCTGCCGCTGGCCATGGGCTTCGGCTTTGCGCTCTGCTTTGCCGGGCTGGTGCTGTATCTGGCCAGCAGCCGCCCGAAAGCAGGAGATTTGGAATAAGCAGAAAAACAACCGCCCGCGCGGGTCCGGTCCATACCGGAATCCCGCGCGGGCGGTTTTCTTTGGTGTTATGCGAAGGTTGTCTTATTTTTCATTTTTGGCACGGCGGCGGAGGAATTCCAGCGCCGCCAGACCTGCGGCGGCGGTCACTGCCACCGCAGCCACTGCCAGCACTCCGTTGTCACCGGTCTTGGGGCTGGTCCCCTCAGAGATCACCGGCGCCGGAGTGGCTGCCGGCGCATCGGAACCGCTGCCGCTTTCGCCGCTCTCACCGGAGTCTGCCGTCTGCTCGACCCAGCCAAGGCCGATGGGCGAGAGGCTCTTCACCACAAAGCGGATGCCGGTCTCGGTCTCATACACCTGGGGCGTTTCCACATCGCCGGGCTTGGAACCGCCCTGTGCGATGGTAAACATGTGGGTCACCACAAAATCGTGGGTCTTGCTGCCGGTCCCGTCGGGATAGGGCAGCTCCACCACCACGCCGTCGGCGGGGAAATCCTCATCCGAAATGGGAATCCACTGGCCCTGCCCGTCCTGCGTCATCAGGGTGATGTCGTAAACCTCCATATCATCGGACTTCAGGCCGGGCAGCACGCCTGCCGCCACCCGGTAAAGCTCGGCAATGATCTTTTCCGGAGTGTTGAAGGCGGTGTTTTTCAGACCTTCGGGCACGCTGGTGATCCCGGGCCGGATGCTCAGCGCCTGATCACCGGGGTTCGGCGTCGGGGTAGGCTGGGGTTTTTCCGTAGGCTGCGGCTGCGCCTGGTTCACGGTGATGGCCAGCTGCACATTCATGCCCTGCCAGCTCACCGTGATCACGGTGTCATCCGCAGTCAGCGCCCCGCTGGGTGCCCAGGTGTAATCGGTCACCTGCTTGGAGGAGCCGTCGCTGTAGGCGGCAGTGATCTCCATTCCGGCGGGATCAAAGCATTCGCCCTCCTCATACACCGTCTTGGCGGGCTGAGCGGTCACGGTGATGCCGGTGAGGGTGGGCTCCGCGGGCGCGTCGCTCACGTTCACCCAAACCGGGTTGGCGTAGAAGCTCAGGTGGCTGTAGTTGTAATCATTGATGTAGTCAAAGCGGGCGGGTCGGTCATTGGTCACCTCGCGCTCGTGGGTGACCGGGTCGCCGTTGGCATCCACCTCGCTGCTGGACAGGCCGCGCACACGGAAGTACATGTCTGCATCCGCCTGGGTGGTGTAGGTGAGGGTGTAGTAGCCATCCTCGCCCAGCGCCTTGTCCAGCTCGGCCTTGTCAAAGCTCTTTACGATGCTGGCATCGGTGTTGGCGGTGCTGGAGTAATCCTCCTGCGCCACCTTTCCGGTCACATGGCCCATGATCAGGTCCACATGATCCAGGTCAGGGGTGTTGTCTACCTGGATGCCGGTATCGGTGCCGAACAGGCTCTCGTAGTTGTTGTATTCGGGGACCTTGAAACGGATGGTCACGGTCACGTCCTGACCCTCGTATACATCCAGATCCTGGCCCATGGCGGCGCTGCTGCCCGCGCCGGAAACAGTGAAGCTCAGATCCGAAATCAGCTCGCCGCTCACCGCGTAGCTGTTGCCGGAACGCATTCCCTCCACCACGTCGCTGAAGGTGAACTGCTGGTCCTCGCCAGGCTCCACCCAGGTCCAGTTGCGGGAGAACTCGCTGGCCCAGTAGCCGCTGGAATACTTCTCGTTGGAGCTGATCTTGAAGTGGAAGTCGGAGTTGGAGAAGTTGTAGAAGCGGCGGCCCTCAGACAGCAGGGCGTCCCACACGCCGCCGGTCACGGCAATCATCTCGTCCGCACCGGCACGGATATCGTCGGCGGGCAGCTCGCAGGAGGGGTCCAGCTGATTGCCGGGCATACCCTCAAAGCCAAACACCACATCGGGCGAAATGTCGTTCATCACGCGCAGGTTCTCGATGGTCACCTCGCCGTTATCCACCACATCGTTGCCGTTGTTGTGGCGGGAGGGATGGTTGGGCAGAATGAAGCTGTCGGGATAGTTGTCCGCCACCCACTGCACCGCAGCATAGGTGTCGTTCACGTCGCTCTTATCGTTCTGACGGGGACCGTACAGGGCCTCCTCATCACCAAAGAAGCGGTCGGCGCTGGTGTCGTAGCTGAACAGCCACTCAAATTCCCGGATGCCCTGGAAGGGAACGGTGCCGGTTTCATCCAGCAGAGCCACGCTGGCGTGGTCCAGATTCATCATATCCCATTCAAAGCCGGAATAGATCAGCTTATCCTGGTATTTGCCCTGGGCTCGCAGGGATTCGATTTCCCGCTGCTGGGCTCCGATGGCGCTCCAGCGGGCAGTCTCGTTCGCAGTGCCGTCCGGGTTGCGGGGGGAGTTGCGCAGATGGTCGGCCAGCATGAAGTAGTCGAAGGCCTCGCCATATTGGATGTTATCCACCTTGGCCTCGGCAGGCATTTCCTCCAAGTCCTCACGGAACGCCGCATTCAGGGCATTTTCCACCGTGATGTAGGGCTCGGAGGCATCGCTGGACTGGATGCTGTGGCTATGGTATTCGCCGGTCATCCATTTGCCCTCGGTCTGGGCCTCGGGCTCCTCCTTGGCCATACCGGCAAAGCGGGTCTCAAAATCAATGGAGACTTCGCCCTCGTTGCCGGGGCCGGTGAGGAAGTTCACATCAAAGAAGCTCTTTTCGCTCTCGTCCAGGCTGGCGGCATAGGGGGAGTAGATGGAATAGTAGATCTTGTCCGCATCCTCGTCAAACTCCAGATAGCGCAGCCAGCCGTTGCCGCCGTTGTAGGCAAACTGCAGGTCGGTGAGGATGGAGATCACATCCTGGCCCGCGTCGTTCTGCAGCACCTCCACGCCGGAGCCGTGGCTGTGGCCGCCGACCATCATAAAGACCTGGGGATACTTCTTTACAATATCCCACAGCTTTTCGCCCTCGCTGCTCAGCTTGATGGCGCTGGGCTGGGTGTCGGAACAGTTCTGAATGTCGTGCCGGGTCACGATGGTGGGGCAGTTGGGATACTGCTGCAGCATGGATTCAAACCATTCCAGCTCGCCGCTGGTGGGATTCCAGCTGGTTTTGCCGCCCTCGCAGGCCAGCGAGATGATCATATAGGTATAGCTGCCCGCATCCACGAACATGGCCCCGCTCCAGGCCTTGGGGGTCAGATAGGAGCTGGTGAGCGCCATGTATTCCTTGCTGTCCTGGCCGAAGTAATGCCAGTAGCTGGAACCGTTGCCCGCCCAGTTGTCGTGGTTGCCGGGCTGCACCAGGAACTTCATGCCCGCCTCGGGCAGCTGATAGAAGATGTCCTTGGCGTTGTTGTACTGTACGGCATCGCCGGAATCATCCACCACGTCGCCCAGGTGGACCACTGCCTCGATGTTCAGCTCGTCCGCGCTTGCGATCAGCTCATCCACCGTTGCATCCATCACGTCCGGGCGGTACTCCACGGTGTTCTGGGTGTCCGGCATCAGCACGATGTTGTAGTTGTCCTCATCGCGCAGCTGGTAGGCAGCATTGCTGCCGAACTCGCCCACATAATCCTCGGGATTGGGCACCAGCCAGTCGCTCTTGTTCAGAGCGGCGCCGGTGATGCGGATCTCCTGCAGGCTGCCCTGGAGGAATTTATCCAGACCGTCCCACCAGCTGGAGCCGATGCGGAACCGGCCGTCGGCGGGATCGGCGTACATGCCGTCCATCGCGTCGTTCTCATAGTCACGGAAGGCCTCGCAGCCGTTCACGTAGGTGGCGATCTCGCTGCCGTCGGACACAATGGCGATGTGGTACCACACGCCGCCCTCGTCCATGCTCACGGACCAGGCCGCGCTGGACATGGAATGGTCGCCGTTTGCATTGCCGGTGATGAACTGGATCTCCTTGCAGTTGGAGATGGAGGCATACATGGTGCCCTGCTCACCCTCCGGGTTGCCGCCGTTCTGGCCCTGGCGGGCGATCAGGCTCATCCAGGAATCCGCAGCGGTCCAGTCCTCGGGGAAGTAGTAGAGGAACTCCATGGTATAGCCCTGCTCGAACTCCTGGCTGTTGATGGGCGCGCCGTCCACCGTGATAAAGTCCACGCCGGTCTTTGCCGCGCTGTCGCCATTGAAGACCATGCTTCCGCCCTGGCCGGTCATGCTGTCGCCGGAGAAGCTCAGGTACTGGGTCCAGTCCGCGGAACCGTAGGTTTCCATCTGCAGGTCGTTGCCGTTGCCGCTCTGGTCCTTCAGCACCAGGTCGCCGCCCGCAATGCTGCCGGAGGCTACGCTGCTCTCGTCAAACTTCCAGTCCGCCGCCACCGGCAGGCCGTTCTCCTTGGCCTCAACCGACAGCGCGGTGGGCTCGGGAGTTCCGGTGGGAGCCGGGGTTTCGGTGGGCGCGGGGGTGGCAGTCGCCGCGGGAGTTTCGGTGGGCACCGGGGTCTCGGTCACGGCGGGAGCCTCTGTGGGTGCAGGCGTTTCGGTCGCTGCGGGCTCTTCCGTGGGCGCCGGGGTCTCCTCGACAGGGGCTTCGGTGGCCGCCGGAATCTCGGTGGCCAGGGGAGCCTGGGTGCTCTCCGGAGCCGGAGTGCTCACCGCCGGGGTGCCGGGAGCTGTGCTGGAAACCGGCTCCTGTGCGGATGCGCCGGGCAATACGCTCAGCAGCATCAGGCCCGCCAGAACAGCCGCGCTGCAGCGGCGGGCAAGGTTTTTGATCCATCTGTGATGCATCATGTTCCTCCTTATGATCGGTATGCTTCGATTCGCTGTTTTGTCATGTTTTTATCGGGGGCAGATATAGTTTATCTTTCCTGCGGTTTTCGCTCTATCATATTTCCAGCAAATTTCTGTAAAGAAAACCGAACACAGTTTTGGTCAAATCGCTTTATCCTGCATGTGCTTTCCCGCTCTTGCTTGTGCATTCTCGCTTTTTCATTGCTGTTCCGCCGCTTTTTCGGTACGAACGCCGCCAGTTTTTATGCATATTTTTTCAATTGATGTAAAAAAATCGGGAGAGGCCGGCGGCCTCTCCCGATTTTGATTTGTTGTGCTTATGCCCGGTGCACGCATTTGCCGCCCACATAGACGGCCTTCACCGGAATGTTCTGGATGGCGGCGGGGTCGGCGGCGAAGGGGTCCTGCCCCAGCACCACGAAGTCCGCCAGATAGCCCGGAGCGATGCGGCCCTTCTCGTTCTCCTCAAAGGATGCGTGGGCCGAGTGGATGGTGTAGCTGTCGATGGCCTGCTGCACCGTGAAGGCCTCCTCCGGACGGTAGGAGCCCGCGTCGCCCTTCAGGGTGCTGCGGGTTACGGCGCACTGGATGCACGCCAGCGCCCGGGGCAGCTCCACCGGGCAGTCGGTGCCGCTGGACACCCAGACTCCCGCATCCATCAGGGTACGGAAGGCATAACTGGTGGAGGCCAGCTCCTCGCCCACCCGATCGGTGACCATGTGAATGTCGTAGTCCAGGAAGATGGGCTGGGCATATACGTGCAGGCCCATCTCCTCGATCTTCTTCAGCTGGTCGGGGCGGGTGATCTGGCAGTGTACCACGCCGTGGCGGTGGTCCGCCCGGGGATGCTCCGCCAGCGCCTTCTCGTAGGATTCCAGCACCCGGTCCAGGATGCCGTCGCCGATGGTATGCACGGCCACCTGCATGCCGTGTTCGTTGGCACAGCCCACCAGGTCATCGAACTGCTGCTGGGTGTAGATGGCGATGCCCCGGTAGCCGGGCTTGTCGGCGTAATCCCGGCTCAGGTAGGCGCTGCGGGCGCCCAGGGAACCGTCGCCCAGAATCTTCAGCGGGCCGACCTTGACCCACTCGTCGCCCCAGCCGGTGTTGTAGCCCTCGGCAAAGAACTCCTCCAGCGCCTTCACGCTGGTGAGCTGGGCCTGCTGGTACATGCGCACGGTCATTTTGCCCTCGGCCTCCAGCTGGGCGTAGGCCTCCATCACCTCCCGCCAGTCCACGGTGGCGAAGGCGTCAAAGTCGTCGGTCTGGCAGGAGGTCACGCCGTAGGCATTCAGATGCTTCTGGGCGTCCAGCAGCATGGTCTTCAGATCCTCCACGCTGGGTTTGGGCAGCTTGGAATACACCAGCTCCATGCCGTTTTCCCGGAACACGCCGTTGGGCTGGCCGTCCGGCCCGATCTCAAAGCAGCCGCCTTCCGGCTGCGGGGTGGCGGCGGTGACGCCGATCATCTCCAGCGCCCTGGTGTTCACCACGCAGGTGTGGCCGCAGGTGCGCACGATGCACACCGGATGCTCCCGGCTCACCTGGTCCAGGTCCTGCCGGGTGGGGAAGCGCTGCTCGTCGGTGAAGTAGTCGTGGTTCCAGCCGCGGCCCCGCACCCACTGGCCGGGAGCGAAGTTCTTTTCCTTCAAAAAGGCGCGCATGGTGTCCAGCACTTCGGCCAGCGAGCCGGTGTGGCTGGACAGGTCCGCCACCTGCAGCGCATAGCCGTAGTTGAGCAGGTGCATGTGGGAATCGTTGAAGCCCGCGCAAACAAAGGCCCCCTCCAGATCCACCACCTGAGCCTCCGGTCCAGCCGCCAGCCGGGCCTGCTCCGCGCCGCCCGCAAAGACAAAGCGGCCGTCCTCCACCACAAAGGCCTCGGTCAGGGGCAGCTGGCCAGTGTAGACCCGTCCGTTTTCATAAAGAGTACGCATAATAAGTTCCTCCGTCCGGGAAAGGCCGGGGCGCTTTTCGCCGCCCCGGCCTGAATCCGTTTTGCTTTTTTACTTCTGGGCGGCCTTTTCCTTTTCCAGAGCCGCCTTCACTTCGGGCTTATCTTCATAGAAGATGGCCATCTTCGGGTCCACCTGGCCGATGTTCATGTAGCGGGCCTTGTAGTCCTTGAGCAGCTTGAAATACTGGCCGGACAGAATCAGGATCACCGCCACGTTCACGAAGGTGGGGATGCCGCTGGTGATGTCCACCAGGGTCCAGATGCTCAGATCGCCCACATAGATCAGGTACAAAGTCAGCAGGAAGGGGGGCACCGCATAGAAGTATTTGAACATGAGCAGCAGATACTTCTTGACCTTCGGGTGGTTCTTGGCCAGATGGCGCAGCACCACTTCGTAGTAGGCATACCAGCCGCCGGAGGTGGTGATCGAGAACACCACCATGATGAGGGTCAGGATCACGGTGCCGAACACGCCGAAGTTATGGGTGAACACATTCAGCGCCAGGGTGGCATTGGTGGCGCCGCTGGTCCACTCGCCGGAAACCAGCACGGTGAGAGCGGTGATGGTGCAGACCACAAAGGTGTCTACAAATACCTCAAAGGAGCCCCACAGACCCTGCTCCACCGGGTGGCGGGTCTGGCTGGAGGCGTGGATCATGGGGCTGCTGCCCCAGCCGGCCTCATTGGAATAGACGCTGCGGGCCATACCGGTGGAGATCACCTTGGAAACGCTGGCGCCCGCAAAACCGCCCAGCGCGGCAGAGCCGGTGAAGGCCTCGCCGAAGATGGCGCCCAGGGTGGGCAGCAGGTTGTCCAGATTCATGAGGATGACTGCGATGCCCAGGACCAGATAGGTCAGGCTCATGATGGGCACCAGCTTGGTGAGGATCTGGCCCAGCTTTTTCACGCCGCCCCAGATCATGAAGTACAGAAGCGTTACGATGATCAGCGCCGCGATGGCCTGGGGAATGCCCAGGGACTGGGCCACCACCTCGGAGGTGGTGAAGGTGGAGGCGCTGATGAAGAAGGTGGAGAAGATGCCGATGCCGAACACGAAGGCCAGCGGCAGCCACAGCTTGCCCCAGTGGCGCTCCTCGCCCAGGCCGCGCTCCATATAATAGGTGGGGCCGCCGTAGGGCACGCCGTTTTCATCGGTGCGGCGGTAGTACACCGCCAGGGTCACCTCCACCTGCTTGATGAGCATGCCCAGGAAGGCGGTGAGCCACATCCAGAACACCGCGCCGGGGCCGCCGGTGGTGACCGCAGTGGCCACGCCCGCGATGTTGCCGAAGCCCACCGAGCCGCCCACGGCGGTGGCAATGGCTTCGTAGGGGGTGAGCAGGCCTTTTTCATCGGCGCTCTCATCGGTGCGGTGGAACAGCCGGCCCAGGGTACGGCTGAAAATGTAGCCCAGGTGCCGCATCTGGAAGAACTTGGTACGCAGGGTGAAGTACACGCCGGTGACGATCATCAGGATAATCAACGGCGGGCCCCAGATGATGTTGTTCAGGGCGTTCAGAACGTTCGACATGATGTTGTGATTTCTCCTTTGTATTCCATCGGATACCATCACAACCACCCGTCACGCCCCACCGACGCCGCAAACAAATAAAAAAGAGGGGCCGCGACGCCGGAATTTGCATCGCCGCCCCCCTGTGAAAGAACGGAACAAAACCCCAATAGCGCCACCACTTTGTTCAAGTGAGAGTGCGCCGCCTGCTGGACGGCACCCCAACAAACACCCCGCTGCCGCGCGGGAATCTGTTTCGGCAAACTGTCTCTTCCCGCAAAGATCCTCGGCCGGCAGACCTCCCTTTGCGGTACCATACGGTTTGCGCCTCTATTGTGTGGTATTCAATTTACTTCCCTATCATAAAACGGCGCCGCCGGGTTGTCAACGGCTTTTTCTTATTTTTATACGTTTTCTGTGCATTTTCAGCCGTTTTGCTCAGCGGGAGACCGGGTCCGGCTGTTTGGCCTGATAGGTCCAAGGGCCTTCCGGCGTCTGGGCGGTGAAAACGGCGCACCAGTCGTACCCGTTCACGCCGGTGGGTTCCTGGGTCAGGCAAAGCTGCCAGGAGCCGTCCTCCTGCTGCCGCAGCCAGGAAACCCGGTACAAAAAGCCCACGCCGTCCAGCTGTGCGTCCTCCCAGGGCAGTGCCAGCGCCTGCCAGCTTTGCCCCTGGTCCATGCTGTAATAAAGATCCGGCCAGTTGTTTTCGCCGGAGGTCTCCACCGAGATCACCAGTGTGCCCTCGGCCCCGGCCGCCACACCGCAGATGGGGTAGTGGCCATCCACTTCGGCAGGCAATGTAAGCGCTTCAAAGCGCTCGCCGCCGGGCACGCACCGGAACAGCTCTGTTTTGCCGCCGGTGCCCATGCTCCAATCACAGCCCGCCGCCGCATAGAGGATGCCATCCGGCGCACCGCACAGCATCCGCCGGTCCGGCTTGTGGGGATAACTGCCCATGGCCTGCTCCTGCCAGGTGATCCCGCCGTCCGGACTGTAGACGATCACAGGCAAATTCCCGCCCAGCACAAAGCCCACCGGGCCATTCTCCTGTGGGGAGATGTACCAGCTGCTTCGGGTCACAGCGGTGCAGGTCTCAATGCATTCCGCCAGCAGGCCCTCGAACCGGCTTGGCAGGGCGTTCCAGTGCTCGCCCCAGTCCCGGGTGTAGAACAGGTGGCCCTCGTTTGTGACCCGGATGTCAGTCTGTTCGTACAACTGGGGGTTGCCCAGCCAGCGCGTCTCGTCGGCCGGAGCAAAGCAGAAGCGGGCGGTGCGGGTACCTGCCCGGTCCTCATCCTCGGCCTGGCGCACGGTGAGCATCCAGGCGGGGGAGCCGTCCGCCTTGCCGTATTGCCCCGCCTGGTACATGGCCAGATCAAAGCCCTCCGGGGCTGTTGCCATGTCCACCACAGTCTGGCCGCCCTCCGGGCGGGAAAAAGCGGTGAATTCCACCAGGAGGGGGGTTCCCAGCGCCATTTGCAGATCGTCTTGCGGCAGGGCGCGCAGCCGTTCCTCCACCAGCTCCAAACGCAGGTTGGGGTTTTCTGAGGTGTCCGCGCTGGTTCCGGCATCGCTTTCCATCAGGGTGCCCACATTGTTCACATCCTGATGAAGGCGGCCGGTGACCGCGTTCCATTCCATCCGGTACCCCTGGAGGAACTGTCCGTCCCGGTAGGCGTACAGATCCGTCTCCATGGAAAGGGGAAGGCCATCCGTGCCCAGAGTCAGGGACAGGGAATGCAGGTTCCAGCTCAGATTCTCCGTGTCCTCCAAGCCCTGGCGCAGCCATTCCTCCAGCGCAGCGGTGAAAGGGCCGAAACCCTGCTCCATCAGATCGTAGGTCTCCAGCTCCACCCAGCGGGGCTCCGGCGTGGGGGCAGGCTGGAACTCCGGCTGGGGCGGGGCGGAAAACAGCTGTTCGATCCGCCACAGCGCCTCGCTGACCTGACCGGCAGCCCGTTCCAGCAGGGTACAGCCGGTGAGGCTGACCGCCAGCAGAAGGCAAAGTGCCGCCATCATCCATCGTTTCATCCCTTGTATCCCTCCTATTGCCGTAATTGTTCGCCTTTATGATACCGCGCAGCTGCCCGCCCCGGCAAGCCCCGGGCAAGTTAGCGAAACAAAAAGCCGGATGCACGCTTTACGGCGTGCATCCGGCCTGATTATTTTTTGTATGCCGTATCCAGTTTCCGGTCGAGTCCGTTAAATGGGTGCTGGCGTACCTCGCTGAGGAAAGCCCGGTGCATACCCGTTTGCGTACCGCCCCCGGCTGACGGTCGAGTCGTTAAAAACCGCCGGCGGTGCGGGGGAAGGGCAGAACGTCGCGGATGTTGGGGATACCGGTCAAGTACATGATCAGGCGCTCGAAGCCCAGACCGTAACCGGCATGCTTGGCGCTGCCGAAACGGCGCAGATCCATGTACCAGGTGTAATCGGTGCAATCCATGCCCAGCTCTTCCATGCGGGCCTTCAGCAGCTCGTAGCGCTCCTCACGCTGGCTGCCGCCGATCAGCTCGCCCACACCGGGCACCAGCATATCGGCCGCAGCAACGGTCTTGCCGTCCTCGTTCTGGCGCATGTAGAAGCTCTTGATCTCCTTGGGATAATCGGTCACGAACACCGGCTTCTTGAAGATCTGCTCGGTGAGGTACCGCTCGTGCTCGGTCTGCAGGTCCACGCCCCATTCCACCTTGTACTGGAACTGGTCGTTGTGCTCCTTGAGCAGCTCCACCGCGTCGGTGTAGCTGACCCGGGCAAACTCAGCGTTCACCAGAGCGTTCAGGCGCTCCAGCAGACCTTTGTCGAAGAACTGGTTGAAGAATGCCATCTCGTCCGGGCAGTGCTCCAGCACATAGCCGATCACATACTTCACCATGGCCTCGGCGTTGTCCATGTAATCGGTCAGGTCCGCGAAGGCCAGCTCCGGCTCGATCATCCAGAACTCGGCGGCGTGACGGGGAGTGTTGGAATTCTCGGCGCGGAAGGTGGGGCCGAAGGTGTAGATCTTACCGAAAGCCAGCGCCATGGCCTCGCCCTCCAGCTGACCGGACACGGTCAGGTTGGTGCTGCGGCCGAAGAAATCCTGGCTGAAATCCACATTGCCGTCCTCGGTGCGGGGCAGGTTGTTCAGGTCCAGGGTGGTCACGCGGAACATCTCGCCCGCGCCCTCACAGTCGGAACCGGTGATCAGCGGGGTGTGCACATACACAAAGCCGTTCTCCTGGAAGAACTTGTGGATGGCGTAGGCTGCGGTGCTGCGCACACGGAAGGCCGCCGCGAAGGTGTTGGTGCGGGGGCGCAGATGAGGCATGGTGCGCAGGAACTCCACGCTGTGGCGCTTTTTCTGCAGGGGATAATCGGAGGGGCATACGTCCAGCAGCTCCACGCTGTCGGCGTTGATCTCCAGGGGCTGCTTGGCGCCGGGGGTCAGAACCACACGGCCCACGATCTGCATGCTGGTACCCACGCCGGCCTTGGCCACGTCCTTGTAGTTTTCCAGCTTGGCAGCCTCGAACACGATCTGCAGGTTCTTGAAGCAGGTACCGTCGCTCAGCTCGATGAAGCCGATGTTCTTGGAATCCCGCACGGTCTTGGCCCAGCCGCACACGGTCACGGTGGTGCCGTCCGCCGGGGGCGCGCTGAACAGCGCCTTGATGTCGATGCGTTTCATGTTTTCTCTCCTTTAACAATGAAAAATCCGGCAGCGATCCCGTCCTTTTCTTAGGACGAATCGCTGCCGGATCCGCGGTGCCACCTAACTTGCCGCCCTGTGCGGCCACTTTTCACGCTCAAAGATAAGCGCTGCGGCTTAACGCGCCGCCCACGGCTCACCCTACTGACCGTTGCCCGGCCAAAATCCGGCGGGCAGGCGTTGGGGCTGCAGCTCCAAAGGGTTCGTTCGGCGGGTCTTGTGCGCGCGGCTTGCACCATCCCGCGCTCGCTGGGGCCAAGGCTCCCGCTTACTTTTCTTTTTCTCAGCCATTGTACTTGGTATTTTACCCCCGCCGGGCGGGTTTGTCAACGGCCAAACGCGCCTATTGCCCGCCGAACAGCGCCGCCAGCGCCTGCCCCACCAGTCGGCCGGAATATTTGGCCTGCTCCAGGGTGTTGCCGTGGCTGCCGATTTCAATGAGCAGGCTGCCGGTGGTCAGGTCCTGGTTGTAATACCGGTAATCAAACAGCACCGGGCGGGTCAGGCCCGGGTACCGGCTCTCCATGGCGTTTTCCCAGGCGGCGGCAAAGGCCAGATTCTGCCGGAAGTTGGGCAGGTTTCCGCCGTTGTCCGCCCCGCAGATGATCATGACCTGGGCGGCGGTCTGGCCGTCGATCTCGGCCACTGCGCTCACCCGCTGGCCGCTGGCAGGCTCGATGGCATCCCGGTGCACATCCAGCACCACCTTGATGCTGGGATACTGTTCCAGATAAGCCCGCACCGTCTCGTTGCTGCGCTCGTAGCTGCCGTTGTAGCTGGGATAATCGTGAAGGGTAGTGTCGTGCAGGGTCACGATGCCCGCCGCGTTCAGTTGATTCGCGATCTCCTCGCCCACCGCCGTCATATTCACCGACAGGTCGGTGCTTCGGCAGGTGAAGCTCGGGTCGTACCAGTCCTTTTCCTCCAGCTCGTAGGTCTCGGTGGCGTGGGTGTGCATGATCAGCACCTGAGGCTCGCTGCTGCCCGGCTCGATGGAGAAGGGCAGCCCCTGGGACGCGGCCTGAGCCACCTGAGAAGCGGAAAGACTGGTACAGTTTTTAATGGTGCCCGCCCCGCAGGGGATGTAGAGCCCACCCTCGCCCTGTTCGTAGTGCTCGGTCACGATCTGCCCGGCGTTTTCCGGCCGGGGCTGGGGCTGCGCGGTGGGCTCCGGCACCGGTTCCTCGCTGACAGCGGGCGGCGGCTCGGATGCTGCGGCCTGTTCCGGCGCGGCACTCGCAGCCGCCGGGGCAGGGGTGGGCTGCGGGGATGGCGCGGCCTCGGCAGCGGCAGGCTGGGCGGGCGGATCCTCCTGAGCCAGCTGACGCACCGCCTCCAGTGCCGCCGCCGGGTCCGCCAGGGCAGCGCCCGCCACCGTAAGGCTTGCGGTCACGCTGGGCGGGCCCAGCTGTTCCGCGGCGTTCCAGGCCAGCATTCCCACGCCTGCCGCCAGTGCTCCCGCGCCCAACCGGCGCAGCCAGCTTGATCGGCCCATTCCGCCGCCCCCTTTCCTTTTTGAGTCCTGCTCAAAGCATATGCGCCCGGGCGGGCGGGTTATTCCTTTCGCTTAATTGGCAAGATAGCACAGCTCGGCAATGCTCATCGAAGGCTGCAAAGCCTTGTTGATGGCGGCGCTGAGCAGCTCGGAGCCGCTGCGGATGACCCCATCCAGCTGGCGGCAGGTGAGGATGAGCCCTTTGCCCTCCTCCATGCACTCGTCCGCCTCCATTAAGGTGGGCACCCCCACTGCCAGCACCGGCACTCCCAGCATGGCCCGGGTGATGCAGCGGCCGGAATCCGGCCGGGTAGGGGAAAGGCCGGTGTCGCTGATCTGGATGGTACGCCCCAGCCGGGCCGGGTCGGAGGTGCACAGGCTGTCCACACAGAGGATGGCGGCGGGCTTCAGGGTGCGCACCAGCCCCGCCAGCAGCTGGGCCAGTGGAATGCCGGTGGCGCCGGAGGCCCCCGGGCTTACGCAGACAACCTCCCGCAAGCCCAGGCCGTCCGCTCTTGCGTCCGCGGCCAGGCCTCGGGTCACCAGAACGCCCGCGGCGGTGCGGGGGCCCAGCGCGTCCACCGTGACCCGGCGGTTGCCCACTCCCACCACCAGCACCAGCCCTGTGGCGGGCAGCATGGCTCGCAGCTCGGTTGCCGCCGCGCTGATCAATCGCTCGTCCCGCTTGTCCAGTGCGGCCAGGCTGGGGGTCTCCAGGGTGGAATACCGCCCCGCCGGGCGGGCCAGCCCCTGCCGGGTGATCTGCACCCGGGTCAGCCGGATGGGCCCGCTGCTGGCGGTGCGCACCTGCACCCCGGGGGGCACCGTGCCCTTGCCTGGACGAAACAGCTCGTCGGCCATGTCGGTGTATATGTTCATGCTCTTTCCTCCTTTTTTCGGCCGCGGAGGGAAAATTATGCCCGCGGCGGGTCTTTTTTCAGTGTTGGCCGCCGGATTTCAAAAAATTCTCCGAAAAAAGTATGAAAAAAGGCTTGCAACACCCGCTCAAATGTGATATTATAAATTGCACTGTTATGGGTGACAAGGAGGTGGTACGAATGCCTAACATTAAATCGCAGAAGGATCGTGTCGTTCAGTCCAAGAAGGAAGCCCTTCACAACAAGGCGATTAAGTCCAACCTGAAAACAGTCGTGAAGAAGGCAGACGCTGCCATCGCTGCGAATGCAGCTGATAAGGAAGCCGTCGTTGTTGCTGCTATCTCCGCTATTGATAAGGCTAAGAGCAAGGGTGTACTGCACAAGAACACCGCTTCCCGCAAGATCAGCCGTATGGCGAAGCGCGCTAACAAGGCGAATGCTTGATTTTCGACAAAACAGAAGGGCCAGCTCATTTTGAGCGGGCCTTTTGTTTTTGCCTTTTTGCAAATAACACGCCCGCAGGATTCCCTGCGGGCGTGTTTTGTTGTTACAGAGGTTCAGCGGTCAGTTCCGGGGGCCGCTCTCTTCCTGATTTTCCTCCTGTTCCTGCGCCAGTGCACGGCGTATGGCGAACACAGCGGCCATGATCAGAAGGATCAGCAGCACGAGCAGCAGCCACCAGGTCCAGCCTTTTTCCTGCTTTTCCGTGTCCGGCACAGGTTCCGGTGTGGCGGTCGGGTTTTGCTCCGGCGCCGGCGATGCGGTTGGCTGTGCGGTAGGCTGCGCGGTGGGGGATGCCGTGGGCGACGGGGAGGGAGATGTTCCGCCTCCATTCGACGGGGTGGACGGCGGCTGCGCCGTGGGCGGAAGAACCGGCACCGCAGTGGGGTTTAATGGCACTGCAGGCTTTGGTGCGGCCGTGGGTTCCGGCGTAGCTGCAGGCATCGGTGTAGCCGTGGGCTTCGGCGTAGCCGTGGGTTCCGGCGTAGCCGTAGGTTTTGGCGTAGCTGTGGGCGTCGGGGTGGCCGTGGGCTTTGGCGTAGCCGTGGGTTCCGGCGTGGCTGTAGGCATCGGCGTGGCTGTGGGCTTCGGTGTAGCCGTGGGCTTCGGCGTAGCCGTAGGTTCCGGTGTGGCCGTGGGCGTCGGCGTAGCCGTGGGTTCCGGCGTGGCTGTGGGCATCGGCGTGGCTGTGGGTTCCGGTGTAGCTGTAGGCAGGGGCGCTCCGGTCCAGTCGAATTGCAGGTGAGCGGTCAGTGTGATCCCTTCCTCGGTGTACACATAGTCCACCGTGCCTCCGGACGTGATCTCGTACAGTTCGCCGTCCTCCAGCCGGGCGCCGGTCATCCCGCTGATCTCCTCCGGCTGCAGGGGGATCCCCAGTCCGGCAAGGGCGTAATGGTCGGCCCCTGCGGGCAGGTGGACCGCCACCGGCCGCTGTCCGCTCAGGTCTGTTGTGGGCGAAGCTTTGCCCATCTCAATGCCCAGCAGCCGGTTTTCTCCGGCCAGCAGGTCAATGACCTGTGGATTTCCGCTCAGGTCCAGAAAGGTGAACTCATTGTGCTCCAGGCCCACTGTTTGCAGGTTGGGCAGGCCGCTCAGGTCGATCTCGGTCATGGGGGTGTAGCCCACCCACAGGTAGATCATGGCCTCATTCTCCCCCAGCTCCAGACGGGTCAGCGGCCCGCCCAGATAGGTGAAATATTCCAGGTTTTGGTTGCCGCTCAGGTCCAGCTCCTGAATAAGATTGTCTCCGCAGGCAAGGTCGCTCAGCGCCGGGTTCGCGCTCACGTCCAGGCTTGTCAAACGGTTGGCATGGCAGTGCAGAATCCGAAGCTCCGGCGCGCCGGACGTATCCAGCTCGCTCAGGCTGTTATCGTTGCAGAAGAGCGTTTGCAGCTTGGGGGCCAGCGCCAGATCCAGGGACGTGAGCGCGTTGTTGTTGCAGTTCAGATATTCCAGGTTCGGAAACTGTTCCAGCCCCTGCAGGGACGCGATGCCCCGGTTGCGAATGTCCATACGAACCACCTGCTCCCGCTCCGCAACGGACAGACTTCCGCTGGCATCGGCATCCAGGCCGCTCACGTAATTCAAAAATGCCGGGTCCGGGAAAACCGAAGCCTCCAGCGGCACCTCGCCCGACACTGCGGGAAGAGACGATGCGCTGGCGGCCGGCGGCGCTTCACCGTCCGCCGCTCCGGCGGGGACGGCCAGCATTGCCGCCGCCAGGACCAGTGCCGCGATTTGGCGGTAAATTTTGGTTGTTGGAAAACCCTTCATAGAGTACCTCGCTTCCAGAATCAGAACAGGATGGTTTACATCTTTCATCCTACGCTCTTTTCCCTCTGAAAGCGGTTGTCTGCCCAACCGTGGCAGCAAAAAGGGCCATCCCCGAAAATACCGGGGATGGCCCTTTTGTTGTTGTCTTGTTTATGCCAGGACCTGAGAGGTACGGCTCAGCTTCTGGGCGATGTTCAGCACATGGTCGCCCACGCGCTCGAAGTCGGTGAGGATCTCGGAATAGAGGATGCAGCCCTCGTCGGTGCACTCGCCGTTCTTCATGCGGCGCATGTGGTTTTCCCGGAAACGACCTGTCATGTCGTCGATGGTCTGCTCCAGTTTGGCCGCATTGTCCAGCCGGGACTCACCGTGCAGGTAACGCAGCGCCTTGGCGCAGACGGTGCGCATCTCCATCAGCTCCTTGAGCGCCTCGTCCGACAGCTGGATGTTTTCCTTTTCCAGCCGCTGGCCATAGCCCAGGATGTTCATGGCATGGTCGCTGATGCGCTCGATGTTGCCCGCGATGCGGAAGCCGGAGGCCACAGCCGCCGAGTCCTCGGCGTTGGTCTCGCGCACCATGGCCTTGGCCACGTACTGGCTGATCTCCTTGTTGAGCAGGTCCACCAGTTCCTCGGTGCGGATGGCCTTTTCGGTCTTTTCATCCAGCCCGCTGATAACGGACTGGAAGGCGGCGTCCACGTTTTCGCTGGCCAGATCCAGCATGCGGCCCAGCTCCTGCTGCAGCTTGCCCAGCCATACAGCGGAGGAACCCAGGGTGGTCTTGTCCAGATAGGCAAGGCCCATCATCTCGCGCTTCTCCTCCTCGCTCTTCTCGGCAGGCTCCGGCAGGATGCGCTCGGTCAGCGTGGCCATCTGGGTGCCCAGAGGCAGCAGCAGCAGGGTGGTCACGATGTTGAACAGGGTGTGCATGTTGGCGATCTGGCCGGGGATGTTCTCCGGAGTGAACGACGCCACCAGAGCGGGCAGCGGGAACAGCACGCACACGATGGTGAAGATGATGGTACCGATGATGTTGAACATCAGGTGGATCAGGGTGGTGCGCTTGGCATTGCGGCTGGTGCCGATGCTGGCCAGCACCGCGGTGATGCAGGTACCGATGTTCTGACCGAACAGCACGAACACCGCGCTGGAGAAGCTGATCGCGCCGCTGGCGGCCAGCGCCTGCAGAATGCCCACGCTGGCGGAAGAGGACTGAATCAGAGCGGTGAATACCGCGCCCGCCAGGATGCCCAGGATCGGGTTCTCAAAGCGGGTCATCAGGGAAACGAAGGCGGGCTCATCGGCCAGAGGCTTCATGGCGGCGCTCATCATGTCCATACCGATGAACAGCACACCCAGACCGGCCACGATGCTGCCGTAGTTGTGCAGCTTGGGGTTTTTGAAGAACACCACCAGCGCCACGCCCGCAAAGGCCATGAGCGGCGCCAGCGCGCCCACATCCAGGGCGATCAGCTGGCCGGTGATGGTAGTACCGATGTTGGCGCCCATGATGATCCACACCGCCTGGCGCAGGCTCATCAGACCACTGTTTACGAAACCAACCACCATGACCGTGGTTGCGCTGGACGACTGGATCACCGCGGTGATGCCCGCACCCACCGCAACGCCCAGAAAACGGTTGGCGGTGAGCTTTTCCAGAATGCTCTTCATCCGGTTGCCGGCCGCGGCCTCCAGGCCGCTGCTCATCATGTGCATGCCGTAAAGGAAGAGCGCAAGGCCTCCCAGAAGGCTTAGAACATTTGCAAGCTGCATGATTTTTCCTCCTGCTTTTCGGGCCGGTATCCTTCCGCGCCCGTTTCGCTGTTTCTCAAATTTTACTTAGATTTTATGGGTCCATAATATTAATACCGTAAATGAAAAGCCCCGGTCAACAGACCGGGGCAAAACTTTACATAGATTTTTCATTCCAGTGCAAAAAACCGGATTTTCTTTGCACAATTGTCAGTTCTGGTCCCTTGGGTGCCCCAGCGCCGCTGCCGCCACGCCGCAGATCAGACTGGCTGTGACTCCGGCTCCCGCAGCGGCAAAGCCCCCGGCAAGAATTCCCAGCAGGCCCATCCGGTCCACCGCGTCGATCACGCCCTGGGCCAGCAGATGCCCGAAGCCGGTGAGCGGCACCGTTGCCCCGGCCCCCGCCAGCTCCACCAGCGGTCCGTACAGTCCCAGGGCGGACAGCACCACCCCGCTCACCACGTAGGTCACCAGAATCCGGGCCGGAGTCAGGCTGGTCAGGTCGATGAGCACCTGACCGATAACGCACAGCGCGCCGCCCACCAGAAACGCCCACAGATAACTCATACGCTTTCCTCCCTTTGGGCGCTCAGCTCCACCAGATGGGCCACGCCCGGAATGCTCTCGCCCTGCAAAAAGGTGATCTGGCTCATCAGCGCTCCGGTGGACAAAAACAGCACCCGGTTCAGCTCCCCCTTTTGCAGGGCAGGCAGCACGCTGGCGCACAGCACACTGGCCGAGCAGCCTGCACCGCTGCCCCCGGCCTGCACGTCCTGATGCTGCACATCATATAAAGTAAGGCCGCAGTCCCGGTGATTTTTCAGGTCCACATCCTCCTTTTCCAGCAGTTCCTTCAAAAGGCGGGTGCCCACGATACCCAAATCGCCTGTATATACCGCGTCGAACTGACAGGGAGTTCGGCCGGTGTCCTCACAGTAGCGCAGGATGGTCTCGGCGGCGGCGGGGGCCATGGCCGCGCCCATGTTGTTGATGTCGCAGATCTCATAGTCCCGCACCCGGCCGAAGGTGACCGCCCGCACATAGGGCCCCGGGCCCTGGGGCTCCACCAGGCAGCAGCCCGCGGCGGTGGCGGTCCACTGGGCGGTGGGGGTTCGCTTGCCCCCGTAGGTGAGGGGAGTGCGGAACTGCCGCTCGGCCGCGCAGAAGTGGCTGCTGGCCAGTGCCGCCGCCCGCGAAACACAGCCGCCCGCCGCCAGGCAGGCAGCCAGGCCCACTGCCTCGGCCATGGTGCTGCATGCGCCGTACAATCCTGCAAAGGGCGCGTCCAGCGCCCGCATGGTGTAGCCGGTGGCGGTGCACTGGTTCTGCAAATCGCCCCCCAGCACCAGATCCAGCATCTGGGGAGTGCAGCGGCCCTTTTTCAGCGCCAGGTCCAGGCAATAGCGCTGCAGGCGGCTCTCGGCCTTTTCCCAGGTGAGCTCCCCCAGCGTATTCTCCTCAAACAGCAGGTCGAACTTTGCCGCCAGGGGGCCCTCGCTCTCCCGCTTGCCGCCCACGGCGGCAAAGGCCGAGATGCAGGGCGGGTCCTGAAAGCGGATGGTATCGCCGGTACGCACGGCGCTCGTCATGGTTCTCATTCCTTCCCCTTATTTATTCCTTATATGAACGGCCGCAGCAGGTGGTAGATCAGCCCCCACACCGCGCTGGCGGCCAGGCCGTAAACCACCACCGGCCCGGCGATCAGGAACATCTTTGCCCCCACGCCGGGCACAAAGCCCTCCGACCGGTATTCAATGGCGCTGCTCACCACCGAGTTGGCGAAACCGGTGATGGGCACCAGCGTGCCCGCCCCGGCTTTTGTGGCCATCTTCTGGTACCAGCCCAGCGAGGTGAGCACCGCGCTGAACAGGATCAATGTCACACTGGTCATGGCCGAAGCGTCGCTGAGCACGAAGCCCTTGGCCAGATACGCCCGCCGCAGCACCTCGCCCACCAGGCAGATGCCGCCGCCCACAAAAAACGACCACAGGCAGTCCTTTCCCAACTTGGAGTGTGGGCTGGCCCGCCGGTTCATTTCGTCGTATTCCCGGGGCGTGATCTTCATGGCAAACTTCTCCTTTTTCAAATGGTCTTGCCGGTAGTATTTCCGCCGCCGGGGGACCGTATGCGCCAAAGGGCGGCAAAAATGAGGATTGACTATTGTCAGGGCCCGTCGGCTGGTGTAGAATAGGAACGATAATAACAAAGGGGGACTACCTTGTGAAGAAACTGATCAGTCCGTTGGATCTTTCCACCGCCGAGATCGACCAGCTGCTTGCTCTGGCCGATCGTATTATCGACGACCCCGCCGCCTATGCACACAAATGCGACGGCAAGATCCTTGCCACCCTGTTTTTTGAACCCAGCACCCGCACCCGCCTGAGCTTTGAATCCGCGATGCTCCGGCTGGGCGGCAAGGTGTTGGGTTTTTCTTCGGCCAATTCCTCCAGCGCCGCCAAGGGCGAGACGGTGGCCGACACCGCCCGCATGGCCCAGTGCTATGCGGACATCATCGCCATGCGCCATCCCAAGGAGGGCGCGGCCACTGCGGCGGCTGCCAAGGTCAAATGCCCGCTGATCAACGCGGGTGACGGCGGCCACCAGCATCCCACCCAGACCCTCACCGACCTGCTCACCATTCACCGGCTGAAGGGCCGTCTGGATCATCTGACCATCGGTCTGTGCGGCGATCTGAAGTTCGGCCGCACGGTGCACAGCCTGATCCGGGCCATGATGCGCTACGAGGGCATCCGGTTCGTGCTGGTGAGCCCGAAAGAGCTGATGATCCCGGACTACATCCGGGACGACATGACTGCCGCCGGCTTCCCCATCCGGGAGGTGGAGAACCTGGAGGACGCCATCGGCGAGATGGACATTCTCTACATGACCCGCGTGCAGGGCGAGCGCTTCGCGGACCAGGAGGAATTTTTGCGCCTGCGGGACCATTACATCCTGGACGCCGCCAAGATGGCGCTGGCAAAGCCGGACATGATCGTGATGCATCCGCTGCCCCGTGTGAACGAGATCGCCACCGAGGTGGACGACGATCCCCGGGCAGCTTACTTCGAGCAGGCGAACTTCGGCCGCTTTGTTCGCATGGCGCTGATTCTGACCATGCTGGAAAGCCAGACCGACAACCAGGTGATTCCGGAGCACACCGAGGTGCTGGGCGACTGCCAGAACCCCCACTGCATCACCCGGGTGGAATCCTCGCTGCCCCGGCTCTACACCCGCAGCGAAAAGGGCGTATGCCGCTGCGTATACTGCGAGCACGAGTATCATCTGGGCTAACGGCCTCTCTCACGCCTGCCTGGCAGAGCCAGGCAGGCGTATTTTTTCATGGGCTGTTCACGAACCGGCCATAAAAAATGCTATAATATAAAATACTATTATAAGAAACCGAGGTTTTGATCTATGCAGTGGACCGATATCCGCATCACCGTACCCAAGGCCCAGGCAGAAACCGCCGAGGCCATCGCCACCGGAATTTCCGGCGGCGGCATCTACATCGAGGACTATTCCGACCTGGAGACCCAGGTGGAGCAGATCGCCCATGTGGACCTGATCGAGCAGGAGCTTCTGGACAAGGACCGCACCAAGGTGATCGTGCATCTGTATCTGGCGCCGGACGAGAACCCCGCCGAGGTGGTGGAGCTGATCCGCGGCCGCCTGGCCGCCGCCGAGGTGGATTACACTCTGGCCGCCGAGGGCGTGGAGCAGGACGACTGGGAAAACGGCTGGAAGGCCTATTACCACGCCCTGACCATCGGCGAGCGTCTGGCCATCGTGCCCAGCTGGGAGCAGTTCGACACCGACCGCGTGGTCATCAAGCTGGACCCGGGCATGGCCTTCGGCACCGGCACCCACGAGACCACCGCCCTCTGCCTGGAGGTTCTGGACGGTCTTGTGAAGGGCGGCGAGCGGATGCTGGACATCGGCACCGGCAGCGGCATTCTGGCCATTGCGGCCCTGAAGCTGGGCGCGGCCAGCGCCGAGGGCGTGGACATCGACCCCATGTGCGTGCGCACCGCCGGTGAGAACGCCGCCCTGAATGGAGTGGACAATAAGCTGAAGGTGCTGATCGGCGATCTGTCCGACAAGGCCACCGGTACCTACAACATCATCACCGCCAACATCGTGGCCAACGCCATCCTGAGCCTGGCGCCCCACGTGCCTGCCCTGATGGCCCCCGGCGCCACCTTCATCGCCAGCGGCGTGATCGACACCCGCCGGGACGAGGTGGTGGAGGGCCTGCGCGCCGCCGGTCTGAACGTGGTCGAGGTGCGTGAGCAGAACGGCTGGGTGGCCATCCTGTGCAAAAACGGGGGCGAAGCCTGAGATGCCGCACCGCTATTTTACCAGTGAGATCGACGGCGATACCGCGCGCATTACCGGGGCCGACGCCCATCACCTGGGTAAGGTGATGCGGGCAAAGACCGGCGAGCAGGTGATTCTGTGCGACGGCGCGGGCTTTGACTACGACGGCGTGATCACCGCCATCGAGCCGGAAGAGGTGACCCTCACCGTTTCCGGCAAGCGGCCCTGCACCGCCGAACCCAAGGCAAAGGTCACCGTCTTCGCGGGCTACCCCAAGCAGGATAAGCTGGAGCTGATTTTGCAGAAATCCGTGGAGCTGGGGGCCGAGCGCATCGTGCCTTTTTTCAGCCGGTTCTGCGTGGTGACCCCCAAAAAAGAGGACCAGAAGAACCAGCGCTACGTGCGCATTGCCGCCGAGGCCGCCAAGCAGTGCGGCCGGGGCATTCTGCCCCAGGTGGAGCTGCCGCTGAACATTGGCCAGCTGCCGGGGCGCTTTTCCGAGTTTGACGCGGTGCTCTTTTTCTACGAGAAAGGCGGCCGGCCGCTGCGCCAGTGTGTGCCCGCCGAAGGCGGCCGCATCGCCCTGATCACCGGAGCGGAGGGCGGCTTCTCGGAGGAGGAGGCACAGGCGCTCATTGACGCGGGCGCCACCCCCGTGGGCCTTGGTCCCCGCATTCTGCGGTGTGAGACCGCGCCCATTGCCGCTCTGGCCGCAGTGATGACCCTGACCGGCGATCTGGAGTAATCCGTACCCCTTCCGAAAGGAGATCTTTGCGCTATGAACCACCCCCTTGCATCCCCCCGTGCCCGCCGCTGGGCCGCAGCCGCAGCTCTGCTGCTGGTCTGCCTGGCAGGCGGCGCGGTCGTGCTGGCATTCCGCAACGAGCTTTGGGCCATTCTGACCAGCCAGGCCGCCCGGGACCAGTTCATCGGCTGGGTGCAGAGCAAGGGGATCTGGGGTATCCTGGTGTTCCTGGCGCTGCAGATCCTGCAGGTGGTGGTGGCCGTGCTTCCCGGCGAACCGGTGGAGCTGATGGCCGGCGCTTTGTTCGGACCGGTGGGCGGCCTGCTCATCTGTCTGGCGGGGATTCTTTTGGGCAGCATGTTCATCTATGCCGCCATGAAGCTGCTGGGCGCAAAGGCCGTTCCCGCCCAGGCCTTTCACAAGTACCGCTTCTTGCAGGACGAACAGCGGGCGCGGCGGGCGCTGTATCTGTTGTTTTTCCTGCCCGGCACCCCCAAGGATATGCTCACCTACATCGGCCCTTTTCTGCCGGTGAAACCGGGGGAGTTCTTCTTCATCTGTACCCTGGCGCGCATCCCCAGCGTGGTCACCAGTACGGTGGCCGGAAGCAGCCTGGCGGGCGGCGGTGTTCTGGTGCCCATCGTGATCTTTGTGGTCATGGGCGCACTGGGCCTTGCCTGCCTGTACGGCGAGCAGCGCATTCTGGACTGGCTGCACCGCAGGAAAGAAACCTGAGTCTTTTCACCCTCCCTGGTATAAAACCAGGGAGGGTTCGTTTTTTGGTAACGCTGGAAATTCCGGCCATTGTGTGCTACAATTTTTTTAACAGTGATTCCTCGCCCTGTATCTTCTGCGGGCAGTGTCACAAGCGGGCAGGGGCCCGCAAACAGGAAATGGAGTGGTTTTTTCATGGCAGAATATGTGTTGTTCACCGATTCCACCACCGATCTGCCGGTGGAACTGGTGCAGGAGATGCAGGTGGAGGTAATGCCCCTGGTGTTTACGCTGGGCGACAAGCATTACCGCAATTATCCCGATAACCGGGAGCTTTCCCCCAAGGAATTCTACGACCGGCTGCGGGCCGGTGAGGTGAGCACCACCAGCCAGATCAACCAGGCGGATTTCCTGGACACCTTCACCCCCGTTCTGGAGCAGGGCAAGGACATTCTGTATCTGGCCTTTTCCAGCGGTCTTTCCGGCACCTTCAATTCCGCCCGTCTGGCCGCCGAGGAGCTGCGGGAGCAGTTTCCCGAACGGACCATCGAGGTGATCGACACCCTGCAGGCCAGCATGGGCGAGGGTCTGGCCGTGTATTATGCCGCCTGCCTGAAAAATGAGGGCAAGAGCCTGCGGGAGGTGGCGGACTGGTTTGTGGCCAACCGCCAGTCCATCTGCGCCTGGTTCACGGTGGACGACCTGATGTTCCTGAAGCGGGGCGGCCGTGTGAGCGGCGCGGCGGCGGTGGCCGGTACCCTGCTGGGCATCAAGCCGGTGCTTCATGTGGACGAGGAAGGCAAGCTGATCCCCATGGAGAAAGTGCGCGGGCGCAAGGCCAGCCTGGACGCGCTGGTCAAGCACTTTGCCGCCAGCACCTACGACCGCAGCGAGCAGGTGGTCTTTGTGAGCCACGGCGACTGCCTGGAGGACTGCCGCTATGTGGCCGACAAGATCGCGGCCCTGGGCGTAAAGCGGGTGTGCATCTCCACCATCGGCCCGGTGATCGGCGCTCATTCCGGCCCCGGCACTGTGGCCCTGTTCTTCCGGGCGCACAAGCGCTGACCCGTTTTCATTGAAAAAAGCAAAGGCGAAGATTCCTCGCCTTTGCTTTTTTATTGCCGTATATGGACTTATGCCTTTTCTTCAGTCTTTTTCGCCGTCTTGGGGATCATCTGAATCACGCCCAGCTTATACAGCACCCAGGCGCAGCCCACGGTGAGGCCCATGCACGCGATCATCACATAACCGATCAGCGGCGCAAGGGGATAGACCAGGTTCACGCCTGCCACCAGCAGTACCGGTAAAATCATGCAGGTCAGCTTCCGCTTGGCCACATAGGTGCCGCAGCTGTTGTTCAGCATTCCCAGCATCAGGGAGCCGAACAGGGCGGGGATCATGTAAGGGGTGGCAGTCTGGATGCGGGGATCGGTGAGCAGGGGCTGCAGGGGAGCCAGCAGCAGCACGCCCAGCGCGATCACAATGGTGGTCACAATGGAGGAAGTAGCGATGGCAATGCTGGAAACGGTATCGCCCTCATCACTGCCCTGGGAGACGTCCATCATGGCCATCGCGCTCATGGCGCAGGGGAGTTTCAGGTTGCCGATGTTGCCCGTGAGGAACGCGATGTAGGAAGAAGAGCCGATGATGGGTGCGTAGCTCAGCACCTCAATGATATTGGTGGGCAGGAACACCGCCAGCAGGCCGCCGCCCACCGCGAAAATGGCGCCGATGTTTTCCGTCCACATATCATAGACTGTGCTGACAATCGCGGGAATCCCCAGCATGATCACAATGCCGATGATTACGCCGATCCGACCAAACCGGTGCGTGCGGTCAAAGCAACTTTTTTCCATGTTTCATTCCTCCCATCAGCCAAACAGCTTCAGCCAGAGCAGCGAAGAAGCCATCGAGATCAGCAGTGAATCCGCCATAACAAAATTGTTCAGCCACTTGCAGCCAAAGGTTTTGATGATCCATTTGTGAAGCGCCGCCACCGAAAGGCTGGTCAGCAGCACCGCGGCGAAGACCGGGCCGTTCATGACCTGGATGGGAACATAGGCGCACAGCATGGCCAGCGAAAGAACATTGGCGGCCAGGCTGAACAGGCCCACCACGATGGAGAGAGAAGGAACCACCGAATACAGCGCGGAGGATGCGATCACACCGCGGACCTTCTTTTTATCCAGCCCCACGGCAAGCGCATGCCGGTAGGAGCGCATCAATGTAAATACCGAAAACAGCAGCACATAGCCGATGCCCAGCATCGCCAGGATATACATGAGCGGGCTGTTCATAATCTGGGAAAATGTCATCGTCGTTCTCCTTTCTCATCACGGGTTCACCGAGGCATAGTCCATGCCCTCCGGAATCGGACACTGGTACCCCTCCGGGCAGCGCCGAGCAAGCTCTTCCTTTGCCTTTTGGACCAGCGCCGGGTCGTCGAACAGCTTTTCACAGGCAAGCCCCAGCACCTTTGCCGCCGCCACGCTGGCTCTGCCGCCCAGGGAGGTTCCCACCTGAGCGGTAAACTGCCAGGTGTGGGGGCTGGTGCCCGGCACTGTGGCGGTGAGCGTGACCTGTGCGGTGGGCACGATGTGGCTCACATCGCCCACGTCGCTGGAGCCGGTCACCACCAGATTCATCAAAGCCGGGTCGAAGGGTGCGACGGAACGGTCCAGCGGGTGCTTCTCAAATTCGCTCAGGGGTTCGCCCGCCGCGTCGGCCGCCTTCTGCACCCATTCCTTTCGAATCGGTTCCGGGATCGCCTCCAGGAAGCTTTGGGCCAACTCGTAATCCTGCTGGGTGAAATCCGGCCCGCCCTGCTGGACCAGGCTTTCGGACAAAACCTCCGCCAGAGTCTGGTTGGGGATCATATCGCTGAGACCGCCCGACACCGAGATCTTCACCTGGGTCTCGGTCATGAGCGCAGCTCCCTGGGCGATCTTTTTAATACGCTCCAGAATCTCGGCGCACTGGGTCAGCTTGGGCGCCCGCATGGGCGGTGCGGCCGGTAAAATCAAACCGCACCTTATAATAGGCCACCGTCTTCACCGCAGCCGCCTTGTTTGCGTTGCTGGGATGCCAGGTCAGCGCGGCATCCAGATCCGCAAAGCAGCCTTCCCGGGCCAGAAACGCCTTTCCGAAACCGGTCTCCTCCGCCGGGCAGCCCAGAAAACAGATGGTTCCGGGCTTTTTGCTCTGCTGCAGATACCGCTTGGCCACCATGGCCGCGCCCACTGCACCCGCTCCCAGGGAATTGTGTCCGCATCCATGGCCGCAATCCTTGTCCGGAATGGGCTCCTGCCGGGGGCAGCCCGCCTTCTGGCTCAGATTCGGCAGCGCGTCGTATTCCCCAAGAATACCGATCACCGGGTGCCCCTGGCCATAGCTGGCCCGGATCGCCGTGGGGATTCCTCCCACGCCCAGCTCCACCTGAAAGCCTTCCTCTTCCAGAACACGGGCAATTTCCTTGCTGCTGCGGAACTCCTGATACCCGAATTCCGCAAAATCCCACAGCGAGCGGTTCAGCTGCTCCAGCAGCGGCGCGAGCGTTTGAGCCTGCTCCCGTGCGAATTCCTGCAGATCCATGATTCGACCTCCTTTTGTGCTCTCGTCAAGCACATTCCTTGCTGCGTTCATCATACCATCGTTGCAATTTTTTCGGAAATATATATAATTTATTTATGTCATAACCGAAATTTATGGCGATTTGTGACGGTTATATTCATTTTTTGATGCAATCAGCAGGCAAGGGGATCACACATGACCATCCAACAGCTTCAATATGTTCTGGAGGTATCCCGCACCGGGTCCATCTCCAAGGCCGCCCGCAATCTGTTCCTGTCACAGCCCAACATCAGCAACTCCATCAAAAATCTGAAGCAGGAGCTGGGCGCGACCCTATTCATCCGCACCTCGCAGGGAATGTCGCTCACCGAGGCCGGGGAGCATCTGGTACAGCATGCGGGCGTTATCATCAACGAGCTGAACGCGCTCTCCCCAGTGGTGCAGACCTCCCCCAGCTACTATTTCCGTCTTTCCTATCCCCGGTACATCCCATCCTTTGAGGCCTTCTGTGATCTTTGCCAGCGCTATCAGACAGCCCGGAGCTGCAGCTTTCCTGCTTTTACAACTCCACCCCGGACGTGCTCACATCGGTGCTGAAAAATCAGTGCGACCTGTGCATCTGCATCAAGCAGTCCGGCACATCGCTGCGGAACCGCTGCCAGGCCGCCAACATCTCGTATACGGTCTTGGCCCACATTCCGCTCTGCGTTCAGCTTTCCCGCTCGCACCCGCTGCTGCAGGAGCCGGACTTTGATTTCACCAAGCTGGCCGACTATCCCTTCACGGTATTTTCCGACCCGGATTCCCCTTCTGTGACCCAGTACACCTTTCCCTTCATCAATGCCAACAAGCTGATTCGGGTCCACTCCTCCACCTCCCGCCGGGATATCGTGGCGCACACCAATGCGTTCAGCATCGTTTTGCAGCATTCCCAGGAATACAATGACCGTTACGGCCTGGTGAATATCCCACTGCCGGATTACGTCTGCGAGCTGGCCTATCTGCACTCTGCCAATCGGACGCTGCCTCCGCTGGCGCTGGAATACCTGGAGCTGCTGAAGGGCCGCCTGGCCTTTCTCCAGCCGTCGGAGTAATTTCCTTTCTTTTTCTAACGAAAACAAGCGGGCGGGATCTTTCGATCCCGCCCGCTTGCTGTTTTATTGAATGGCCGCACCCATGGCCCGGGCCTGTTCCAGCGCCGGGTGGCCGGTCATCTCGCCCGGCCCCTGCACGCCGCCCGCAAAGACGGTGCCCGCCAGCTCCAGGTTCTCATAGCAGTCGATCCAGCCCTGGATGCCGCTTTCCGCGCGCTTTGGCACAAAGTCCTCGGTTTCGGCGGCCGCGCTGAGCAGATACACCTGCCGGAAGGCGTTTTCCCGCCCGTACAGCGGCTCGGTGCGGTCCAGGAAGGTTTTCAGCTGGCCGCACAGCTCGTAATAGTAGATGGGCGTGGCAAACGCCACCACCTGGGCAGTGCGCAGCATTTCCAGCAGTGGGGCCACATCGTCCCGAATCACGCAGCTGCCGGTTTTCTGGCAGGCGGTACAGCCCCGGCAGAACTGGATGTCCTTGCCCCGCAGGCTGACCAGCTCTACCTCATGGCCCGCCTCCCGCGCCCCTTCGGCAAACTGCTCGGCCAGCGCATGGGAATTGCTGCCCGGCCGCAGGCTGGCACTGATGACCAAAACCTTCTTTTTCATTTCGCTCTTCCTTTCCTGTATATTCTTTATTTGATTATACAAAACGTTTATTCATCAAAAAAGGCCCGGCAGCGCCGGGCCTTTTGCTTACAGGGTGCGCAGCGCGTCCTGCAAAGCAGTCTTCTGGGTGGTTTTTTCATCCTTCTGCTTGATGACCCGGGCGGGAACGCCGGCCACCACCGCGCCCGCGGGCACGTCCTCGATGACCACGCTGCCGGCGGCGATCACCGCGCCTTCGCCCACGTGCACGCCCTCGATGACCACCGCGTTGGCGCCCACCAGCACGTCGTCCTCCAGGATCACCGGCTTGGCGCTGGCGGGCTCGATCACACCGGCCAGAACCGCGCCTGCG
Source organism: Gemmiger sp. An50 (assembly GCF_002161595.1). Classification (GTDB taxonomy): domain Bacteria; phylum Bacillota; class Clostridia; order Oscillospirales; family Ruminococcaceae; genus Allofournierella. The sequence continues at coordinate 66,051 of NZ_NFID01000008.1, forward strand.
CCCACATGGCAGCGCTTGCCCACGGTGGCCCGGCCGCCCAGCACAGCGCCCATGTCGATCATGGTGCCGTCGCCGATGACTGCGCCGATGTTGATGATGGCGCCCATCATGATGACTGCCGCGTCGCCGATCTCCACCTGCTCGCGGATGATGGCGCCCGGCTCGATGCGGGCATTGATGCCCTTCAAATCCAGCAGGGGAATGGCCGAGTTGCGGCAATCGTTCTCCACCACCATGTCCTCGATCTTATCGGCATTGGCCTCCAGAATGGGGCCAAGCTCCTTCCAGTCGCCAAACACGATCTTGGCGCCGGTGCCGAACACCTTGGCGGAGCCGTAGTTGAGGGGCTCCTTTTCCTGAATGGTGATCTTCACCGGGGTCTTTTTCTCGGCGTTTGCGATGTACTGAATGATCTGTTCTGCGTTCAAATTTATTTTCCCACCTTATTGCTTTGTATTGACCGTTCTATTATGCCACATTCCCGGCCATTTTTCAAACCCCTGCGCTCAAACCAGACCGGCAGCCTTCAAAGCGGCGGCCAGCTTGGCCTTTGCGGCTTCGCCCATGGGACCCAGGGGCTGGCGGTAGCCGCCCACCTCCATGCCCATCTGGTTCATGGCTTCCTTCACGGGAATGGGGTTGACCTCCAGGAACAGGCCGTTGATCACATCCAGCAGGCCCAGCTGGGCTTCCAGCGCCTTCTGACGGTCGCCGTTCAGGTAGTCCATGACCATGTCGTGGGTCTGGCGGGGCAGGATGTTGGCCAGCACCGAGATCACACCGCTGCCGCCCAGCGACAGGATGGGCAGAATCATATCGTCGTTGCCGGAATAGAGGGCGAAGTCCTCGTTCACATAGCGGGCGATCTTGGCGGTGTAGCTCAGGTTGCCGGAGGCCTCCTTGATGCCCATGATGTTGGGATGGGTCGACAGACGGCGCACCACGTCCTCGGAGATGCCGCAGCCGGTGCGGCCGGGCACATTGTACAGGATGCAGGGGATATGTACCGCGTCCGCCACCGTCTTGAAGTGGTTGTACATGCCCTCCTCATTGGTCTTGTTGTAATAGGGAGTGATGAGCAGCAGCGCATCCGCGCCCAGCTTTTCAAAGCTCAGGCTCTTCTCCAGCATGGTCTGGGTGCAGTTGGAGCCGCTGCCCGCGATCACCGGCACCCGGCCGGCCACCCGCTTGACCACGAATTCGCAGACCGCGTCGTCCTCCTCGTGGCTCATGGCCGAGCTCTCACCGGTGGTGCCCAGAATCAGCAAACCATCGGTGCCGTTTTCCAGGTGGAAATCCACCAGCTGGGCCAGTTTTTCAAAATTGACGGTTCCATCCTCATGGAAGGGGGTAATCAGGGCCACGATGGAGCCCTTCAGATTCTTTGCGGTCATAACGGCTGCTCCTCTCTCTATTCTTCGCTTGCAGACAACAAAAAACGCGCCGGAAGGGCGCTGCGGCCTTACCGGCGCGTGGACAATACCACCGCTTGCGGGTAAGATAGCGCCCCCGCGGTCCTTCCGCGGACAGTGCCGCGGGTATTCCCCGGGGCCCCATCGGCGCCGCCGTGCCCGGATGCGCCGATTCGGCGGGCTTGCCCCGCCCCACGTTCTGTGCCTGCCGGCTCCTGTGGGGTTCATCGCACCCGCGCCTCTATCCATATATCTGCATCATAGCACGCTATCAAGGTGAAGTCAACGGCTTTTTTCCTTCTTTTCCCACCCGGCGCCGCGCTTGTGCATCCGGGCCGGGAAGCTTATAATAGGAGCAAAACGTCACCAAAAGAGGGGGAGAGATTTCCATGACACAGCAGCTGCTGACCCAATACCGCCGGGACCTGCACCAGATTCCGGAAACCGATTTTGACCTGCCCGAGACCCTGGCTTATATCCGCCGGGTGCTGGAGCCGTATCCCTGCACCCTGTTTTCGCCCTGCGAAAGCACCCTGTGCGCCTACTTTGACGCGGGCAAGCCCCGCACCGCCGCCTTCCGGGCGGACATGGACGCTCTGCCCATCGCCGAGCGCAGCGGCTGCGCATACGCCTCCCGCCATGCAGGGAAGATGCACGCCTGCGGCCACGACGGCCACATGGCCATGGTGCTGGCGCTGGCCGGGCGGGTGAGCGAAGCGCTGGACAAGCTCCCCCGGAACGTGCTGCTGGTGTTCCAGCCCGCCGAGGAGACCACCGGCGGCGCAAAGCTGGTGTGCGACAGCGGCGTATTCGAGGAATACCGCTGCGACCGGATCTTCGGCTGGCACCTGTGGCCGGACCTGCCCGCCGGGACCATCGCCAGCCGCCCCGGCCCGCTGCTGGCCCGCTCCAGCGAGGTGACGGTGACCGTGACGGGCAAAAGCAGCCATGTGGCCAAGGCCAGCGAGGGCCGGGACGCGCTGTTCGCCGCCTCCGCCTTTTTGTGCGAAAGCTACCGGCGCATGGAGCTGCTGGGCCGGGCGGAGGAGCCCCGCCTTTTGAAATTCGGCAAGCTGACCAGCGGCCAGGCCCGCAACGCCATCAGCGATTCCAGCCTGCTGCTGGGCACCCTGCGGGTCTATTCCGACGAGATGTTCCAGGCTGCCGAAGCCATGCTGCGGGACCTGGCCGGAACCCTTGAGCGCCAGACCGGCTGCCGCTTTGCCATTGATTTTTCCACCGGTTATCCGCCGGTGCGCAACGACCAGACCCTGTTCGAGCAAGCCCGCGCAGCGCTGCCGCAGCTCCAGGTACTGCCCGAGCCGCTGCTGATCGCTGAGGATTTTTCTTTTTACCAGCAGCGGCTGCCCGGCCTGTTTTTGCTGCTGGGTACCGGCACCGGCATCCCTCTGCACGCGGACACCTTCGACTTTGACGAGAGCGTGCTGGCCGCAGGCCTCGCGGCGGACGAACTGCTCTTGTTTTTGAACTGAATACACTTTTTCTGCCAATTTCCCACGAAACCGCTTGTTTTTGTTATTGCAACCGGTTTCGTGGGATTTTTGTGCTTATATCAGAGACAAAAAACCAGCAAACCGCTGGATTTCACAGTTTTTTCACTTTCCTTCCTATGCATTCTCACAAAATACTTTTCCACTGTTTGACTTTATCACTTTGAAGCAGTATAATGCTAAACAACGACAGAGAGGTCAGGGCCGGGCAGCAAATTCCCGCCGGGCCAGCTGGTCTTTTTTCGTTTCAAGGGGTTTGCGAAGATCCAATCCAAAAAGAGAGGAGCACACACACATGAAACTTTGGAAACGCATGGGCGCCGCCGCACTGGCCGGTGCGCTGGCGCTGAGCATGGCCGCCTGCGGCGGCGGCAACGCTGCAGCCAGCGGCACTTCCACCGCCGCGTCCTCTTCCGGCGCTGCGGCCGCAACCGGCAGCAATGTGCTGAATGTTATGACTGAGGTCGAAGTCGCCTCCCTGGACCCCCAGCTGGCCACCGACGGCACCAGCTTTGAGGTAATTGCCGATTTCACCGACGGCCTGATGCAGATGGACGCGGACGGTCAGCCTGTTCCCGCCATCGCCGAGAGCTACGAGGTGAGCGAGGACGGCTGCACTTACACCTTCCACCTGCGCCAGGATGCCAACTGGTCCAACGGCGACCCTGTTACCGCCAATGACTTCGTGTTCGCCTGGCAGCGCGCGGCCGACCCCGCCACCGCCTCCGAATACAGCTACATGATGAGCGACATCGGCCAGATCAAGAACGCCGCCGAGATCATCGCCGGCGAAAAGGACAAGAGCGAGCTGGGCGTCACCGCAGTGGACGACAAGACCCTGCAGGTGGAGCTGACCGTTCCCGTTCCTTACTTCCTGAACCTGATGTATTTCCCCACCTTCTACCCGGTGAACCAGGCGTTCTATGAGGGCCTGGCCGAGGGCACCTTCGGCACCAGCCCGGACACCGTGCTGAGCAACGGCGCCTTCATTCTGGACAGCTACGAGCCCGCGGCTCTGTCCTTCAGCCTGGTAAAGAACCCCGACTACTACGACGCCGACAAGGTCCAGCTGGACGGCCTGAACTACCAGGTCATCAAGGACAGCCAGCAGGCCTTCATGAGCTACCAGAACGGCGATCTGGATATCGTCAAGCTGAGCGGCGACCAGGTAGACCAGGTCCAGGGCGACCCTGAGCTGAGCGTACACGGCGCCGGCTACCTGTGGTACCTGACCCTGAACCAGGCCGGCGTGCCCGCTCTGGCCAACCAGAACCTGCGCCTGGCTCTGACCCATGCCATCGACCGTACCTCCATCGTGGAGGATGTGGTGAAGGACGGCTCTCTGGCCACCTACACCGCCGTTCCCCCGCAGTTTGCCACCGGCCCGGACGGCAGCGACTTCTCGGAAGATCAGACCATGTTCCAGGATGTTTGCAGCGACGATCCCGCCAAGGCTGCCGAGTACCTGGAAGCCGCCAAGACTGAGTTGGGCCAGGATACCTTCACCTTCCAGCTGCTGGTGGAGGACACCACCGAATCCCAGAACGTGGCCGCTGTAATCAAGGAGCAGGTGGAGACCAACCTGCCCGGCGTGACCATGGAGATCAAGGTAGAGCCCAAGAAGCAGCGCGTTGAGGACATCCAGGAAGGCAACTACGAAGTATGCCTGACCCGCTGGGGCCCCGACTACGCCGATCCCATGACCTACCTGAACATGTGGATCACCGACAACAACAACAACTACGGCAAGTGGAGCAATCCTGACTACGACGCCATCATCGCCGACTGCACCACCGGCCAGTACGTGAGCGACGCTGCCGCCCGCTGGCAGGCCCTGTACGACGCGGAAAAGATCATCATGGAAGAGGCCGTCATCGTTCCTGTTTACACCAAGGCCGACGCCTGCATGATCAAGTCGGGCGTGACCGGCGCGGAGTTCCACCCCGTTGCTCTGAACCGCGTGTTCAAGAACGCCACCAAGGGCTAAGCCCCTTTGAACCTCCCGCCTTGTGCGCGGGCGGAACAATTCCGATAACCCCCTGAATTTTTATGCCGCACAGCTTCCCTTGGCTTTGCAAGGCAAGGGAAGCTTGTGCGGCTTTTTTGTATGGCGAACGCATTGCGGCGCTTGCCTGTTCAGGGCTCTTGTATCAAAAGACTGTATCAAAAGAGGGAGATCGCTTGTGAAAAGTTATATTCTGAAACGAGTGCTCATCTCGGTATTCACCCTTCTGGCCATTACGCTGGTGCTGTTCTGCCTGCTGCAGCTCATGCCCGGCTCCCCCTTCAACGACGAGAAGCTCACCGATGACCAGCGCATCGTCTTGAACGAGAAATACGGCCTGGATCAGCCGGTGCTGGTTCAGTTCGAGCGGTATGTGGCCAATCTGGTTCAGGGTGATTTCGGCGTGAGCTACAACATCAGCAAAAACACCCCCATCAGCCAGCTTATCCAGACCCGTCTGCCCATCAGCATCCAGGTGGGCGGCATGGCCGTTGCCCTGGGCGCGGTGCTGGGTCTTATTCTGGGTGTGATCGCCGCGCTGAACCACAACACCTGGCTGGACAGCCTGTGCACCGCCATCTCGGTGCTGGGCGTTTCGGTACCAAGCTATGTGTTCGCTTTGGCGCTCAGCTACACGTTGGGCTTCCGTTTGAAATGGCTGCCCATGCTGTATTCCGCAAACACGCCGCTGCTCTCCAGCGTGATGCCCAGCATCGCGCTGAGCATGTTCACCATGGCCTCCATCGCCCGCTTCACCCGCAACGAGATGATGGAGGTGCTGGGCAGCGAGTACATGCTGCTGGCCGAGAGCAAGGGCATCAACGGCGCTCCGCTGATTCTGCGTCATGCGCTGCGCAACGCGCTGATTCCCATCATCACCGTGCTGGCGCCCCTGATCGTGGACCTGATGACCGGCAGCCTGGTGGTGGAGAAGATCTTCTCCATTCCCGGCGTGGGCAGCCTGCTGGTCACAGCCATCCAGTCCAACGACTACAACGTGGTCATCGCCCTGAGCTTCATCTACAGCGCCATGTACATCGGCATCATGCTGGTGGTAGACCTGCTCTACGGCGTGATCGACCCCCGCATCCGGGTGACCGGTGAGGGCGGCCGCATGGGCTTCTTTGCCCGCTGGCGGCTGGTACTGTTCGGCAGAAAGAAGGTGGCGAAGGTATGAATCAGGTACAAACCATTCCCGCCGGCACCCGGGCCGAGATTCCGGACCTACGGCCGGAGGATTTCACCCTGCGCAGCAGCCGTGAGGATCATCTGGATGCAAACTTCGCCAGCCAGGGCTACTGGCACGACGTGCTGCACCGCTTCATCTCCAACAAAGGCGCAGTGATCGCCCTGGTGCTCATTCTCCTCATCGTGATCATGGCGGTGATCGGCCCCGGCCTGAGCGGCCGCAGCTACTCCAGCCAGACCCTGAGCGAAAAAAACTTCGCGCCCCGCATCCCGGTGATCGAAAACCTGGGCATCTTCAACGGCGATGAAGTTCTCACCACCACCACCGGCAGCCGCGTGGTGAACGAATACGAGGAAAAAGGCCTGACCGACACCTACTACTGGTTCGGCAGCGACACCCTGGGCCGCGACATCTTCACCCGCGTATGGGAAGGCACCCGGGTCAGCCTGGGCATCGCCATCGTGTCCGCCGTAATCAACATGACCATCGGCATGTGCTATGGCCTGATCAGCGGCTATTTCGGCGGCTGGGTGGACACCATCATGCAGCGCTTTGTGGAGATCAACAACGGCATTCCCCGGCTGGTGATCGTGACGCTGCTGCTTCTGGTGGTCAAGCCCGGCTTCACCACCATCGTCATCGCGCTGGTCATCACCGAGTGGATCAACATGAGCCGCATCGCCCGGGCCGAAATGCTCAAGCTGAAAGAGCAGGAATTCGTTCTGGCCAGCCGCACCCTGGGCGCGGGCAGCTTCCTGATCATCTTCCGGGAGGTTCTGCCCAACATCATCGGCCAGATCATCACCCAGCTGATGTTCAGCATTCCCACCGCGATTTTTACCGAAGCCTTTTTGAGCTTCGTGGGCCTGGGCATTCCCGTTCCCCAGTGCAGCCTGGGCAGCCTGATCAGCGAGACCTTCAACAGCTTCACCACCCACCCCTACCAGATCGTTCCTCCCATCGTGGTGATGTCGCTGCTGATGCTCTGCTTCAACATGCTGGCCGACGGCCTGCGGGAAGCCTTTGACCCCAAACTGAAGGAAATGTGAGGTGACAGACCATGGAAAACAATGCAAAGGAAACCGTATTGTCCATTCGGGATCTGTCCATCACCTTTAAGACCGGCGCAGGCCCGGTGAACGCCATCCGCGGCGTGAACATTGACCTGCCCCGGGGCACCACCCTGGCGGTGGTGGGCGAGAGCGGCAGCGGCAAGTCCGTCACCTTCAAGGCGGCCATGGGCATCCTGGCCTCCAACAGCGTGGTGAACAGCGGCAGCATCGTGTACAATTACACCCACAACGACGGCACCCCCGCCACCGTGGACATTCTGAAAATGAAAACCCGCGACATCCGCCGCCACATCAACGGCAAACGGATCGCGATGATCTTCCAGGACCCCATGACCAGCCTGGACCCCACCATGCCCATCGGCAAGCAGATCATGGAGGGCATGGTCTGGCATTACAAGACCCCAAAGCAGCAGGCCTGGGACAAGGCCGTGCGCCTGCTCACCGAGGTGGGCATTGAGGAGCCGGAAAAGCGGATGCGCCAGTATCCCCACCAGCTCAGCGGCGGCATGCGCCAGCGCGTGGTCATTGCCATCGCGCTGGCCTGTGACCCGGATGTGCTCATCTGCGACGAGCCCACCACCGCGCTGGACGTGACCATCCAGGCCAAGATCCTGGAGCTCATCAAGCGCATTCAGGCCGAGCGCGGCATCAGCGTCATCTACATCACCCATGACCTGGGCGTGGTGGCCAAGGTTGCGGACTTCGTGAACGTGATGTACGCGGGCCGCATCGTGGAGGCGGGCACCATCGACGAGATCTTCTACGATCCCCGCCATCCCTACACCTGGGGCCTGCTCAGCGCCATGCCGGATCTGGACACCGAGGACGACCGCCTCTACACCATTCCCGGCTCTCCGCCGAACCTGCTGCACCCGGTGCCCGGCGACGCCTTCGCGCCCCGGAACGCCTACGCACTCAACATCGACGAGCGGCTGGACCCGCCCATGTTCCAGATCAGCGAGACCCACTACGCGGCCAGCTGGCTGCTGGATGAGCGGGCGCCCAAGGTGGAGATGCCGCCCGAACTGAAGGCCCGCATCCAGCGGCTGAAAAAGGAGGGAATCTGACAATGGAAGAAAGAAAACCCCTTCTGGAAGTCAAGGGCCTGAAGCAGTACTTCAAGGGCAGCCACCAGTTCACCGTGAAGGCGGTGGACGGCGTGGATTTTGTGATCTACCCGGGCGAGACCTACGGTCTGGTGGGTGAGAGCGGCAGCGGCAAGAGCACCATCGGCCGCAGCGTGATCCGGCTCTACAAGCCCACCGCCGGGCAGATCCTGTTCAACGGCATGGACATTTCCGGTGATCTGAACGCCCAGCAGAACCGGCAGCTGCGTACCCAGATGCAGATGATCTTCCAGGACCCCATGGCCTGCCTGAACCCCCGCAAAAAGGTGGGGGAGATCATTGCCCAGGGTCTGGACATCCATCACCTGTACTCCAGCCGGGCCGAGCGCCAGGAGAAGGTGGCAGCGATTCTGAAAAAGGTGGGCCTGGCCCCCGAGCACGCGGACCGCTATCCCCACCAGTTCTCCGGCGGCCAGCGCCAGCGCGTTGGCATTGCCCGGGCGCTGATCATGGACCCCAAGCTGATCATCGCCGACGAATGCATCAGCGCGCTGGACGTTTCCATCCAGGCCCAGGTAGTGAACCTGATGAAGGACCTGCAGGAGGAGACCGGCACTGCCTACCTGTTCATCGCCCATGACCTGTCCATGGTGAAATACATCTCGGACCGGATCGGCGTGTTGCATCTGGGCCATCTGGTGGAGACCGGTACCACCGAGGAGATCTTCAACAATCCGGTGCACCCCTACACCCAGAGCCTGCTCAGCGCCATTCCCCAGCCGGACCCCCACAGCGAGCGGGACCGGGTAGCCAAGAGCTACGATTACCGCACCGCCGGGGTGGATTATCTGGCAGGCAAGCAGCAGCATCTGGGCGACACCCACTATGTGCTGGCCACCGACGAAGAGCTGGCCCGCTGGACCGCCCGCGCCTGATTTTCATTTTGCGATCCTCTCTTTTGATACAAATGCAGAACCGGCCGGCCCCGATCATGGGGCCGGCCGGTTCTGCGTTATTTTATTGCTTTTCTTTTGTGAGCTTGTTCAAAAAGGCCTCCAGACGGTCCAGGCCCTCCTCCAGCTGGTCCTGCGCGCAGCAGTAGGAAAGGCGAACATAGCCCTCGGCGCCGAAGCAGCTGCCCGGCACCAGGGCAAGCCCGCCCTCCTGAATGAGCCGGGTGCAGAACTCCTCGCTGCTCATGCCCAACTGCCGGATGCAGGGGAAGATGTAGAACGCTCCCTCCGGCTTGTTCACCGGCAGGCCCATTTTGCACAGGCGCTGGTACACATAATCCCGCCGCTGCCGGTAGCTCTGGCGCATGGCGCTCACGTCGCTTTCCAGCGCAGTGATGCAGGCGTTCTGAGAGAAGCTGGTCACGCTGACCACGCTGTACTGGTGCACCTTTTGCAGCTGCTGCTTCACCGGCGCGTCCGCCGCCAGCCAGCCCAGCCGCCAGCCGGTCATGGCATAGGGCTTGGAAAAGCTCTCCACCACGATGATGTTCTCCCGCAGGTCCGGGTAGAGGGCCGCAAAGCGGCCGAAGGAATCGGTGTAGCATAGCTGCCAGTACACATCGTCGCAGATCACATAGATGCCGGTGCGGCGGACAAGCTCCGCCACCGCGTCCAGGCTTTCCTTTGTGTAGACACAGCCGGTGGGGTTATTGGGGCTGGTGAGGATGATGGCCTTGGTGCGCTTGCTCACGGCGGCGTTCAGCGCATCCTCGCTGAGCTGGAAGCCATAGGGTTCGGTATCCACCGGATTGTACACGCCCCGGCACAGTCCGATCAGGGATTCATACAGGCCAAAAGCGGGGATGGGCACCAGCACCTCATCGCCCACATCCACCACACCGGACAACGCACACAGCAGCGCCTCGGTGGCCCCGCAGGTGACCACAAATTCCTCCGGCGCATAGTGCAAGCCCTGCTTTTCACTGAAGGCGGAAAGCGCTTCCAGCAGCTCAGCGCGGCCGTTGTTGGGCGGGTAGTGGGTATCGCTCTGCTCCAGCGCCTGCTGCGCAGCCTGCCGGATGGGCAGGGGAGTGTCGAACTCCGGCTCGCCCAGAGTCAGCTTCACGCAGCCGGGGGTCTGGGCGGCAAGGGCAGTGAACCGGCGGATGCCGGAAAGGGTGAGGCCGGTCACGGCCGGATTCATGGGCAGACGCATGGGTAAACTTCTCCTTCAAACGATTCGCTTTTGTATGTTACCAGTATAGCACAACAGGGCGTTCACAGCAAAAAAATGCAGGTCTTCTCAGACCTGCATTTTTTGTACAAATTACTTCTTGATCATGGAAGCCAGATAGCCCTGGATGCCCTTCACGCTGGAAAGGTTCATGGCCTCGGCCTGCACGTCGTCCGCCTCCTGCTGGCTCCACAGGCTGATGGTGCGGCGGGTGGCCAGCACGGCGCTGGCGCTCACGCTGAACTCATCCAGACCCCAGCTGAGCAGCAGGGGAATCAGGGCGGGATCGGCGGCAGCCTCGCCGCACATGCCCACCGGGATGCCCGCGGCCTTGGCGGCCTTGATCACGTTGGCGATGCTGCGCAGCACAGCGGGATGGAAGTGGGTGTACAGAGACGCCACATCCGGGTTGCCCCGGTCCACCGCCAGGGTGTACTGGGTCAGGTCGTTGGTGCCGATGCTGAAGAAGGCGGCCTCCTGGGCCAGCAGATCGGCGATCTGGCTGGCGGCGGGGGTCTCGATCATCACGCCCACCTGGGCGTTGGCGTCAAAGGGCAGACCCTCGGCGGCCAGCTCCTTCTTGGCCTTTTCCAGCATGGCCTTGGCGGCGCGGATCTCCTCCAGGCCGGTGACCAGAGGCAGCATGATCTTGATGTTCTTGTGGTCCGCACCGGCGCGCAGCAGGGCGCGCAGCTGGATCATGTAGGTCTCGGGGTTGTCCAGGCAGTAGCGGATGGCCCGGTGACCCAGGAAGGGGTTCTCCTCCTTCTTCATGTGCAGGTAGTCGATCTCCTTATCGCCGCCCACATCCAGGGTGCGGATGATGACCTCCTTGCCTGCGAACAGCGCCGCCACCTGACGGTAGGCGTTCATCTGCTCCTCTTCGGTGGGCAGGCTGTCCCGGTCCATGAACAAAAACTCGGTGCGGAACAGGCCGATGCCCTCGGCGCCCTTCTCCAAAGCGGCTTGGGCGTCCTCCGGCTTGCCGATGTTGGCATACAGGCCCACGGCGCGGCCGTCCGCGTTCACGGTGGGCTTGCCCAGATAGGCCTTCAGCATCTGGCGCTGATGCTCAAACTCAGCGCGGCGGGCCTCGTAGTCCTTCAGGGTCCGCTCGTCCGGGTTCACGTACACATGGCCGAACTCGCCGTCCATGGCAATGGAATCGCCGTTCTGGATGGCGTCAGCTGCGCCGGGCACGCCCAGCACAGCGGGGATCTCCAGCGCGCGGGCCAGAATGGCGGAATGGCTGGTGCGGCCGCCGATCTCGGTGATGATGCCCACCACATTCTCCCGGCTGATGCCAACGGTCATACTGGGGGTGAAGTCCTTGGCCACGATCACGGTGCCGGCGGGGGCATGAGCCAGGTCCACATCCGGCAGGCCCAGCAGCTGCTTGAGCAGGCGGGCGCGTAGGTCACCGATGTCGGTGGCGCGCTGGCGCATCAGCTCGTCCTCCATACCGCTGAACATGGCGATGAAGGTCTGGCACACGGTATCCACCGCAGCCTCGGCCACGTTGCCCGCGGCTATCTGCTCCTCCATCTGGCCCATCATGAACGGGTCGTTCAGCATCATGATCTGGCCGGACAGGATCTCGGCGGCATGCTCGCCCACCTTTTCCGTCATCTCGGCCGCCATGGCGCTCAGCCGCTGGCTCACAGCGGAGGCGGCCTCCTTCAGGCGCTCGGTCTCCTGCTGCTGACCCGCGAACTGCACCGCGGAATAATCCAAATTCTGCTCTTTTACCACCAGCGCATGGCCAATGCCCACACCGGCGGACGCTCCTGTACCCTTTAACATGGTCTTTGTGCCCCTCTCGTCGGCTTATTTATCAGGCGCGCCCCGGCCCATCAGGTGGACCGGGGCGCCGCGTGTTGTCTGCTCGTTTGCTGCTTACTCGCCCAGACCGCTTTCGATCAGGCCCACAGCCTTGTCCAGGGCGGCCTGCTCGTCGTCGCCGGTGCAGCGAACTTCCAGCTCGCTGCCGCACTTGATGCAGGCGGCCATCAGGTTCATGATGCTCTTGGCGTTGATCTCCTTATCCTTGAACACCAGCACCACGTCGCTGTTGAACTTCATCATTTCCTGAGCGAACATACCGGCGGGACGCATGTGCATGCCCATGGGGTTTACGATCTTGGTCATCTTGCTTACCATAACAGTTTTCTCCTTTTATTCGTTTTATAAGTGTTTGTGAAGCGCCCGCGCACCGCGCGGGCGGCATTTGGTACAACGGTTTGTGATTACTGCTCCTTGTTCTTCTTCAGAACACCCAGCAGCAGCATGCCCACCAGGCTGCCGACCACCAGGCTGATCACGTAGCCCAGCACATTGGTGACCACGGGGAACACGAAGATACCACCGTGAGGAGCCATCAGACTGCAGCCGAAGAACATGCTCAGCGCACCGGCCACGGCACTGCCGACCACGCAGCTGGGGATCACGCGCAGGGGATCGGAGGCGGCGAAGGGAATCGCACCCTCGGTGATGAAGCACAGACCCATGATGTAGTTTACCACGCCGGACTTGCGCTCATCCTGAGTGAACTTCTTCTTGAAGAAGGTGGTGCACAGAGCGATGGCCAGCGGGGGAACCATACCGCCCACCATAACGGCGGCCATCATCTGGTACTCGATGGCGCCCTGAGCAGCGCCCGCGGCAGCGGCGGTGGCAATGGCGCCGGTGCCGGTCACATAAGCAGCCTTGTTGAAGGGGCCGCCCATATCAATGCTCATCATACCGGCCAGAACAGCGCCCAGCAGGATCTTGCTGGTGCCGCCCAGGCTGTTCAGGAAGGCGATCAGACCGCTGTTGATGGCGCCCATGATGGGGTTCACCAGGCACATGAACAGGCCCATGAACAGCACGCCGATCACGGGGTACAGCAGGATGGGCTTAATGCCTTCCAGGCTGTCCGGCAGCTTATCGCATACCTTGCGCAGGCCCAGCATGAAGTAGCCGCCCACAAAACCGGCCAGCAGAGCGCCCAGGAAACCGGCGGGAACCGCAGTGGCGCTGGGGTCCAGGATGGTGGCGAAGCTGGTGCCCACGGCTGCCAGGCTGCCGCCCACAAAGCCCACAGCCAGACCCGGACGGTCGGCGATGCTCATGGCGATGTAGCCCGCCAGGATGGGCAGCATGAAGTTGAAGGCCACGCCGCCAACGGTCTTGAAGAAGGCCGCCACGGGGGTGTTCATACCAAAGTTCGCGGGGTTGATGGAGTAATCGTCCAGCAGGAAGGCCAGGGCGATCAGGATGCCGCCGCCGATCACGAAGGGCAGCATGTGGGAAACGCCGTTCATCAGGTGCTTGTACAGCTGACGGCCGACGCTCTCGTTCTTGGCGGTATCGGTGGTCTCCACCGCGCCGGAGTAGTGGTAGATGGGAACCTGCTTCTCCGCGATCTTGCAGATCAGCTCCTCAGGATGATGAATGCCCTCGCTCACGGGAACGAACAGCACACGCTTGCCGTCAAAACGGGCGGTGTCCACGTTCTTGTCGGCAGCCACGATGATGCCGTCGGCCGCGGCGATCTCCTCAGCGGTCAGCACGTTCTTGGCGCCGCCGGAGCCGTTGGTCTCGGCCTTCAGGGGAATCTCCATGGCCTTGCCGGCCTTCTCCAGGGCCTCGGCAGCCATGTAGGTGTGGGCAATGCCGGTGGGGCAGGCGGTGACCGCCAGCACACGGTAGCCCTCAGCCTTCTTTTCCTCAACAGGCTCAGCGGGAGCGGCCGCGTCGTCGTTCACGGTCTCCACCTTGGGCAGCTTGGTGTCGCCGTACTTGACGCTCTCGGCGTCGTCAATGGCCTTCATGAACTCCTCCACAGTGGAAGCGGCCCGCAGCTTGGCGGTGAAGTCGCTGTCCATCAGCAGAACCATCAGGCGGCTGAGGATCTCCAGGTGCAGGTTGCCGTCCATGGGAGCGGCGATCATGAAGAACAGGTCGCTGGGCTTTTTGTCCATGGCGCCGTAGTCCACGCCGTCGTCCAGGGTCATGGCCGCCAGGCCGGGGCGCTTGACCGCCTCGCTCTTGGCATGGGGCACCGCAATGCCCGCCTCAATGGCGGTGCTGCTCTGGGCCTCGCGGGCCAGAATGGCCTTCTTGTAGGCCTCCACATCCGCCAGATTGTCGCCGGCCACATGCAGGCCGATCAGTTTATCGATAGCCGCGTCTTTGTTGGCTGCACTGGTATGCAGCTCCACGCTTTCCGGTCTGAGCAAATCCGTAATACGCATGATACTCGATTCCTTTCTCTCATTCTTGTTCAGGGGGTTACGATCTATTTGCAGGCGTGCGGTTTTGGGTTCCGCGATGCACGCTTATGCCTGGTTCAAAAGAGCCTCGATCTCGAAGCGGGTGGCCAGCACATCCGAGAAGGCGGTGGCGCTGCCCGCGGCGCTGCCCACACGCAGCGCGTGGGCGTAGTCGCCGGTGTCCAGATAACCGGCCAGGAAACCGGCCACCATGGAGTCGCCCGCGCCCACCGAGTTCTTTACCTTGCCCTTGTAGGCGGCAAGGCGGTGGCAGCCGCCGTTTTCGTCCAGCAGCATCGCGCCGTCACCGGCCATACTGACCAGCACGTTGCGCGCGCCCTGCTGCTGCAGCTTTTCGGCGCACTCCCGAATCTCCTCGTCGGTGGTGAGGACCCGACCGAAGATCTCGCCCAGCTCGTGATTGTTGGGCTTGATCAGGAAGGGCTTGTACTTGAGCACATTCACCAGCAGGTCCCGGGTGGCGTCCACCGCGCAGAGCACCTTTTTGCCCTCCAGGCGGGCCAGGATGCTCTCGTACACATCGCTGGGCATGCTGGCGGGGATGCTGCCAGCCAGCACCAGCACGTCTCCCTCGCCCAGGGCGTCCAGCTTGCGGAACAGCTCCTCCAGCGCCTCGGCGCTGATGTCGGGACCCTTGCCGTTGATCTCGGTCTCCTCACCGGCCTTCAGCTTCACGTTGATGCGGGTGAGACCGGCGGGCAGGTGGATGAAGTCGGTAGCAACGCCCTTGGCGGCCAGACCATCCTCAATGGCCTTGCCGGTGAACCCGGCAACAAAGCCCAGCGCCACGTTCTCGTGGCCCAGCTCCCGCAGCACCCAGGACACGTTGATGCCCTTGCCGCCCAGCTGCACATTCTCGCTGGCGGTGCGGTTTACCTGGCCCAGGGCCAGCGCGTCCATACGCACCACGTAGTCCAGCGCGGGATTGAATGTAACGGTGTATATCATAACCCTTCTACCTCCTTGATCACTGCATGCTTGCGATAGTTCTTGTCCGGCAGATGGTCGGTGACGATGCAGGCCTGATCGATGGGCGCCACCGTGACCGCCGACACCCGCCCGAACTTGGACGAATCCGCCAGAACATATTTGATATAGGCCTGGCGCAGCGCCATCGACTTGACCTGGGCTTCCTCCACATCCGGGGTAGTGTAGCCCTGGCCCACGGTGATGCCGTTGATGCCGATAAAGGCCTTGGTAAAGTTGTAATGACTCAGCGCCTGCACGGCTCCCGCGCCCACAATGGCTTCGGTGCCGGTCTTGAGCATGCCGCCCAGGATGTAGGCCTTGAAACCCTTGTTCACCAGCCGCTGGGCATGCAGGATGCCGTTGGTCACGATCAGCAGCCCGTCGCTGGGCTCCATGTATTCCAGCATCCGAAGGGTGGTGCTGCCTGCGTCCAGGAAGATCACGTCATCCGGCTGAATCTGCGCCGCCGCATAGCGGGCGATCTGATCCTTCTGGGTCTGGTTGAGCTGCTCCTTGGCGCTCATGGTGGGCTCGTCGCTCTCAAAGGTGGCGTCCACCGCGGTGGCGCCGCCGTGCACCTTATTCAGCTTGCCCTGCTCGGCCAGGATCATCAGGTCCCGCCGCACCGTGGATTCCGAGGTGTCCAGCCGCTGAGCCAGCTCTGTGACGGTGGCCGCCCGGCGCTTTGCCAGCACGTCCAGAATCACCGCAAACCGTTTTTCCGCCAGCATTCCGCCGCCCCCTTTGACGTTTTCTCTTGTTCTGGTTTCACTATAGCACAGACTTTTGGCGAATTCAAGCATTTTCTATCAAAAATAATCAAATTTCTTCATTTTCTTTGCGAGTATCTGCTCATTTTCGAGCAAATCTGCGCAAACGCGCAAAAAAGCCCCCCTGCACCGCGCATTGCGGGGCAGGGGGGCGCTCTAATGATTTCATTTAACGCTGGAAGCGGGGCGGCTCATTCAGGTCCAGCTCCAGCAGATGAGCTTTGATCTGCATCAGGCTGCGGGCTTCCATGCACAGGCCGCGCACACCCTGGCGGATGAACCGCTCGGCGGTGTCCGGGTCGGTGGCGCTCACGCCGCAGATGGTCACCGGCAGCTCCTGGCTCCAGGCGGCAGCCACCACCATGTCGATCAGGCGGCCCACCGCATGGGGCCAGCCGGTAAAGTAGCCGGACATCCGGCTGTCCCGCCGGTCGGCCGCGTAGGTGTACTGAATCAGATCGTTGGTGCCCACATGCACAAAGGAGCAGCGGTCCGCCAGGATCTCGTCGGCCAGCAGCGCGGCGCTGGGCACCTCGACCATGGCGCCGATGGGCACCTTTTCATTGAAGGGCACGCCCTCCCGGCGCAGCTGGCTCTTGGCCACCTCCACCAGCTCCAGAGCCTCTTTCCAGTCCGCCGGGCTGGTGATCATGGGGAACATGATGCGCAGATCGCCCTTGAGTGCGGTGCGCAGAAGCGCGCGCATCTGGGTGACGAACAGCTCGGGATGGCTCAGCTGGAGCCGCACCCCTCGCATCCCCAGCGGAGAGTAGTTGCCCGTGTCCTCCAGGTCCGCCACCCGCTTGTCCGCTCCGATGTCGAAGGTGCAGATGGTCACCGGACGGCCGGCGGTGGCCTCCAGGCAGGTCATATAATAATAGTATTGTTCATCCTCTCCGGGAATGATGTCGCCGGTGATAACGAACTCGCTGCGCAGCAGGCCCACGCCGTCCGCGCCCGCGTCCATGGCAGCCCGGATGTCGGTGGGGCTGGAGCAGTTGGCCAGCAGGGTCACCGCAGTGCCGTCCTTGGTCACGCAGGGCTGGTCCTTCAGGAAGGCCATGCGCTTTTTCAGCATGCCCTCGCCCACGATCCGCCGCTGGGCGTGGCGCACCGCGTCCGCGTCCGGCTTTACGATCATATCGCCGTTGTAGGCGTCCAGAATCGCGGCCTGGCCCTCGCTGTAATCCAGCATCTCGCTGCCCAGCTGCACCACGGCGGGAATGTCCATGGTGCGGGCCATGATGGCCGCGTGGCTCTGGATGCTTCCGCCGCCGGTGGCAAAGCCCAGGATCTTGGCCCGGTCGATGCTGATGATGTCGCTGGGGAAGATGCGCTCGCCCACCAGGATGCAGGGCACCTCCAGCTCGGGGGCCTTGCGGGGCTCGCCGTCCAGAATGTTCACCACCCGCCGGCAGACGTCCAGCACGTCCACCGAACGCTGGCTCATGTATTCATCGTCCAGGTTTTCCAGGGTGGCGGCATAGTGCCTGCCCACCCACTCCATGGCCGCGGCCGCGCCGTCGCCGTCGGCAATGCGCTGGGCCACCTGGGCCAGCAGGCCCGCATCCTCCAGCATCATCCGCTGGAACATGAGGATGGCCTGCTGGGTACCGTCGGTCTTTTCCTCCAGAACGTGCAGCTCCTCCTTGGCCAGGATCACAGCCGCGTCGAACAAAGCCTGCTCACGCACCGGAAGACCGACTACACGCACCAGGCCCGCGGTGCCGTGATGCAGCCGGTGAACCGGCCCCATGACCAGTCCTTTGGATGCACTGATGCCTGTGAATCTTCTCATGGAACCTCACCTCCCTGGGATCTGCGCAGGCTCGCCGCCACCAGCGCCTGCAAAAATTCTCCGGGTGCGGCGGCCGCCTGAGCGGACTCCCGGATGCAAATACCCGCACCCTCTTCAAACAAAAGCGCGAACCGCAGGCAGACCTGAGGGTCCACCTGCTGTAAAAACTCGTCAAACAGCTCCCGTGCGGTGTAGACCGGCTCCGGCGCTACCCCGGCCAGCTCGCAGGCCCGCTCCAGCGGGGCCAGTGCCCGGGCGGCGGCAGTGGCGGCCAGCTTTTCCAGCCCGCCCAGTGCCGCCTGTTCCGTAAAGGTAAGCGAGGGGTTTGCTCCCATGACCCGGCGCAGCAGCTCGGCATAGGGCCGGACAAAGCCCTCGGTGAGCGCCCGCTCCTGCCCGGCCTGGATGCTGTAGCTGGTGCCCAGGATGCGGCCGAAGGCCCGGTAGGTATCGTTGTAGCCCAGGGCGATGTTCCGCTGCGCCTGACGGGGGTCGAAGGTCAAAATCGCACCCAGCTCCCAGCGGCTTCGGATCAGGATCACCGGGATATCCTCCGGCAGCCGGCGGGTCACACCGATGCCGTCCACATCCACAGCCACCACTTCCTCCGCGCCCATGCGGCGGGCAAGGCCCACCGGCATATTGTCGGCATAGCCGCCGTCGATGAACTCCTTGCCCTCGATGGCCCGGGGCCGGAAGGCAGGGAAGCAGGCGGCGGAGGCCAGCAGGTAATCCTTCATCTGCCCCTGTGGGATCTCCTGTGCGGTAAGCTCCAGCGGGCGCAGGGTGCGCTTGTTCACGGTGACCAGACCGAACTCGATGGGGGAGGAACGCAGGGCTTCCTCGTCCAGCACCCGGTCCACGATCTCCTCCAGCGGGGCCACGTCCAGCCCGCCGCAGCGCACCGTCTCCTGCCAGAAGTTCAGCATGCCCTGGTTCGGGTCCGGCGGGTCGGCGATCACCTGGCGGGTGTCAATGGTCAGCCACATATCCCGGGCGGTGGTCCACTGGCCGGTGGCAAACATGGCGCCGTTCAGACAGCCCACCGAGGTGCCGGTGATCACATCCGGCCGCCAGGCAAGCTCGGTCAGCGCCTGATAGACCCCAACCTGGTAGCTGCCCCGGGCGCCGCCGCCCGCCAGTACAAGCCCTCGCTTCATGCTGTCCCGCCCTTTCCTGCTTTTTCGCTTTATCAAATTGTAGCAAAAAACTTTTGGAAGATGCAACCATTTTTTCAAGAAAAATCGGCTGAATCGCCTAATCATCCATTGTGTTTAGTCTATTATAATCCTTTCGTTTGATAAAGGAAATACGTTTTCAACTATTTTTACAAAATATTCTACATACCCAAAAATATTTTGTGCATCATTCTTGTTTTTCTGGGTGTTTCGTTCTATAATGAAGGCAACGGCGAAATTTGGATTCCTTTTCCAGGAATCGGTTCCGCCCCGTTTATCCCGGCTTGCCGGGCCATTCGAACAAGGAGGGATCATTCGATCATGAGCGCGATGTATTTTGTTGCAGCAGGCTCTGTGCTTGCCCTGCTGTTCGCGGCGACAATGTTCGCCCGGGTCAAAAAAGAGCCTCAGGGCTCGCCCCAGATGGCCAAGATCTCGGCCGCGGTGAGCAACGGCGCCACCGCTTACTTAAAGCGCCAGTACAAGGGCGTGGCCATCTTCTTCGCTGTGGTCTTCGTGATCCTTCTGGTCATGGCATTCCTGGGCTTTTTGAGCTTCTTCACTCCCTTTGCTTTTCTGACCGGCGGCTTCTTCAGCGGCCTGTCCGGCTTTATCGGCATGCGTACCGCCACCATGGCCAACTGCCGCACCGCCAACGCTGCTTCCAATAGCCTGAACAAAGGCCTGCGGGTGGCCTTCAGCGCCGGTTCGGTCATGGGCTTCACGGTGGTGGGCCTGGGCCTGCTGGATCTGAGCATCTGGTACTTTTTCCTGCATTTCTGGTACACCGCCATTGACCCGGTGGCCAGCCAGGAGATCCTGATCCAGAACATCACCTCCAACATGCTCACCTTCGGCATGGGCGCTTCCTCCATGGCGCTGTTCGCCCGTGTGGGCGGCGGCATCTTCACCAAGGCGGCGGACGTTGGCGCCGACCTGGTGGGCAAGGTGGAGGCGGGTATCCCCGAGGATGACCCCCGCAACCCCGCTGTGATCGCCGACAACGTGGGCGACAACGTGGGCGACGTGGCCGGCATGGGCGCCGACCTGTATGAATCCTATGTGGGCTCCATCGTTTCCACCAGCGCGCTGGCCGTGGCCACGGGCTTCGGCATGCAGGGCGTGGGCGTTCCTATGCTGCTGGCCGCGCTGGGCGTGCTGTGCTCCATCCTGGGCACCTTCTTCGTAAAGACCAAGGAGGGCGCCAGCCAGAAAAACTTGCTGGCGGCCCTGCGCACCGGCACCTACATCAGCAGCGTGCTGATCGCCATCTGCGCCTGGTTCGCCATCCACTGGCTGCTGCCCGCCGAGCATGCCACCGGCGTGTTCATCGCGGTGATCAGCGGCCTGGCCGCCGGTGTGATCATCGGCGCGCTCACCGAGTATTACACCTCGGACAGCTACTCTCCCACCAGAAAGCTCTCGGCCTCCAGTGAGACCGGCAGCGCAACCGTTATCATCAGCGGCCTGTCTCTGGGCATGCTCTCCACCGTAGCTCCCGTTGTGATCGTGGGTGTTTCGGTTCTGCTGAGCTACTTCTGCAGCGGCGGCGCTGAAAACTTCAACATGGGCCTGTACGGCGTGGGTGTTTCCGCCGTGGGCATGCTGAGCACCCTGGGCATCACCCTGGCCACCGACGCCTACGGCCCCATTGCGGACAACGCGGGCGGCATCGCCGAGATGACCCACATGCCCGCACAGGTGCGCCAGCGCACCGACGCGCTGGACAGCCTGGGCAACACCACCGCCGCCACCGGCAAGGGCTTCGCCATCGGTTCCGCGGCGCTGACCGCCCTGGCCCTGATCGCTTCTTACATTGACAAGGTTCATCAGATCGATCCGGACATCGTGCTGGATCTGTCCATCACCAACCCCACCACCCTGATCGGCCTGTTCATCGGCGGTATGCTGCCCTTCCTGTTCGCGGCCCTTTCCATGGATGCAGTGGGCAAGGCGGCTCAGAGCATCGTGGTGGAGGTCCGCCGCCAGTTCAAGGAGATCAAGGGCCTGATGGAAGGCAAGGCCGAACCGGACTATGCCTCCTGCGTGGATATGTGCACCCGCAGCGCCCAGAAGCTGATGCTGGCTCCCGCTCTGATCGCGGTGATCGTGCCCGTTGTGGTGGGTCTGATCCTAGGCGTGGAAGGCGTGGCCGGCCTGCTGGCTGGTACCACCGTGACCGGCTTTGTGCTGGCCGTAATGATGGCCAACTCCGGCGGCGCATGGGACAACGCCAAGAAGTACATCGAGAGCGGCGCTCATGGCGGCAAGGGCAGCGACTGCCACAAGGCCGCCGTGGTGGGCGACACCGTGGGCGATCCCTTCAAGGACACCAGCGGCCCCTCCATCAACATCCTGATCAAGCTCACCAGCATGGTCTCCATCGTGTTCGCCGGTCTGGTGGTCGCGGTACACCTGCTGTAAGCTTACTTCTCCCATTTTCTTCTCTTTCTTAGCCGTAAGGCCTGCCAAAAGACCTCCTGGCCGTTTGTGTACGGCGGGCCATTTGGACCAAAAAGGGGAGAGCGTTTTCAACGCTCTCCCCTTTTTGTTGTGGAAAATCTGTATCTTTATTCCTGCGCCGCAAACAGTCCGGTGGACAGATACCGGTCGCCGGTGTCCGGCAGAAGGGTCACGATGGTCTTGCCCGCGTTTTCCGACAGTCGGGCCAGGCGAATGGCACCCGCCAGCGCCGCGCCGGAGGAAATGCCTGCCAGCACACCCTCAGCCCGGCCAAGCGCACGGCTGGCCTCAAAGGCCTGCTCGGTGGTCACGGTGAGCACCTCGTCGTAGGCCTGCTGGTTCAGTGCGGCAGGCACAAAGCCCGCGCCAATGCCCTGAAGCTTGTGGGGGCCAGCCTTTCCTCCGGACAGCACCGGCGAATCCGCAGGCTCCACGGCGGCCACATGGATGGCCGGGTTCTGCTCCTTCAGATAACGGCTTACGCCGGTAATGGTGCCGCCGGTGCCCACGCCTGCCACAAACAGGTCGATCTGGCCGTCGGTATCCTGCCAGATCTCAGGGCCAGTGGTGCGGTAGTGTGCATCCGGGTTGGCCGGGTTCTCAAACTGGCCGGGAATAAAGCTGCCGGGAGTCTCGCTGGCCAGCTCCTTTGCCTTTTCAATGGCGCCGGTCATGCCCTTTGCGCCGGGGGTGAGCACCAGCTCGGCCCCGTAGGCCATCATCAGCTGCCGCCGCTCCACGGACATGGTGTCCGGCATGACGATGATCACCCGGTAGCCCCGGGCCGCTGCCACAGAAGCAAGGCCAATGCCGGTGTTGCCGCTGGTGGGCTCGATGATAGTACCGCCCGGGCCGATCAGGCCCTTGGCCTCGGCGTCATCCAGCATGGCCTTGGCCACCCGGTCCTTCACCGAACCGGCGGGATTAAAGGATTCCAGCTTTGCCAGCAGCACGGCATCAAGGCCCAGCTGCTGTTCCAGGCGGGTGAGGCGAAGCAGGGGAGTGCGGCCGATCAGCTGGTCTGCCGCAGTATAGATCTTGGACATGGTTCATTCTCCTTTTTGTTGTTTGGTCCATTTTACTGCATCCGGTATGGGCTTTGACCGCCCCGCCCGGTCAACATCGCGCCAGGCCCCCGGCTGCTATGCAAACACACAATCGCTTCATTGCACACGCCGCCTTTCTGTGAAAAATGAGGATATGGGTATGATACACTATATTCCCTATTCAGTCAATAGGATATTGCATCTTTTCCCGTTTTGTTGGTTTTCAAACATACAACAAAACGTCAACCGGGTATACTGAATCCATAAGCTGTTTGAGAAACCGCCCCGCCGGGGCATACAAGGAGGATACACTGCTATGATCCGCAGAATCATTAAAATCGACGAAGCCGCCTGCAACGGCTGCGGCGCCTGTGCCGCGGCCTGCCACGAGGGAGCCATCGGCATGGTAGACGGCAAGGCCCGCCTGCTGCGGGACGACTACTGCGACGGCCTGGGCGACTGCCTGCCCGCCTGCCCCACCGGGGCCATCTCCTTTGAGGAGCGGGAGGCCGCTGCCTACGACGAGGCCGCCGTGCTGGCCAATAAAGCAAAAGCGGGCGCGCCCGCTCACACCGGCTGCCCTGGCAGCCGCAGCCGGGTATTGAATGCCCAGCCTGCCGCCGCTGTGCCCGGTCAGGAGCCCGCCAGCTGCCTGCGTCAGTGGCCGGTACAGATCAAGTTGGCCCCGGTAAACGCCCCCTATTTTGAGGGCGCGGACCTGCTCATTGCAGCCGACTGCACCGCCTACGCCTATGCCGGGCTGCACAGCCGGTTCATGGTCGGACGGGTGACCCTGATCGGCTGCCCCAAGCTGGACATGGTGGATTATTCCGAAAAGCTGGGGGCGATTCTGGCCGCCAACAACCTGCGTAGCCTGACCGTGGTGCGCATGGAGGTACCCTGCTGCGGCGGGATGGAGCACGCGGTGCAGCGGGCGATAGCCGCCAGCGGCAAGGCGCTGGACGTAAAGGTGGTCGTGATCAGCACCGACGGCCGAATCCTGAAAGAGACTGTTTGACAAAAAGCGCAAAAGCCGTTTTGGCTTTTGCGCTTTTTTCTTGCGGGCAGGGCTCAGTCTCCGACCCGCTCAAAGCGCCAGGTCTGGTCCGCGTCCGGGTATTTTTCCCGGTCCACCGGGCCTGCAAACATTTCATAGGGGCGCACCCACAGGCCGCCCTCGCCATACAAGGGCCGGTACACCACCAGCCGCTCCTCGGTCTCGCTGTGACGGGCAACACCCACCACCTGATAAAAGTTTCCTTTGAAGTGCCGGTAACGCCCCGGCGTGATCTGACGTTCTTCCATCCGGTTCACTGCTCCTTTTCCTCTGCGGGCTGCTCCAGTCCGGCCATCTCCCGCCAGCCGGCGCCCCGCCGGGCCTGGGCGGCCAGGGCCGCCAGCTCCCCGGGCAGCGGCGCACGGGGTTCTGCTTCGGGCGGATCGGTACGGCCGGGGGCCAGGTCCATGAGCCAGTAGCTCACACCCTGCCAGCCGTTTTTCAGCCCGCAGCGGGCCTGCCGCCCCTCGCATACAAAGCCAAACCGCTCATGAAAGGCTTCGCTGGCCGGATTGGGGTCCGCCAGCACCGCATAGGCGTTCCAGTAGCCCTGGCGGCACAGCGCAGCCAGCAGAGCATGATACAACATGCTACCCACACCCAGCCGCCGGGCCTCGGGGGCAAGATAGATGGTGGTCTCGGTGTCCCAGGCGTAGGCCCCGGTGCCGTAGCGCCAGGGATGGGCGCAGGCATAGCCCAGGGGCTGGCCCAGGGCGTTCTCCGCCAGAAAGAAGGGAAGGCGGCGGCACAGGGTGCGCATCTCCCGCCGGTAATCCTCCAGCTTGGGCGGCTGGTACAAAAAGGACGCGGTGGAGTGCAGCACATAGTGGCTGTAGATGCCCAGCACGGCCTCAGCGTCCGCCGGACGGGCAGGGCGCAGCAGTACAAAGCGGGCCGGGTCGAACCCGGCAGCCAGCGCTTCCTTTTCCTCTTTGGTGTACTTTTTCAGCGCCGCCTCCCGGCGCAGCGCGGCGCTTTTATCCTCCAGCAGCTCGGCATAGGCCAGCGTCTCGCCGCCAAAGCCCCGGGTGTATTTTGCGCCCTTGCCGCCCGCATGGGTCCGCATCCGGCGCAGCAGGTCGTTGGTCCAGCCGGTATACAGCGCCCCGTTGGCGCAGCGCATCATATACACATAGGCGGGCGCGGCGATATTGCGTTCTTCCATGGCTGTTTCATTCCTTATGTTGCAATGTTACTTTTTGCCGCCCCGCAGCACAAAATAGCAGGCGGCGATGGCATCCTCTTTGGTTTCGGCGGTGATCAGAAACCGGCTGGCGTGGCAGAAACGCAGGGTGGCGATGCCTGAGGACTTGCGCAGATGCTCCTCCGGCTGACCCGCCCAGCCCATGGGGAAGGGCTTCTTGGGCCGTTTGGTCATCCGGTCGTTCACACACTGGGCCGACCAGCCGCCCCGCTGGCTGGGGTAGACCACAAACAGCGCGTCGCTGCGGTAGAGGGCGTTTTTCCAGGGAGCGTAGCAGGGCAGGATCACGATGCCGTCCCGGCTTTCCTCATAGGCCTTTTGCACCAGCGCGTCCGCCCGGTTCACCGCCCGGGCCGCCTCGATGTTGTTCTCCAGAATCACCTGGGCAAAATCCACCGCCCGGGCAAAGCAGGCATCCGGGTCCTGGGGCTGGTCCCACAGGGGATTGAAGCCGCCGATGGCATCCGCCAGCAGGCAGCTCTCGCCGGTGTTATCGTTCAGATCCAGCGGCTGCACAAAGTTCTCGTCCAGCAGGCGGGCCTGGTTTTCCCCCACCAGCTGCGCGCCGAACTCCTTCCACAGCAGTCCGAAGGCCGCATAGGGAATCCCGTTGGGACGCTCGGCCCGGTCCGCCGCGTGGTGGTCGAAGGGACCATTGCCGATGTCGTACACGATGCCGTCAAAATTCTCCGGCACCGAAAAACCGCGGGTCACGGTGAAGTCCGGCCGCAGGATGCGCAGCAGCGCGGTACTGAACACATCGTCTGCATGGAACTTGCCGCCGTGGGTAAATCCGTTTTTGGGTACTTGCATGCTCATGGAATCCATCCTCATACTTTTTATTGTTATACCCTTTCAGTATACCACATCCCCGCAAGACCCGGCGCAAAAATTGGCAGACGCTTTTCCTGTGCAGCCCCTCGCAAACGTGTTATAATGAGGGCAAAGCCCCGCCGGGCGGGGCAGCCAAGAGAGGGGGACCCATCCTATGCCCGTAAAAACCAAACGCCCCTTTGCATTGGGGATGATCCTGCTGGCCATCGCCGCGCTGGCGGCGCTGATCGTTGCCATCGTTCTGCTGATCCGGGGTGTTTCCAGCCTGGCCATGCCCCACATGACGGCCCCGGAGCAGATCCGGGCGGTGCTTCTGGACGACGCCTGGGCCGGATATTTTGACGAAAGCCACACCCGTGAGGAGCAGGAAGCCTTTTTGACCAGCACGCTGGATGAGGCCGCCGCCCAGGGGGCCAATACCGTGCTGGTGGCCGGGTCCGTGCCCGGCGGCGGCGTGCTGGCCCGAAAGCTGGAAAGCGCCGAGACCGCCCCTGGAGTAAGCGAATCCGACAAGTTCCTGTCCTCCTTCGACCCCATCCGGCTCTTGATGCAGCAGGCCTCCAAACGGGATATGCTGGTGGCCCTTTATCAGCCGGAGGGCGTCTCGATGAAGGACTGGATGACCGAGACCGCCGACCGCTATGGTCTGACCTTCTATACCCTGAGCGGCGAAGGCGTCGATGCCCGCTACACCGCCGGGGAACAGCTGGAGCTGGTCCTGGCTCAGAAAAGCCCTGCGCTGGCCGCCGCTGTGTGCCAGCTGCAGCCGGGCACCGGTGTGGTGCTGGGCAGCCTTTCCGGCCTGGTAAACGGCGAAGAGAGCGCGATTTCGACGCTGCAATATCTTTCCGGCGACGGCCTGCCCGACATTGCCCAGCAGCCGTTCAGCCAGACGCTGGCCATCGTCTCCCCGGACCCGGCCAGCAAGGTCTACACCGACACCATCTTTCTGATGGGCACCTCCGACCCCAGCCAGCCCCTGACCGTAAACGGCCAGGAGGTGGAACGCTACGGCTCCTATGGCATGTGGGGGCTGGAGGTAAGCCTTGCGGAAGGGGATAACGTCTTCACCGCCCAGCAGGGAGACACCACTGCTCCCATCACGCTGACCAAGCCCGCGCCCAGCACCGGGTCCGGCAGCTCCGGCGGCGGTCAGATCGTTTCCGACGGGTCTGTGGCAGCCCAGCCGGGCCAGCTGCTGCGGGTGACCTCCACCCTGGCCAGCGCCCTTTCCGATTATCAGGACACCAGCACCATTGCCATGACTGCCTATGAGGGCGCCGTGGCCCAGGTCGTGGACAGCGTCTCCTTTGTGAACGGCAGCAAGCGCACCTATGCCTACCAGCTGCCGGACGGCAACTACATAAAAGCGGCAGACTGTGAGCTTTTGGAGGTGGGCACAGCCCAGGCGGCCTTCACCGGGCTTTCCGCCAGCGAAGAAAACGGCATCGAATATCTGACCTTTGCGGGCAGCGGCACGCCCTATTACAGCCACAACTGGGAGGGCAACGAGTTCACCCTGCATTTTTATTCCGCGTCCTTCTCCGGCGAATTTCCCCAGAGCTTCGGCTTCGTGGGCACCAGCGTGACCGTGGAGCCGGAGGAAAACGGATTTGCGCTGCACATCACCTTCCAGGACAGCGACCCGCTGTGGGGCTATTTTGTGGATTACACACCGGAGGGCGGCACTCGAATCGCCCTGAAGCATCAGCCCGCCATCCGCACCGTTTCCACTGCAAGCCTTCCGCTGGACGGCGTAACGGTTCTGCTGGACCCGGGCCACGGCGGGGATGACATGGGCGCGCCCGGTTCCCCGGTGGAGGATTTCCCCCAGGAGAGCGAACTGAACCTTTCCGCTGCGCTGGCCGCCAAATACCGGCTGGAGCAGCTGGGCGCTACCGTGACCATGACTCGGGACACCGATGTGTTCTACACCCTGGCCGAGCGGATGGAAATGCTCAACAGCCAGAAGCCGGACTTCTTCATCGCCATCCATCACAACAGCGCCGCGCTGAACTCCGATCTGAACCAGGTGGGCGGCACCGAGGCCTATTGGTTCTACACAGAGGGCAAGCCCCTGGCTACCGCCCTTTCGGCAAACGTAAGTTTGACCACCGAGCGAAACGACCGGGGACCCAAATACTCGGCCTTTTATGTGACCCGCTCCAACATCTGCCCCGCGGTACTGCTGGAGCTGGGCTTTGTGAGCAACCCGGCGGAGTACGAAAGCTGCGCCACGCTGCAGGGCCTTTGGGCCGAGGGCGGCGCCATTGCCCAGGCAGTGCTGGACAGCATGCCCGATTGAATGTTTTAAAAAATGCCCACTGGAAATCCAGTGGGCATTTTTTTATTTTGCTGCTGAAAGATACGTCCCCCCTCAGTCGTATTCCCGGTGAAAGCGCTTTTCCACACCACAGCAAAGGAAGTGAGCGATACGAATACTCCCATGGACCGCCGCCAGGCAGAGCGGCTGGTGAACACCTATTCCGACCTGATCCTGCGGCTGAGCTATACCTATCTGAAAAGCACCGCCGATGCCCAGGATATCTGCCAGACTGTTTTTCTCAAGCTGCTCACCAATCCCCGGCGCTTTGAAAGCCCGGAGCACGAAAAGGCCTGGATCATCCGCACCGCTGCCAACGCCTGCAAGGACCTTTTGAAGAGCCATTGGCGGCGCACCACCGTAGCCATGGACGAGGCCTTCCCGGTGCCCGCGCCGCCGGTGGAGGAGAGGAGCCTTTTGGCCGCCGTGCAGCTGCTGCCGCTCAAGTACCAGGCGGTGATCTATCTGTATTATTACGAGGGCTACGCCGCCAAGGAGATCGCCCGGCTGCTGGGCGAGAACCCGGCCACCATCTCCACCCGGCTGAACCGGGGCCGGGCACGGCTGCGCACCCTGCTGGAACAGGAGGAATTGGCATGAAGACCTATCGGGAATCCATGAACGAGCTGCAGTTTTCCCCGCAGCAAAAACAGGAAATGATCGACCGCCTGACGGCTCAATCCGCCCGGCCGCCCAGAGGGCGCGCCATCCCGCTGCGGCGGGTCTGCGCCCTGGGCGCAGCCGCTGTTCTCACTGGTGCCCTCTGCCTGGGAGCCGCGGCCAGCGGCGTACTGAAGCCCGCCGCCCAGGCCTTCGGAGTGGTGTTCGGCACTGCGCCTGCCCAGACTGAGATCATCGACCAAATTGGCCGCCCACTGGATGCCCGCGCCACCGTGGACGGGGTCACGGTTCAGGCCGATGCCATCATCGGCGACACCTACAGCTACGCCATTGTCTATTCCATCTACCGGGAGGACGGCCAGCCCATCACCGCGGACCCGGACCCCAACCGGGACGGGACACTGGCCCTTCGCTTCGGCGACTGGAACACCGATGTGGGCCATATGGGCGGCATGCACGGCACCGCCTGGTTTTTTGACGAGGACCCGGCCGACAACGCGGTTCAGTTCGTGCAGCTGCTCACCGCCGACGCGCCCCTGAAGCCGAGCACCGCCACCGTACACCTGACCGACCTGAAGCAGGGAATCGGCGAGGACGCGACACTCCTGGCCGAGGGCAGCTGGGAGCTTCGCTTCGATTTTGCCTGTGAGGACAGCTCCCTGGAACTGCCGGGCGGCCAGAGCTTCACCGTGAACGGGGAGGCTGCAACGCTGAACAGCGTATTCGTCTCGCCGCTGTCGCTGCGGATCGACTACACGGTGGACACACCGGTGCCGCAGCGGAAAAATGGTTCCTCCGGTATGGCAGACGGCGCCTCCACCCCGCAGCCGGTCTTCCTTACCCTCACCGACGGCAGCCGCATTGACCTGACCGGCTTTGGCGGCGGCGTCCGGCCGGAGGGAGACACCACCCGCTGTGAACTCAGCGGCGTATTTGACCAGATCCTCCCGCTGGATACCATCGAGAGCATCACCATTGGAGAAGCAACCATTCCGGTGAACGGCCGGTAATTTGATACAGACCCGATACACAAAAAAGGACCTGCCCGTTTGGGCAGGTCCTTTTGATTTGCTTTTTTGCCTTGATCAGGCGGCAGTGGAAGCGCTCTCAGCAGCTTCGGAGGAAGCAGCCTCGCTCACAGCGCTCTTAGCGGCCTCAGAGGAGGCAGCCTCAGAAGAAGCAGCCTCGCTGGCAACGCTCTCGGCAGCCTCAGAGGAAGCGGCCTCGGAAGCGGTGCTCTCAGCGGCAGTGCTGGTGGCTACGCTCTCGCTCTCAGCGGCGGTGTCCTCAGAGGGCTCGCCGATGTAGGCATACTGCAGGTACCAGTAGCCGTAGGGGCTGTGCCAAACGCCCTGCAGATCGGTGCTCTGCAGCCAGAAGTCGCTGTTGTGGGCGATGGGAATCATCGCGTACTCGCTCATCAGCAGCTCCTCAGCAGCGTGCAGGTTGGCAAAGCGCTGCTCCTTGTCGGCGATGTTGGTGTTGTTCATCAGCTCGTCGAACTTGGCGTTGGAGTACTTACCGTCGTTGTTGCCGTTATCGGTCATGAACAGCTCCAGGATGTTGGAGGGATCGTTGTAGTCGAATACCCAGCCGTTGCGGGCCATCTCGTAGTCACCGGAGCGGCGCAGCGGGGTGAAGGAAGACCATTCCACGATCTCGATCTCCAGGTTGATGCCCAGAACTTCCTTGTAGCACTGCTGCATGTACTCAGCAACAGCCTTGTTGTAGCCGGAATCGTTGGTGGTGTAGGTGATGGTGGGGAAGCCTTCGCCGCCCGGGTAGCCAGCGGCAGCCAGAGCCTCCTGAGCCTGCTTCTTGGACTCCTCGTAATCGGTGGGGATCCAGTTCTTGCCGGAGTTGTCCATGTAGGAAGTGGTGCCGTCGGCGTCGGTGATGCCGGGGCCGGTCAGCTCGTAAGCAGGCAGGTAGGTGCCCTGCTGCACGGTGTTGGCGATGTAATCGCGTTCCAGAGCCAGGCTCAGAGCCTTGCGCACGTTCACGTCCTGGAACAGCTCGTTCTGCAGGTTCATGCTCATGTAGGAGGTGCCCATGATGGGGTCTACATGGAACTCGGGGGTACCATTCAGGCTGGGAATCTCCTCGGTGGGCACGTCACGCACCAGAGAGGCCTGGCCGGTCTGGAACGCGGTGTAAGCAGCGGTGGAGTCCTCCATCAGCAGGAAGGTGATGGTGTCGGTAACGATCTTGCTGGTATCCCAGCCGCCGTTGTAGTAGGGGTTCTTGGTCAGCACGATCTGCTGGCCCACGGTCCACTCAGTCATGTAGTAGGGGCCGTTGGAGACGTAGGTCTCGGGAGAGGTAGCCCAGGAATCGCCGTTGGCCTCGATGGTCTCCTGCTGCACGGGGCTCAGGGTAGCGAAAGCAGCCAGCTTATCGAAGTAGGTGCAGGGATGAGCCAGGGTCACCACAAAGGTGTTGGCATCGGGAGCGGACACCTGCAGAGCGTCCGGATTGCCGGCCATAGCCTCGTCGTAGCCGGCGATCATGCCAACTACCGTAGCGGAGTAGGGAGCGGCAGTGTTGGGATCGGCCACACGCTTATAGGTATAAACGAAGTCGTTGGCATCCAGATCGGTGCCGTCGGACCACTTCAGACCCTCGCGCAGGTGGAAGGTCCAGGTCAGGCCATCCTCGCTGACCTCATAGCTCTCGGCCTGGCCGGGCTGAATCTCGTTGTTCTCGTCAATGGTCAGCAGACCCTCAAAGGTGGTCAGGATCAGGTTGCCGCCGTCGATGGCGCTGTTCAGGGCGGGGTCCAGAGTCTCGGGGTTGGGGCCCAGCTGAACGGTAACGTTGCTGCTGCCGGTGGCAGTGCCGTCAGCAGCGCCGCTGGTGGCAGTCTTGTTGCCGCCGCAAGCGACCATGCTGAACGCCATAGCAGCGGCCAGCACCAGTGCTAACACTTTTTTCATGTTGCGGTTCCTCCTCTTTACAGATAAGCAAAGTTTCTCTGTGCCGGTTTTGCTCCCCCCGAAGGGACCAGACCGGCCAACACACATGCCGTTTCGGGTTTGCAGGTTCCAGATACAAACCCCGGCCCCACTGCTTGTCCATTTGTTACACACAACAGTCCGCAGCGAGTGTCTTGAACGCATTGTAGCACTTTAGCCCAAAAAAGCTCAATGGCTCTTGTGGAATTGTAAAAAATTTGTTTTCTTTTCTGGAAAACTTCTCCACTGTTCGATTCTTTTTTCACATCTCTTTTATATATTTTTCACAATCCATTGTTTGTTTGAACAAGAGCAGTGCTGTTTTTTGCCAAGAGGCTATCCGGCACAAAAAAGAGCCCTGCACTTTGGCAGGGCTCTTTTTATTTGTCTTTTCAGCTCAGTCCGCGCTGGCGGAATCGCTGGCAGCGGCTTCGGAGGAAGCAGCTTCGCTGGAGGCAGCCTCGCTCACAGCACTCTCAGCAGCCTCAGAAGAAGCAGCCTCGCTGGCAACGCTCTCGGCTGCCTCAGAGGAAGCGGCCTCGGAAGCAGTGCTCTCAGCGGCGGTGCTGGCAGCTACGCTCTCGCTCTCAGCGGCGGTGTCCTCAGGGGGCTCGCCGATGTAGGCGTACTGCAGGTACCAGTAGCCATAGGGGCTGTGCCAGGTGCCCTGCAGGTCAGAGCTCTGCAGCCAGAAGTCGTTGTAGTAGGCAACGGGGATCATGGCGTAATCCTCCATCACGATCTCCTCAGCGGCATGCAGGTTGGCAAAGCGCTGCTCCTTGTCGGCGATCTTGGTGTTCTCCATCATCTGGTCGAACTCGGGGTTGGAGTACTGGCCGTCGTTGTTGGCGTTGCCGGTCATGAACAGCTCCAGCATACTGGAGGGATCATTGTAGTCGAAGGACCAGCCGTTGCGGGCCATCTCGTAGTCACCGGCGCGGCGCATCGGAGTGAAGGAAGACCATTCCACGATCTCGACCTCCAGGTTGATGCCCAGAACTTCCTTGTAGCACTGCTGCAGGTACTCAGCAACTGCCTTGTGGTAACCGGCATCGTTGGTGGAGTAGGTGATGGTGGGGAAGCCTTCGCCATTGGGGTAACCGGCCTCGGCCAGAGCCTCCTGAGCCATGGTCTTGGCGGTCTCGTAATCCTCAGGAATCCACTCGCCGCTGGACTTGTCCATGTAAGCACTGCCGTCGGCATCGGTGATGCCAGGGCCGGTCAGCTTATAGGCGGGAGAATAGGTGCCCTGCATCAGCTTGTCGGCCACATACTCACGGTCGATGGCCAGGCTCAGAGCCTTGCGCACATTCACGTCGTTGAAGGGCTCGATGGAATCGTTCATGGTCAGGTAGTAGGTGCCCATGATCGGGTCCACATAAAACTCGCCGCCGTCCTCGGCCTTGGTCAGGCTGGGGATCTCCTCGGTGGGAACGTCCTTGATCAGCTGAGCCTGGCCGGTGGTGTAAGCGGTGTAGGCAGCGGTGGAGTCCTCCATCAGCAGGAAGGTGATGGTGTCGGTGACGATCTTATCGCTGTCCCAGCCACCCTTGTAGTAGGGGTTCTTGGTGAACACGATCTGCTGGCCCACGGTCCACTCGGTCATGTAGTAGGGACCGTTGGAGATGTAGGTCTCGGGAGCGGTGGCCCAGGCGTCGCCGTTGGCCTCGATGGTCTCCTGCTGTACGGGGCTCAGGGTAGCGAAGGCAGCCAGCTTATCGAAGTAGGTGCAGGGGTAGCTCAGATGCACAACGAAGGTGTTGGCGTCGGGGGCTTCCACCTGCAGGGCATCCGGGTTGCCGTTCATGGCCTCGTCGTAACCGGCGATCATACCCACAGCGGTCTGAGAGTAGGGGGCGGCGGTGTCGGGATCGGCCACACGCTTATAAGTATACACAAAATCGGTGGCATCCAGGTCGGTGCCGTCGGACCACTTCAGGCCCTCGCGCAGGTGGAAGGTCCAGGTCAGACCGTCCTCGCTGACCTCCCAGCTCTCGGCCTGGCCGGGCTGGACCTGATTGTTCTCGTCCACGATCAGCAGGCCTTCAAAAGCAGTGATCAGCATGTTGCCGCCGTCGATGGTGCTGTTCAGCGCCGGGTCGATGGATTCAGGGTTGGGGCCGATCTGTACGGTCACGTTGCTGGCAGTGGCGCTTCCGGAAGCAGAGCCGGTGCCGGCAGCAGAAGAGCTGCTTCCGCCGCAAGCCACCAGGCTGAATGCCATCACGGCAGCCAGCACCAGAGATAAGGCTTTTTTCATGGTTGGTGTTCCTCCTCAAGCAGTTTGCAAAGTTTCTCCCGCAGCCGGTCGGCGTGCTCCGCGGTAAGCCCGTTTTTCCGACTGCAAAGCCGCTCTTTTTCCCGCAAATTCCAGATGCGGGCAGCGGCTCTTGCCCTTGATTGATTTTGAATAAATATTCAAATTTCTTGGGTGTTTATTCGGATTGTAGCACTTTACCCCAAAAAAGTGCAATGAGTATCCCTCGTTTGTAACTTTTTTGTTTCTTTCCTTCGTCAAACTGCACTTCTCAGTTTTCAGAACACGTTCTGCTTTATGCAGCTTTCACAGGTCTTTGTCCTTTTGAACAAAGGCAGCAATCCCGTCAAACAACAGAAAAAGACCCCGGATGCATCCGGGGTCCTTCTCTTCTGTGTGTTGAACAGAGAAACTTTGCTCTCTGGAAGAGCCGAAGCTCATACAGTCTTACTCAACGTAAGCGTACTGCAGGTACCAGTAGCCGTAGGGGCTGTGCCAGCTGCCCTTCAGGGAAGAGCTCTGCAGCCAGAAGTCGTTGTAGAAGGCCAGGGGGATCATCGCGTAATCTTCCATGGCGATCTTTTCAGCGGCGTGCAGGTTGGCGAAACGCTCGGTCTTATCGGCGATCTTGGTGCTCTCCATCATCTGATCATACTCAGGATTGGAGTACTTGCCGTCGTTGTTGCCGTTACCGGTCATGAACAGCTCCAGCATGCTGGAGGGATCGTTGTAGTCGAATACCCAGCCGTTACGGGCCATCTGGTAATCGCCAGCGCGGCGCAGCGGGGTGAAGGAGGACCATTCTACGACCTCAACCTCCAGGTTGATGCCCAGAACTTCCTTGTAGCACTGCTGCAGGTATTCCGCCACAGCCTTGTGGTAGCCGGAATCGTTGGTGGAGTAGGTGATGGTGGGGAAGCCTTCGCCATTGGGGTAACCGGCCTCAGCCAGAGCCTCCTGGGCCTGCTTCTTGGCTTCCTCGTAATCGGTGGGGATCACGTCGTAATCGGAATTGTCCATGTAAGCGCTGCCGTCAGCATCGGTAATGCCAGGGCCAGTCAGCTTGTAAGCGGGGGAGTAGGTGCCCTGCATCAGCTGGTTGGCCACATACTCACGGTCGATGGCCAGGTTCAGGGCCTTACGTACGTTCACATCGTTGAAGGGCTCGACCTGATCGTTCATGCTCAGGTAGTAGGTGCCCATGATGGGATCAACATAGAAGTCGCCGCCATCTTCGGCCTTGGTCAGGCTGGGGATCTCCTCGGTGGGAACGTCCTTGATCAGCTGGGCCTGGCCGGTGGTGTAAGCGGTGTAAGCAGCGGTGGAATCCTCCATCAGCAGGAAGGTGATGGTATCGGAAACGATCTTGCTGCTGTCCCAGCCGCCCTTGTAGTTGGGGTTCTTGCTGAAGACAATCTGCTGGCCCACGGTCCACTCAGTCATGTAGTAGGGGCCATTGGAGACGTAGGTCTCGGGAGCGGTAGCCCAGGAATCACCGTTGGCTTCGATGGTCTCCTGCTGCACGGGGCTCAGAGTAGCGAAGGCAGCCAGCTTATCGAAGTAGGTGCAGGGGTAGCTCAGGTGTACCACGAAGGTCAGAGGATCGGGAGCTTCGACCTGCAGGGCATCGGGATCGCCGTTCATGGCTTCTTCGTAGCCGGCGATCATGCCCACGGCAGTGGCGGAATAGGGAGCAGCGGTGTTGGGATCAGCAACGCGCTTATAAGTATAAACGAAGTCGTTGGCGTCCAGATCGGTGCCGTCGGACCACTTCAGGCCTTCACGCAGGTGGAAGGTCCAGGTCAGGCCATCATTGCTGACCTCATAGCTCTCAGCCTGGCCGGGCTGAACCTGATTATTCTCGTCCACGATCAGCAGACCCTCAAAGGCGGTGATCAGCATGTTGGCGCCGTCAATGGCGCTGTTCAGCGCGGGGTCCAGGGTCTCGGGGTTGGGGCCGACCTGAACGGTAACGCCGGTAGCGGCAGTGGCAGAGCCGTCGGCCGCGGTGGAGTCGGTACTGGTAGCGCCGCTGGTTGCAGTGGAGCCGGAGCTGCCGCCGCAGGCAGCCATGCTGAAGGCCATCACGGCAGCCAGCACAAGAGCTAACATCTTTTTCATGGTTGCTTTCCTCCTGAATTTGGTTTTACCCTTTTCCGCCCTGGCCCCGCAAGGGCCGGAGTGGAGTGTTTTTTCACCGCGAACAATTGTGTCCGCTGCGATTGGCTTGCTAACATTGTAGCACTTTAGCCCAAAAAAGTGCAAGTATAATTTTGCCTTTGTAAGAATTTTGTCTTTTTTTATGATTTTTTCATTAGTCTATCACATCTTTTTGCAGCAATTGCACGATAGTTTCTCCTTGTTTGGACAAAATTCTTCGGATTTTGCAAAACTGTTTGTAACTTTTTCGGCGTATACAAAAAAGAATCCCCACCGCACAATGCGGTGGGGATTCTTTAAATTCAATTATTTCACCCGATCCAGGTGGTGGCAGGCAGCCCAGTGGCCGGAGGAAACCTCCTTAAACTCGGGCACCTCGCAGGCGCACTGCTCATCCGCATAGGGGCAGCGGGTGCGGAAGCGGCAACCGGAAGGGGGATTCAGCGGGCTGGGCACATCGCCCTCCAGCACGATACGCTTGGATTCCCGGGCTGCCTTGGGGTCAGCGATGGGAATGGCAGAGATCAGGCTGCGGGTATAGGGATGCACGCTGTGGAAGGTCAGCTCATAGCTGTCGGCCAGCTCCACCAGCTTGCCCAGATACATAACGCCGATGCGATTGGAAATGTGCTTCACGATGCTCAGATCGTGGGCAATGAACAGATAGGTCAGGCCCATCTCGTTCTGCAGGTCCTCAAACATGTTGACCACCTGCGCCTGGATAGACACGTCCAGCGCGGAAACAGGCTCGTCACACACGATGAACTCGGGGTTCACCGCCAGGGCGCGGGCAATGCCAACGCGCTGCCGCTGGCCGCCGGAGAACTCGTGAGGATAGCGGTTGGCGTGCTCGGAGTTCAGGCCCACGCGCTGCAGCATGCTGATGATGCGGTCATGGCGGTCCTTATCGTTCTCGGCCAGCTTATGGATATCGATGGCCTCACCCACGATGTCGCCGATGGTCATACGGGGGTCCAGAGACGCATAGGGGTCCTGGAACACGATCTGCATCTTGCGGCGGTAGGGCAGCATGTCCACCGCGATCTTCTTCTCAGAATCGGGCAGCTTGCCGGAATCATAGATCACGTTGCCGTCGTAGATGATACGGCCGTCGGTGGGCTCATACAGGCGCAGCAGAGTACGGCCGGTGGTGGTCTTGCCGCAGCCGGACTCACCTACCAGACCCAGGGTCTCGCCCTTGTTGATGAAAAAGCTCACGTCGTCCACAGCC
Source organism: Gemmiger sp. An50 (assembly GCF_002161595.1). Taxonomy (GTDB): domain Bacteria; phylum Bacillota; class Clostridia; order Oscillospirales; family Ruminococcaceae; genus Allofournierella. Next base: position 103,637 of record NZ_NFID01000008.1, read on the forward strand.
TGGACGTAGCGGCGGTTCTTGCCGAAGCCGCCGGCGTTGAAGTACTGCTGGAGGTGCTGGACCTCAACCAGTTTTTTCTGCTCGCTCATTCAGCTTTTCCTCCTTTGCCTTCAAACTCGGCCTTCTGCAGCAGCCAGCACTGGGTGTAATGGGTATCGCTCAGGTCGGTGCGCGGAGGCATCTGACGCAGGCAGATCTTCATGCAGCTCTTGCAGCGGGGTGCAAAGGGGCAGCCGGCAGGAGGATTCAGCAGGTCCACAGGGCTGCCTTCGATGGGCACCAGACGCTCCTTCTCCTTCTGATTCAGCTTGGGGATGGAGTTGATCAGGCCCTTGGTGTACTCGTGCTTGGGCTCGTAGAAGATCTCGTCGGTAGTACCGTACTCCACGATCTTACCGGCGTACATAACGGCGATCTTCTCGCACATGCTGGCCACAACGCCCAGGTCGTGGGTGATCATGATGATGCTCATGCCCAGCTTTTTGCGCAGCTCCATCATCAGCTCCAGAATCTGGGCCTGGATGGTCACGTCCAGAGCGGTGGTGGGCTCGTCGGCGATGAGCAGCTTGGGCTCACAGGCCAGGGCGATGGCGATCATCACGCGCTGACGCATACCGCCGGACAGCTCGTGGGGGTACTGCTTCAAACGGCGCTCGGGCTCGTTGATGCCTACCAGCTCCAGCAGCTCCTTGGCGCGGGCATAGGCTTCCTTCTTGTCCTTATTGGTGTGCAGGCGCACCATTTCCACGATCTGATTGCCGATGGTGTACACCGGGTTCAGGCTGGTCATGGGGTCCTGGAAGATGATGGAGATCTCCTCACCGCGCATCTTGCGGAAGTCCTTCTCGGTCATCTTTTCCACTTCGTGGCCGTTGAAGCGCAGCTCACCGCCGATCAGCTTGCCGGGGTAAGCGGTCAGGCCCATCAGGGAGTAAGCGGTAACGGATTTACCGGAACCGGACTCGCCCACGATGCCCAGAACCTCGCCCTGCTTCATGGAGAAGGACACGTTGTTCAGTGCCTTCACCTCGCCCGCGGGGGTGAAGAAGGAGAGGCGTTCGTTTTTGATATCAAGCAACAGTTCACTCATGATTCGCTTCTCCTCTCGTTAGTTTTTCAGCTTCGGGTCGAAGGCGTCACGCAGACCGTCGCCCAGCAGGTTGAAGCTCAGGATGATGATGCTGATGATGGCAGCAGGCAGGAACAGCAGGTGAGGATAGGTGTTCATACCTTTCAGCGCATCGGTGGCCAGGCTGCCCAGGCTGGGCAGGGGAACCGCAACGCCCATGCCCAGGAAGCTCATGAAGCTCTCGGTGAAGATGGACGAGGGGATCTGCAGGGTGGTGGTAACGATCAGGGTACCGATGCAGTTGGTGAGCAGGTGCTTCTTGATGATACGGCCGTTGGAGGCGCCCAGAGCCCGGGCGGCGGTGACGTACTCCGCCTCCTTCAGGGTCAGGATCTGGCTGCGCACGATACGGGCCATGCTGACCCAATACAGCAGCGCGAACACGATGAAGATGCTGACCAGGTTGGGCCCCAGGGTCTGCAGCCAGCCGAAGCCGGGAGCGCTGGCCAGGGTCTCCAGGGGCGCTTTCAAGGCAAAGCCCAGCAGAATAATCAGCAGAATATCGGGGATGGTGTAGATGATATCGGTGATACGCATCATGATCATATCCACCCAGCCGCCGAAGAAGGCGGAGATGGAGCCATAGATGGAACCGATGACCAGAATCATTGCGCTGGCCACGATACCAACCAGCAGGCTGATCCGGGCGCCGATCATCAGACGGATGGCGTAGTCACGGCCCAGCTTGTCGGTGCCCGCGATGTGGGGGAACACGCTCTCGCCGGCGGCGATGCGCTCCAGCTCCTGGGCGGAATACTCCATGGGAGCCAGGTTCTCACTGCCGCGCACCTGCTGCTCGTAGCTGTAGGGGTAGAACATGGGCACGATGAAGGCGCAGAACATGATGATAAGGATGACCACCAGGCTTACCATGGCGATCTTGTTTTTGCGGAAACGGCGCAGGCCGTCCTTCCAGAAGCTCACGCTTTCGCGCATGACCACCAGGCTTTCCTGCTCATCCTTGGAGGCGGGCAGAAAATCTTCCGGCTTCAGGTCCAGCTGAAAGCTCAAAGGATTCTTTTGCATATCCATTTTTCTGTATCCTCCTTACTTCAGCTTGATGCGCGGGTCGATGATCTTGTACAGGATATCGACGACCACGTTGATGGCGATGACCAGAGCCGCCAGGAAGATGGTGGTGCCCATGATCATCATATAGTCGCGGTTGGTGATGGCGGAAACGAACTCACGGCCCAGACCGGGGATGGTGAAGATCTTTTCCACAACAAAGGAACCAACCAGCAGGCCGGCCAGCATGGGGCCCACGTAGGTGACAACGGGCAGGATGGCGTTGCGCAGGGCGTGCTTAAACAGGGTCTTGAAGCCGGAAACGCCCTTCGCACGGGCGGTGCGCATGTAATCCTGGCCCATAACGTCCAGCAGGCTGGAACGCATCAGGCGGGCGATGTAAGCGGTGGGATAGAAGGCCAGAGCGGTCACCGGCATGATGTACGACGCCGGCGAATCCAGGCCGATCGTTGGCAATAGCTTGAGCTTTGAGCCAAACGTATAAATCAGCACCGAACTGGTAACGAAGCTGGGTACCGCGATGCCGCAGGTGGCAAAGAAAATGATCAGGTTATCGGCCCACTTGCCGCGATGGTAGGCAGCCAGACAGCCCATGGGGATACCAACGACCAGAGCAACCACCACTGCGGTGCCGCCCAGGCTGGCGGAGACCGGGAACTTGGTGGCGATGATGTCGCTCACGTCGCGGCCGCGCTGCTTCAGGCTGGGACCGAAGTCGCCATGCAGGGCGTTGACCAGGTAGTTCTTGTACTGCACCAGGACCGGCTGATCCAGGCCGTATTTTGCTTCCAGCGCGGCCATAGCCTGTGCGCTGATGGCTTTTTCCGACATGAAGGGACCGCCAGGAACGGCCTGCATGAGGAAAAAGGTGAGGGTCGCCACGATGAACAGGCTCAGAAGACCCATGGCGATGCGCTTGATGGCGTATTTTACCATCTCTTTCACTCCTTATCATCTTTAACCTTTGCCCGCGCTCTGCGGGTAAACGCTCGAATCAAAATACGCGCAGAACTGACCGTCTCTCAAAAACAAGCGCCCCCGGCACACAGCTTTTTCACTGTGCGTTTGCTGAGAACGCCGTGCTGTTTGTTCGATGGTATTTGGAACTGCGCGTACACAGATACAAAATATATACTACTTTATTCCGCTAAATTTGTCAACGCTCTTTTTCAAATTTTCGCTGCATTTCTTTGAAAAACGAGCCTTCTTTTCCCATTGCAAGGCCATTTTCCCAGCCACTGTATATCTTTTTGTCTTTATTATAGTAGCATAAGAGCAGAATTTGTATTTGCAAGGAATACATATTTTTTCATTCTGCACAAAATCACAGCTGTGTGCTTGCTGACAACACTTCTCTCCGGGCAGCCGCCAGAAAAGTGTGAAAAAAAGATGAAAATGTGTATTTTCCTTCATTTTCCGATCAAGCGCCACAAGAAAGCGAGTATCGGTGAACGAACCGGCGCTGTGCATGTGGTCCCGCAGCGGAGAAATGGTCCATGGAATCTGCCAGGCAAAGGCTCAGAAACAGGGCAAATTCGTGCCCGCCAAAAAAATTTAAAAAATTTCAAAAAAAGCGTTGACAATCGAAAGGGAATCTGATAATATATTTCTTGCACCGCACAAGACGGTTGCAAACGAGATGCGCTGGTAGCTCAGTTGGATAGAGTGTCTGACTACGAATCAGAAGGTCAGGGGTTCGAATCCCTTCCAGCGCACCATCAGGACCTGCAAGCTGAAAAGCTTGCGGGTTCTTTTGTTTTTCGCAAGACTTTCCGGGGATTCGAACCCGAAAGGGTGCACGGCGTGAAGAAAACCTGCCGGCGGCAGGTTTTTAGCCGGGCTGCGCGCAGAAGCTACGCTTCAAGCGCCGCAGGGGTTTCCCTTTGGGGAAAGCCCTGCCAAATCCCTTCCAGCGCACCATCAGGACCTGCAAGCTGAAAAGCTTGCGGGTTCTTTTGTTTTTCGCAAGACTTTCCGGGGATTCGAACCCGAAAGGGTGCACGGCACAAGAAGAGCCGCAGGCGGAAAAGCCACGCGGCTTTTTGTTTTCCGGCAATCGCCGCCAGCCGCCGGGCGGCAGGGGAGCCGTTGCAATTAGGGCGCTCCTTTGCTACAATAGAAATATTCTGATGCAAATCAGGCGCGGGCGTACCGCGCCATGAAAAAGGAGTGTTTCGATCATGACCCCTGAACTGATCATTCAGATCGCGGCGGTGGTGGTGGTAATTGCGATCTTTGGCGTTGCCGTGTATCTGCTGAGCCCCGCCCGCAAAACCGAGAAGGCCGCCAAGGCTGGCCCCATCCCGGACGATGAGCACGAAAACGCCGAGGCTGTGCTGCGGCAGCTGCGCCGGTATGCGGCCACCAACGAGTTCCGTGTGGTGGAGCCGGTCCGGATTGAGAATTCCAAGGCCAGCGCGGATCTGGATGCGCTGCTGGTGGGCTGGTTCGGCGTTCTGGGTGTGAAGTGCCTGGGATATGGCGGCACCATTTACGGCCAGTCTTCCGACGCGGAATGGGTGCAGGAGATGAACGGCCAGCGCCGGATGTTCGCCAATCCCCTGAAGCGGGCCGAGCAGAGCGCCCGTGCGGTACGGCAGGCTCTGTTTGAGGCCAAGATCAAAAACGTTCCGGTGGAAACCGTTGTGGTGTTTACCGGCAAAAAGACCCAGCTGGCGCTGCCCCGGTCCTGCGGGCACTACACCATCGAGCAGTTCTCCACCTATTTAAAGTCCGTTCATTTTGAAGAGGACAAAAAAGTTGAAGTGGAGCCGGTGGCCGCCGCGCTCAGCGCCAAGTAAGTTCAATCGCTCTTTTAGCCGGTGCGCAGCGCGCATCGGCTTTTTATTTCTGCCTAAATTTTGTCTGCTCTGCAATTTACAAAATGTTCATAGTGCTTTAAAACTTCTTCCGCAACTTGTGGGTATACTAAGAATCACAGAACAGCGGAGCCGCAACCGATGTTCTGTACATGATTCCTCCTCACACCAAAGCGATACCCCTTACACCCCTCCGTGGTCCGCAAGCACGGAGGGGCATTTTTTTGTTTACCCGACCAGTAGCCGCAACGGATACGCTCACCTTTTCGCACCCGGTTTTCCTCAGCAATCACTGCCAGCACCCTTCTTTGTCTACCCGACCGGTAACCGGAACGAACACGCTCACCTTTTCGCACTCGGGTTTCCTCAGCAATTACCGCCAGCACCCTTTTTACCTACCCGACCGGCAGCAATCCCATATAAGCGTTCCCCAAAAACAAAACAGCCCATGGATGAGCAGCACCTCTTCTTGCTGCCCATCCATGGGCTGTCTTTTCATTTTTCTGTTATTTTGCGCCGTAGACGCCCTGCACGGTCACCTCTCCGGTGAATACCGCCTGTTTTCCTTCTCCGGTATCCACCACCAGACGGCCCGCTTCATCCACATCCACCGCCTGGCCTTCGCCGCCGTCAAAGCTCACCCTGCGGCCCAGATTTGCACAGCGGCTCAGGTATTCCGACCGCACTGCCGCAAAGCCCTTTTGGTAAAACCCCTCCAGGCCTTCGGCAAAGATCTCGCTCATCGCCTGGGCCAGCCGTTCCGGTGTGTCCTCGTTCGGCATACGCCCTAGAATCTGCGCCGCCGAAACGCCATGCACAAGCCCGTTTTGGGAAAAATATTCCTCGTCCTGCATCAGATTGATCCCGATGCCGCAGAGGATCGCCCCCTGGGCCGCTTCACACAGAATGCCGCCCAGCTTTCTGCCCTTCCAGATCAGATCGTTGGGCCATTTCACCTGGCAGCACACCCCCAGCTCTTTCTCCAGCGCGTGCGCCGCGGCCAGACTGGCCGCCAGCGGAAGCGCCGCCGGGTCCGCCATGGGGCGTTTGCAAACGATCGTATAATACAGGCCCTGCCCCGGCGCATTGGCCCAGGCCCGGCCGCGGCGGCCCCTCCCTGCGGTCTGGCAGGTGGTGTACACCGCAAACCCATCCGGCAGCTGCTCCAGCTGCCGGCGGCACCAGCTATTGGTGCTGTCCGTCTCCGGAACAAACAGGGGAGCTCTTACCATATAATCAGTTCCTTGTGCTGGAGATTTGCTTCGCCGTTCTCATACAGCTCCAGGATGCCATAGCTGGGCCCGCCGAACCGGGGCGCGCCGATGCTGCCCGGGTTGAACAGGGTCACACCGTCCCGCTGCTCCAGCGTGGGCAGGTGGGTGTGGCCGAACAGGCCGATAACTGCGCCCCGGTCCTTCACTGCCCGGGCATAGTCATCCAGCGTATATTTGACCCCGTAATGGTGGCCATGGCAGAAGAAAATCAGATTGTGCTCAAATACCTCCAGGGCCTCCGCCGGGTACAGCGAGGAAAAATCACAGTTGCCCCGCACCGCGTAGACCGGCAGGTTGCAGCCCTCCGCCTGCAGGCGCTCGATGTCCTTCAGGCCGTCGCCCAGAAAAATGATGCCGCTGGCATGGGGCTGGGCCTCCACCGCTTTCTGCACCAGCGGATAACAGCCGTGGCTGTCGGATAAAATCAGGATTTCTTTCATTCCGCATCCTCCTTGATCAGCAGGCGATAGACCTGGCTTTTGGAAAAGGCCGTGCCCAGCGCGGCCTGCTTTGCCGCCGCGCTGGGAGGCATGCCCTGCTCCATCAGCCTGCGGGCGGCCTGGGCTGCCTGTTCCAGCGTGATCTGCTCCTGGGGCGCAGCGACGGCTTCGCCGCCCGCCACCACCAGCACATACTCGCCCCGGGGCGCGTTCTCCCGGTAGTATGCGCAGGCCTCAGCCAGCGTAGTCTTGCGGATCTCCTCATGCAGCTTGGTCAGCTCTCGGGTCAGAGTGATGCTTCGCTGCCCGCCGAAGGTCTTTTCCAGGTCCTCCAGCGTGCCCTTCAATTTATGAGGAGCTTCATAAAAAATCATGGTGCGCGTCTCGCCCGCCAGGCTTTCCAGCCGCTGTTTGCGGGGCTTTGCCGCCACCGGCAGAAACCCTTCAAACACAAAGCGGCTGGTATCCTGCCCGGAGACCGCCAGCGCCGTAACACAGGCGGAAGCCGCCGGGACCGGCACCACCGGAATGCCCTGGGCCAGCGCGTCCCGCACGATCTCCTCGCCCGGGTCCGAGATGGCGGGCATGCCCGCGTCGCTGCACAAGGCACAGCTTTCACCGGCCGCGATCCGGTCCAGGATATACTGGCCCTTTTCCTTTGTGTTGTGCTCATAATAGCTCACCAGCGGCTTTTTCAGCCCCAGGTGGTTGAGCAGCTTCAGCGTAACGCGGGTATCCTCAGCGGCAACAAAATCCACGCTGCCGAAGGTAGCGGCGGCGCGGGGGGTCATGTCGTTCAGATTGCCGATGGGTGTTGCCACGATATACAGTGTTCCGGCCATAAATGGCTCCTCCTTGGGTTGCTCTCGGCAGGGCAGTCACATTCCCTGCCGGTAGATGGCCTGCAATTGCAGGCTGGGGCGGCCGGTCTCGTCGGCCATATAGATATCCGGCTCAAAGCGAAGTCCGGGTTTTCGGTTTTTCTGTGCTTCCAGCAAAAACAGCCAGGGTCCATCCTTCGGCGTCTGCTTGGCGAACACCAGCCGCTTGGGCTCCAGCCCCGCGGCGCTCAAGATGCAGCAGGTGCGGGCCAGATGCTCCGGCCGGTTGCACATTGCAAAACGCCCGCCATCCCGCAGCAGGCGGGCGGCAGCGGCCGCTACCTGTTCCAACGTACAGCCACCCTCATGGCGGGCGGTGGCCCGCGCAGCCTCCGGGCTCACATAGCCTCCGGTGAAATAGGGGGGATTGGCCGCCACCAGATGATAACCGCCGTCCGCCGCCAGGTCATTCAGGTCCTGATTCAGCGGGCGGATGTGGTCACATTCCGGCTGGGCCGCCACCGCCTGCTCCAGCAGACCGGTGCCCTCGGCGTCCAGTTCCACCGAAAGGCATTCGCCCCGGTGGCCAAGGTCGTGCCAGCGCAGCGCCACGATGCCGCAGCCGCTGCAAAGATCCACCGCCCGCTCCGCCCGCCGGGGACGGCAAAAGCCGGACAGCAGCATGGCGTCGGTGCCGAAGCGATGGTTCTCACTGATAAACACCTTGGTCCCATTATACAAAGTTTCGGCGGAATGTGCCATAGAAAAACGCTCCCTGAAAACAAAAATAAGGGGAAGAATGGCCGGAATGACACACGAAACCGGCTTCCCCCTGCCTTGAAAAAACATGGCCCACAACAAAAAAGCGGCGGGCCGAAAAGCCACGCCACTTTTTGTTCTTTGCCAGTGCAAAAAGAGCAGATTAGCCCTCTTCGATCGCACCAACAGGGCAAGCGCCGGCGCAGGTGCCGCAGGAAATGCAGCTGTCAGCGTCGATCACGTACTTGCCGTCGCCCTCGCTGATAGCGCTGACAGGGCACTCGCCGGCACAGGTGCCGCAAGAAACGCAAGAATCGTTGATAGAGTAAGCCATGTTTCGTCTCTCCTTTATCTCTGCACTTCTTTCCTCAGGCGCAATGCGCCCCATCCGTGCAGAGAATGCAGCGCGGCCCTGAAAGAGCGAACTCTTTCTTGGGTTTATTGTAGCATAAATTTGCAAAAGTTCAAGTGGTTGCCCTGGATTTTCGTCTCACTCCTGGTCCAGATCGGGAGCCTTGGGAGCCCGTTTTCCGCCCCGCAGGTAGACGCATTCGCTGCGCCGGAAATACTTGGGCGCCAGCGACTCGTTCAGCGGGCGTACCTTGAGCATACCGCTCACCGGGTTGGCCTCCACCACGATGCCCTCAAATTCCGGGGTGCGCACCACACTGCCGTTCATGGGGGTGATGCTGTTCAGGTACTCATAGGCCTTCTGCTCGTAGGCAAGGCAGCACATGAGCCGGCCGCAGCTGCCGCTGATCTTGGTGGGGTTCAGGCTCAGGCCCTGCTCCTTGGCCATCTTGATGCTCACCGGCTGGAAATCCTTCAAAAACCGGCTGCAGCAGAAGGGCTGACCGCAGATGCCCAGACCGCCCAGCATCTTGCTCTCGTCGCGCACGCCGATCTGGCGCAGCTCGATGCGGGTATGGAATACGCCCGCCAGATCCTTGACCAGGTCACGGAAGTCGATGCGGCCGTCGGCCGTGAAGTAAAACACGATCTTGGTGCGGTCCAGATTGTACTCGGCCTCCACCAGCTTCATCTCCAGCTTGTGGGCGGCGATGCGCTGGGTGCAGATCTCAAAGGCGGTCTTTTCGTCCGCCCGGTTCTTCTCCATACGGCGGATGTCCACCGCGTCGGCCATCCGCTTGACGGTCTTCAGCTCCCGCACCACCTGGCTGTCCGGAATGTCCTTGGGACCCGCCACCACCTCGCCGCACTCGATGCCGCGGGCAGTCTCCACGATCACGTGGTCGCCGGTCTTTACGTCCAGATCCGCCGGGTCGAAATAGTAGGCCTTTCCGCCTGCTTTAAAACGAACGGAGATCACTTTTTTCATAGTTTGTTTCTCACTTTGCCCTGCCGCGCCGGGCGGATGGTGTCACGTCTTTTGCCTGCGGCTTTGGTTTGGGCAAAAGGTTCAAAGGGGTAGGGAAGAAGCTCACCGGGCGATGCGCGCCGCCAGCAGGGTGAGCAGCAGCTTCTGGTTCAGATTTCGGTTCATATTCTGCAGCGCCTCGCCGCACTGACTGGCGGTGCGTGCCGCCTGATGGGCGCTCATACCAAAGCGCCCGGCCCCCGCCAGCTCGGCGGCGGCCACGCTGGCCAGGTCCGCCAGCAGCCGGGCCGCGGCAGGCTTATCCTTTTCGTATCCGGCCAAAAGCTGCATCAGCCGGTACCGGTCGCCCTTTGCCACTGCCTGGGCCAGCTGGCAGGCAGTCTCAAAGCTCTGAACCGCCTGGGGCTCCCGCGCGGCGGCCGCAGCCCGGCCGATGTGGCCGTCATACACCGCAGCCAGCAGCTCCGGGTCCTTGCAGTCGGGGCAGTGCTCCTGCAGCCACTCCACGCATTCCTGCCGGGTGACCGGAGCGATGGGATAGATGGCGCACCGGCTGCGGATGGTGGGCAGCACCGCCGCCGCACTGGTGGCGGTGAGCACGAACAGTACGCCCTCCGGGGGCTCCTCCAGCACCTTCAGCAGCGCGTTGGCGCTGGAGGCGTTCATCTTCTGGGCGCCGTAAAAGATCACCACGCGCCCGTTGGCGGACAGCGCGGTCTCGAACACCTTGCGGCGCACCTGGCGCACCGCGTCGATGCGGATCTCGCCGGAAGCGCCTTCGCCTCGCACCTCGATGCACTCAGCAGCCCGGCCTTCCAGCACGGCGTTTGCCTGCGGGTCTCCCTCGGGGTAGAGGTAGTCGGCGGCGAGGCACCGGGCGGCAAAACCGGAACCGCAGCCCGCCTCGCCGCACAGCAAAACACTATGAGAAAGCCGCCCTGCGCGCAGGGCGGCCTGCAAACTTTCTTTCAGGGCCTGGTTGCCCCGAAACGCATCCAGCATCACAGCTTTTCGAAGCGCTCCACGTTGGTCACAAAGACGGTGGCGCCGCCCACGGTGACCTGCAGCGGATAAGCAGTGGCCACACCGATGCCGTAGCTGGCGGTGCTGGGCACAACCTCAGTGCGCTGCTTGCAGCACTTGGAGATCAGGCCGATGCACTCGTCCACCTTCTCGTCGTCGGTACCGATCATCAGGGTCATATTGCCCGCCATCAGAAATCCGCCGGTGGTGGACAAACGGGTAACGGAAAAACCAGCCTTGATGAGCTCGTTACAAACGTTCTTGGAGTCCTCTTTATTTACAATGGCAGTGATCATTTTCATAACAGCAGTTCCCCTTTCGGCAGGCCCGCGCGTTTTGTTTGAGCGAAGGTTCCGCCCAGCGCATAAAATATAAGCCTGTTTTTCTAATTATAGCACGCCCGTCTTCAAATTGCCACAAAGCGGCCTCAGTTTTTGCCGCTTTTATTGCCGCCACTGGTTCTGCCAGGCCTTGCGGCGGCGGTAATCGGTGACCTTTTGGCGCAGCCGGCCGATGCCGCCCTTGCCAAAGAAGATCCAGAAGCCCAGAAGCCCCGCCAGCATGGCCAGCTTCTGGCCAAGGGGCGCGGTGATCCACTGGAACAGGTACAGCGCCGCGGAGATCCAGCCCAGCCATTTTACCTTGACCGGCAGCACAAAGAACAGCAACAACTGGGTTTCCGGGTAAAGGTAGGCAAAGGCGAAGAACAGGGAATAGTACAGCGCCGTATTCCCGGCCGAGCCGGTGATCAAACAGCCCAGCCAGGCGCCCACGATGCCGAGCAGGAAATAGACCGTGAACTTGAAACTTCCCCAGGTTCGTTCCAACGCGGAACCCAGCCAATACAGCAGATAGATCTCCAGCGCCACATAGATGGGGTTGGTGGTCAGCGGGGGAAGAAACACAAAGCTCACCAGCCGCCACACCTGACCGGCAAACAGCCCGCTCCGGTTCAGGGACAACAGAAAATAAAGCGGATAATATGCAAACATGATCACCAGCCAGACAATGGCCTGACCGGCCGCCACATAAAGCATCAGATTCGGGATACCGAAACGGCCAAAGCGCCGCTCCAATTTATAAAGCCAATTCATCCGCGCAGCACGCTCCTTTTTGCTCAGTTTCGTTTACTTTACCAGAAAATAATCCATTTGAAAAGCCTTTTGAGGCGAATGATTTGTTTTTGTTGTATGAACGCCCGTTGAAAAGTTTTCAACGTTTTCCACCGAGATTCCAACATTCCCCGCCTGGTTATTCAACGAAACGTTGAACTTAACGGTGTTTTCCACGCGTTTTGTTGAAAACTCAGGGCTTTTCACCGGGTTTTAAACACTTTCAACATACTTTTCAACACACACTTGGAAAACTCTTCGTATAACCAGTGGGGAAAACTATGTTTATTTTTTGATGAAAATTCACTTTCTGGTCTTATGGAATGGATTTTTCGCGCAATTTCGAGTGAAAAAGGGATTTTTTTCCTGTGAAAAAACGAGGCTGCCATCCCTGGCGGAACAGCAGCCTGCATTCCCGGAAAAAAGGGAACTTTCGTCTTTATTTTTTGTCTTCAGTGCTTTTCTTCCAGCGCATGGAAGCCTTCTCCGAAGACCTCGTTTGCCTCGCAGATCATCACCATGGCCCGGGGGTCTACCCGATGGGCCGCCTGACGCACCTTGAACACCTCATTGTTGGAGCAGGCACACAGGACCATGTCCTTTTTCGCGCCGGAATAGCTGCCGGTCACGTCCACCAGAGTGGCGCCGCGCTCCACCGCCCGGTCGATCTCCTTGGCCACCTCACGGCCGTAATCGGTGATGATCATGGCCAGCTTGCCGCTGCCCGCGCCGTACATGATCTTTTCCATCACGATGGTGAGGGCAAACACAGAGATCATACCATACAGCGCCGAGTCGATGTCACCGAAGGCGGGAACGCCCAGAAAGATGATGACTGCGTCCATGATCATGCTGATCTGCCCAAAACTGAAGTGGGGCGCCTTGCGCTTGGCTGCATGGATCAGGAAATCCGCACCGCCGGTGGAGGAGTTGCGCATATAGATGATGGCAAGGCCCGCGCCCATCAGAATGCCGCTGAATACCGCCGCCAGCAGACGGTTGCTGTCGTAAACAGGGAAGCGGGGCAGGATGCCGTCGATGATAATGGTGCTGATGATCATGGTACGCAGGCTTTTCAAAAAGAATCGCCGGCCCAAAATGCGGAAGGTACCCAGAATGATGGGGATGTTCAGCACCAGGGTCATGGTACCGATGGGCAGGCCGGTGAGAAAGTTGATGATCAGCGCCAGACCCGAAAGGCCGCCGGGTGCGAATCCGCCCTTTGCCGCAAAGGTGTACACACCCACGCCGAACAGAATGCTGCCCACAGTTTCAAACAGCACATCCATCAAGAATTCCTTGCGTTTTTCCGTCACACTGATTTCCTCCTTCAAACCGACGCAGGGGAAACTCTTGCACATCGCCCCGGGCGCCGGATAAAACAAAAACGGCTTTTTTCACAACAACGCTTTGCTCAAACGCTTTGCTCAAAAAGCCGTTATCTTTTCCTACTTTTATTATAGCCGAAACCGGACCAAAAGGCAAAAATTCTTTTGTAAAAACATGGGAAAAGCAGAAAAAAGCGCCCCCGCACTGTGCGCACAGTGCGGGGGCGCAGGTTCAGCATATCATGCCGTGACCCTTGCGGGGAGGATTACTCCTCGGTGGAGTACAGCTTAACCAGCTTCTGCAGGTAAGCGTAGCGCTCCTTAGCCTTCTTGTCGGCCAGATCGAACAGCTCTTCAGCACGCTCGGGGAAGGCCAGCTTCAGGCGGCTGTAACGGGTCTCGTTGGAGATGAACTCCTTGTAATCCGCGGTAGCAGGCTTGGAGTCCAGGGTGAAGGGGTTTTTGCCTTCGGCCTTCTTGCGAGGATCGAAGCGGAACATGTTCCAGTAGCCAGCAGCCACGGCCTTCTTCATCTCGGCCTGGCAGTTGGTCATACCGCCCTTAACACCGTGCATCTCGCAGGGAGCGTAGCCGATGACCAGAGAAGGACCATGGTAGCTCTCGGCCTCGGTCAGAGCCTTGATGGTCTGGTTCATGTCGGCGCCCATGGCGATCTGAGCAACGTAAACGTAGCCGTAGCTCATAGCGATCTCGCTCAGGCTCTTCTTGCCGATGGCCTTACCGGCGGCTGCGAACTGAGCAACCTGACCGATCTGGCTGGCCTTAGAAGCCTGTCCGCCGGTGTTGGAGTAAACCTCGGTGTCGAAGACCATCACGTTGACGTCCTCACCGGAAGCCAGCACGTGGTCCAGACCGCCGAAGCCGATGTCGTAAGCCCAGCCGTCGCCGCCGAAGATCCACACGCTCTTCTTGGAGAGGTAGTTCTTCTTGGGCAGGATAGCCTGGCTGTACTGGCAATCGGGCTCAGCCTCCAGCAGAGCAACCAGCTTCTTGGTGGCTTCGGCGTTGGCCTTGCCGTCCTCGTAGGTGGCGAAGTACTCTTCGATGGCAGCCTTCTTGTCGGGGTTGGTGGTAGCCTCAGCCAGCTCATGCAGCTTGGCAGCCAGAGACTCGCGGATCACCTTCTGGCCCAGGTACATGCCCAGACCGTGCTCGGCGTTGTCCTCGAACAGGCTGTTGGCCCAAGCGGGACCGAAGCCGGACTCCTTGTTGGTGGTGTACGGAGAGGTAGCAGCGGGGCCGCCCCAGATGGAAGAACAACCGGTAGCGTTGGAGATGTACATACGCTCGCCGAACAGCTGAGTGATCAGGCGGCCGTAAGCGGTCTCGGCACAGCCGGCGCAGCTGCCGGAGAACTCCAGCAGAGGCTGGTTGAACTGGCTGCCCTTCACGGTGGTCTCAGCCATCATGCCGTCCTTCTTGCGGATGTTCTCAACACAGTAGTTGAACACATCCTGCTGAGCGGCCTGGCTCTCCTGAGGCACCATGGTCAGAGCCTTGGTGGGAGCGGGGCAGACGTTTACGCAAACGCCGCAGCCCATGCAGTCCAGAGGAGAAACGGTCATGGCGAACTTGTAGTTCTCGCAGCCCTTGCCGGTCATCTTCTTGCTCTTCAGAGCCTCGGGAGCGTTGGCAACCTCCTCGTCGGTCAGAGCGAAGGGACGGATGGTGGCATGGGGGCAAACGTAAGCACACTGGTTGCACTGGATGCAGTTGTCGGGATTCCACTCGGGAACCATCACGGCAACACCGCGCTTCTCGTAAGCAGCAGCGCCCTGAGCGAACTGGCCGTCCACGTAATCCACGAAGGCGGAAACAGGCAGGCTGTCGCCGTCCATCTTGGCAACGGGCTCCATGATGTTCTTGACCATCTTCACGGTGTCGGCATTGCCGGCCAGAGCAGCATCGTTGGCCTCGTCCACAGCGTTGGCCCAGTCAGCGGGAACCTCAACCTTGTGGTAGGCGTCGAAGCCGGCGTCGATGGCCTTCCAGTTCATCTCAACGATGGCCTGGCCCTTCTTGGCGAAGGTCTTCTCGGCAGCCTGCTTCATGTACTTGATGGCATCCTCGCGGGGCAGAACACCGGCCAGAGCGAAGAAAGCGGACTGCAGGATGGTGTTGGTGCGCTTGCCCAGACCGATCTCAACAGCCTTGTCGATGGCGTTGATGGTGTACAGCTGGATGTTGTTGTTGGCGATGTAGCGCTTGGACTCAGCGGGCATATGGTGAGCCAGCTCTTCGTCGCTCCACTGGCAGTTGATCATGAACACGCCGCCGGGCTTTACGTCCTGAACCATCTTGTAGCCCTTAACAACGTAGCTGGGGTTGTGGCAGGCCACGAAGTCAGCCTTGTTGATGTAGTAGGGGCTCTTGATGGGCTTGTCGCCGAAGCGCAGGTGGCTGATGGTCACGCCGCCGGTCTTCTTGGAGTCGTACTGGAAGTAAGCCTGGATGTACTTGTCGGTGTGGTCACCGATGATCTTGGTGCTGTTCTTGTTCGCACCAACGGTGCCGTCGCCGCCCAGACCCCAGAACTTGCACTCCTTGGTGCCTTCTGCAGCGGTGTTGGGAGCGGGCTTCTCTTCCAGGCTCAGGTTGGTCACGTCGTCCACGATGCCCAGAGTGAAGCGGGCCTTGGGAGCGTCCTTAGCCAGCTCGTCGTATACGGCGAACACGCTGGCAGGAGGAGTATCCTTGGAACCCAGACCGTAACGGCCGCCCACAACGGTAGCGGTGTTGCCAGCCTCACGCAGAGCAGCAACAACGTCCAGGTACAGGGGCTCGCCCAGGCTGCCGGGCTCCTTGGTGCGATCCAGCACAGCGATCTTCTTCGCGGTAGCGGGGATGGCAGCCAGCAGCTTCTCAGCAACGAAGGGACGGTACAGGCGAACCTTTACCAGGCCGACCTTCTCGCCCTTGGCGGTCAGGTAATCGATAACTTCCTCGGCTACGTCGCAGATGGAGCCCATGGCTACGATCACGCGCTCAGCGTCGGCAGCGCCGTAGTAGTTGAACAGCTGGTAATCGGTGCCCAGCTTCTCGTTGACCTTGGCCATGTACTTCTCAACCACAGCGGGCAGAGCGTCGTAGTACTTGTTGCAGGCCTCACGATGCTGGAAGAAGATGTCGCCGTTCTCGTGAGAACCGCGCATGGAGGGATGCTCGGGGTTCAGAGCGTGGGCGCGGAACTCGTTGATGGCGTCCCAGTTGACCATCTCAGCCAGATCGGCGTAGTCCCACTTCTCGATCTTCTGGATCTCGTGGGAGGTACGGAAGCCGTCGAAGAAGTTGATGAAGGGAACGCGGCCCTCGATGGCAGCCAGATGGGCTACAGCGGCCAGATCCATAACTTCCTGAGGATTGGTCTCAGCCAGCATGGCGAAACCGGTCTGACGGCAGGCGTAAACGTCGCTGTGATCACCGAAGATGTTCAGAGCGTGGCTGGCCACACAACGGGCAGACACGTGGAACACGCTGGGCAGCAGCTCGCCGGCGATCTTGTACATGTTGGGGATCATCAGCAGCAGGCCCTGAGAAGCGGTGAAGGTGGTGGTCATAGCACCGGCAGCCAGGCTGCCGTGTACAGCGCCGGCGGCGCCGGCCTCGGACTGCATCTCCATTACCTTAACCTGGGTACCGAAGATGTTTTTGCGGCCGGCAGCGGACCACTGGTCCACGTAGTCGGCCATGGGGCTAGACGGGGTGATGGGGTAGATAGCAGCAACTTCGCTGAACGCATACGCTACGTGAGCGGCAGCGGTGTTGCCATCCATAGACTGTTTTGCTCTAGGCATTTTTCTTCCTCCATAACAATTCAGTATTTAACGTCCTGGCCCCGGGGATCGGGGGAATGGGCGCTATTACTTAACTATATTCTAGCAAATCAAAATGGCAAAGTAAACTATTTTCGGGCAGCTTTTTCGGTCAGATTCGGTTTTTATCCTTGCATTTTCGCCCCCCTGCACAGGGCGTTCCGCCCATTTTTTTACAAAAGCTTCATCCGGCCCCGGCCGGGTCTCGTTGACAAGGGGTTTTGATTGCTTTAATATGGTAATTGACCGGTTTTCGCGCCGCCTGGTACGGGCCGGAAAAACCGGGCCGCGGCCCTTTGGAAGACCGCCCCGAAAAAAGGAGTTTTGAACGATGGATACCCCGGGTGTTTTTCCCGGCTTTTCCAGCCTCGCCGCCCTTTTGGTGTGCTGCGCGGTGGGGCTTTTGCTGCTGGCCGCCGGTCTTCTGGGCGGCTGGGCCGCCGCCAAAAAGGAAATGCGGCTGCCCGGCTGGCTTTCCCGCCTGCTGGCCCCGGCCGGGCTGGGCAACGACGAGACGGTAACCGAGGAGGACCTGTTCGAGCTGGTGGACGACGCGGACGAACAGGACCTGATCGACACCGCCCAGAAAACCATGATCACCAACATCTTCGACCTGTCCGACGTAACCGCGGGCGACGTGATGACCCACCGCACCGACATGAACGCGGTGAATGAGCACGCCTCCTGCCGGGAGGCGGTGGAGCTGGCCCTTTCCACCGGCAACAGCCGACTGCCGGTCTACCGCAAAAGCCTGGACAATGTGACCGGCATTCTGTACGTGAAGGATCTGCTGCGGCTGTTCGACGACCCCGGCGTACTGGAACGGCAGGTGAGCGAGTTCGCCCGCAAGGCCATGTATGTGCCGGAGAGCCGCCCCGCCGGTGAGCTGATGATGGACTTCAAAAAGCAGCACACCATGATGGCCATTGTGGTGGACGAATACGGCGGCACCGCCGGGCTCGTGACCATGGAGGACATCCTGGAGGAGATCGTGGGCGACATTCAGGACGAGTACGACACCGAGGAAGCCGAGCTGACCCCCTGCGAGGGCGGCTTTGTGGCGGACGGCGCGCTGGATCTGGAGGACGTGTTCGAGGCCTTCGGCATGGAGTGCCCCGAGCGCACCGACGAAGAGGAGTTCGACACGGTGGGCGGTCTGATCGCCGACCGGCTGGGCCGCATTCCGGAGAATGGCGAGCAGGCCAGCGCCCAGTGGGGCGGGCTGTGCTTCACCTGCCTGGAAGTGCGGGAGCGGCGCATCCAGCGTGTGCGCTGCACCCGGGTGGAATCCCCTGAAACTGAAAACGAGGAAAAGGAGCGTTGAACCGTGGCACATTTTGAGAAAACCCTGGACAGCGACACCCGGTTTGAGGGCCGGGTCTTCACCCTGACGGTGGACACCGTGGAGCTGGAAAACGGCCGCACCTCCACCCGCGAGGTGGTACACCACAACGGTGGCGCCTGCATCGCTGCCCTGACCGAAAACGATGAGGTCTATCTGGTCCGGCAGTTCCGTTACGCCTTCGGGCAGGAGCTGTGGGAGCTGCCCGCCGGTAAGCTGGAAAAGGGCGAGGACCCCTTCGAGGCCGCCAAGCGGGAGCTGGGCGAGGAATGCGGCCTGACCGCCGAGCACTTTGTGGATCTGGGCTCTGTGTATCCCACCGTGGGCTACTGCACCGAGATCATCTACTGCTGGGCTGCCACCGGTCTGACCCCCTGTGACATGCATCTGGACGAGGACGAGTTCCTCACCCCGGAAAAAGTGCCCTTCGACCGGGCCGTGGAGATGGTGCTGTCCGGCGAGATTCGGGACAGCAAGACCGCCATCGCCCTGCTGAAGATCAAGGCCCTGCGGGACGCGGGCCGGATGTGAGGTTCCGCTTATTTCATTGCAAACAAAACCGCCGTTTCGGAAAACCCGAAACGGCGGTTTTTTTCGTTTTCACATAATGGCTTGCCCCTGCATGTAGAGCACCGCGTAGGCGAAAAGCGCCAGCGCGCTCAGGCCGCCAAGCGCTGCCCGCAGCCAGGTGCAGCGGATGCGTCCCAGCAAAAAGAACACCGGCAGGCAGCCCAGCAGATACCGGGGGCCGCTGATCATCCAGCCCGCCAGGTAGGTCATGCCCAGATAGGCCCCGCCCCAGATAAGCCACTCAGTGCGCGCACCGGTGAACATCCCCCAGAAAAGCAGCGCCAGCACCACAAAATACAGCACCACCTGGGGCCAGTAGATGAAGCTTGCCAGGCCCGGATACTGCAGCGCCAGGTTCCAGTGCTGGGTCAGGTTTTCGCCGATCCATTTGGTGGTCTGATACCAGGGCGGCGCGGCCTGGAATTCCAGAAAGGCAAACCAGTCGCCGAACACCAGCCGGTTGCAGGCAAGATAGCCGCCCCAGCCCGCCGGGATCAATAGCAGACCAAAACTTTTCAGACCCTGACGGCCGGTTTTGCGGGCCCGCAGCCAGAGCCAGAGCACCGGCAGCAGCAAAACCATCCCCTGGGTTCGGCAAAGCGCCGCGAGACCGCCCAGCAGCCCGGCCCAGCCCCAGCGCCCGGTGAGCGCCAGCCGCATGCAGCCCAGGCAGAGCAGCAGAAACAGGCTTTCGGTATAAACGCCCATGCTGAAAAAGGCAAAGGGATACACCGCCAGAAAGCCCACCGCCCAGACAGCCCGGGTCCGGGGCAGCCAGTGCCCGGCCAGGCTCAAAGCCACAGCTCCGCAGCCGCCCCAGCACAGCTGGCTGACCAGAAGGCCCGCCAGCTCGAAATTGCCCCCGGCCAGCAGACTCATCAGCCGGATGCACAGCGGATAGAGGGGATAGAAAACGATCCATTTGGCATCCTCGCCCGAAGGCACATAGCCGTTTTGTGCAATGAACAGATAATGCGGGCTGTCGCCCGCCTGGGTGAATCGCTGCCAGAAATGGGTCAGAAAGGCCCCAAAGCCGCCGCTCTGGTTCAGAGTGAGCCAGGCAAAAAACAGCACCGCCCACTGCACCGCCAGCACCGCAACAAAAGCAGCGGCATAATCCCGCCGGGAAAGCCGGGCGGGACGGAGCAGCGGCTCCTCCCGCCGGAACACCCGCCAGTCCGGCAGCGGCACCGGCATCCAGCCCAGCAGCGTCAGGCAGCGCAGCGCCAGAATCAGTACAAAGGCGATCATCCCGCCGCCGCCCAGCCAGCCAATCACCTGCGCCATTGTATCCTCCTTGCCGCGCGGTTTTATGCGTTCAGCATGTACACCGCGCCGTAGAAATTAAACAGAATCGCCGCCAGCAAAAGCCCCCGGGCGGCGGGTCCGGCCTCCCATTTTCGTCGGGCGAAAAACAGCAGGCAGAAGGGGAAGGGGTCCACCAGATACCGGGCCCCGAACTGCCAGCCGCCCAGCGTGCGGTGCAGGCAGAGCACCACCACCGTGAGCAGATAGCAGCCCACCAGAATGCCGTCCGCCCAATCCAGCTGCTTTTTCCGCAGTCCCACGATCAACGCCAGCAGCCAGAGCAGCAGCAGGGGGTTGGCCAGAAAGGGCAGAAAGCCGTTGAAGGTGGGGAAGGAAAGATCCAGCGTTTCGGTGAGCAGCACCGGGCGCAGCAGATTTTTCAGGTTGGGCCAGAAATACTCCAGATGGAACTGGCCATTTTCCTCCCGCATGAATTCCGGCAGAAAGTTATGGCCAAACTCCAGCGGATTGCCAAAGCGCGCCCAGTTATACCACCCCAGAGCAAACGCCACCAAAGCGGGCAGCACGCTCACCGCCGCCAGATGCTTCCACCGGCCCTGCCGCACCGCGCTCCACACCGGCCGCAGAAACAGCACCACCGCCAGCAGAGCAGAGAAGGGCCGGCAGCCCACCGCCAGCGCCAGCAGGAAAAAGGCAGGCAGCTCCCGCCCGGCAAGCCAGAAAAAGCAGCCCCAGACGCAGAAGGCCAGCGCCAGCAGCTGGGCCAGCATCCATACGCCGCCGCTGGTGCTCAGCCAGAAGGTGTTGCTGCCCAGGCTCACAAACAGCGAAAAGAAGGCACAGGTCTCCGGGGTCTTTCCGCTCTGCCAGAAGAGCAGATACACCCCCGCCGCCACAGCCAGTCCATACAATGCCGCGATCAGATTGGAGGGCACCGCCCCACCCCACAGCGCCCAGGGCAGTGCCAATACAGAGGGGACCGGCGGAAAAGAGAGATAATACTCCCCGTTGAATATCGCCAGTTCCAACCATGGGTATTGCTCGCCGTTTTGGATGGCCATGCTGCCTTCCAGCCAGTTTTGGGCCTGAAGGAGATAGCTGTCGTAGGGATTCTGCGCCAGCAGCGTTCCACCCGACAGCGAATGGAACAGCAGGATGCCAAAACCGAACAGGGCCAGCGACCCGGCCAGCGCGGCCAGATGCGCCCGGGAAAATGTGGGTTTGGATGCGGGCAAAACTCTCCCTCCTTCGTTTTTTTGCCTTTTTTGCGCGAAAATTAATTACTTTTCGTATTATTAATTTGATTTATACAACGAAAATCAAGTCTTCCAGTGCTGTGCTCCATGCCGCAGAAGCACTGTCCGCTTTTGATTATACCCGGTCACCGGAATCCGGTCAAAGCCTTTTCCTCCGCCGGGCGCAGAAAAAGGCCTTCCCGGTGGAGTAAGCCATCGGGAAGGCCTTTTGTTGTTTCACTTCATTTCGTTGCTCGTCAGCTCCAGCGCAGTGACCGTTTCGCCGCTCTCATCCAGCGTCATGGTCAGGGTACCGATATCTTCTGACGATTTGCCGGATACCCGGAACCATACCTGCCGGTTGCCCTGCTCGTCCCGGGCGTAATGCAGCTCGTCCCTCTCCGAATAGCCTGAGATGGCATACCTCACATCCTCCGGTGCTTCATCCATGCCCCAGCCTGCCCGGAGCAGGTCATCGGCCAGCTCATACTCGCTGAGGCCCGCCCCCTGCTGGTGCAGCGTCCAGGGGTCCAGCTGATGAATCGTACCGTTTTGGTACAGTGCCAGATTCACCCGGTAGGCAAGAGCCTGGGGCTGGCATAGGCACAGCGCCAGGAACAGCCCCGCCGCCGCAAAGGTGCCCAGGCGAATCCAGTCCAGGCCACGGAACACCGCCAGCAGTGCCAGCACGCTGACCGCCGCCAGCACCAGCATGAACCAGCTGGAAAGAATGCGCTTTTCGGTGAGCCCGAAGCGGGTCACATACAGCCCCATCTTGGAGGCCCCCACCAGCACGAACAGCAGATTCGATGCCATCAGGGCAGCGGTGAGGCCCCTCAGCAGCGGGCGCTGCTGAGGATTGCCCTTGCACAGCACATTGACCGCCAGCAGCAGCGCGAAGTTGAGCATCGCCACCGCGCACAGCTCGAAGAAGCCCCTCCGGGCATATTCCGCGGCGGTGAACCCGGCGGGCAGCCGGTCGAAAAATGCCCCGAACAGGTAGCCCGCCTGCACCACGAAGAAGAGCAGATACAGCCCGCAGAAGGCAAGCAGACCCAGAGTCATGGCACTTTGGGGCAGGCAGCGCTGCTTATCCAGCGCCGCCAGCCAGCGGCTCTGCCGCTCCGGGTCCGGCTTCTGACGCAGCACGCTGCCCAGCGCCCCGTAAAGATAGGCGCCCACCGGCAGGGAAGCCGCAAACAGAAGCAGGCGGCCCGCCACCCATTCCGGCACGGTGAGCAGCTTGGCAAAACGTTCCAGCAGGGAGGCAAAGCCCGCGTCCGCCCCGGCCAGCAGCATGAGCGCCAGCAGGAACAAGGGAATCAGCAGGCAAAGAGCCAAACAGGCGCCCACCAGGTCCCGCTTTTTGTTCTGCCGTGCCGCCCGCACCCTGGCCCAGAGCTTTTTGAAGGCGTACCACATCACCTGAATGCGCAAAAAGAACCAGCAGAAGGGACGGCCCAGAAGGCAGAGCGCCGCGTCCAGCGGGGCAAAGCAGCCGGTGCGCCCGCCCCCGGTGAGCAGGCCTGCCCGGCAGACCAGCCAGTACATGGCCGCCAGATGCAGGGCCAGAACCTGCCAGCCGTAGTAGCCGTATTCGTAGTCATTCCAGTAGCCCGCGCCGTAAAGCAGGGGACGGACGATCAGCAGGTTTGCCAGCAGCAGGGCGGAAAAGCCCAGCCACCACCAGCTCTCCGCCGGGGCCTTGCGGCCTGCCCGGCGCAGGAAAAATTCCGCCCCGCCGAAAAACAGCGCGCAGAACACCCCCAGCGCCACCGGATTCATGCTGCCCACGTACCATTCGGCAAAGGGCAGAACCGGCCCGCCCAGCACCAGGCCGCAGAAATAAAACCAGCCCAACAGATAGCTGTAGAGCGCCGCGCCCAGCTGCAGCCGGGTCGCTTTAAACGGCTGAGCCGCTTTTGCTGTGTAGAGGGGCTGCGCACCGGCGGCCGGGTCAGCCGCCTGGCTGTTCGGCATACCGGTTTGCGGCATCGCCCCGTTCTCCAAACGAATCCGTTCTTCCATGGATCATCCCTCCTGTTTCCGGCCGTTGCTTTTCCGGGGGTTGTTTTCCGGCAGAAGCTGGGCCTGCTGCACCTCGGGCCGGGTTTCCAAAATTGCCGCCGTGACGCCGTTCACCAGCAGCACCGCCAGCAGCAGCGTCCCGGAAACCATCTGTCCAGCGGGCTGGGTATCCAGCAGAGCGCTGAAATCCTGAATCTCCACCAGATATCGGGTATAGGCGATCCAGCCGTAAAGGCTGATGGCGCAGGCGGCCAGACTGAGCGCCATACACCAGTGCCAGCGCCTGCCTTTGCGGGCCAGCAGCGCGCCGCCCAGCGGCGGGAGCGCCAGCGCCGCCAACCCCAGGAAAATACTCATCAGATTCCACCATTCCGGATGCAACATCCAGACTCCCTCCTTTGTTTCGCCTTGTTTTATTGATTTTCTTCCGGCACGTATTCCAGCAGGTCCGCCGGCTGGCAGTCCAGCGCCTTGCACAGCGCCTCCAGCGTGGAGAACCGCACCGCCTTGGCCTTGTTGTTTTTCAGAATGGACAGGTTGGCCGGGGTGATGCCCACCCGCTCGGCCAGCTCGCCCGCGCTGATCTTGCGCTTTGCCATCATCACATCCAGATTGATCACAATCGGCATTGCCTTCTTCGCCTCCTCACACCGTCAGATCCAGCTCGTCCTTCATCTCGCAGGCCTGCCGGAACACGTTCTGCACGATGCGCAGAATCAACGCCATAAAGGCCGCCGCCACCATCACCATCAAGTAGGGCAGGTAATAGAGGGCACTGGCCAGGCAGATGGCCGCCACCGCCCAGCAGCAGCGGCTGAGCACGGCCAGACAGGTCACGTTCTGCTCCACGAACACCTGGCCCTTATCCAGATTGGCCAGCAGGCGATAGAGCCGGTAGAGTGCGAAATAAGCCGGAATGCTGGCGGCATAAATGGTGAGGAGAAACAGCGCCTGCCAGGGCAGGTCCCCCGTCAGCCGGTAGCGGGTCCAGCTCAAAAACCATTCCACCAGCCAGTAGGCCGCCACATCCACGCCCACCAGCACTCCGAGAAAAATCTTCACCAGCAGCTGGGAGATGGCCAGGCTGCCCACGGCGTCGTTTTGCTGTTTCATATCCCGTATTCCTCCGTTTCGCCCGGCCGCTCGCGTGCTTCCGGGCTTGTTTTGTTGGTACCACTCTACCACAGAGTTTATTGATTTTCAAGTGTTTTTTATCGTTTTTCGATATTTTTTAATTGTTTTTCAAAATTTCAATGTTCCATGTGGAACATGTTCTTTTCTTATTTTGGCATTTTCTGCAAAAAAACACCCTGTTTACGCTTGAACGCAAACAGGGTGTTTCTCAAATTTGATTCAGTCGAAAGGGAAGGACTTATTCTTCCTCGTCGTCCGCTGCAACGGGTTCCTCCGCCTGGGCGGCTTCCTCAGCGGCCAGTGCGGCCAGCTCCTCCTCGCTCAGAGCTTCCTCCGGCTCGTTCTCCGGCTTTTCCACCTCGGCGTCGTCGGAATGCTCGGTGCGGGCCACGGTGACCACCCGGTCGCCCTCGCCCAGACGCATCACGCGCACACCGCTGCCGTAGCGGCTCTGGATGTTGATGTCCGCCGCGTGCATGCGGATGATGATGCCCTCCTGGCTGATGAGGATGATGTCGTCCTCTTCCTCCAGCACCTTGATGCCGGCAACCTCGCCCTTGCCGTAGTTGCGGATGCCCTTGCCGCCGCGGCTCTGCAGGCGGTAGTCATCAATACGGCTGCGGCGGCCCTTGCCGTTCTCGGTCACGGTGAACACGGTGGCGCCGGGATGCACCACGCCAACGCCCACCACGTAGTCGCCCTCGGCCAGTCGGATGGCGCGCACACCATGGCCCAGTCGGCCCATGCTGCGGGCGTCCTGCTCGTTGAAGCGGATGGCCAGACCGTCGTGGGTGGCCACGATCAGCTCGTCCTCACCGGTGGTGATCTGGGTCCAGGCCAGGCTGTCGCCCTCGTACATGCTCACCGCCAGCAGGCCGCTCTTGCGGATGTTGGCGTAGGCTTCGATGGGCGTACGCTTGATGACGCCCTGACGGGTGACCATAACCAGATAACCCTGGGCGTTTTCGGCGGGCATGCGCAGCATGCTGGTGACCTTTTCGCCGTTCTGCAGGGGCAGCAGGTTCACGATATTGGTGCCGCGGGAAGTGCGGCTGCCCTCGTAGATCTGGTAGCCCTTCAGCCGGTAGACGCGGCCCTGGTCGGTGACAAACAGCACGAAGTCGTGAGTGGAACCGATGAACAGCTCCTCCACAAAGTCCTCGTCCTTGTGGGACAGGCCGGAAATACCACGGCCGCCGCGCTTCTGCACCTGGTAGGTGTCCTGGGGCTGGCGCTTGATGTAACCCTCGTGGGTCAGGGTGAACACGCACTGCTCCACCGGGATCAGATCCTCGATGTCCACCTCGCCGGACACATGGGCGATCTCGGTGCGGCGGTCGTCGCCGTATTTCTCCTTGAGAACAGTCAGCTCCTCTTTCACGATGGCATAGACCTTCTCGTCGCTGGCCAGGATGGAACGCCACTCGGCAATGTTGCCCTGCAGCTCGGCCAGCTCGCTCTCGATCTTCAGAATCTCCAGACCGGCCAGCTGTCCCAGACGGAAGGCACAGATGGCGGCAGCCTGCAGCTCGTCAAAGCCGAACCGCTCCATAATGGCCACGCGGGCTTCCGCCTGGCCGCCCTTGCAGGCGCGGATGGTGGCGATGATCTCGTCCACGATGTCGGTGGCGCGCTTCAAGCCTTCCAGGATGTGAGCGCGCTCCTCGGCCTTCTTCAGATCGAAGGCGGTGCGACGGCGCACAACCTGGGCCTGGAACGCCACGTAGCGCTCCAGCATGGTTTTCAGGGTCATGGTCTTGGGCACGCCGCCGTCCAGAGCCAGCAGGTGCACGCCCACGGTGTCCTGCAGCTGGGTATAGCGGTACAGCTGGTTCAGCACCACCTGGGGGTTCGCGTCCTTTTTCAGCTCAATGACGATCCGCATGCCGTGGCGGTTGGACTCGTCGTTCAGATCACTGATGCCCTCGATGCGCTTTTCCTTCACCAGATCGGCAATGTTCTCGATCAGGCGGGCCTTGTTGACCATGTAGGGAATCTCGGTGACGATGATCTGGAACCGGCCGTTCTTCTTCTCCTCGATCTCGGCGCGGCCGCGCAGGGTGATCTTGCCGCGGCCGGTGGCGTAGGCGGCGCGGATGCCGCTGCGGCCCATGATGATGCCGCCGGTGGGGAAGTCGGGGCCCTTGATGTGCTCCATCAGGCCGGCCAGGTCGATGTCCGGATCGTCGATCAGGGCCACCGCGCCCTCGATGACCTCAGTCAGGTTATGGGGCGGGATGTTGGTAGCCATGCCCACGGCGATGCCGGTGGAGCCGTTGACCAGCAGGTTGGGGAACCGGCTGGGCAGCACGGTGGGTTCCTTCTTGGTCTCGTCGAAGTTCAGGCCGAAATCCACAGTGTCCTTCTCGATGTCGGTGAGCAGGTCCACCGCCATTTTGCTCATGCGGGCCTCGGTGTATCGGTAGGCAGCCGGGGGGTCGCCGTCCACGCTACCAAAGTTACCCTGGCCGTCCACCAGAGGATAGCGCATGGAGAAATCCTGCGCCAGGCGGACCATGGCGTCGTAGACCGACGCGTCACCGTGAGGGTGGTAAGAGCCCAGCACGGCACCCACGGTATCCGCGCTCTTGCGGTAGGGGTGGCTGGGGTCGTTGCCGCGCTCGTACATGGTATACAGGATGCGGCGGTGCACCGGTTTCAGGCCGTCGCGCACATCCGGCAGCGCGCGGGCTACGATAACGGACATGGAATAGTCCAGAAAGGCCCGTTCGATCTCGTCTTTTACGTCCCGGACGATGAGGTGCGTGCCCGGGGTCACGTTATTTTCGATCATAGTTTCCGTTTCCTTTCCATTACACATCCAGATTTGCGTATTCCGCGTTCTTTTCGATGAACTGGCGGCGCGGCTCCACCTTGTCGCCCATCAGGATGGTGAAGGCCTCGTCGGCCTTTTCCGCGTCCTCGATGGAGATCTGCACGATGACCCGGTTGTCCGGATTCATGGTGGTTTCCCACAGCTGCTCGGGGTTCATCTCACCAAGGCCCTTATAGCGGTTGATCTTCACGCCCTGGCCCATCTCGGCGCTCATCTGGGTCATTTCCGGCTCGTTGTAGGCATAGCGTACGTCCTTGCCCTTGGCCAGCTTGAACAGGGGAGGCTGAGCGATGTACACATAGCCGCCCTCGATCAGCGGACGCATGAACCGGAAGAAGAAGGTGAGCATCAGGGTACAGATATGGCTGCCGTCCACGTCCGCATCGGCCATGATGAAGACCTTGTGGTAGCGCAGCTTTTCGATATCAAACTCCTCGCCGATGCCGCAGCCCAGGGCGGTGACCACGGGCATCAGCTTTTCGTTTCCGTAGACCTTGTCCAGGCGGGCCTTTTCCACGTTCAGCATCTTGCCCCACAGCGGCAGGATGGCCTGAATGTTGGAGTCACGGCCCATCTTGGCGCTGCCGCCGGCGGAATCACCCTCGACGATGAAGATTTCGGTCTTGGAGGGGTCTTTTTCGCGGCAGTCGGCCAGCTTACCGGGCATACGGCTGGTTTCCAGCGCGCTCTTGCGGCGTACCAGATCCCGGGCTTTGCGGGCGGCTTCCCGGGCGCGGGCGGCCTGGGTGGCCTTCTCGTAGATGGCCTTGGCCACGCCGGGGTTTTCTTCCAAAAATTCCTTCAGCTTGTCGTAGACCATGCCGGAGACCAGGCTGCGCACCTCGGTGTTGCCCAGCTTTGCCTTGGTCTGGCCCTCGAACTGGGCCTCGGTGAGCTTGACGCTGATCACGCAGGTCAGGCCCTCGCGCACGTCGTTGCCGGTGAGGTTATCGTCCTTGTCCTTCAGGTAGCCCTTTTCCCGGCCAAAGTCATTGATGACGCGGGTGAGGGCGTTCTTGAAGCCCT
Organism: Gemmiger sp. An50; assembly: GCF_002161595.1. Taxonomy (GTDB): domain Bacteria; phylum Bacillota; class Clostridia; order Oscillospirales; family Ruminococcaceae; genus Allofournierella. The sequence continues at coordinate 131,983 of NZ_NFID01000008.1, forward strand.
CCTCGTGCGTACCGCCGTCCGGGGTATTCACGTTGTTGGCGAAGGACAGGATCAGCTCGTTGAAGCTGTCGTTGTACTGCATGGCCACTTCGGCGATGATATCGTCCTTCTGGCCTTTCAGGTGGATGACCTGGGGATGCAGCACGGTGTTATCCCGCTTTTTCTGCAGGTATTCCACGAAGCTGGCGATGCCGCCCTCGTAGTGCATGCTTTCGCGCACCACCTCGTCGCCCCGTTCGTCGGTGAAGGTAATGCGGATGCCCGCGTTCAGGAAGGCTTCTTCCCGCAGGCGGACCAGCAGAGTCTCGTAGTCATAGACGGTGGTCTCGGTGAACATGACCGGGTCCGCCTTGAAGCGCACGGTGGTGCCGGTGGAGGCAGCGGGGCCCAGCTTCTGCAGGGGGCCGTCCGGCACGCCACGCTGGAACCGCTGATAGTATTCGTAGCCGTCGCGGCGGACGATGACCTCCAGCCACTCGCTCAGTGCGTTTACCACGCTGGAGCCCACGCCGTGCAGGCCGCCGGCCACCTTGTAGCCGGAGTTTTCGCCGCCGAACTTGCCGCCGGCGTGCAGCACGGTGAGAACAACGGTCACGGCGGGGATGCCCAGCTTGGGCTGGATGTCCACGGGAATGCCGCGGCCGTTATCGGTGACTTCGATCACGTCGTTTTTCTTGATGGTGACCTCGATATGATCGCAGAAGCCCGCCAGCGCCTCGTCGATGGCGTTGTCCACGATCTCGTAAGCCAGATGATGCAGGCCCTTGGGGCCGGTGGAGCCGATGTACATGCCCGGCCGTTTGCGCACCGCTTCCAGCCCTTCCAGCACCTGGATCTGGCTGCCGTCGTACTGGTCGGCGCCCTCCTGCGGCTGCTTGTTCAATTCTTCTGCCATTGTTTTGCCTCCTGTTGTTTTTGGGCGGATGAACGCCGCCCGGTGCGCGCCGTGCGCGCTCGTTCCTTTTGTCTGAAAATGCCCCGTCACACGCTGCCCAGCTGATCCAGCCGGCCGCAGCGCTTTTCCAGTGTTTTGGACGAGATGGGGCTGATGAATACCGTTTCGTCCGGGAAATCGGTGATCACAAAGCTTTTGGGAAGCTCGTCGCTCAAGGTAACCACCGCGCCCTCGGTTTCCGCGTGGCGCAGAAACGCCCGTGTATGCTTGGAGATCGAGGTGGTTTCAATATCAAAAATCCCGATGATATCTCGTGTATGGACCACGTAGTCCTGCCCTAAATGCAAATACATTTTTTTTACCTACCCGACCGGTGGCTTGTACCGATCCGTTTATCCTTTCGCACCCGATTTTCCTCAGCAAGGGCCGCTGGCTGTCCTGTTGGCTCGATCTTCGGTGTGGAGTCGTGCTCTTTCGAATCCGTTCCCGTCAGTCTCAGCAAAACCGCACAGGCCATTTACATGCCCTTTTTGGTTTGTCTTAAACTCTGCCGGACAGGGGAGAACAGCCGTTTTTTGCCCGGCCGGATGCAAACGGGGCTTCTTATAGCTTTTCCAGCACGCCGCCTTCCATCCGGAACAGCTCGCCTTCGGTTTTGTGGAACAGGCTGGAATCGCAGGCCGTCACGATGGTCTGCTTCTGGCGCATCCTGGTGAGCAGGTACTCCTGCCGGGTGGCATCCAGCTCGCTGAGCACGTCGTCCAGCAGCATCACCGGATGCTCCCCGGTGATTTCCTGGGCACAGCTGGCCTCCGCCAGCTTTAAGCTCAGCACCGCGCTCCGCTGCTGGCCCTGGCTGGCAAACAGCTTGGCGGGCTGGCCGTCCATCAGCACCGCGAAATCCTCCCGGTGAGGTCCTGCCGTGGAAAAGCCTGCCTTCAAATCCGCCTTCCGGCTCTCCCGCAGGGTTTCCAGCAGACCCTTGTCGCCGAAGCTGGGCTGATACACCAGCTCCAGACCCTCGCTTCCCTGGGAAATATCCCGGTAATTGGCGGTGGCCAGCGGCCGCAGCCGTTTCATGTAGTCCATCCGGCGCAGTGTGAGCTCCTGCCCGTAGCGGGCCAGTTCCTCGTCGAACACGTCCAGCATCTGGGCCGCTCCCGGTGTGCGCTCATAATGCTTGAGCAGCGCGTTTTTTTGGGTAAGCAGCCGGGCATAACGCCGCCAGGCTGCCAGATACCCCGGGTACAGCTGGCACAGCGCGGCGTCCAGAAAACGCCGCCGTCCCTCCGGGCTGCCCTTCACCAGGCTCAGATTGCCCGGCTCGAACACCACCGCCGTGAAGCTGCCCGCCAGCGCCGAGGCCCGGCCCAGGTCTACTCCGTTTCGCTTGGCCATCCGGCCCGGACGGGAGGTTTCCCGTCCGCCGATCGTCAGATAGATCTGGTTTTGCTGCCCGTCGCTGGTCTCTGTCTCCGCCTGTAGCACCGAAAAGGGCTGGTCCCGGGCGATAAGCTCCGCGTCCTTTGCACCCCGGAAGCTTTTGCCTCCAGTGAGCAGCCACACCGCCTCCAGCAGATTGGTCTTGCCCTGGCCGTTTTTGCCGCAGATCACCGTGAGCTCCGGGCAAGGGGTAAAGTCCGCCTGCCGGATGTTCCGGTAATCCTGCAGCGAAAGCTCCTTCAGCCGCATAGGGTTACTGCCCGTCGGCCACGGTCACAGTGCGGCCCTCCAGGGTCACGGTGTCTCCCGGGCGCAGCTTTTTGCCCCGCATCTCGCACACCTCGCCGTTCACCAGCACCTGCCCGGCCTGGATCAGCACCTTGGCTTCGCCGCCGGTTTCCACCAGACCCGCCAGCTTGAGCAGCGAGTCCAGCTTGATAAATTCCGTATGGATCAGAATTCGTTCCATCGTATCAGTTCCTTTGTGTTTTGTGAGTTTCCAGTATGAGTTTGTCTGCCGTTTTCGGTTGGAATGGTCCTCAGCGCCCCGCAAACAGGCCTTAAAACGGTTTTTCTGCGTTTTTCAGGCTCCAACCGTTTCAAAGCCTAAAATGCGCCAGCAGCGATTTATGACCGAAAGGAGGTTGGGGACCGGCGCAAAGCCCCAGTCCTCAATCCTTGCTCAAATGGACGAGGCATGCGCATTTCAAGACCGTTTATTTATGCATTCAAATATGCAATTGCGCACATCAACGCAACATTTGTCCAGCTTAGTCGTTTTTGAAGCGGACGGGCAGCACCAGATAGATGAAGTCCTCGCCTTCCTCGGGCAGGATCTTCACCGGGCTCAGGGGGCCGCTCAGCTCCAGCACTACCTTATCGCAGCGGGCATTGCGCAGCGCGTCCAGCAGATAGCGGTTGTTGAAGCCGATCTCCACCGGATCGCCCTCCACCTGAGCGGAAAATTCGTCCACGACCTTGCCCAGATTGGTCTGGCAGCGAACGGTCACCTTGCCGGAGGCATCGAAGAGGATGCGCAGCGGGTTTTTCAGCCGCTCGGTGATGATCAGACTGGCGCGCTCGATGGTATCAATGAAATCTCTGGTCTCCAAAACCACCCGGGTCTTGCAGCCGTTGGGGATCACATTGGCATAATTCAGGAATTCGCCCTCGATCAGCCGGGAGAGAATGGTGTAGTTTCCGGAGTTGAAGACCACGAACCGGCGGTTGGCGGAAATGCGCACGTCATCCTCGTCATCGCCCAGCAGTTTGTTCACCTCGGTGAGGGTCTTGGCCGGAATGATGATGCGGATGTGTTTTTCCGCCTGGACCGGACGCTCCACAATGGCCAGCCGGTAACCGTCCAGCGCAACAACCGTGAGTTTGTCCTCTTCAATGGCGAACAGCTCGCCGGTGTGTGCAGGTTTTTTGTCATCCTGGCTGACGGCGTAAAGAGTTTTTTCGATCATGCCCCGCAGCATACCGGCCTTGATGGTCAAAGTATGGTCCGCGCCCGGGGTGGGGAGATCGGGATAGTCGGAAGCGCTCATGGCAAGAATGTCGAATTCCGCCACACCGCCCTTAATGGTGGCGTTGCCGGATTCGTTGGTGTAGATGCTCACCTCGCCGCTGGGCAGCCGGCGGACCATGTCGCCCAGAAGCTTGGCAGACAGAACGATCTCACCGGCCTGGCGAACATTGGCTTCGATGGTGGTGGTGATGCCCATTTCCAGATCGTAGCCAGTCAGGGTGAGCTGGAAACCTTCGGCTTTTAGGAGGATACCCTCCAGAGCGGGAATTGAGGACCGAAGTGTGACGGCCTTCGACACACCGTCAATGGCACTGGACAGAAGTGCTTTGTCGCAAACAATGTTCATGCGGTTGCTCCTTTCTTGCGATGAAAATCCGTTTTTGGTCTTCAAATAGCATAGTTTCAGGTAGACGTAGTAATAGGGGGTGTGAAAACTGTGGAAAAGTGGCGCGAGGCCTTTTGAAGACCGGGTTTGTGGGCTGTGGAAAGGTGAGCCCGGTTTGTTTAAAAAATGTGGATAAGCGAAAAATGAAAAGTTTTACACATGCCCTGTGAAAAAGCGATTGTTGAATGTTGAAAAGAAACAGAAAAACTTTTTGGCTGTTTTCAGGGGCAAATGAGGGAAATATTGCAGTTTGTATAATTTTGAAGGTCACGAAACGTGTCGTGATGAGTGTGGGAAAACCCGCGCAAAATCCGCCTTTTTTGAAAAAAGCCGGACAAAGCGCGGTTCATATGGTAGAGAGAAAAGAAAGAATAAAGGAACAGAAAAGGGGAGAAGGGCCAAAACAGGTACAGCCGGCAGGGGCGCCATGCTGTACCCGATATTCCCAAGGGCGGCCCGCCCCTGGCTTTTAGGAGCGAACGTTTTTGATGATGTCCTCCACCGTTTCCTTCAGGTGGCGGTCGTTGTTCAGATTGTTCTCCATGGATTTCAGGGAGTACACGATGGTGGAGTGATCCCGGCCGCCGAACTCCTTGCCGATGTCCTCCATGCTCATGCCGGTGATCTCGCGCACCACATAGATGGCGGTCTGCCGGGCAGAGGAGATGTTGGCTGTGCGGCGCATGCCCCGGATCTCCGCGGGGGTCACGTTGTAAGTGCGGCCCACCTCGCCGATGATCTTTTCGATGGTAACCGGAACCGGTTGGGTCTCGTTCAGAATATCCTTGATGGCATTCTGAGCCACGCCGATCACCGGCTGGATGCCTTCCAGCATGTAATAGGCGTTCAGCTTTTTCACGGCGCCTTCCAGCTGGCGGATGTTGTTTTTCAGATGGTTCGCGATGAACTCGGCCACGTCATCCGGCATGTCCAGATTGAACAGCTCGGCCTTGCGGCGGATGATGGCCACTCGGGTCTCGAAGTCCGGCGGCTGAATGTCCGCGGTGAGGCCCCACTCGAACCGGGTGCGCAGACGCTCCTCCAGGCTCTTGATCTCCTTGGCGGGGCGGTCGCTGGCCAGCACGATCTGCTTGCCCGCGTTGTGCAGCGTATTAAAGGTATGGAAGAACTCCTCCTGGGTGCTTTCCTTGCCGGCGATGAACTGGATATCGTCCACCAGCAGCACGTCCGCCGCCCGGTATTTCTGGCGGAAGCTCTCGGTGTTGCCCTCCCGGATGGCAGTGATGATCTCGTTGGTGAACTTCTCGCAGTCCACATACACAATATTAAAGTCCGGGTGGTTCTTCTTGATCTCCACCTGAATGGCGTTGAGCAGGTGCGTTTTACCCAGACCAGACTGGCCGTAGATGAACAGCGGGTTGTAGGCCCCGGAGGGATTGGAGGCAACCGCCTGCGCCGCCGCATAGGCGAACTGGTTGGAGGGACCCTTGATGAAGTTTTCGAAGGTGAAGTCGTATTTGCCGCTGGGAGCGCTGACCGGAGCAGGTTTTTCCGGTTCCGGGGCGGGCTTTTCCGGTGCGGCTGCGGGCACGACGAGTTCCACCTCCACATCGAAGCCCAGCACCGCGGCCAGAGCTTCTTTCAGCAGAGGAGTATAGCGGTCCCGCACGATGGTGCAGATGAAATCATTGCGCACAGCCAGCACGACCTTGCCGCTGCCCTCGAAGCTCACCGCCTCCAGCCCGTCGATGTACAGGTTGTAGGTGGCGTCCACCAGGCGCTCCTTGCAATAGGCCTTCGCTGCGCTTAAAACGTCGTTAAAGGAATCCATAGGCAAAAACGCTCCATTATTATTGAAAATTAGTATCTGATTGATTATATCACAAAAAAACGACCTTTACAATGTTATTTATTATACTATAGCTATAGTAGCCGCTGTAAGGGGTCTAAAAACGCGTTTTCGCAAATCGCCAAAGGGGGCACAAAGGCCCGCCGTATCTGCGTGTACACGGCAAAACAGGCCAAAACAAGCTGTAAAGCAAAAAACTTTGCGGAAAGTGTTGACAAAGGCGGAAATCATCCGCTATACTTTTATGATGCAAGGTCATCTGTGTACCTGCACAGAGAAAATCAATAAAATCTGCCCCATTGCGGGGCCTTTTGGAGGATATCGTCATGAAAAGAACTTTTCAGCCCAAGAAGCGTCAGCGCAGTGGTGTGCACGGCTTTCTGAAGAGAATGGCCAGCAAGAACGGCCGCAAGGTGATCGCCGCCCGTCGTGCCAAGGGCCGCGCCAAGCTGTCTGCCTAAGTGTAAAACAAAGCCCCGCTTTTTGAGCGGGCAAGCTTGCAAGGCCACTGAGTTGTTAGTGGCCTTGTTTTTCCATACGGGGGAAGATCCATGCGCTACCGGCCGATCACCCGCAACAAGGAGTTTGCCCGGGCCTATGCCCGGGGAAAGGCCTTTGTGCATCCAAAACTGGTGTTGTATGTGATGAAGAACCGTCTGGGGCATACCCGGGTGGGCATCACCGCAACCAAAAAAATCGGCAACGCCGTGCACCGAAACCGGGCGCGGCGGGTCATCCGTGCCGCCTTGTACCAGACGCTGCCCTATGATGTGGGCGGGCTGGACCTGGTGTTCGTGGCGCGGGGCCAGACCACCCGCTGCAAGAGCGGCGAGGTGCAGAAGGCTGCCGAACAACTGCTGAAAAACGCGGGCCTGGTCAGATGATCGCCCGCGTTTTAGTGCTACCCATAAAGTGGTACAAGAAATACCTCTCGCCCCATCTGGGCACAAATTGCCGCTTCCTTCCCACCTGCAGTGAATATGCCATGGAGGCACTGCTCACCCATGGCGCGGTGAAGGGAAGCATCCTGGCGGTGTGGCGCATTCTGCGCTGCAACCCGCTGTGCAAGAGCGGTTACGATCCGGTCCCGCCCAAAGGACGCTGGAAAAACGACGACCGCCGCCTGGTCCGCTGACTGCGGACGAACCTTACCCATCGCCCCTTGTGACGCGCCCCGTTTTGCGCCGGGGATGTGTCCCACGATAAAATCTACAAAAGCCCTGGCGCGCAAACGGGGCGGATAGGAAAAAGAATTATGGGAATTTTAGGCATTCTCGGCACGCCCCTCGGCTATGTGCTGCAGTGGATCTACCAGTTTGTGGGCAACTACGGCTGGTCCATCATCCTGTTCACGGTCATCGTGCGCCTGCTCTCCTTCCCGCTGCAGATTAAGCAGCAGAAGAGCACCGCCCGCATGGCTGCGTACCAGCCGATGATCCAGGAGATCCAGAAAAAGTACGCCAAGGACAAGGAAAAGCAGAACGAAGAGCTGATGCGCATGCAGCAGGAATACGGCTATAACCCCGCCGCCGGCTGCGCGCCCATGCTGATCAACTTCCTGGTGATCTTCGGCATCATCGAGGTGGTTTACCGCCCGCTGAAGTACATCATGCACCTGCCTGCCGAGGCTCTGAACGCCGCGGCCGAGCAGCTGGGTATGGCTGCCAACAACTACATGGCCCAGAGCGAGATCATCAAGCAGGTCCAGCTGGACCCCAATGTGTTCGGCAACATCTTCACCGCCGAGCAGATCGAAGCCATGCAGAACTTCAATGTGAACTTCCTGGGCATTAACCTGATGGACAAGCCCGGCTTCGCGCTGAACACTCTGCTGATCTTCCCCCTGCTGAGCATCGTCACCATGGCTATGCTGAACGTGATCACCATGAAGATGAGCGGTCAGCAGATGCAGGGCAGCATGAAGTGGATGCCCTGGATCACCAGCCTGATGTTCGTCTGGTTCGCCTTCCAGGTGCCCGTGGGCTTCTCTCTGTATTACACCGTGTCTAACCTGTTCATGTTTATCCAGAGCGTAATTCTGCGCAAGATGTACGATCCCGAGAAGCTGAAGGTGGAGATCGCCGCCGAGATCGAGGCCAAAAAGCTGGAGCGCAAGGCGAAAAAGCAGGTGACCGTGGTGGAGAACGGCAAAGAGACCACCCGTTCGGTCAACGAGGCAGAACTGAACCGGCTGCGCCTGGAAATGGCCCGCAAGCAGGACGAGGAAAAATATAAGGACGAGCGGACCGTACCCCTGAGCCAGCTGAACAAGGAGGAATGAGTCATGCGTGAAGTGATCGTTACCGGGAAGACTGTGGAGGAGGCCACCGAGGCCGCCTGCGCCCAGCTGGGCCTTCCCCGTGAGGAAGTGAGCATCGAGATCCTGGAGATGCCGGTGCACCGTCTGTTCAAGAAGATCCCCGCTAAGGTGCGCGCCACCGTGCAGGAGCCCGAGGTGGAGACCCCGGCCGAGCCCGTGGCTGCGGCCCAGCCCGAGGAGAAGGCGGTTGAGGTACAGCCTGCCGCTGAGGAAAAGGCCGCTCCCGCAGAGGAGAAGCAGGAGGCCGCTCCCCAGGAGGAGGCCACCGTACAGGTGGACGTGGACAGCAACGAGAAGCTGGCCGCCGCCGTGGCTTACCTGAAGGAGATCTTTACCCTGATGGGTGCGGGCGACGTGGAGATGCACGTGGAGAAGCAGGGCGAGGCCTACATCGTGAAGGTGGAAGGTGAGGACGTTGGCGTTCTGATCGGCCACCGTGGCGAGACAATGGAGAGCCTGTCCTACCTGGCTGGGCTGGCGGCCAACCGCCTGGGCGGCGACTACCTGAAACTGGGTCTGGACGTGGCTGGCTATCGCGGCAAGCGGGAGAAGGACCTGGAGGCTCTGGCCCGCCGCATGGGCGCGAAGGTGGCCAAGACCGGCCGCAGCTATGCCATGGACCCCATGAACCCCTACGAGCGGCGCATCATCCACAGCACCATCAGCACCATGGAGGGCCTGCGCAGCGAGTCCAAGGGTGAGGGTGCGGATCGCCGCGTTGTGATCTACTCCACCGATCCCAATGCTCAGAACCGCAGCCGCAGCGGCGGCCGTGGTCAGCGTGGCGGCCGCGGTCAGCGCGGTGGCCGTGACCGCAAGAGCGGCGGCTTCAAGGGTGAGCGGCGCAGCAGCGTTCCCGGCCGGGAGTTTGCCAGCGCCCAGCGCACCGAGGGTGCAGCCCCTGTTGCTCCCAAGCGCACTCAGGTGATCGATGACGCCGAGGGCTTTGCTCTGTACGGCAAGATCGAGCTGTAAGAAACGCGCATACATAAAATTCACCGCGGCATGCGGCCCCCAAGCGGAGCTGCGTGCCGCGTTTTTTACCGTCTTGATTCACTACTGATTGTATTATATTTGAAAATATTACAAGAGTGCGAAAGCTTCGGCGGCCCCGTTGCGCTTTTTTGCGGGGCATGATAGGATAGGAGTACAAGATTTTTCCAGACAGGAAAGGAAGGATAAAATGCGTTTGGAGCGAATGAACGGTTGGCAGGACCCCCGATTTGAAGCGTTGTGGGAGCTGTATGAAGCGAGCTTCCCCGCCTACGAGAACCGGACCCTGCCCGACCAGAAGCGCGCCATGGAGGATGAGCGCTACCATGTGGACCTGATCTATGAGGAGGACCAGTGGCAGGGCTTTGTGATGTATTGGCAGGCGCCCGGCTATTTGTACGTGGAGCATTTCGCGGTGTTCCCCTGCGGCCGGGGCAAGGGCTACGGGTCCAAGGTGCTGACCGCCCTGAAAGAAAAGGGGCAGCCGGTGCTGCTGGAGATCGACCCGCCGAAAGAGGAGATTTCCATCCGCCGCAAGGGCTTTTACGAGCGGAACGGCTTCTGTGAAAATCCCTACGACTACCAGCACATCCCTTATAAAAAGGACGACGTGCCCCACCCGCTGGTGGTGATGACCTGGCCGGAACCCATCAGCGAAGAGGTTTATCAAGGCTTCCGGCGCTTTATGCGGGACGTGGTGATGGAGTACAGCGAAGCAAAAGAAAATAACAATTGGGAGAATATTTTGAAATTCGACTGATTGGATAATATGCAAAGGCCGCCCGATGACCGGAAGGACTCGGGCGGCCTTTGCTCTGTGTCCGGCCTGCCTTGCCCTGGCCGGGGCCGGTGTGCTACAATAAAATGAACTATGCTGTTTTGAGAATGGGGGAGTGAAGATGGAAACGACCATCGTGGCGCTGGCAACGCCGCCCGGTGCGGGCGGTATCGCAGTGGTGCGCCTGTCCGGCCCGGAAAGCTACCGGATCACCGAGCAGGTGTTTCGGCCGATGAATCCGAACAAAAAGGTGAGCGAGGCGAAGGGCTATACCGCCCTGTTTGGTCATTTCATCGCCCGGGGCGAAACGCTGGACGAGGGCGTAGCCCTCTTCTTCCGGGCTCCCCGAAGCTATACCGGCGAAGACGTGGTGGAGCTGAGCTGCCATGGCGGTATGGTGATCGCTCAAGAGCTGATCACCGCCTGCATCGCGGCGGGCGCGGCACCGGCCGGACCGGGTGAGTACACCAAGCGGGCCTTTCTGAACGGGCGGATGAGTCTGACCCAGGCCGAGGCGGTGATGGATCTGATCGGCGCTGCCGGCCGTCAGGGCGCAGCGCTGGCCGAGAGCGCCCTGAGCGGCGCGCTGGCCCGGCAGATCGAGGGATACAAAAGCCGTCTGGTGGCGCTGGCCGGGCATCTGGCTGCCTGGGTGGATTTCCCCGAAGAGGATGTGCCCGAGCTGGAAGAGGATACCCTGCGTAGTACACTGGATGAAGTGTGTACCGGTGTGCGAGGACTGATCGGCAGCTACGGCGGCGGTGCCGTACTGCGTCAGGGTGTGGACGCGGCCATCGTGGGCAGTCCCAACGTGGGCAAGAGCACCCTGATGAATCTGCTGGCCGGATTCGACCGGGCCATCGTGACCCCCATTGCCGGAACCACCCGGGATGTGGTGGAGCAGGCGGTGATGCTGGGCGGCGTGCGGGTCAACCTGTTTGATACCGCAGGCCTGCGGGAGACCGGCGACGTGGTGGAGGCTGAGGGCATCCGCCGCAGCCGCCGCAAGCTGGAAGAGGCCGGGCTGGTGCTGGCGGTGTTCGACGGCTCCACCCCCGCCACCGAGGAGGACAAGGAGTTGGCGCAGCTGTGCGCCGGGCGTCCGGCCATCGCGCTGGTGAACAAGAACGATTTGGAACAGCGCTTCGACGAGAGCATTCTGGAGGGCAAATTCTTCCGGGTGCTGCGCATTGCGGCAGGCCAGGGCGGCGGGATGCCGGAGCTGGAGCAGGCGGTGCGGGAGCTGCTGGGAGTGGCCAATCTGGACCCCGGTGCGCCCTGCCTGGTGAGCCAGCGGCAGCTGGCCGCGGCAGTATCTGCCCGGGACGCGCTGCAGGAGGGCATCCAGGCGCTGGACGGCGGCTTCGGACTGGACGCGGTGAGCGTCTGCGTGGACGATGCCCTGGCGGCCCTCTGCCGCCTGACCGGTGAGGACGCCAGCGAGAGCGTGATCGAGGAAGTGTTCTCCAAGTTCTGTGTGGGCAAGTAAAGGAAGGAAACGACAAAGCATGAACCATTTGGGAGATTATCAGGTGATTGTGGTGGGCGCGGGCCACGCGGGCATTGAAGCGGCCCACGCGGCGGCGGCGCTGGGCGCAAAGACCGCCCTGTTCACCCTCAGCCTGGACGGCATCGGAAACATGCCCTGCAACCCCAGCATCGGCGGTACCGCCAAGGGCCATCTGGTGCGGGAGGTGGACGCGCTGGGCGGCGTGATGGGCCTGGCGGCAGACGCCACCACCCTGCAGAGCCGGATGCTCAACCGGGGCAAGGGCCCGGCGGTGCATTCCCTGCGGGCCCAGATCGACCGGCGGGCCTACCATGATTTCACCAAGCATTTTCTGGAAAAGACCAATAATTTGGACATTAAACAGGGCGAGATCGTGGATCTTGCCCTGGAGGATGGCCGGGTGACCGGCGTATATACCCGTTTGAACGGTTTTTATGGGGCTCAGGCGGTGGTGCTTTGCACCGGTACCAATCTGGGCGGGCGCATCTTTGTGGGCGACGCCAGTGTGGAGAGCGGCCCGGACGGCCAGCAGGCGGCCAACCTGCTGAGCGAGCGGCTGCGTCAGGCGGGGCTGCCCCTGCGCCGGTTCAAAACCGGTACCCCTGCCCGGGTACACCGGCGGAGTATTGATTTCTCGGTGCTAGAGCCCCAGCCCGGCGAGGAGCCGCCGGAGCCGTTCAGCTTTCTGACTCCGGAGGGCGGCATCAAAAATCTGGTGGATTGCCACATCGCCTACACCAACCCGGAGACCCATCGGATTATTCTGGACAACCTGCATCGCTCGCCGCTGTACGGGGGAATGATCGAGGGTGTTGGCCCCCGGTACTGTCCCAGCATCGAGGATAAGGTGGTGCGTTTTTCGGACAAGGAGCGGCACCAGATCTTTGTGGAGCCCTGCGGGCTGGACACCGAGGAGATGTATCTGCAGGGAATGAGCAGCAGCCTGCCGGAGGATGTGCAGAATGCCATGTACCGGACCATCAAGGGCTTCGAAAACATTGAGATCCTGCGGCCCGCCTATGCCATCGAGTATGACTGTATTGACCCTACTGCCCTCCAGCTGACCCTGGAAACCCGGGCGGTGAAGGGCCTGTATGGTGCAGGCCAGTTTAACGGGACCTCCGGCTATGAAGAGGCGGCGGCCCAGGGCCTGCTGGCTGGCATGAACGCCGGTCTGGCAGTGCTGGGCAAGGAGCAGGTGATCCTGCCCCGGCATTCCTCCTACCTGGGCACCCTGGTGGATGACCTGGTGACCAAGGGCGTGATGGACCCCTACCGAATGATGACCAGCCGCAGCGAATACCGTCTGACCCTGCGACAGGATAACGCCGACGAGCGGTTGACCCCCATCGGTCGCAAGGCGGGTCTGGTGGACGATGTCCGCTGGCAGGCCTTTGAACAGGCCATGGCGGTGAAGGCCCGGGAGACCAAACGGCTGGAACAGACCAGCGTAAAGGCGGCAGAGCTGAACCGGGTGCTGGAGGAAAAGGGCATTGCCCTGGTGGAAAAGGGCGGTCCGGCGGCGGAGCTGCTGCGGCGGCCTGAGCTGGACTATGCCATTCTGGCTCAGGTGATCGGCTGGGGTGACGGTGTGGACCGTCGGATGGCGGCCCGTATCACCACCGAAATCAAATACGCGGGCTACATTGCCCGGCAGCAGCGGGCCATCAAGGATGTGAAGCGACTGGAGAATACCCCCATCCCGGAGGACTTCGACTATGCGCCGTTGAATGGCCTGCGGCTGGAGGCTCGGGAAAAGCTGGCACGCATCCGGCCGGTGAGCCTGGCCCAGGCGGGCCGAATCCCCGGGGTAAGCCCGGCGGATATGGCGGTGCTCAGTGTAGCGGTGGAAGCCGCCAACCGAGGCCGCAGAACAAACAGCAGCGAAGCCCAGAACAAGGAGGCGGCGGAATGATCGATACACAGCGTTTGCAGGAAAAATGCGCCCGGCAGGGCATTGAGCTGACCGGCGTTCAGCTGGACCAGTTGAACCACTATGCCCGGCTGCTGGTGGAATACAACCAGAAGGTGAACCTGACGGCCATCACCGACCCGGAGGGCATCGAGGATAAGCACTTTCTGGATAGCCTGCTCTTTGCCAGCCAGCCGGAGGTGGCAGGCAAAATGATCGATGTGGGCTGCGGCGCGGGTTTTCCGGGCCTTGTGACCAAGATTTACAAGCCGGAGCTGGAACTTACCCTGATGGAGCCCACCGGCAAGCGAGTGGAGTTTTTGAAATACGTTTGTGCCGAGCTGGGCCTGACCGGCGTGGAGTTTGCCAAGGAGCGGGCAGAGGAAGCGGCCCGCAAGCAGTGGCGGGAGACCGCCGATGTGGTGAGCGCCCGGGCAGTGGCGGCGCTGCAGATTCTGGCGGAATACTGTTTGCCCCTGACCAAGGTGGGCGGCGTGTTCATTGCCATGAAGGGCGCGGGTGCTGAGCAGGAGCTGGCCAGCGCCAAGGGCGCCATTGCCAAGCTGGGCGGTAAGTTCCGGGAGACCCGTGACTTCCAGCTGCCCGGCGGCGACGCCCGCAGCCTGGTGGTGTGCGAAAAAATATCGCAAACTCCGACCGCTTACCCCAGAAACGGAGGAAAGATTGCAAAATCCCCGCTGAAATAAGAAGAAAAGGGAAGAAATCCAGAGAATTTTGTAAATGGAAATTTCTGGATTGCACAGCGCGCCTGTGGTATACTTTTGCTGGAAGCAAGAGATGCCGCATGGCGCGCTTTTGTGTTCCGAAGGATAAGGGATCATTTCTGCGGCCCGGCCAGGAAATACATAACAGAAAATAGGGCAAAAGGCTGCCATGCAAGCGGCGGCGATGGTTTCCAGGCTGTTGGGCGGGGTGCTGCCCCAAGGCTCCTGCCTGCTGGGGGCCGCAGAATTTTCCGCAACAAAAAGGAGGGTACCAGGATGCTGCCGCGCAAAGCCAAGGTAAAGGGAAAGGTGTTTGCCATTCCCACAGAGCTGATCGACCCGTCGCCCTTTCAGGCACGCAGACACTTCGATGAAAAAGAGATCGCACAGCTGGCAGTGAGCATTCTGGAGAATGGTTTGCTGCAGCCGGTTTCGGTCCGCCGCTGTGGTGAGCGGTATCAGCTGGTGGCAGGGGAGAGACGGCTGCGGGCCTGCAAGCTGGCCCAGCTGCAGGAGATACCGGCCATTCTGTGTGATTATCAGGACCAGGCCACCGCGGCGCTGGGTCTTTTGGAAAATATGCAGCGCCAGGACCTGGACCCCTTTGAACAGGCCAAGGGCATTCAGGACGTAATCGCCCTGTGGGGGTGTACCCAGGAGGAGGCGGCCAAGCGGCTTGGCATGGCTCAGCCTACTTTGAACAACAAGCTGCGGCTGCTTCAGCTCAGCGACCAGCAGCAACAGTTTTGCCGCGCCAACAATCTGACCGAACGGCATGCCCGGGCGGTGCTTCGGCTGGAGGAAGCCCAGCGGCTGCCGGCACTGGAAGTCTTTGCAAAGCAGGGGATGAACGCCCGCCAGGCAGATGAGTATGTGCAGCGACTGGTGCAGAGAACGCCGCGCAAGAAAACCGTTCCCATGGTGCGGGATGTGCGGATTTTTGTGAACACCATCAACAAGGCGGTGCGCCTGATGGTGGATGCGGGCGTGAAGGCCTCTACTCGTCGGGTGGAAGGGGATGGCTTTGTGGAGTATACGGTGCGAATCCCCACCGAACCGGGCCAGCAGGCCCGCCGCATTGGCTGAATTGTTCCACGTGGAACAATTCAGAAGAATACTTGCTCCCCGCTCCGGTTTCGAAGATTGGGTTCAGCGATATAGGGAAAAGAGAAAACAGGGTGCAAAGGGGAATGTTCCACGTGGAACATTCCCCTTTGCATTTGCAGAGAAAAGAACAGGAAAGCCCATCAAATTGTTCCACGTGGAACAATTTGATGCCAAAAAGCCGGAGAAAAGAATGAAATCTGAGGAAAATCCAGTGAGATGGGTGTAATCATGCCGAAATCTATGCTATAATAACACCGATGCCTGCCGCGAACAACCGTTTCGCGGATGCAGATCTGATGAATTGGAGGCACAAGCGGTGGGAAAAGTAATCGCAGTTGCAAACCAGAAAGGCGGCGTGGGCAAAAGCACCACCGCGGTGAACCTGGCGTCCTGTGTGGCGGCAGAGGGGAAACGGGTGCTGATTGTGGACCTGGACCCCCAGGGCAACACCACCAGCGGCTATGGAATTTCCAAACGCAGCGTAGAGACCAGTGTGTACGATCTGATCATCGGCGAGGCCCAGGCCCAGCAGGCCATTGTGCCCACCGAGTTTATGGTGGATGTGATTCCGTCCAACATTCAGCTTTCCGGCGCAGTGATCGAGCTGGTGAATATGGAGCGGCGGGAAAGCCGTCTGCGCCAGGCGCTGGCTTCGGTGGCGGGAAATTATGATTACATCTTTATCGACTGCCCGCCCAGCCTGGACCTGCTGACCCTGAATGGTCTGTGCGCCAGCGATTCGGTGCTCATTCCAATTCAGTGCGAATACTACGCGCTGGAAGGACTTTCCGAGCTGATGAGCACCCTGAAAACAGTTCGCAAGATGTACAACCGGTATCTGGAGATCGAGGGCGTGGTGTTCACCATGTACGCGGGACGGCTGAATCTGACCCTGCAGGTGGTGGACCAGGTAAAGAAATTTTTCGGCGACAAGGTCTACAAGACCACTGTGCCCCGGAATGTGCGCCTTTCCGAGGCGCCCAGCTACGGGCAGCCCATCAATTACTACGACCCGGCCAGCAAGGGCTGCGAAGCCTACCAGGCCATGGCGAAGGAATTGCTGAGCAACAATCGTTAAAAAGGAGGGCGGCAAATGGCACAAAAGAAAGGCGGCCTTGGCCGCGGGCTGGAAAGTCTGTTTGAGGAAACGGCCCGGGACGTGGGCCGGGAGGTGAGCACCCTCCCTCTGCGGGACATTGAACCGGACAAGGAACAGCCCCGCAAGGACTTCTCCGAAGAGCCCTTGTCGGAACTGGCAGCCAGCATCACCGAGCACGGTGTGCTGCAGCCTATCACGGTACGCCCCTGCAACAGCGGCGGCTACAAGATCATCGCGGGTGAACGCCGCTGGCGGGCTGCCCGTCTGGCGGGTTTGTCTGAAATTCCGGTAATCATCAAGGATGTGACCGAGAGTGAAGCCATGGAAATGGCGCTGATTGAGAACCTACAGCGTGAGGACCTGGACCCGGTGGAGGAGGCCTTCGGCTACAAGCAGCTGATGGAGCGCTGCGGGTTGACCCAGGAACAGGCCGCCAAGCGGCTGGGCAAGAGCCGCAGCTCGGTGGCCAATAGCCTGCGGCTGCTGAATCTGCCCCAGCGGGCGCTGGAGTGGCTGCAGACCGGTCATCTGACCACCGGCCACGCCAAGGTGATTCTGGGCCTGGAGAGCGAAGAGCTGCAGGAACAGGCGGCCCAGATGGTAGTAGAAAACGACCTGAACGTGCGCCAGACCGAAGCGCTCTGCAAAAAGCTGGCTAAGCCCGAAAAACCTCCGGTCAGCCAGCCGGTGCGTCCTGCTCTGCCGGACGAGGTGGAGCTGGCACTCCGCGAGGTGCTGGGCAACGAGGTCAAGGTGGCCTACAAAAACGGGCGGGGCAGCCTGACCGTTCATTTTTACTCGGATGAGCAACTCACCGCCTTTGCCAACCTGCTGGGCGGTTATCAAAAGGAAACAATCTGAAAAAGGGGATAGAAATTTATGCTGGACTTGCGTTTTGTACGGGAGAACCCGGAGCTGGTCAAGGAAAACATCAAAAAGAAATTCCAGGATTCCAAGCTGCCTCTGGTGGATGAGGTCATCGCTCTGGATACTGAGAACCGCAACACTGTGACCGAGGCGAACAACCTGCGCAGCGAGCGCAACAAGCTCTCCAAGCAGATCGGCGCGCTGATGGGTCAGAAGAAGTTTGAGGAGGCCGAGGCCGTGAAGGCTCAGGTGGCCGCTCAGGCGGACCGTCTGAAGGATCTGGAGGCCAAAGAGACCGAGCTGGAGGAGAAGATCCGCAACATCATGCTAGTCATCCCCAACATGATCGATCCCAGCGTGCCCATCGGCCCGGACGACAGCCACAACGTGGAGGTGGAGCGCTTCGGCGAGCCTGTGGTACCTGACTTCGAGATCCCCTACCACACCGAGATCATGGAGAGCTTCGACGGCATCGATCTGGACAGCGCCCGCCGTGTGGCCGGCAACGGCTTCTACTACCTGCTGGGCGATATTGCCCGCCTGCATGAGGCTGTGCTGGCCTACGCCCGCGACTTCATGATCGACAAGGGCTTCACCTACGTGATTCCTCCCTTCATGATGCACGGCAGCGTGGTGCAGGGCGTTATGAGCTTCCCCGAAATGGACGCTATGATGTACAAGATCGAGGGTGAGGACTTGTATCTGATCGGCACCAGCGAGCACACCATGATCGGCCGTTTCGTGGATCAGCTGATTCCTGAGGCCAAACTGCCCCAGACCCTGACCAGCTACAGCCCCTGCTTCCGTAAGGAGAAGGGCGCTCACGGTCTGGAGGAGCGCGGCGTGTACCGCATCCATCAGTTCGAGAAGCAGGAGATGATCGTGGTCTGCAAGCCTGAGGAGAGCATGGAGTGGTACGACAAGATGTGGCACAACAGCGTGGAGCTGTTCCGCAGCCTGGATATCCCCGTGCGCCAGCTGGAGTGCTGCTCCGGCGACCTGGCTGACCTGAAGGTGAAGAGCTGTGACATCGAGGCCTGGAGCCCCCGTCAGAAGAAGTACTTCGAGGTGTGCAGCTGCTCCAACCTGGGCGATGCTCAGAGCCGCCGCCTGAAGATCCGCGTGAAGGGCGAGGACGGCCGCAACTACCTGCCTCACACCCTGAACAACACCTGCGTGGCTCCTCCGCGTATGCTGATCGCCTTCCTGGAGAACAACCTGCAGGCAGACGGCACCGTGAAGATCCCCGAGGTCCTGCGCCCCTACATGGGCGGCAAGGAACTGCTGGTTCCCAAGCACGGCAAGTAATCATTGAAACAGAGAAGAGCCTCCGGAAAAGCATCCGGAGGCCCTTTTAGTTCATGGTAAAAAATGGAAGAAAGTTTTTAAAAAAAAGATGAAAAAACTGTTGACAAGTCAATCTCTGTTTAATATAATATAAAAGCGCCCTACATACGGCGCAATTGAATATGGCGGTATAGCTCAGTTGGCTAGAGCATTCGGTTCATACCCGAAGTGTCACCGGTTCGAATCCAGTTACCGCTACCATCAAATACAGGGTTTAGCTAGAATACTTGGGGGTTACCCGCAATAGTGGGTGATGAAGTATGCTTGCTGTTTTAGCTAAACTTTGTATTTTTATAAGGCCCATTGGTCAAGCGGTCAAGACATCGCCCTTTCACGGCGGTAACCCGGGTTCGATTCCCGGATGGGTCACCAGAAGCCCGGATCTGTTGTTACAGCAGGTCCGGTTTTTTCTTGCAGTATTAAGTTGAGAAAATTAATACTTTATCCAATTAAAATAAGGAGAATAACCATATGAAAAAACGGCAAAGGATGTCGCCTGCAATGGCGCTGCTGCGCGTGCTGCAGGGGGCGCTCATTGGATTGGGTGCGGTGTTGCCCGGCATTTCCGGCGGTGTGCTGTGTGTGATCTTCGGAATTTACCGGCCGGTGATGGAACTGCTGTCTGACCCCAGGAAAAATTATAAGACCCATCTGCCCAAACTTGTCCCGGTGATTGTGGGCATGGGTGTGGGATTTCTGGGGGTGGCCAATTTGCTGGCCTTCTTTTTGGATCGATATCCCAATCAGTCGGTCTGCCTGTTCGTGGGACTGATCGGCGGCATGCTGCCCTCGCTGCTGAAGCAGGCGGGTGAGCAGGGGAGAACCAAAGCCTCCTGGAGCGCGCTGGGCGGAGCGTTTGCCCTGGTGCTGGGCCTTCTGGTGGCGCTTGAAGTGTTTTCGATTCAGGTGACTCCTTCAGTGCTTTGGTACCTGTTCTGTGGCTTCTGCCTGGCGCTGAGCGTTATTGCACCGGGAATGAGTTTTTCCACCCTGCTGATGCCGCTGGGGCTTTATACGCCCTTTGTGGAGGGCCTGGGGCGGCTCCGGCCCACAGTCCTGGTGCCGGGAATCGCCGGTGCGGTAATTACGGTAGTGCTGCTGGCGAAGGCAGTGGACCGGCTGTTTGAACGACACTACTCGGTGGCGTTCCATGCCATTGTGGGTGTGGTAATAGCAGCTACGCTGGTGATCATTCCCTTTAAGGATATGGCCACCTCGCCCAAGGCGCTGACCGCTGATCTGATTTGTCTTGCGGTGGGAATCGTGCTGGCGCTGGCACTGGACCGGTTTAACGCCCGTTTCCCGAAGGAGTAACGGATTTGTTTTAAAATGCAGAAAAGTAATGCTTTTCGATGCGGCATTGAAAAACCTGTTGACAAGACAGGAAAAAGCGAGTAAATAGAAAGAACAAACATGATAAGTACCCCGGCCGAATCCTTTCGGCCGGGGTCAACAGCATTATAACAGAGGAGAATGAAAAACGATATGACGGCAGCAGAAAAACGACCGGCGATCCCAATCAGTCCGGCAGCGGCACTGGTGGCCATTGGTGTGGTGTACGGTGATATCGGCACGTCGCCCATGTATGTGATGAAATCCATTGTGGCGGGAAACGGTGGCCTGAGCAGTGTGGACCCGCAGCTGATTCTGGGCTCCCTTTCGCTGGTGATCTGGACGCTGACTCTGCTCACCACCGTGAAATATGTTCTGGTGGCCATGCAGGCGGACAACCACGGCGAGGGCGGTATTTTCTCCCTTTACAGCATCGTGCGCCGCAGCCGCAAGCATCTGGTGGTGCTGGCTATGGTGGGCGGCGCCGCTCTTTTGGCGGACGGCGTGCTTACCCCGGCCGTAACGGTGACCACGGCGGTGGAAGGTCTGCGCAGTATTCCGGCGCTGGCGCTGCTGCTGGGCCCGGGCCAGAGCAGGATCATCCAGATTACTCTGGTGATTTTGGCGGTTCTGTTCCTGATTCAGCGGGCCGGAACAAGTTCCATCGGCAAGGCCTTTGGTCCCATCATGACGATCTGGTTCCTGTTTTTAGGAGGCATGGGTCTTTACCACATGGCAGGGGACTGGACGGTGTTGCAGGCGCTGAACCCCATGCTGGCATTGCGGGTGCTGGTGAGCCCTTATAATAAAATGGGCTTTTTCATTCTGGGCAGCGTATTCCTTGCCACCACCGGCGCCGAGGCGTTGTATTCCGATATGGGCCATGTGGGCAAGGGCAATATCTACATCAGCTGGCCCTTCGTGAAGGTCTGCCTGATTCTGAACTATCTGGGGCAGGGCGCCTGGCTTATCGCTCACCGGCAGGACCCAGAGTTGAGCCGGATGCAGGATATGAACCCCTTCTTTGAGATGGTACCGTCTCAGCTGCGGCTGCTGGCGGTTCTGCTGGGTACTCTGGCGGCGATCATTGCATCCCAGGCGCTGATCACCGGCGCTTTTACCATGGTGTCCGAAGCTTGTAAGCTGGAGCTGATGCCTCACATGCAGATCGTTTATCCCTCCCGCACCATGGGTCAGCTGTATATTCCCCTGGTCAACATCTGCCTTTGGGTGGGATGCTCGCTGCTGGTGCTGTATTTCCGCTCCAGCCGGCGGATGGAGGCAGCTTATGGCCTGGCCATCACGGTAACCATGCTGATGACCACCATGCTGCTGTTTGTGTTCCTGCGAGATAAAAAGCATCGGGGGCCCATTGCCTGGGGCTTCCTTGCCCTGTTCGGCGGGGTTGAACTGATGTTCCTGCTCTCCAGCTTGACCAAATTCGCGGAGGGCGGCTATGTGGCCGTGGCGCTGGCAGCGGTGCTGCTGTTCATCATGTACATCTGGCACCGGGGAACCCAGGTGGAGGACACCCAGGCCATCTATCTGAATGTGGATACTTATAAAGAGGTATTGGGCCAGCTGAGGGCAGACGAGAGCGTGCCCTGCTTTACCGATAACCTGATTTATCTGACCAAGAGCCGCTACCATAATTTTGTGGAGCGGGATATTCTGTATTCCATTCTGGAAAAAGGGCCCAAGCGGGCGAGGGCTTATTGGTTTGTAAGTATCCACGTGGAGGATGTGCCCTATAAGCGGGAGTACGAGGTGGAGAGCTTCGGCACCGATTATATCTTCCGGGTAAAACTGAACCTGGGCTTTAAGGAAAACCAGCGCATCAATGTGTATCTACGTCAGATCGTGCAGGAGCTGATGGAAAGCGGAGAGCTTCCGCTGCAGAAGCAGCGCTATGCGGTGGAGGCTCCGGGGGATGTGGGTGGCTTCAAATTCTGCATCATCCGCAAGCGGGTAGTGCCGGAAAGCGATTTGCCTGCTTCGGACCAGGGCATCTTGTCGGTGAAGTATGCGATCCGGCATGTGGCGGGCTCGCCGGCCCGTTGGTATGGGCTGGAGAACTCGATCCTGGCGGTGGAGTATCTGCCCTTGTTTGTAAGAATGAAGGAAAGCGCACCCATACGCAGAAAAAGCGAATGGGGCAAGAAGAAAGAGACTGCCCCGGCGGAGCAGCTGCAATAAGAAAGGGACGGGGGTTTCCCCCGTCCCTTTCCTTTATATATAAGGGGAGAGGAGAGCAGTTTGGAAAAGAAGAAAAAACATGGAATAAATTTCAAAAAAGTGTTGACATGTGTTCCATGGTGTGGTATTATAATCAAGCTGTCGCGAGAGACAGCGAGCCGCTGAAAAGCTAATAAAAATATTTCAAAAAAGTGCTTGACAAAAAGAACTTTGCGAGATATAATAAACAAGCTGTCCCGCGAGGGAGAGCGGCACAGGACCTTGAAAATTGAACAATATCGAAGCTTGAACGGAACCTTATCGTGATGGAAAATCACGTTAAACAA
>NZ_NFID01000009.1 GCF_002161595.1 Gemmiger sp. An50
GTAAAAAAGCAACGCCAAGTGCGGTTGGCGTTGCTCATTACGCACCTTTAGGTGCTGCTGGAATAATGGCCCTTATAGGGCCGTTCTGCAAACCCCACGTTCAACGTGGGGTTATGATTATATGTCGGTGAGCAGGCCCATCTCCTGCTTCAGCTCGTTTAAAAAGCATTCGGCAGCCTTGGACAGAACCTGATAGCGCTTCCAGATGATGGATGCTTTGGCTTCTATCGTGGGAGAAAGAGGGCGGAAACATAGATTGCTGTCTCCGCTCACGTTGATTAGCTTGTCAAAGCAGACCGCATATCCGAGTCCTTCCTCCACAAGCAGAGAGGCGTTGAACACCAGATTGTAGGTGGCCACCACGTTCAGCTTTGAAATGTCCTGCCCGAACCAGTTGGACATGGGCCAGGCATCGGCTTTCTGGGCGGAAAGAATCAGCGGCTTGTCCAGCAGGTCCTGGGGCTGGACGGCATCCTTTTTTGCCAGCGGGGAATCCCGGCGCATCAGAACGCCCCAGGTATCGTGAACGGGGATTTTAATGGTGCTGTAAATGCTGGTATCCACCGGGCTGTAAACAACGCCGAAGTCGATCAGGCCCCGGTCCAGATGCTCCTGCACGAAGGATGCGTTCCCGCTGAGAATATGATAGTGGATGTCCGGGTATTTTTCCTGAATTCGTTTGGCGGCCCTTGCAAAGATGCGAATCAGATCCGATTCGCCGGTGCCGATGTACACATCCCCGGCGATCACCTCGTTGGACAGGGAAATCTCACTTTCTGTCATTCGCACCAGCTCCAGAATCTCCTCCGCCCGTTTGCGCAGGAGCATGCCCTCCTCGGTCAGCAGCACCTTGCGGGAGCCCTTGGTCCCCCGAATCAGCAGCTGCTTGCCCAGCTCGTTTTCCAGTGCCTTCAGCTGGGTGGAAAGGGTCGGCTGGGAAAGATGCAGTGATTCCGCTGCCGAGGAAATGTTTTGTTCCCGGGCCACCGCCAGAAAGTATTGCAGCACGCGAAGCTCCACCTTCATCACCTCCTGATTTCAGTATAATTGAAAATTCTATAATTTTCAATTATGAAAATGCATCAAATATAAGTATTTGATATGGCATTCTTGCCGCTTTATAATGAAGCCAGAGATCAGGACCAACAAAGGAGGTTGTTGTTTTGGAAAAGGAAATGCTGAAAGGAAAGGTGGCCATCATCACCGGAGCCAGTTACGGTATGGGCCAGACGATGGCGGAACTGTTTGCCGAGGAAGGTGCCGCCGTGGTGCTCACTGCCAGAGGGCAGGAAAAGCTGGATGAGGTGGTGCAGGGCATCCGCGCCAAGGGCGGCCGCGCAGTGGGTGTGGTGGCGGATGTCTGCTCCACCGAGGATACACAGCGGGTGTTTGAAACCGCTCTGCGCGAGTTTGGGGATGTGGATATCCTCATCAACAACGCGGGCATCGGCGAACAGAAGATGATCGACGAGACCGACGATGACTGGATGCTGCTTGTGATGAACACAAACCTGGGCGGCCCCATGCGCTATATCCGCGAGGCCTTGAAAATCTTTATGCCGAAAAACGATGGCGTCATCATCAATATCTCCTCCGTGAACGGTGAGCGCCCCTTCTGTGGAGCTGCCTATACCTCCACCAAGGGCGCGCTGAACACGCTGACCAAGAATGTGGCCATGCGGCTGATTGACACCAACATCCGATGCAATGCGGTGGCTCCCGGCGCCACGGTGACCCCGGCCCACATCGCCAATAAGGCCGGCGAACAGCCCGGCGGCGCAAAAATGCTGGAGCACAGCGGGCATTTTGTGTATTTCCCCGGCCCGGAATGCGACCCCATGGACCAGGCCTATGCCTGCCTGTTCCTGGCCAGCAAAATGGGCCGTCACGTCAAGGGTCAGGTGATTCAGGTCTGTAACGGTGCGTTCCTGTAAACAGCGGCAGTGCGCTGTACAAGCAACAGCGAAAAAGAGGAGGCAATTTGAATGATACAACTGCTGATTGATCTGCTGACTCCGATCTTCATATCAATGGGCGTCAGCACAACCGATGTGCAGACATACGTAAACATGCTCAGCGGCTATATTTACACCATCATTGGCCTGTTGGCAGTGGCTGTTATTGTTATGGTAGCCGCCCATTTTCTTGTAAAAAAGGGAACACGTCACGTGGTGCGCTGGAGCGCGGGTCTTGCCTGGGCCCTGGCTGTGGCCACCATCGCCAACATCATGTGCTTTGGTCCGCTTTACAACAATCTTTCTCCCATCATGAACACTCGGGCACAGGTGAGCGAGGAGTCGATTCAGAACAGCAAGGCGGTGATCAAAGAGGTTGGAGAGGAAGGCATGGTTCTTCTGGAGAACAACGGCGTTCTGCCGCTGACCGATACCACCAATCTGAACGTGTTCGGCTGGGCATCCACCAACCCGATCTTCGGTGGCACCGGTTCCGGCTCTTCGGACAACAGCGCTTCGGTGGGAATTCTGCAGTCGCTGACCGATGCCGGCATTTCCTACAACAAGGAAATCACCGACATGTACACCGAATACAGCCCCACCCGCAACCTGGGCGGAAATGTGGTAAGCGTCACTTACACGGACTGGTCGCTGCCGGAACCGCCGGTGGAATACTACACGGACGAGCTGATGGCCAACGCGCAGAAATTTTCCGATACGGCGATGATCGTCATCTCCCGCTCCGGCGGCGAAGGGCAGGACCTCCCCACCGATATGAATGCCATCATCCACGGTACTTAACGGCCGCAGAGGAAGGTCTGATCGATTACGATGCCACGGTCCAGTATCCCTTTGGTTACGGTCTGAGCTACACCAGCTTTGCCCAGGAGATCGTGGACTTTTCCGACAATGGGGATACGGTATCCCTCACCGTCAACGTAACCAATACCGGCGATGTGGCCGGTAAGGACGTGGTGGAGGTTTACTTCACGCCGCCTTATACGAACGGCGGCATTGAAAAGGCTTCGGTCAATCTGGTGCAGTTTGCCAAGACTGCCCAGCTGGAGCCGGGCGCGTCCGAGACGGTCAGCTTCACCATCGACAAGGAGGATTTCGCCTCCTATGATTCCGGCTGTATCAAAACGGCCGACGGCGGCTATGTGCTGGAGGCAGGGGAATATGCACTGTCCATCCGGGCAGATTCCCACACCGTGCTGGACAGCGTGACCTTTACGGTAGAAAGCGATGTGGACTACAGCGCAAACGGCCGCCCGTCCGACAGTGCTGTACCCACCAATCAGTTCCAGGACTATTCCGCCGGCAACGTGACCTATCTTTCTCGCGCGGACGGCTTTGCCAATTATGCCGAAGCGACGGCAGCTCCCGCGGAAGACGCCTATTCCATGGACGAGGATACCCTGGCCCGCATCACGGAAAAATCCGTGGCCTATTATGACCCCACACAGTACGATGATCCGAACGATGAAATGCCTGTCACCGGCGCGGACAATGGCCTGAGCCTGGCGGATTTCACCGGCAAAGCCTACGATGACCCGCAGTGGGAGGAGCTTCTGGATCAGCTGACCTTTGATGAAATGTTCAACCTTGTAAACCTGGGCGGCTTCCAGACGGTGGCCATGAAGTCGGTGGGCAAGGTGCAGACCATGGACTCCGACGGCGGCACCGGCCTGAACGACTGGTACATTGGCGTTTACGGAACCTCGTTCCCCACGGCGGTGCTGATCTGCCAGACCTGGAACACCGACCTCACCTACCGCACCGGCGAGGCGCTGGGCGCAGAGTTTGCCGATTGCGAGATCTGGGGCTGGTACGGCCCGGGCATGAACACCCACCGCAACGCCTTCTGCGGCCGTAATTTCGAGTATTATTCCGAGGATGGCGTGCTGGGCGGTTATATGGCTTCCGCCATGGTGAACGGCGGTACCAGCAATGGAATCTACGCCTACATCAAACACTTTGTGCTCAACGATCAGGAAACCAACCGCTGCTCTTTCCTGCTGACCTATTCCGACGAACAGGCCATCCGGGAGATCTACATGAAGCCGTTTGAACTCTGCGTGAAGGAAAACCGGGATATGGGCGGCGCTGCTGCTGGGTATCTCATGGCGGTGATGACCTCCTTCAACTTCATCGGCGATGTTTACTGCGGTTCCAATCCCGCATTGCTCAATGATGTGCTGCGGGGCGGCGGCGATCTGATGCTGGGCTTTTTGCAGCACGAGTCCAATCAGCTGACCGACCGGGATTCCGCCACGCTGGTCAAGGCGCTGCGCCAGGCGGCGAAGAATATCTTCTTCACCACCGTGAATAGCGGTGCCTATACCCGCAGCACCGCCGGCACCGGTCTCAGCCCCATGGTCAAGACCTTCATTGCCATTGATGCGGGCATCCTTGCCGCGGTGGCAGTGGTGGAAGCCATTGTGATCGTGCGGTGGCGCAGAAAAAGCAAGACCACGACCTAAAGAATAAAAAACAAACCGGTTTGGTTTGCGGAATGAACGGATAAAAAATCACCTGTACTCCCGGCGGAAAACTGCCGGGAGTACAGGTGATTTTACGGTTTTAAGACTGTTTGTAAATGTTTTTCAGGAGTGGGTTTCTACGGTGACAGCGGGCTCTTTTTTCTTTTTGTAGCTGCGCAGCACCAGCATCTCCAGACCGATCAGAACAATTGCAGCGGCTGCGTCGGCGGCATACACATAAACGCGCCAGCCGATGCCCTGTTTGGCCTGATAGCTGTCGCTGTAAAGGTAGCTGTTGACCACCGTGTACATTACGTTTTTGCAGGCCCGGCGCATGTAGGTCACAGAGGAGGGATCGGTGCGGTCGGTCACAAAGTTGGGTCCGCCGTCCACAGTTGCCAGCATGCCGTCCACGCCATTGGCCAGCGCCGCGTCGGCATTCATGAAGCCGTGACCGTTGTTGCGGAAGAAGTCGGTGATGGCCATTCCACGGAAGCCCCATTCATCCCGCAGAACCGTCTGCATCAGGTTACTGTTTTCGCCGGTCCACTTGATGCCCAGGAAACTCCAGGAAACCATCAGGGCATTGGCCTTACCCTCCTTGACACAGATTTCAAAGGGCTTGAGATAAATTTCCCGCAGGGCCTGTTCGTTGGTCCAGACGCAGACCATCTTGCCGTTGAAGTCGTAGGCGGCAAAATGCTTGATGTAGGAGTAGACTCCCTTGCTCATGGCGCCTGCAACCGCTTGGGCGGCGATTCGCCCGGCCAGTACGCCGTCCTCGGAGAAGTATTCGTAGTTGCGGCCGCCAAAAGGGCTGCGGTGGGTGTTCATGGCGGGGGCGTACCAGCCCTGGATGCCCATTTCCACGCACATCTGGCCCATGGTCTCGCCCCACTGGCAGGCAAGCTCCTTGCTCCAGGTGTTGGCGATCACGATCTCGATGGGGAAGCCCAGCGAGCCGTAGCCGGTGAAGTTGTTGTTGATGGCGGCGGGGCCGTCCATGTCCAGAGTCTGGGCCTTGCCCACCGACTTCATGGCCGGGGTCTGGTAGCCGCACAGGGCGATCATATTGGCCATGTCATCCACGGTAAGCTGGTCCAGCAGCAGTTCCCATTGGGGATCGTCATAATCCAAACCGCGCATGTCGGCCAGGGTAAGGCCGTAGTCCGCTCCGGTGGTGGGCATGGAGGCGTTGGGGTCCAGGTAGGTGGAGGGGTCAAAGTTGCTGTTCAAGTGGTATTGCTGCACCAGGTCCTCCGGCATTTCCCTGGAAACAGGAGCAGCCACGGCGGCAGCGTAGTTGGCAAAATGATCTGCCCGGGAGAGGTATTCCACATCACCGGCGCAGTCGTCAAACCGGTTGGTGGCGGTCAGATTATCGCTGACCCGGCCCTCTTCGCCGTCGTACACGATTTTCTCCTCAAGCGTGAACACCTTCTGATCCAGAATGGTGTGAGAGTCGCTGTTGATGGAGATCACATAATCTCCGGCATCCAGAATGTAGGCCTTGGCATCTTTGTAATCGTAGGAGGCCATGTCCTCCAGCGCAAAAGAGAAGGAGAACGTCTGGCTCTGACCGGGCTGCAGCAGGTCAGTTTTTTCAAAATCAAGCAGATTGGCGGTGGCCTTCTCCACACCGCCGTTGATGTAGGGCGGGTTGTAGAATACCTCCACCACGTCTTTGCCCGCCACGCTGCCGGTGTTGGTGACCGTGACGTCGAACTGAACGGAGTTGTCGGTGACTGTCAGCTCACTCATGGTCTGGCGGAAGGTGGTGTAGCTCAGACCATGACCGAAGGGGTACTGAACTTCTTCTTCGTAATGAATCAGGCCCTCTGCGGCAGCAGTCTCGTAGAACTTGTATTCCACATAGATGCCCTCCACATAGTTGGTGAAAGAGGGGTAATAGGTTTGAGATACGCCGGAATTCATGCCCTCAACCGCCAGATGCTCCAGGTTGGAGTAATGGTAATCCTCGTAGTTGTTCCACCAGGGAGCGTTCTTCAGATGATAGGCAAAGGTATCGGTGCTTTTGCCGGAGGGGTTCACGGTGCCGCGCAGAATTTCGCCCAGGGCAGAAAAGCCCACATTGCCCGGGCCGGGGCACCAAAGCACCGATTTGATCTGCTCGTAATCGTTCACGAAGCCAAGTTCCATGGGATTGCCGCTGTTCACCAGCAGGATGACCGTATCAAAATTGCTGCACACCAGCTCGATCATGGCCCGTTCGGTCTGGGAAAGCTGCAGATAATGATCGTCCGGCTGGAAATCGGCGTAGGTATCCGAGTTGTTGTCGTAACCGGCTTCGCTCATTTTCATGGGCATGTCGTTATGTCCCTCACCGGCCAGGCGGGCGATGGTAACCACGGCCACGTCGGAGAAGGCCTTGGCGTTGTCCATCAGCTCCTGGGGATAGGCGTCCACCGGCGGTTCATACAGCGTCCAGGACTGGGTGGTGATGGTCATGTCCGGCCGCTGGGCGGAATAGTTCGTGTAAAAATCCAGCAGCTCCTGGTTCACAGAGAATCCGGCCTGCTCCAGACCCTGCTGGATGCTCACGATATCGTACAGCGCGTTGATGCCGCCCGAGCCGGTGCCGCCGTAAATGGGGTTGGAGGAGGCCCAGCCGAACAGATTCAGGCTTGTCGCGTCCGTCAGGGGAAGGGTGCTGTCCTTGTTTTCCAAAAGAACAAAGCCTTCCTCCGCAATTTGTAAAGCAGTCTCCTCGGCTGAGGTCATGGTCTGGTCGCTGATCTGCGCTTCCTTTTCCAGCGCCAGATCCAGCAGGGAGGAAACGCTCCCCAGCATAATGCCGTTTACTGCCACCAGAACGGCGAGCAGCATGGCCAGGCCAGCCTGCGCCCGCACGAGAAACCGCTGCGGGCGGGGCCGCCGCCCGGCCGCAAGCACAACAACGATCCCGGCCAGAAGCACAATGCCCAGACCGATCAGATACGGGGCGCATTTTTGCAGTACGCTGATCACATCTTCGATTTCAAATGAAAACATTGATTGCCCTCCTTGTTTTTCGCTGTTTGGGGTGATGCAAAAGAAAATGGCCAACTCTTTTTCCTTGCACAAATTATACCCGGGGCAGCGGGGGACGAAGAAGAGCAGAACAAAGCAAGTTGTACGGGAGCAGACAGTTTTACAAAAACTGTTCAGCAGCCGAACAGATTTCCGAGGATTGTACGTTTCTTGACAGTGTGTACAGTAATGTGACATAATGATCCCAGGAGGTGTTGGCATGGCGAAGGAAATAACCAAAAAGGAGGACCGCCGGGTCACATACACCAAAAACGCGATCAAGGATGCGCTGCTGGATGCACTGCGGCACAAGCCTTTTGAAAAGCTGAGCATCAGCGCGGTTTGCGCGGATGCTCAAATCACCCGCACAACGTTTTATACCCATTATGAAAATCTGAACCAGGTATTAGATGAGCTGATCTGCGAGGCCTTTGAAATGGCGGCGGAAAGCGCATCCGCTGTACACCTGAGCTTCCCGGAACGAATGGTCTATCTGACCCGGTTCAATACGGCGGAAGAGCTGCGCGAACATAACGGGGATCTGCCTACCTGCCAGCGAATCGCGGATACGCCAAAATACCGCGTTTTGTTTCAGGATGGCACCATTTCGGACTATATCCAGAACAAACTGTTCCTGATGCTGAAGCCCACCGTGGTGCCGGAGCTGGCGGAATACTGTCTGGTCTCCCCGCAGGAGGCAGAAGCAATGTTTCACTATTTCCTTTCCGGTTCCTACGCCTTGAACAGCGCCTTGGGCTGGATCAAGGACGACCGCTGGTTTTCCATGCGGCTGCATGTTATTCATTTGGAGGCGGCTGGCCTGGAGGCGATCCGTCAAAGAAATCTGAAAACGGGTACCCGCAGCTGAAAACTGCCTGTGATATAAGCTGGAGGGAAAAGATGTATCAGTACAAGACGATCGAAGGGATGTCGTTTAACAAACTGGCGGAATGCCTGAATCTGGCTTTTTCCGATTATTACCTTCCCATACGGTTAAATGCTGCCGCGCTTGCCGGAATCTGCAAAGCAAGCGGAGTGGACGAAAAATTGTCCTTCGCCGCGTTCCAGGAAGAGAAAATGGTGGGGGCACTTCTCCATTCCCGGGGCGTTTACCGGGGGAAAACCGTACTGTTTGATGTGGCCGCGGGCGTTGTTCCGGAGCATCGAGGCAGAAAGGTTTTCACAAACCTCTTTTCGCTTGCAGAGCAGGAGGCCAAACGACAGGGAGTGGAAGCTTGTTGTTTGGAGGTGCTGCAGCAAAACGAAAAAGCAATCGCGTTGTATCAGAAACAGGGCTTTTCAGTTTGCAGAGAGTTTGTTGTTTTGCACGGAGATGGTTCTTGCTGTTCTGTTTCCGCACCGGACAATGTGGAGTTTACGGAATATGAAGATTTCCCGTTTGAGGCAGTAAATGCCTGCCATTGCCCACTTCCTTCCTACGAGCATTCGGAAGCCGTTGTTCGGAAAAATCCGGAGCTGTATGGGGTGGCATCAGCAAAAAGGGAAAGAGCATTCGCGTTTTGTGTTTATGCAAAGGCGGATGGGAGCATCGTTCAGATGGGTTACCAAAAGATTGAGGATCTGAACCTGGTCCTTTGCAGTCTGCTTGCACGGTATCGCTCGCTCACGGCAAAAAACATTGACGAAGAGGAACGGGGAGTTCTGGAGCTGTTCCGCTGTCTCGGCTTCAAAGAAGTGGCAAGACAGTTTGAAATGGAAAAGCAATTTGCCCGGATGGAAGCGTTGAAATAATAAAGATCTTCCAAAAGCCGCCGTTTTCTTATGCCACACCGGCTAAAGGCATCGAGCTTTTTGCTCCCGCGACTTTCTGACACAACAAGAAAGCCGTGAAACCAGTGTTTCACGGCTTTCTTTATGGTGGACCTGGAGGGATTCGAACCCTTGACCTCTGCGATGCGAACGCAGCGCTCTCGCAAAGTGGTAAGTTTTCTGCCAACGGACTGCGGTGTATGGTATGCCAAAAATTGATTATACAGCATTTGCAGAAACAAAAATTTGCAATGGCTTTTTCTATCGACTTGTGACGCGGCGTTTTGTTACAAGTGGGCACTGATGTGGGGATAACTTTTTGCTCAAATGGTCTTGCTTAATTTCGTTCAAACGAATATACTAATAATAATTGAGTGTAAGCCCATAAGAGAAACTTTGAGGTGTCACAAGTGAACGGATATATGACAGTGCAAGAAGCTGCTGAAAAATGGGGCGTGACCCCCCGACAAGTTCAAATTTTGTGCAAAGAAAACCGAGTTGCTGGGGCGGCGCGCATGAGTCGGATTTGGATTATTCCAGACAATGCAGAAAAACCGACAACTGATAAAAGAGGACAAGGTAGGGAAAGAAATGATTCTCAAAAGCACCATGTATCAAAAACAGAATATTGATTTATCTTCCGCACCTTGGACGATGCATGAGTTTTTTGCTGGCAGTGGTCTTGTTGCGTATGGTCTAAGAGAAATGTTCTCTCCCGTTTGGGCAAATGATATCAGCGAACAGAAGGCCGCCGTTTATGAGGCTAATTTTGGGCGTGAGCGGTTTGTGCTGGACGACATCAAGAATATCAGGGGGAGCAACTTACCTTTCGCTC
Source organism: Gemmiger sp. An50 (assembly GCF_002161595.1). GTDB lineage: Bacteria > Bacillota > Clostridia > Oscillospirales > Ruminococcaceae > Allofournierella. The sequence goes on from NZ_NFID01000009.1 coordinate 10,074, forward strand.
ACCTCTCCTGGGCCAGTTTTCCTTGTCAGGATTTGTCTCTGGCTGGTTCTATTGGCGGAATCCATGCGTCCCGCAGTGGCTTGGTTTGGGAATGGCTACGGGTACTGGACGAGATGGACGAAAAACCTAAGATTCTATTGTTGGAGAATGTGGCGGGATTGCTGTCTACAAACGGTGGCGACAATTACCGTGTTCTTCATCTGGCGCTCGTAGAGCGAGGATATCGTTGCGGGGCCATCTTGCTGAATGCTTCCCATTTTGTGCCCCAATCCCGACCGAGGGTGTTCATTATTGCTGTACAAGAAGACTGTTCTATTCCAAAGGAATTAGTTGGGGATGAACCATGCTGGCTACACAATAATGCAGCGATACAACTGGGCCACGAACTGCCGGGCTGGGTGTGGTGGTATACAGAAAAACCTCCGCGCCGTGTTGTGTCTCTTAAAGATATTGTGGAGGACAGCGCGCCATTTGATAAAGATGACGTTTTACGGCTGGTTCCCGAGCGGCATCAAGCAAAATTGCGTGCGCACGATGCCGTATACGCCACAGGCTATCGTAGGACGAGAAACGGAACACAGCAGTTGGAGCTGCGTTTTGATGGGATTGCGGGTTGCTTGCGAACGCCAGAAGGCGGGAGTAGTAAGCAGTATCTGGTGGTCAAGAAGAACGGCCAGACTCACGCGCGTCTCTTGACCGTGCGCGAAGCTGCCAGACTGATGGGGGCACCAGACAGTTTTCTACTTCCAGGTAGCTATAACGACGGATATAAAGCGATGGGTGATGCCGTGGCCGCCCCGGTCGCACGGTTTATAGGAGAGCGTTTCCTGACAAAAATTGCGGAGGCTGTATACGATGATTAGTCCTGAAGAACGCCTGAAAGCGTTTCAATCTGAAAACCATATCACCACGAAGGGGCCCCTGTCTTTGGTCGTACAATTTACCCGTATGGTGAAAGATAAGGACTTTCCGCTGAATCCAGATGACTTCCAGACGAGCAGTAAAGGGCAGGTTGCCGGGCTTGGTGGAGCCAATCTGAAAAAGATACTAAAAGAACACGGCATTACCCAACAGTTGTCCTCCGAAGGCGGGAGAACCAGCCGGGGTAGCATGGGCCTGATGATTAAGTACGTGGACTTTTTGAACGAATGGAATGCAGAAGAATCCGTGGATTTTTCCGTGATCGAGGACTTTTGGGCCGAGCAGGTGCGTGAATACTTTAGAAATCAGCCGTTCGTTCTGACTGCAGACACGTCTAAAACTATCGGAGCAAATCTGGATGAACTGTTTGAGCAGGCGAAAAAACGCCAGAGTCAAAATCCCGGTACACAGTATCTCGGTACTGTGTTGCAACATCTTGTCGCGGCGAAGCTTTGTTTGATCATGCCGGAAAACTCTTTCGAAATTCACGGGGCATCCGTTGCCGATGGTCCCACGGATCGCAACGGCGATTTTGTCATCGGCAGTACGGTCATCCATTGTACGACCATGCCTGGCGCCTTGCTGATTGAAAAATGCAAGGCTAATCTCCGCGCTGGTTGCCGTCCCGTCATTATCACGATTTTTGAGCGCGTACATACCGCTCTTAATCTTGCCGAAGACGCTGGATTGGCCGGACGCGTAGAGGTATGGGATGTTCAGCAGTTTTTATCTGCTAACGTTTATGAGCATAGCCTTTTCGACGAGACAAGGCGAAACTCTACTCTCTCCGGAATAATCGACCGATACAACAAAATTGTGCTGGAAGCAGAAACAGATCCCAGTCTCCGCATAGAGTTTGAAGCCAGGTGATTTGTAGTGGCGGATATTTTCGATGCAGAAAAACGGTCCGACATCATGCGACAGGTCAAGTCCAAAAAGAATAAGTCCACTGAACTGCGTTTGATTGAAATATTCAAGCATAACGGAATCACAGGCTGGCGAAGAAACTATCAAGTAAAGGGACATCCCGATTTTGTATTTCCCAAGGAAAAGATCGCTGTGTTTGTGGATGGTTGCTTCTGGCACGGACATGATTGTCGGAATACACGTCCCGCCGACCATCAGGAATATTGGCAGAAGAAACGTGAACGGAATATGAAGCATGACCAAGAGGTAACCGCACTATTTAAGGCAAGAGGCTGGATTGTATTGCGGATTTGGGAGTGCGAGTTGAAGAAGAAAAATGAAGAGTTCTTAAGTGAGAAACTATTAAGCTTGTTAAATAGTAAAAGAACCCTTATGTCCAAGGAGGAACCATAGTTATGCCGGTTGCAGCGGTAGACTTATTTTGTGGTGTAGGCGGTCTCACCCACGGATTGGAACTCGCAGGGGTTCCTGTAGTTGTAGGTGTTGATGTTGAAAATTCATGCAAATTTGCATATGAACATAATAATCGTGCACGATTTGTTTTGCGCGATGTTACTCAACTTGCAAGCGATGAATTAGAAAACTACTTTCCTGAAGGAACTACAAAAGTACTTGTGGGATGTGCCCCATGTCAACCGTTTTCCACATATTCGCTTAGATACAATAAAAACGGTAAGAAGGATGATAAATGGCGGCTGCTATACTACTTTGCCAATTTAGTTGAAGCCGTACTTCCGGAAATAGTATCTATGGAAAATGTTCCGCAACTGTCCCACGAACCAGTTTTTAACGACTTCATTAGCAAGTTACAAGAACTACAGTACCATTGCTGCTGGAAAATCGTTAACTGCGCTGACTATGGCGTTCCACAAAGCAGGCGACGATTGGTTCTTTTGGCATCAAGGCTTGGAAATATAGAATTGATTCCTCCGTTATTTGACGAGGAACATTATTTAACGGTTAGAGATGCAATTGGAAACTTACCATATCTTGAAGATGGTGCAGTCGATCCTGACGACCCTCTTCATAGAGCCAGTCGATTATCGCAAACAAATAGACGAAGAATTCGGCAATCAGTGCCAGGTGGATCATGGAAAGATTGGGATGATGATTTAAAATTACCTTGTCACAAAAAAGCTTCTGGTAAAGGGTATCGTGCAGTATATGGTCGTATGGAATGGGATAAGCCATCGCCGACAATTACTACCCAGTACTATGGGTATGGAAATGGTCGCTTTGGGCATCCTGAACAAAATCGAGCTCTCTCTATGCGTGAAGGCGCATTATTGCAATCCTTTCCACCGGAGTATCAATTCCTTGATCCCGAACATTTTGAGACCAATCGAAGTATCGGCGTACACATAGGCAATGCCGTCCCTGTAGAATTGGGGCGAGCAATAGGACTTAGCATTATGGATCACTTAAATAACATGGGGGTGAGATAATGTCTACTAAGCAGGTCACTATTAGCGAGGCGCAAAAAGTTGCTGCTGAAGAGCAAATTAGCAAATTGAGGAAAGAAATTGACTATAACACACGCGATTATACGATAGACTTCTTAATCCAACAATTTAGGTCTGATGAGTTTTATATTCCCGACGAATATCAACGACAGTATATTTGGAATGAGGCGGACAAAAATCGATTCGTAGAGTCAATTCTTTTAGGACTTCCTATACCGCTCATGTTCTTTTCTGATACTGAAGATGGCCGTTGTGAGATAATTGACGGAGCGCAGCGAACTCAAGCTATGGAAGAGTTTATGTCTGGCGACTTAGTTTTATCTGGTCTGAAAAAACTTAATTCATTAAACGGCTTTTCCTACAACGATGTACCAGCCTATTTTCGCAAGAAATTTGATAAAACCAATATGCGAGTAATTGTGTTGTCTGATGATACTTCATTGGAAATCCGGCAGGAAATATTCAACAGAATTAACACAACAGGAAGAGAGGCTAAGCCAAGCGAAGTCCGTCGAGGGAGTTTTAGGGGTCCATTTATGGATTTCTTAATGTCATGCACTGAAGACGATATATTCAAAGAAGTGTGTCCTATAAGCGATACTATGAAAAAACGGTATGAGCAGTTGGAATTGGTGATTAGATTCTTTGCATTTTTAGACCATTATCAGGAGTTTAATCATCGCGTTGATAGTTTTTTAGATGATTACATTGAGAGCACAAAAGATTCTTTTGACGGCGAAAAAATGAAAACAGAATTTGATCGAATGCTCAGTTTTGTAAAAAAATACTTCCCATTTGGTTTCGCGAAGACTTCACGGGCCAAATCTACACCAAGAGTTCGCTTTGAAGCTATCTCTGTTGGTGTCGCATTGGCCTTGCGTGAAAAGCCTGACTTGGTTCCTCAGTCGATGGAATGGCTTGATTCGGAGGAGTTCAAACGCCATACAACTACCCATGCCAGTAATTCCCCTGCAAGGGTAAGCGGACGCATTCTTTATGTAAAAAATATGCTTCTTGAAGGTGCTGATTAATGCAAGCTATTTTGGATATGTTTGATGAGCGTGTTCAAGAAATTGACTTGTATTTCGAAGCGATAAAGGAATTAGACAGGGGCTCTATTGGACACGCTACCGATACTCACTATTTTAATGAAGAATTTATAAAAATATTAAAAGCCAATACTTTGCTCATGATCTACAACCTGGTGGAATCAACCGTAATGGGGGGAATCCTTGAGATATACGATAAAGTTAAACAGGAAGGTCTTACTTATTCTGGAGTTAGGAAAGAAATCAAGGATATTTGGTTTGCATATAAATTCATGCAGGTATATGATCAGCAAGCTCATTTTAACTCATACAAGAGCAAAGCGCTTGAAATTATTAATTCTATACTTAATGGAGAGATAATTGAATTAGATAGAAAGGCCACAGCCATTAGTGGAAACCTTGACGCACAACAAATACGGAATGTATGCAATGAGCATGGAATCAGATTTAGTGCTGAAGAAGGAAGCCGAGGTGGTATTGTTCTTGAGACAGTAAAGGAAAGACGAAACGATCTTGCTCATGGGACCTTGTCCTTTGCAGAATGCGGCAGAGATTATAGTATTGATCAGCTTATTGATATAAAAAAAGAAACAGTCCTATTTTTGAAAGGGCTTTTAACTGGCATGAAAAAATATTACGATGAGCAACAATATAAACTTTGAAAACACCACTATTTCATCGGAAATATTCATAAAAGGCTGGCTATTTTTGCCTACGTGTGCTATTGTGTCTTGCTACAAGGAGGCGAGACGTATGAACAACACACTGAAGCTACTGTATGACAGATTGTATACCGCTTTACCCATGTCAGAGGCTGAGCAGGAAATCGAAACTTGTCACCGGCAACTCATTGAGCGCCTGGAAAAACCGGAGAGAAAACTGGTGCTCCGAATCATGGACGCACAGGGCCTGATTGCAGAGGAACGCTCCGTGGACAGTTTCCTTTGCGGGTTTAAATTGGCGTGGGAACTGGCATATGAACTGAATCACTTTGAAATGGACAGGCATCCATCTCCAGTGGAAGAAGCGGAGATGGATGCCTGATTCTATCCCTACTTAATGACAAGGGTGCCGCCCAGCCGATACCGGCACAGTCCAAAGCCTGTTTCAGATCGCTCTAAAATGGTCTCCGGGATTTGTTTCAGATACTTCCGCCCAAAGCTGGTGGTGCCGAAATATGCGTCAAAGTTGGCCACCGGCAGCACCACCCAGTCGGAGTCCTCCGGCTTATTGGCAAGGTAGTAGGCCGCCAGCGTCTCCACCATCTCCACGGGAACGCCCTTAGGCGTGAGGCTGCGAAGTTGCACCACCAATGCGGGTGGAAGTATCGGCTCCTCTGTCCGGAGCGGCCCCAGCTCCAGAGCCTGGGCCAGAAAACTGTCAAACCGCAGGCCCCACTGCCCCTTGGTGGTGGGGGCAAACAGGGGGATCTGCATCTGAATTACCTTGTCCCGCCAGGCACGGTCAAAGCCTTTCTCAATGGAGGCGCACTTCTTTTGAGCGCTGCTGGATACCCGCTCGGGATTTTCCCGCACAAAATCCACCACCCGATGCACATGCCTGTGAAACCATCCGCTGCCGTTTTCCTCCACAAGGCCGGGAAACTCCCCATGGAGTTTTCCAAAATCACTGCTGAACTGCCACGCCTCCCGAGGCGTGGCTTTTTTGCTGCTTGGCACACTGCACCAGGCGCACAGACCCCGCTTGGCATAGTCGATTCGCTCCCGGGGCGCTTTGACCGGGCTGCCATCCTCGTTATGAAACAGAAACCCTCTTGCCAGGATGGTCAGCACCCGGTTGAGTCCCTCGAAATCCAAAATGGTGTCGAAGGTAAAGAGGCCCAGGTAGGTGGTGTCCTGCTTGTTCCGGGCGGTGTACTTTACCGCACCGGTGTAGTCCTGAAATTCCTTCCACTCATTCAGCATGATCCACCTCCAGCACATGTTCCTCAATATGATCCGGCAGCAGATCCCACAGTAGGTTCCGCTTGCCCAGGGCTACCACATAGGGCGCCGCCAGGCTGGGCCGGACGATCTTGTCCAACAGCTTGCGGCAGACCTTGGACACCACGGCCCGCTCGTTGCCGCTGAAAGGGGCGGACAGATAGGCCTCCATCATCTTCTGGAAGGCCGGGGAGTCCGCCGGGCGGCGGAGCTGCTTCCGTTCCCGGGCTGCCGCCAGATCGTCCGTATCACAGACCAGATCTCCCAGCAGACGGAACCCGCCGTGGCGGAAGTCGGTCAGAAGATCGTAGTAGTCGGCTCCCTCCGGCAGCCACTCCCGCAGAAATTCTTCTCTCTGCCCTTCTGCCATCAGGTGCCACTGCTGTTCCACGATTGCCTTTCGCAGAACGGCGATACGCTCCGGGGAAAGCTGCTGGAAGAAGGCATACAGCTCGTCGCTGTCGTAGAGTTCCTCTTGCCCCCTGGCGTAGAGGATACGATCGATGTCCGTTTTCCGCTGCTGTCCCTTGGCGGGGGCGCGGCAGGCCCGAATGCGGGAAAGACAGTGCTCGTAGTCCCACAGCAAGGCAGAGACAGAAGAAAGAATGTTCTCATCCAACTGTTTTTTCCAGTTTCGCTCCTGAGCGAAGGCGAATAGTTCGCTGTCCTTCGCTGGTTTCTCCTGAATCTTCGGCGTGTTGCGCTCCAGCTGGCGGGCCAGCCAGGGCAATCGCTCCACCGGGGAGTCCACCGTGTCCCAGTCGATCCCGGCAAAGAAGGTCTCCAGCCGCTCCCGGTGGGTGGGCTCATACCAGGCGCGGTTACGCTCCTCCGCACGCTCCACCAGGTACTTGTATTGGAGGAAGGGGGTGCGTTTCACGCTTTTCCTGCTGAGAAATTTATCCAGGTTGGGCCGCACACCGGTCTTGGCCGCGTCGATCTCCAGTCCGCTGTAGATGGCCAGGGCCTCCAAGTCCCGGCGGCACCGCTTGCGCTCCTCCGGGTCGGCGTGGTTGTTGTAGGCGATGACGCTGCGATCCAGGGCGGCGTTGCAGATCTGTCCAATGCGGGCAGCAAAGGTGTTCTCCACCGTCTGAAACCGGGCCTGCCAGTCGTTAGCGTCGGACTTGGGTGCGGACAAGGATGGAATTTTCAGCAGGGGCAGGTTGGCGTTATTGGAGAGCTGCTGATGGACATCGTAGTCATAGTTCCGCTTCACACATCGGTTCAGAATGGGATCGGCAATGGTCTTGATGAGGTCGCCGTCGTAGTCGGCGCCGCCCAGCCGCTCCGCTGCCAAACTGTCAGCGGTCACCATGACCACATCGGTGAGGTGGCCCAGGTAGTGTTGGCGCAGGTCGTCTCCCCCCGGATACACCGACAGCTGCAATTCCTCGTTCCGGGCGATGTGGGGATTGCGCAGCAGAGTACAGCTGTCCTCATGGTCATAGGCTGCACCAGGAGCAAAGAAGCTGTCCTCCGCAAAGAAATCTCCCATCACCTGATTGCAGAAGTCCCGCTCACCGGGCAACTGGAACACACGGGGCGCAATTAACTGCCGCAGCAGTTCCAACAGATCACCGGAGAGGAATCGGTTGTCCCCTGGCACCAGCAACCGCCCAACGGCGTAGCCTCGGAGGATCTTCCGGGCCTGCCCATCCAGCTGTTCCGCGTAGATAGGTTCCCGGATAAACTTCGGGTTCTTCTCCAACACCCGGGCCATGATGTTCGCCCGACTTCCTTTTGACTGGCTCAGGCCCCGGCGAAAGTATTCCTGCTGATATGCTTCATTGGCACGAAAGTTATAGTAGGCCGTCTCGGTGGCCTTGGTCAGCCATTGCCGGGGGTCATCCTCTGGACTGTGGCTCCAGCCATCCGGCAGGTCGGCGGGGCGAAACTCCTCCAGCTGGATGGAGAGGGTGGAGAGAAATTGATAGTTGAGCTCCACCAGCTTCTCTGGCTCCGTCTTACTCAGGTTGGTGATGTACAGGGCGTGGTTGTAGTCCCGAAAAGCGTCCCAATAGTCCTCCCAGGTCATACCGTTCTCCCGCAGCCAGCCGTAGGCTTTGAACTGGCTGCGGGTGAGGATGATGTCCACACTGCGGACAGGGTGCGCCTTGCCCCAGATGTCCACAATGGTCTGGGTGCCGCTGCGCTTCAAAAAATCCTTGAAATCCACCTGATGGAGCATCCCCTTGATGTAGGGCATCCGAATCTGGAAGGAGGTGTGAGTGTGGCTGCCGCAGCAGGCCTTGTCCACTACCTCGGCGTACTCTTTGGAGATGAGGCCCACGCCGTCAAAGCAGGTGATGTCCAGATCTTCCAGTGTATCTGCCCGGTAAAAGGTTCCCGGCTCTCTGCCTTCCCGCAGGGTGATGACAGGGGCTCGCTCCACTCTCTTGGTTGGATTGTCTATGACGATGACCCGGTGTTTTTTGTCAATGCGGATGCCGTCCACCCGGGTTCCGCTGGAGAACATGAGACCATTGTAGGCGTAGCGTTTGCTGAGCTGGCATCGGTCCAGCTCCATATTCAGCATGATCCGCTGGCGCATGGGCTCATACAGATCCGCCCGGATGAAGGAGAGACGGGACTGACGGCTCATGCTGGCGGAGCGCTCAAAGGCCACATAGCGGTGTAGACCGCTGCCGAAGTCCAGGGTGATCCCCTCGGGGCGGAACATGTCTCTGGCCTTCTCCCGGCGGGCCTGCTGCGTCTTTCCGGTTCCGCGCCGGTCAAAGATTCCGGCGAAGTCCATATAGAACAGCACATCGGAAAGCGATGTGACTTTCTCATCGCTACGCTCCCGCCAACCCTCCCCGTGGAGTTGGTACATCAGCTGATGGAACATAGCGCAGCTGTCCTGCTCGTGCTTGGCGCCCGGTACCTTGCAGTGCTCGGTGGCACTGCGGTTCAGAGCAAAGGTGTAAACGCCGTCTTGCTCCGCGGCATAACTCATCACCGCCCGGGCAGAGAGTTCGTAGATCTGATAGGTCGTCATTGGCTCACCTCCGTTTGCTCTATTCTACCACAAACCATTTCAAAATCAAAATGAATACTACTCCCACTTCTTTTGAGGTGGGAGCTTTTTGTATTCAAATTCTTGAAATGGAGGTACTAAACATGAACAACAAAATGAACCATCCCCTGATCACAGTTGACGGCAGAACCCTGATGGATCGTCCGCTGGAACCGCCCAATTTTGTGGTGGACACCCTGATCTCTCAGGGCCTGCACATCCTGGCAGGCTCCCCGAAAGTGGGCAAGTCCTGGCTTGCTCTGTGGCTGGCGGTGACGGTGGCTAAGGGAGAACCTGTCTGGAACATGACCACCAGGCAGGGTACCACCCTCTATCTCTGCCTGGAGGATTCTGTCCTCCGCATCCAAAACCGGCTTTTCGAGATCACGGAGGATGCACCAGACAGCGTCCACTTCTGTACCGAGTGCGCCCTCATCGGCCAAGGGTTGGAGGAACAGGTGGACGCATTCGTCGCCGCACACCCCGACACCGTGCTGGTCATTATCGACACCCTGCAGATGGTCCGACCGGTACACGACGCCACCTACGCCAATGACTACCGGGATCTGTCTGTGCTCAAGCGGCTGGCGGACAAGCACGGCATTGCCATCCTGCTCATCCACCATCTGCGGAAAGAAAAGGCGGAAGATGTGTTCCATCGGATCTCTGGCACCACCGCTATCAGCGGTGCAGTGGATTCCAGCTTCACACTGGTGGAAGAAAAGCGGGGCAGCGGCAGGGCCAGACTGACCTGCGTGGGCCGGGACATCGAATACCGGGAGCTGGAGCTTCGACGCAGCGAGGAAAATGTGTGGGAGTTGGTTTCGGATAGCAGAGAAGAACCCGTGCTGCGTGAGGATCGGATCGTCGTTCTCCTCTCTGCATTTATGAGCACCAGAACAATATTTATCGGCACTCCCACGGAACTCTCCGAAAAGATCGACCCTGACAGAATCGAAGGGGTAACGCCCAAAAAGATTTCAAGGCTGATCCTGCAAAGCATTGAGGCCCTAAGAAAAAATGGGATTCAGGCAACGGTTCGCCGCAGCAACGGGAAGCGAGTAATTGAGCTGCGTCGTGCCGATAGTGTCGATTTGGAGGGTGACGGAGAAATCGTCCCTATCGACCCTGTCGGGGCGCTGTGCGGCGATTTACGGGCAGTTTCCAGGTGCGGTGAGTAAACCCCGCAAGGCAAAAGAAACGCCGCGTGGGGCCGTTTGTGGCCGAAGGTGGAACGCGGGTGTTCGGCGTGGGAGAATCACCTCCTTGGAGGTGGCCAGCATCGCGTTTGTCTGGTCACCGGCACAGCCGCCGCCCGCCTTCCGCCTGTTTGCGGGGCGCTGCCCCACACCCCATTTTTACGAAAGACTGGAGGAAACGACATGAAAAAAGATATCAAATTCAGCACCAGGATGGCATCCGAAGACCGAGAGGCCATCAAAGAATTGGCGAAACGCTCCGGGATGTCCATGAGCGATTATGTGACGGCCTGCTGTCTGGGAAAGCAGGTGGTAGTCATTGACGGACTAAAAGAAGTGCTCAAGGAGCTGAAGTCCATGGGTAGAAATCTAAACCAGCTTGTCACCCTGGCGCACATGGGACGCGTCACGGTGGTCAACCTGGACGGTGTACGCCAGGCGTTCTCTGAACTCTGCACTGCTGTCCGGCTGATCCTGGAACGAAGGCGGTGGTGAAAAATGGCGATCATCAGCTTCACTAACTACAAGCGTGGTCAGAGCACCGGATGCATGGGAGCCGTGATGCGGTACACCATGCAGAACAAGAAAACCGAGTGTGACGGCCAACAGTTGGTCACAGGCATCAACTGCCAGCTGGAATCTGTCTACTCGGACTTCATGACCACCAAGCGGCTGCATCACAAAACCGACGGCGTGCTGTTCTACCACATGGTGCAGAGCTTCCCGAAAGGCGAAGCGGTCGACCCGGTCGCCGCCCATGCGGCGGCATTGAAGCTGGCTGAGTACTATGAGGGATATGAAGTCTTGGTCTGTACCCACACAGACCGGGAACACATCCATTCCCACTTTCTCATCAACTCGGTCAACTTCGACACTGGGAAGAAACTGCACATCGCAAAGGAGCAGCTCCAGGAACTGCGACAGCGCAACGATCAAGTCTGCATGGAGTTTTCTCTCCCTGTGTTCAACCCCACGAACAGGAAAGAGAAGAGCAAGACGATGTCCATCGGCGAGTATCACACGGCCGCCCGTGGCCAAAGTAAGAAACTGCAGCTCATGAACATCATCAACGACTGTATGCGCCACGCCTCCAGACGGGAGGAGTTTATTGCGCTGATGGAGGGCGAGGGCTACAAGGTACGCTGGGAAAGCTCCCGGCGGAACATCACCTACACCACACCCAGCGGCTGGCAGTGCCGCGACCGCCTGCTGTTCGGGGACAAATATCTGAAGGAGAATATGGAATATGAATTCAGGATCAGAGAAGAAATTATCTATGGACGAGCTGTTGGAAAAGAATCGACCTACGCAGATGGTACAGACCACACCGCAGCCTCCGGCGCAGGAGTTGACACTGCCTCCCGAAGTGCATCCCACGAAAGCAGAGTGGGAGAATCTGCTGAGCGACCTCTGCACACTGGGGTACCGCACCGAGAGACAGACTGGCTATCTGAAGAAGAGCAGCGAACTGCTGGCGCAGCTCCCGACGCGGACGCAGATGGACGAACTGCTGAAAGCGGTGAGACATCTGGAGCAGATGAGCGAACAGGCTGGGAAACAGAAAGAGAAGCGTTTTTCTCTGCCCAGCATCAGACTGCCCAGACCGAGTCTGCCGGACATTCCATGGACCAGTCTGCTGTTGGGACTGGCGGCTCTGGCGCTGACTGGGCTGGTGCTGTGGGTGGTGTGGTCCAGCTTGGACACGCTCTGGAGCGCGGCCAGGGGCCTGCTCCTGTGATGGACGCTACCACTACGCACCACCACACCGACAGCAAAGCCCTTCGGAAAGAGCGGCAAAAGAAAATCGCTCTCGGTCACAAGGAGGACGATCATGAAGAAGAACCAACTTGGCAGCAGACCATGTAAAGGAGGATGATCACATGAGTTATCAGCAGGCAATGTATGATCGGGAGCATCCCCGATACTCTGAGCCGACAGAATATATCACGATGGAAGTGGACGGACTGATTGTTGCTCTCCGCTTCAAAAACACCATCACAAAGCCTGACACAGTGTCTGAAATTGAGCAGACGCTGTTGATGGCACAGGACTTTGAAAACCTGAACAAGCCTGCTTGATTCAGTAGACTTTTTACCAGTGGTGTGGGATACTGTGTGTGCATATGAACCTTGACAATTTAATCTGAGCAAACCATATGCACCGCAGTCCTATACCAGAAAGGACAAGGTGCAATCATGGAAAAAAGCAAACGAGTATACTGCCTCTATCGAGTCTCTACCAAAGGACAGGTAGAAAAAGATGATATTCCGATGCAGAAACAATACTGCCGTGAATTTGCGGAGAGCCAGGGATGGACGATCATCAAAGAATTTGCGGAAAAAGGTGTCTCGGGTTTCAAGGTGGCTGCTGCTGACCGCGACGCGATTCAGGAGATCCGTCAGGATGCCGAGGAACGGAAGTTTGACATCCTGCTGGTGTTCATGTTCGACCGCCTGGGACGGAGAGATGATGAGACGCCCTTCGTGGTGGAGTGGTTCATCCGCAACGGAATCGAAGTGTGGAGCGCAATGGAAGGGCAGCAGAAGATGGATGATCATATCGACAAACTGCTGAACTATATCCGTTACTGGCAGGCCTCCGGTGAGAGCCTCAAAACCTCCGCACGAACAAAGACACGTTTGTCACAAATCGTGCAGGAGGGGAGGTTCCGCGGCGGGATCGTTCCCTATGGATACCGCCTGGAAAAGCAGGGGCGCTTCAATAAAAAGAATCACGAAGTCAACGAGATTCTGGTTGACCCGGATGAAGCTGCGGTGGTGCGCATCATCTTTGAAAAATATGTCTATGAGGGGTTCGGTGCACAGCGGTTGTCCCGGTGGTTATATAACAACGGCTATCTCAATCGAAAGGGAACCAACTTCGCCAATACCACCATCATCAAAATGCTGAAGAACATCATGTATGTTGGAATCCTGCGCAGTGGGGATACACGCTCAGAAATCTTTCCGGAGCTGCAAATCGTTCCACTGGATCTGTATGAGCGGGCACAGGAGCTGATGGAGGCCAGGACAATGCACCACAATGAGGTGCCCTTTAACTCCAAGGGGAAGTCGCTGCTCTCCGGGATGGTCTACTGCGCCCACTGCGGTTCAAAGTTGGTGCTGACCACCAGCAGCGGCAGACGTGCCAAGGGTGAGCCCAAACGGGAAACCCGTATCCGATACGCCTGCCACTACAAGATCCGTCATCCTCAGGACTGTGACGGTCAGACCGGATACTCCGGTGAGAAACTGGACGGCATTATTGATAAGATTGTCATCCAACTCTTTGAGCGAATGAAGACTGCACCCAGGAGCCAGCTCATTCAAAAGCAGCGGGAGAAAGAACTCCAACTGGCAAACAGTTCGGTGGCCAATCTGGAGAAACTCCATGCCGCCGCAGAACGGGAGCTGGAGAGCTACAAAAAAGAGATCATCAAGACCATCAACGGGACTGGTAGTTTTGGAGCGGACATCCTCGGTGAGATGATAGAGGACACCCGGAGCAAACTGACGGCACTGGCACAGGAGCTGGAACAGGCCAAGGAAAAAGCGGCTGATCTGAAAAACTCTGCCGTTGCCGTTCAAAAGGAGTATGACAAGATCATGTCCTGGGCCGACCTGTATGCGGGCAGCAGCATTGAGGGAAAGAAGATGATCCTGCGGCAGCTCATTGAGCGGGTGAATATCGGGAAGAACTTTGAAATCGAAGTGGAATTCAAAATCAGTGTCACACAGTTCTTCGACTTCCTGTATCCGGAAGGGGACAAGAGTGTGTACTATCGCGCATCCTGAAGGCATGAAAAAACTCGGGAGATCTCGTTTTGAGATCTCCCGAGTGTGGTGGACCCGAAGGGGATCGAACCCTCGACCTTACGGATGCGAACCGTACGCTCTCCCAGACTGAGCTACGGGCCCAAATCAACAGTTCCAAAAGCGGAACAGAAGAATAAACAATATGAAATTATAGGTGTGGCAGAAAACCGAACCCTTTGCGCTCCCAACTGAGCTACAGGCCCATGCGAAGCTTACTTTTCATATTTTACTCTGTTTTCTTGAAAAGTCAATACCCAAAATCAAAAAAATCGAGCGTGTTTTTGTTCTTTCCGGCAAGGGCATTTCAAAACAGACGGGAAGCTTTGAAACACCCCTGCCGGAATAGTATGGATTTTTCAGCGAAGGCGCAGCTGCCAGAATGCCACAGCACTGGCGGCAGCAACATTCAGCGAATCCACTCCGTGTTCCATAGGGATCATCACGGTGTAATCGCACCGGGCGATGGTCTGATGGCTGAGTCCATCGCCCTCGGTGCCAAGCAGAACGGCCAGCTTTTCCTCCTGCCGAAGCCGCGGGTCATCGATGGAGATCGCCCGGTCATCCAGCGCCATAGCGGCTGTTGCAAAGCCATTCCGGCGCAGCAACTCCATGCCTGTTTCCGGCCAATCGGCGGGCGAGTCGCCAATCCGCGCCCAGGGTACCTGAAAAATCGTGCCCATGCTTACCCGCACTGCCCGGCGGCACAGCGGGTCACAGCAGGTGGGGGTGAGCAGAACGGCATCCATGCCAAGAGCGGCGGCTGAGCGGAAAATCGCACCCATATTGGTGGAGTCAACGATGCCCTCCAGCACGGCAACGCGATGGGCGCTGTTCAGAAGCGATTCAGCGGTTTTGGGTACAGGGCGCTGCATGGCGCACAGGATTCCCCGGGTGAGGGCGTAACCGGTAAGGCTGGCCAGCACGTCACGGTCGGCGGTGTAGACAGGTATCCCGGGGCAGCGCTCCATTAGTGGGGCCCCTTGTCCCTGGAGATGCCGCCGTTCCATTAATAAGGAAAGGGGGACGCAGCCCGCATTCAAGGCAAGCTCGATCACTTTCGGACTTTCGGCGATGAAAACGCCGCGCTCGGCTTCCAGCCGGGCACGCAGCTGGGCCTCAGTCAGGCGGGCGTACACATCCAGCTCAGGGGCATTCAAATCGGTGATTTCGATGATTTCATTCATATTTATATATACTCTCTTGTACTTTAGAGTGGATCGCACAGAAAAGAGTGCTCGCGGACATGCCCTTTTCTGCATCGGAATGTTTCTATTATAGCACGCTGCCAGCCGCAGCGCCAGGCGAAGTAAAACGAAGAATAAAACCTGTTGCACGGTATGACATATTTCGCTACTATTATATTAGGCGATGATACGCCCAAGCGGCCGAAGGCACTGAAACGTACGGTGCTGGGGCACGAAAAAGATAAATGGTGGGAAGTTTGACGTGGAAAAAAGCAATCGAGAACAGGTGCGGGCGGCAGTGAAAAACATTGTGTTGGTTTATGCCGACCCCATTATGCTGCGAACCCTGAACTGCCTGCTGAATATGAACGGTTATCAGGTTGTGAATTCCTTTCAGACCGGGCGCAGCGCTCTGCGCTTTTTAAAAAGTGGCCAGCAGGTGGATCTTGTGCTGCTGGGCTGTTATTTGCAGGACATGGATACCGTGCGCTTTTTGCGGCAGATGGAGCAGGAATGCGCCGACCAGCGTCTGCGCGTGATCCTCACCGGCCCGGCCCGATATATCGAACTGGTGGAACAAGGTCACTTGTCAAACTGTGTGGATTATTATATGATAGAGCCATACGATCCGGACGATCTGCTGTCGGCGATGGCGATGTTTTCACCGGCGCGCCGCTTGCCTCAGGTCACACCGCTGGACAAAATCATTCACCGGCAGCTGCGCTCGCTTGGTGTTTCCGATACGATGGAAGGGTATTGGTATCTGGGCGGCTGTCTGCAGGAGTGGCTGCGCCTGATCGGAAGCGGACAGGTCCCTCAGATGAAAAGTGTCCTGCCGGATGTGGCACGCTATCATGGAGTGGCGGTCAAAGCGGTGGAAAGCGGGATTCATCGGGTGATCCTGCAGCTGAAGAAGGAGGGGAAAATTCCTGCTCCCTACCAAAAGATGAAGCCGTTTCTCGGCTGGCTGGCAGATCGTGTCTGGGCGGAATCCTTGCAGGAAGGTTTGAACGACAGTTATGAACAAGAGCCTGGAACAACAACTGTGTGAACAAAAGCAGAGGGGAGCGCTGTGCTCCGGTCTCTCTCATGAAATATATCAGGCATTGTCTGCGATCCGGGCTTCCAGCGGCCTTTTGCGTCAGTCGATGGGGAAGGAGTCTCCCCAGGCCTGCGGGCAGCTGAGCTGGGTGTTTGAAAACATCGACCAGAGCACGCTGCGGCTCAGCCGGGTGGCGGAAAACCTGCAGGATCTGCTGCAGGCCGAGCGGGGCACGCTGGTGCCGCGCCTGGAGTCGCTGGATCTGAAGGGCCAGTATTCCGAGGCCATGGAACTGCTGACCAATGGTGCGAAGCTTTACGGCGTTTCGCTGGAGTGGGAATGCGATCTGGAACAAACGGTTTTTCTCCCGGCCGACAGCGACTGGGCCGATAAGATCCTGCTGCATCTGGTGACCAACGCGGTGCTGTGCAGTGAGCGGGGGCAGACGGTGAAGGTGGCGCTGCAGCCGCAGGGGCAGGCGCTTGCCCTTACGGTGGAGGACCAGGGGCCGGGGCTGCCTGACTGGGTGCAGGAGCATCTGTTTGAAGCGTTTGTGGGGCAGTATGATCCCATGGGCGAGGGTGCTGCTGCCGGTTCGGGGCTGGGGCTTTATCTGGTGCATATGTATGCGGAGGCCATGGGCTGGAAGCTGGAACTGAACAGCACGCAGCAGGGAACAAAAGCCTGCGTTTTGATCCCGCTTGTGCAGGCAGAGACGCCGGTAGTGCCTGCTGCCGATCCGGTGCTGCGAAGCGAAGCGCGCGGCTGGCAGGGCTCGGTGCAGCGAAGCCGCGTTCTGGCGGAGCTGGGGGTATGGCAGGCCCGCAAGATCGCTGGTGAGGAACAGGAAAGCATATAAAAGTGTTACGCCGGGGAAGGGTTTCCCCGGCATTATTTTTTGTTTGTTGTTTACAAGAAATACGTTTTATTGTAAAATAGGAACAAATATAATATTGATCAGGCGGTGTATTGGTTTTGGATACAAAATACAAGCGTATTTTATTGAAGGTCAGCGGGGAGGCGCTGGCGGGCAGCAAGGGCACCGGGTTCGACGAACCCACCATGGAGGCCATCTGCCGCGGCATCAAACAGGCATATGATCTGGGTGTACAGATCGGTCTGGTCGTGGGCGGCGGCAATTTCTGGCGCGGCCGTTCCAGCGGCAGCATGGAGCGCACCTGCGCCGATAAGATCGGCATGCTCGCAACCGTGATGAACTGCCTTGCAGTGGCGGATCAGCTGCGTCAGCTGGGCGTTCCCGCACAGGTCCAGACCTCGATCGTCATGCCCCAGGTGGCTTCCGTTTTCACCCGCGACAGTGCGGTGGAAAGCATGGAGGCCGGCAACGTTGTTCTGTTCGGCGGCGGCACCGGCAACCCGCTGTTCTCCACGGATACCGCCAGTGCGCTGCGGGCCATCGAGACGGGCTGTGACGTGATGTTCAAGGCCACGATGGTGGATGGCGTGTACGACAAGGACCCGAAAAAATATGCGGACGCCGTGAAGTATGACCAGCTCACCTTCACCGAGGTGCTGGAAAAGAACCTGGCTGTGATGGATGGCACCGCGGCCACCCTCTGCCGGGAGAATAAGCTTCCGATCCTGGTGTTCGACCTGAAGGGCCCGGATAACATCGCAAGAGCGGTGCGCGGCGAAACCGTGGGCACCCTGGTTGTGGAGGAGTAACAGCGCAGCTTTCCGTGAAAGCTGCGCTGAAAACCGGCCGCACATTGCCGCCGGAAGATTCAAAGAGCATAGGATTCGGCCCAAAGCCGAAGAAAAGGAGTATAACACATGAGCACTTACACCAAGCCCTACGAAGACAAGATGAACGGCGCTATTCACCACCTGGGCAAAGAGCTGGCCGCCATCCGCGCCGGCCGCGCCAATCCCGCTATCCTGGACCGCGTGGCGGTGGACTACTACGGCACCCCCACCCCCATCAATCAGGTGGCCGCGGTGGCTGTGGCGGAAGCGCGCATCCTGACCATCACTCCCTGGGATACCTCTCTGATTCATCCCATCGAGCATGCTCTGCTGGTCAGCGACATCGGCATCAACCCCACCAACGACGGCCGTGTAATCCGTCTGGTGTTCCCCGCTCCCACCGAGGAGCGCCGCCGTCAGCTCACCAAGGACGTACAGAAGCTGGGTGAGGAAACCAAGGTTGCGGTTCGTAATGTGCGCCGCGAGGCTATGGACAAATTCAAGACCCTGAAAAAGAACAGCGAGATCACCGAGGACGATCAGAAGAATCTGGAAGAAGAGATGCAGAAGATCACCGACAAGTTCGTCAAGCAGGTCGACAAGGACTGCGAGGCCAAGAACAAGGAGATCATGGAGATCTGATTCTCGGGCAACAAACATCATGTGCCGCGTGCGAGTTTTGCGCGCGGCACCACTTTGTAACAGGAGAGATTTGCGCTTATGCCACAACCGGAAAATTTTGCAAAAGGGCTCAGCATCGGCATTATCATGGATGGCAATGGCCGTTGGGCTAAGAAGCGGGGCCTTCCCCGGACCGCCGGCCACAAAAAGGGTGCGGAGGTTTTTCAGGATATCACCCGTTACTGCAATTCCATTGGGGTGGAGTCGGTCACCTTTTACGCCTTTTCCACCGAAAACTGGAAGCGTCCCTATGAAGAAGTGGGCGCAATCATGAAGCTGTTCGGGGAATACCTCATCAAGGCCTTCGATTATGAAAAGGAAAACAACCGGGTCGTTTTTCTGGGCGACCGCAGCGCTCTGGAGCCCAAGCATCAGAAGCTGATGAACGAGATCGAGACCAAAACAGCCAATAATACCGGTATGACGCTGAACATCGCGGTAAACTATGGCGGACGGCAGGAGATCGTGCGTGCGGCGCGCAGCCTGGCGGAAAAGGTGCAGAAGGGAGAGCTTCGGCCGGAGGAGATCACCGAAGACCTCATGAGCGCTCATATGTATACCTGCGGCCAGAAGGACCCGGATTTCATCCTGCGGCCCAGCGGAGAGAAGCGTCTGTCCAACTTCATGCTGTGGCAGGCCGCTTACTCGGAGCTGGTGGAGATGGATGTCCTTTGGCCGGACTTTACCCGCGCCGACCTTGATCTGGCGATTGAGGAGTTCAACCGGCGCAGCCGTCGCTTTGGCGGGATCTGAGCATTGCGGAAAGAAAGGAAAAGCCTGTTGTGAAAACAAGGATCATAACTGCTGCGGTCGGCCTTTGCGTGCTGGCCGTGGTCATGCTGATGTTCAATACCCTGGTGTTTGAAGCCGTGGTCGCGCTGATTACCGTCATTGCCGTTCACGAAATTTACAAAGCGTTCGCATTGGGCGAAAAAGAATCACACATTTTTATCGCATTTGTCCCGTATACTTTTCTGGTAATGTTCTCCCACGTGCCTGCGGTAAGGGCGCTGCTGGTTCCCGGCAGCTACCTGTTGGCAGTGTATCTGGCGGTGTGCCTGCTGTGGCATAACCAGACCCTGAGTGCCGCAAAGCTGGGGGGCATGGTGGTGTTCAGCGGGATGATGATCTCCTGCTTTTACTCCATCGTGTTCATCAAGAACCATCTAAACAATCAGTTTGAGTCCATCTACCTGATCATGATGATCCTGTGCTTTGCCTGGGGTGGAGACAGCGCGGCCTATTTTGCCGGACGCTACTTCGGCAAGCACAAACTGGCACCGGTGGTCAGCCCCCACAAAACCATCGAGGGCGCCATTGGCGGCGTACTGGGTTCCGGTGTGCTGGGCGTATTGTGCACCCTGGCAGCCCAGTCGCTTTCGGCCCATCTGGCGGGCGGTAAGGCCTGCCTGCTGCTGGAGCGCATGTCCGCCAGTGCGGTAAGCTATCTGGTGGTGTTCGTCCTCGGTATGGCCTGCTCGCTGCTGGGCATTCTGGGCGATCTGTTTGCCAGTGCGGTGAAGCGCCAGTGTGCCATCAAGGATTACGGAACCATCTTTCCGGGCCATGGCGGTATTATGGACCGGTTTGACAGCGTTACCTTTATCGCGCCGGCCGCCGCTCTGCTGGTCTGGCTCACCACAACGTTTTTGAAGTAACGAGGAACAGAAAATGGCTAAGAAACTGACTTTGCTGGGGTCCACCGGTTCCATCGGTACCCAGAGCCTGGATGTGGCTCGTGCCCAGGGCTATGAAGTGTATGCCCTGGCGGCAAATTCCAATGTGGATCTGCTGCTCAAGCAGATCGAAGAGTTCCGCCCCGCCTACGTGGCGGTTGCAAATCCGGATGCCTGCGATCAGCTGGCTGCCCGTCTGGGCGGTGTGGCTGGTGCACCCAAGCTCCTGCGCGGTGCGGAGGGGATTGTGGAGCTGGCAAAAATGGAAGGTCCGGACGTGGTGCTCAACGCAGTAGTTGGCATTGCGGGGCTGGGCGCAACCTTGGCTGCACTGGAAAACGGGCACGATGTGGCCCTGGCCAACAAGGAAAGCCTGGTCACCGGCGGCCATCTGGTCACCGAAGCCGCTGCCAAGCACGGCACCAAGCTGCTCCCGGTGGACAGTGAGCACTCCGCTATCTTCCAGTGCCTGCAGGATGCCCATTCTGCCAAGACACTCACCAAAATCTTGCTCACCGCCTCCGGTGGTCCCTTCTTCGGCATGAAGAAGGAGGAGCTGGCGGGCAAGACCCGGGCGGATGCCCTCAAGCATCCTAACTGGAACATGGGCGCAAAGATCACCATCGACTCCGCCACCCTGATGAACAAGGGCCTGGAGCTGATCGAAGCAGTCTGGTTATTCGGCCTGCCGCCGGAGAAAATTCAGGTGGTGGTGCAGCGCCAGAGCATCATTCATTCTATGGTTCAGTTCAGCGACAATTCCATCCTGGCTCAGCTGGGTGTGCCGGATATGCGCATTCCCATTCAGTATGCGCTCACCTGGCCTGACCGGTTCCCGGGCTGTGCGCCCGAGCTGGATTTCACCCAGCTCAAGTCCATCACCTTTGACGTGGCGGACGAGGAGACCTTCCGCTGCCTGGCAGCCTGCAAAAAGGCCATCGCCAAGGGCGGCCTTGGTCCCTGTGCGGCCAACGGCGCCAACGAGGAAGCCGTCCGGCTGTTCCTGGAAGACAAAATCGGCTTTTTGGACATTGGCCGTCTGGTGGAGGCCGTGGTGGACAGCGATTCCTTCGGCGGCAGCTATACATTGGCTGACGTGTATGAATGTGACCGCATGGCCCGGCAGTTTGTGCTGAGCCACATTTAACAAGAAAGAGAGATTATTCGCACATGGCAACAATCCTTACCCTCATCATATCGGTGCTGATCTTCGGCCTTGTGGTTATGATCCACGAGCTGGGGCACTTTGTCTGTGCCAAAAAGGCCGGGATTCAGGTGAATGAATTTTCCATCGGCATGGGTCCCGCTCTGTTCACCACAGTGCGGGGCGGAACCCGTTACAGCGTGCGCGCATTGCCCATCGGCGGCTATGTGAGCATGGAAGGGGAGGATGAAGAGCTGGAAGAGCCGGAGACCGGCGATGCACTGCAGGAGCTTGACGCGGCGGAAGAGGAGCAGCCCAAAGGTTTGCCTTTTCCGAAGGTAAAGGTCTGGAAGCGGATCATCGTGGTGGCGGCTGGTGCGATTATGAACCTGATTCTGGGTTTCCTGGTTCTGCTGCTCATGATGGCATTCGGCGATCCCGGCGCCAGTAAGACCGTTGGCTTTGTGGAAGAGGGTTCCCCAGTGCAGGCCGCAGGCCTGCAGGTGGGTGACGAGATCCTGGCGGTGAACGGCCATCATTGCTTTGTGATGAACGACGTGCTGTATGAGCTGCAGCGCACCCCGGACCAAAGCGCGGATCTGACTGTGAAGCGCAATGGCGAGATCGTGCAGTTGGATAACGTGGGCTTTGAGCTGGTGGAGACCGGCGATTCCGTTACCATGAACATCGGCTTCAAGGTCTATGCACTGGAAAAGAACGTGAAGACCGTAGTCTCTCAGGCCTTCAATTACACTCTGTTCTATGCCCGGCTGGTTTTCCGTTCGCTGATCGACCTGGTTGTGGGCCGGGTGAGCGTGAACGAGCTTTCCGGCCCGGTGGGCATTGTGTCTGCCATCGGGCAGGCAGCGAGCATGGGCGTGGCCGAGGTGCTGTCCCTGCTGGCGCTGCTCACGGTGAATCTGGGCGTGTTCAACCTGTTGCCGGTGCCGGCGCTGGACGGCGGCAAGCTGGTATTCCTGGCGCTGGAAGGTATCTTCCGGCGGCCGGTGCCCAAGAAATTTGAAATTCTGGTGAATGCGGCGGGCATGTGCTTCTTGTTCGGGCTCATGATCTTTGCCACGTTCAACGATATCATTCGTCTGTTTTAAAAGCAGGAGGATAAGCAATCATGCGTAAGGTCAAACGTGAAGTGAAAATCGGCAACGTGGTGATCGGCGGTCACAATCCGGTGGCAGTTCAGACCATGCTGAACGTGCCTGTGGCGGATATCCCGGGCAACGTGGCCCAGGCCAAACGGGTGGTGGAAGCCGGCTGCCAGATTCTGCGCGCCAGCGTTCCCAGCCTGGAGGACGTGCGCATTGTGGAAGCAGTGAAAAACGCAGTGGATGTGCCCTTCGTGGCCGACATTCATTTTAACTACAAGATCGCGCTGGCCTGCGTGGATGCGGGCGTGGATAAGATCCGCATCAACCCCGGCAACATCGGCGCGGATGAAAATGTGCGCGCCGTGGCCCGTGCCTGCAACGCCAAAAACATCCCCATCCGCATCGGCGTAAATGCCGGCAGCCTGGAGAAAGAGATTCTGGCCAAGTACGGCGCACCTGTGCCGGAGGCTCTGGTGGAAAGCGCCATGTACCATGTGGCTCTGCTGGAAAAGCACGATTTCAACAACATTGTGATCTCCATCAAATCCAGCAATGTGCCCACCATGATGCAGGCCTATCGTCTGCTCAGTGAGAAGTGCGATTACCCGCTGCATGTGGGCGTTACCGAGGCCGGTACCTACCGCATGGGTCTGATCAAGTCCGGCATGGGCATCGGCGGCCTGCTGCTGGAGGGCATCGGCGATACTCTGCGGGTGTCCCTGACTGATGAGCCGGAGAAGGAAGTGCAGGCCGGTTACGACATCCTGCGCGCCGCCGGTCATGCGGTGGGCGGCCCGGAGATCATCAGCTGTCCCACCTGCGGCCGCACCAATATCCAGGTGGCCAAGATTGCCGACGAGGTGGAGAAGCGCCTGAAGGGTTATAAAAAGCCCATCAAGGTAGCCGTGATGGGCTGCGTGGTGAACGGTCCCGGCGAGGCCCGGGAGGCGGACATCGGTATTGCCGGCGGCAAGGACGAGGCACTGCTGTTCATCCGGGGCGAGAAAATCCGGATGCTGCGGGGCGACATCGTGGGCCAGCTGGTGGATGAGATCTATAAGCTGTGATGTGTTTTTGAGCCTGCGGGCGGGATTTTCCTGCCCGCAGGCCATTGCTTTGTAAAAAAGGAGACAACCCATTGAAACCTTTGGTAACACAACTGTGGCCCCAGTTCACGGTGGACGAGACCTTTGCCCGCTGTTTTGCGGGAGTGCTGGTGGAGCATGTGGAGATGCTGCGCCTAAGCCGGAAGATTCGCATTCATCTGCGTAGCGGTGCGCCGCTGCCGGTGAATCTGTGCGACCGCCTGTGCACTTCGCTCAGCCCTCTGTTCGATGGCTTTCAGGTGGAGATTCAGAACAGCTTTCCCTATGAGACCATCACCCCGGAGAGCATCCAGAAGCTGATCGGCGAGCTGCGGGACGAGGATTATCCGGTCAACGGCTTTCTGGACCATGCCGCCATCGACATCGAAGACCAGTTCATCCGGCTGCATATTAAAGTGGGCAAAAAAATTCTGGAGGAGATTCAGTTCCCGCAGGCCCTGGCCCAGCGCATTGAGCAGCGCACCGGAACTCTGCCCCAGGTGGAGCTTGCCCAGACCGGCAAGACCGCCACGGTGGAGGAATGGGAGAAGAAGGTTCTGCAGAAGGTGCCCACTGTAAAGTTTGAGGAGAAGAAGGGCCTGCCGCCCATCAAGATCCCCGGCCTGGACCTGACCGACAAGCCGGTTAAGCTGTTCCACGGCAAGAACTTCAAGCCCGGCGAGCTGACCCCGCTGAAGGAGCTGGGCGGCGACGGCGGCCGTGTGATGATCTGGGGCGACGTGTTCGCAGTGGAGGTAAAAGGCAACTTCCAGAAGAGCTACATCGTTTCCATCACCGACTACACCGGCTCCATCAACCTGAAGCTCCGCAGCCGGGAAGGGGAGGACTTCAGCAAGTGGGAGGAGCTGAAAAAGGGCACCACCCTGGTGTTGAAGGGCGAATGCACCTACGATAAGTACGAGCACGACTATGTGGTCTACCCCTACGACGTGCTGCAGGTGGAACGCCGCAAGCGGGAGGACAACGCCCCCCAGAAGCGGGTGGAGCTGCACCTGCACACCAAGCTTAGCAGCATGGACGGCTTCTGCGACCCGGGCGAGATCGTGCGTACCGCACATCGCATGGGCCATCGGGCCATCGCTATTACCGACCACGGTGTGGTGCAGGGCTTCCCGGAAGCAATGCTGGCGGCGGATGCCATCCGCAAAAGCGACCCGGATTTCAAGGTCATCTACGGCGTGGAGGCCTACTTTGTGGATGACATGATCCCGGTGCTGTACGGTGAAGCCACCGGCCCCATGAGCGGCAGCTTTGTGGTGTACGATACCGAGACCACCGGCCTGGACCCCAACACCGAATTCCTCACCGAGATCGGCGCGGTGGTGGTGGAGAACGGCCAGATCACCGAGACCTTCGGTACCTTCGTGAACCCGGGCAAGCCCATCCCGCCAAAGATCGTGGAGCTCACCGGCATAAACGACAGCATGGTGGCGGACGCCCCCACGCCGGACGAAGCGGTGCGCATGTTTGCAGAATTTGCAAAGGGTCGGGTGCTCATTGCCCACAACGCCCACAAGTTCGATATGCGCTTCATGCACATCGCCGCCAAACGGGCGGGCATCGAACTGGACAACGCCTACATCGACACGCTGCCCATGGCCCAGAACCTGTATCCAGGCCTGCGCAACTATAAGCTGGATACCATCAACGACCATCTGGAGATCGAGCCCTTCAACCATCACCGGGCGGTAGACGACGCCATGGCCCTTGCCAAGATCTTCTGCAAGATGCTGGAAGATTTGACGGAAAAGAAGATCGAGCGGCTGGAAGACATCAACATCGGCCTGGGCGGCGGCAACAAAGAGGTCATCAAGAAGAAGTATTATCACCTGATTATCCTGGTGCGCAACCAGGTGGGCCTGAAAAATCTGTACAAGATCGTTAGCGAGGCTCATACCAACTACTTTTTCAAGAAGCCCCGGGTGCCGCGCAGCATTCTGAACAAGCACCGGGACGGACTTTTGATTGGTTCTGCCTGTGAAGCAGGCGAACTTTACAGAGCTGTTGTGGAGGGTCAGAGCTTTGAAAAGCTGTGCCAGATCGCGGAATACTACGATTTTCTGGAGGTACAGCCTCTGGGGAATAACGAATACATGGTGCGGGAGCATCTGGTGGATTCCATGGACAAGATTCAGGACTTCAACCGCACCATCATCAAGTTGGGCGAGGTGCTGAACAAGCCGGTGGTGGCCACTGGCGACGTGCATTTTCAGGACCCGGAGGACTCGGTCTACCGGGCGGTTTTGCAGGCCGGCAACGGCTTCAAGGACGCGGACAATCAGGCGCCTCTGTACTACCGCACCACCGAGGATATGCTCAACCAGTTCAATTATCTGCCCAAGGAAAAGGCTTTTGAGATCGTGGTGACCAACCCCAACAAGATTGCCGACATGGTGGATGGGGGAGTGCGGGCCATTCCCAAGGGTACCTTCCCGCCCTCCATCGAGGGCGCTGAGCAGCAGCTGCGCGACGCCACCTGGAACACCGCGAAAAAGCACTACGGCGACCCCTTGCCGGAGCTGGTGCGGGCCCGTTTGCAGCGGGAATTGGATTCCATCTGCGGCCACGGCTTCGCGGTACTGTATGTAATCGCTGTAAAGCTGGTTGCCTTTTCAAACCAAAATGGGTACCAGGTGGGCAGCCGTGGCTCGGTTGGCTCCTCTGCGGTGGCCCATTTCTCGGGAATCTCCGAGGTAAACAGCCTGCCGCCTCATTATCTGTGCCCCAATTGCCAGTACAGCGAGTTCATCACCGACGGCAGCGTGGCCGACGGCTTCGACCTGCCGGATAAAAACTGCCCCTGCTGCGGCGCGCCCCTGATCGTGGACGGCCACGACATCCCCTTTGAGACCTTCCTGGGCTTTGACGGCGACAAGGAGCCGGATATCGACCTGAACTTCTCCGGCGAGTACCAGAGCTTCGTACACCGGTACACGGAGGAGCTGTTCGGCAAGGAGTTCGTGTTCAAGGCGGGCACTGTGTCCGGTTTGCAGGATAAGACCGCCTACGGCTACGTGAAAAAATATCTGGAAGAGCGGGGCCGCATCGTGAATCGTGCGGAGGAAAACCGACTCACTCAGGGCTGCACCGGCGTGAAGCGCACCACCGGCCAGCACCCGGGCGGCATGGTGGTTGTGCCGGATGTGCACGAGATCCAGGATTTCTGCCCCATCCAGCACCCCGCCGACGATAAGGAAAAGGGTGTGCTTACCACCCACTTCGAATTCAAATATCTCCATGATACCCTGCTCAAGCTGGATGAGCTGGGCCACGATGTGCCCACCATGTACAAGTATCTGGAGAACATGACCGGCATCCCCATGGAAAAGGTGCCTATGAATGATACCAAGGTGATCAGCCTTCTGGTCTCCACCGAGGCACTGGGCGTTACCCCGGAGCAGATCGACAGCCAGACCGGTACCTTCGGCATTCCAGAGCTGGGCACCCCCTTCGTGCGGCAGATGCTCATCGAAGCCCAGCCGAAGAACTTCAGCGACCTGATTCAGATTTCCGGCCTTTCCCACGGCACTGACGTTTGGAACGGCAACGCCCAAGACCTGATCAAGGACGGCGTGTGCACCATTTCCGACGTGATCGGCTGTCGTGACAGCATCATGACCTACCTGCTGCACAAGGGTCTGGAGCCCAAGCTGGCCTTCAATATCATGGAGCTGACCCGAAAAGGCAAGGTGGCAAAGGGCGGCTTCCCGCCGGGAGCAGAGGAGACCATGAAGGAGTGCGGTGTGCCGGACTGGTACATGGATTCCTGCCGCAAGATCAAGTATATGTTCCCCAAGGCTCACGCTGTGGCTTACCTGATCGCGGCCATCCGGCTGATGTGGTTCAAGGTGTACCATCCCCAGGCGTTCTACGCCACCTACTTCACCGTTCGCGGTGATGACATCGACTATGAAGCAGCGGTGGGCGGTGTAAAGGTAGCCCAGCAGCATTTGAAAGAGGTGAACGCCCGCCTGCGGGAAGAGCGGAAAGCCAAGGACGAAGACATCCAGGTCTCGCTGCAGCTGGTGAACGAAATGCTGGCCCGCGGCTATGAATTCCTGCCCATTCAGTTGGGCAAGAGCCGGGCCACTCAGTATGTGGTGGAGGACGGTAAGGTTCGTCTGCCGTTTACCTCGCTGAAAGGTGTGGGTGAGTCCGCTGCTGTCGCGCTGGAGCGGGCCACCATTAACGGGCAGGAGTACCTGTCTATCGAAGAGCTTCAGCAGGCCACCGGCGTTTCCAGCGCCGTGATGGAGAACCTGAAAAATGTGGGTGCTCTGGGCGGCCTGCCGGATACCAGCCAGGTGAGCTTCTTCTGATTGTTTGATTCTCGCAGTATGCTTTTTAACGCAGCAGGCGAGAAAAGATAGCTCGAACAAAAGAGCGAAACGCGTTTTATGAACATGTTTCGCTCTTTTTTCTTATGCTATGGTGGAAGAAGAGAGACAAAAACGCCCGTCACAGAACGTGACGGGCGTGAAAAACTTTTTCAAAAGCAAAGACCAGGAAGAGCTTCCCTCTGCCAAAATAGGGGAGAACCGCACTCAAACGGGCAAAATGCAAAAATATGCAGCCGCCTGCCGGGGAAAATTCACCGGGGCCCCAGTTTGGCCAGGTCGTTGAAGGTGGTCAGGATCTGGGGCTGCTCCAAACGGATCTGCTTGCCGCTCAGGTAATGCAGCGAGCTTTCCTCCGGAATCTGGCCGAAGGTCAGCTGCACTGCACACAGGGCCTGGGTTTTCAGTCCGGCCTTCTCGTTCCACTTCCGGTTGCCGTATTTGATGTCGCCCAGAACCGGCGCCCCCAGAAAAGCCAGATGGGCGCGGATCTGATGAGTGCGGCCGGTCACCAGTCCGATGCGGCAGAGGGTGAAGGGGCCGATTACCTTTTCCGGGGTCACCTCGGTGATAATCTCCTTGTAGCCCTCGGCGGCGTCGGCACGCACCTGCACCTTGTTGTTGGATTCATTGTGGCGCAGCCAGGCGGTGTGGCGGCCCTTGGGAGGCTTGCCGAAGGTGATGGTCAGGTACTCCTTGCGGACCAAATCGGTGCGGATGATTTCGTTCATGTCCCGCAACGCGGCGTAATTCTTTGCGGCCACCACCAGACCTTCGGTGCCCCGGTCCAGCCGGTTGCACAGGGCGGGGGCAAAGGTGTGCTCCTGCCCGGCAATATATTCGCCTTTCTGGGTAAGATAAGCGGTGAAGGCATCCACCAGATTGGCGTCGCCGGTGCGGTCCGAGTGGCAGAGCAGGTGAGCGGGCTTGTACAGCACCGCCAGATTCTCGTCCTCGTAAACCACCTGAACCGGCGGCTGGCGGCGGGTCGGTGCCTTGGGGGCAGGCGCAGCGGAAAAGAACTCGTCGTTGATATAAAGCTCCAGCACATCCCCGGCATGAATGCGGTAATCCGCGTCGGCTTTTTTGCCGTTCACCTTGATGCGTTTGTTCCGAAAGCTCTTGTACAGCAAGCTGTTGGGCAGATTAACAGTAACGTTTTGCACAAAACGGGAAAGGCGCACGCCTTCCTCATTGGTGCCCGCGGTAAAGCGTTTCATTCAAAAGGTTCCTCTCTTTCCAATAACCTGTAAATAGTATATAATATAAAGAATAGCGCGTAAAGCGTAACTTTGAAGGGAACGGGGAACACAGCATGGCACAGCAGCAGATCCACGCAAACCACCGCCAGCGGATGCGTAAGCGGTTTGAAGAGACCGGCTTCGACGGCTTTTCCGATCATGAGGTGCTGGAATACATCCTGTTTCATGCCATTCCCCGCAAGGATGTAAACCCAATTGCCCACGCGCTGATGGACCATTTCGGCGGGCTGGACCGGGTGCTGGAGGCCAGTGAGCAGGAGCTCACTCAGGTGGAGGGCGTGGGCCCGGCTACTGCCCGGCTGATCCGCCTGTTTCTGGCGGTGGACCGACGCTATCACCAGCATAAGACTCGACCGGTGCGCACCGTGAAAAGCCTGGAAGAGGTGGGCGAACACATGGAGTCGCTGTTTTATGGCGCTCGGGTGGAGCAGGTCTACGCCATGTATCTGGACGACCGCAACCATATCCTCAAGGTGGAAAAGTGTTTTGAGGGCACGGTGAACGCCTCGTCAGTGTTCGTGAATGTGCTCAGCAGCCGTATGATCACGCTGGGCGCCACCCAACTGGTGCTGGCCCACAATCACCCCAGAGGCTTTGCGCTGCCCTCCCGCGAGGATATGAACCTGACCAGCCAGATCCGCCAGAAGCTGGGGACCCTTGGTCTGAAGCTGGTGGACCATGTGATCGTTGCGCCGGACGGCTATATCTCCCTGCGGCAGAGTGACCGGTTCCAGAGCCTGTTTACCTGAGTCCGAAGGCAGAAAAACACGCGGCCCTGCCCGCGAACAGAAAGGATGATCGAATGGATCAGTTTAAACTTGTAGCACCCTATCAGCCAACGGGCGACCAGCCCCAGGCCATTGAAACACTGGCCCAGGGCATCCTGAACGGCGACAAGGCCCAGACCCTGCTGGGTGTGACCGGCAGTGGTAAAACCTTCACCATGGCCAACGTGATCGCCAAGGTCAACCGGCCCACACTGGTACTGGCCCACAACAAGACCCTGGCGGCCCAGCTTTGCACCGAGTTCCGAGAGTTCTTCCCGGAGAACGCGGTGGAATATTTTGTATCCTACTACGACTACTACCAGCCGGAGGCCTATATTCCGTCCACCGATACCTACATCGAAAAGGACAGCGCCATCAACGACGAGATCGACCGGCTGCGCCATTCCGCCACGGCGGCCCTGTCCGAGCGGCGGGATGTAATCATCGTGGCCAGTGTGTCCTGCATCTACAGTCTGGGCGACCCCATCGACTACCGGAGCATGGTCATCAGCCTGCGCCCCGGCATGCAGATGGATCGGGATGAGCTGTGCAAGCGGCTGGTGAAGCTGCAATACGAGCGCAACGACATCAACTTTGTGCGCAACAAGTTCCGGGTGCGGGGCGACACGGTGGAGATCAACCTGGCCTACATGAACGACGTGGCCATCCGGGTGGAATTCTTCGGCGACGAGATCGATCGCATCAGCGAGATGAACCCCCTCACCGGCGAGCGAAAAAACGTGGTCAAGCACGTGGCCATCTTCCCGGCCAGCCATTACATCGTTTCCCCGGAAAAGATGCAGGCGGGCCTTGTGAGCATCCGGGAAGAGATGGACCGGCAGGTGAAGAAGTTCACCGAGGAGGGCAAGCTGCTGGAGGCCCAGCGCATTGCCCAGCGCACCAACTACGACATGGAGATGCTCCAGGAAGTGGGCATGTGCAAGGGCATCGAGAACTATTCCGCGGTGCTTTCCGGCCGCGCTCCCGGCTCCACCCCCACCACGCTGCTGGACTACTTCCCCAAGGACTTCCTGCTCTTTGTGGACGAGAGCCACGTGATGCTGCCCCAGCTGCGGGCCATGTACGGCGGCGACTACGCCCGCAAGAAAACCCTGGTGGACTTTGGCTTCCGACTGCCCTCCGCTTTCGACAACCGCCCCCTAAAATTCGAGGAGGTGGAAAGCAAGCTGAACCAGATTGTGTTCGTGAGCGCAACGCCCGGTGAATACGAACGGGAGCACAGTGTGCGGGTGGCCGAGCAGGTGATCCGCCCCACCGGCCTTTTGGACCCCCAGATCATCGTCAAGCCGGTGGAGGGCCAGATCGAGGACCTGCTGGGCGAGATCAACCAGCGCACCGCCCGAAACGAGCGGGTGCTGGTGACCACCCTGACCAAGAAGATGGCCGAGGACCTGACCGACTTCCTCACCGAGCACGGGGTCAAGGTCAAGTACATGCACCACGAGGTGGATACCTTCGAGCGCATGGAGCTGATCAAGGATCTGCGCACCGGCACCATCGACGTGATCGTGGGCATCAACCTGCTGCGCGAGGGCCTGGACCTGCCCGAGGTTTCGCTGGTGGCGATTCTGGATGCGGACAAGGAAGGTTTCCTGCGCAGCGAGACCAGTCTGGTGCAGACCATCGGCCGCGCCGCCCGAAATGCGGACGGCATTGTCATCATGTATGCGGATGAGGTTACTCCCAGCATGGAGAAGGCCATCACCGAAACCGAGCGCCGCCGCTCCATTCAGATGGCCTACAACGAGGCCCATGGCATTACCCCGAAAACCATCGTGAAGAGCATCCGCGACAGCATCGAGATCAGCGACCACAAGGAGAACGCAAAGTTTGGCACCCGCCGCATGAGCAAGGCGGAGCGGGAGCAGCTGATCACCCGCCTGACCCGCGAGATGAAGGAGGCGGCCAAGCTGCTGGAATTCGAGCACGCGGCCTTCCTGCGTGACCGCATTGAAAAGCTGCGCCGGGGCGAGAATCCCAGCGACGATGCCAACGAAACAAAGCCGAAAAAGAGGAAAGGAAAGTTCTGAGCATTGAATAACGATAAGATCGTCATCAAGGGTGCCCGCGAGCACAACCTGAAAAATGTTGATTTGACCATCCCGCGGGACAAGCTGATCGTCATGACCGGCCTGTCCGGCAGCGGCAAGTCCAGCCTGGCCTTCGATACCATTTACGCGGATGGCCAGCGCCGTTATATGGAGAGCCTTTCCAGCTACGCCCGCCAGTTCCTGGGCCAGATGGAAAAGCCGGATGTGGACGACATCCAGGGACTTTCGCCGGCCATCTCCATCGACCAGAAGACCACCAACCGGAACCCCCGGTCCACCGTGGGTACCGTGACGGAAATCTACGATTATCTGCGCCTTTTGTACGCCCGCATCGGCGTACCCCATTGCCCCATCTGCGGCCGGGTCATCAGCCAGCAGACGGTGGACCAGATGGTGGACGCCATTCTGGCGCTGCCCAAGGGCACCAAATTCCAGGTGCTGGCCCCGGTGGTGCGGGGCCGTAAGGGCACCCAGCAGAAGGAGCTGGAGGCAGCCCGGCGGGGCGGCTATGCCCGCGTGCGCATCGACGGCAACCTCTATGACCTGGATGAAGAGATCAGTCTGGAAAAGAACAAAAAGCACACGGTGGAGATCGTGGTGGACCGTCTGGTTATCAACGACACCGTGCAGAGCCGTCTGGCGGATTCGCTGGAAACAGCCATCGCCCTCACCGGCGGCTTGGTGACCATCGATGTGAACGGCGGGGAGGAGATGCAGTTCAGCCAGAGCTATGCCTGCCCAGACCACGGCATCTCCATCGACGAGCTGGAACCCCGCATGTTCAGCTTCAACAACCCCTTCGGAGCTTGTGAACGCTGCACCGGTCTGGGTACCTTCATGCGGGTGGACCCGGAGCTGATCATTCCCAACAAGGACCTGTCCATCCGGGAGGGTGCCATCAAGGCCAGCGGCTGGTACTACGCTGAGGGCTCGGTAAGCGAGATGTACTATAAGGGCCTGGGTAAAAAATACGGCTTCACACTGGACACTCCCATCAAGGAGATGAGCGCCGAGGCGGTGAACGCCATTCTTTACGGCACCGGCGGCGAACGCATCGAGATGTACCGGGAAAACGAGTTCGGTTCCGGCCGTTACCTGAACGAATTCGAGGGCATCGTGAACAACCTGGAACGCCGCTTCCGGGAGACCAGCAGCGAATGGATGAAGGAAGAGATCGCCACCGTGATGAACGGCGTGGAATGCCCGGATTGCCACGGCAAGCGGCTCAAGCCCACCAGCCTGGCGGTCACCGTGGGCGGGGTGAACATCAGCGACCTGTGCGAGATGAGCGTGCGCCAGGAGCTGAACTTCATCAACGACATCCAGCTGACCGATCAGGAGCACCGTATTGGTGACGGTATCCTGAAAGAGGTGCGCGAGCGCTTGGGCTTTTTGCAGAGCGTGGGCCTGGATTACCTGACCCTTGCCCGGGGTGCGTCCGGTTTGTCCGGCGGCGAGAGCCAGCGCATCCGACTGGCCACCCAGATTGGCAGCGCCCTCACCGGCGTACTTTATGTGCTGGACGAGCCCAGCATCGGCCTGCACCAGCGGGACAACGACAAGCTGATCGCCACCCTGAAACGGCTGCGGGATCTGGGCAACACCCTGGTGGTGGTGGAGCATGACGAGGACACCATGCGTCAGGCGGACTACATCGTGGACATCGGCCCCGGCGCGGGTGTGCACGGCGGCGAAGTGGTGGCCGAGGGCTCGGTGGAGGACATCTGTAAGGCCCCCCGCAGCATCACCGGTGCGTATCTGTCCGGCCGCAAGCGGATCGAGGTACCTGCCACCCGCCGCAAGGGCAACGGCAAAAGGCTGCGCATCGTGGGCGCGGCCGAGAACAACCTGAAGAATGTGAACGTGGATATCCCGCTGGGCAAGATGATCTGCGTGACCGGCGTATCCGGCAGCGGTAAGTCCAGCCTGATCAATGAGATCTTCTACAAGGCCCTGGCCATGGAGCTGAACGGCGCCAAGCGCCGCCCCGGCAAATACAAGGAGATCAAGGGCCTGGAAAACGTGGACAAGGTCATCGGCATTGACCAGGCACCCATCGGCCGTACGCCCCGTTCCAACCCGGCCACCTATACCGGCGTGTTCACCGACATCCGCAACGTGTTTGCCCAGACCCAGGACGCCAAGATGCGCGGCTACGGCCCCGGCCGGTTCAGCTTCAACGTGAAGGGCGGACGATGCGAAGCCTGTGAGGGCGACGGTATTGTGCAGATCGAGATGCACTTTTTGCCGGATATCTTCGTGCCCTGTGAGGTGTGTAAGGGTGCCCGCTACAACCGGGAGACTCTGGAGGTAAAATACAAGGACAAGAGCATTGCCGACGTGCTGGACATGACGGTGGAGGAGGCCTGCACCTTCTTTGCCAACATTCCCCGCATCCACCGCAAGCTGCAGACTTTGCTGGATGTGGGCCTTGGCTACATCAAGCTGGGCCAGAGTGCAACCACCCTTTCCGGCGGTGAGGCTCAGCGTGTGAAGCTGGCGCTGGAGCTGGCCAAGCGGGAGACCGGCCAGACCGTATACGTGCTGGACGAGCCCAGCACCGGCCTGCATGTGGCGGATGTGCACAAGCTTATTACCGTACTGGATCGTCTGGTGGACGCGGGCAACACCGTGGTCATCATTGAGCACAATCTGGACATTATCAAGCGGGCGGATTATATCATTGATCTGGGCCCCGAGGGCGGCGACGAGGGCGGTACCATCGTGGCCACCGGCACCCCGGAAGAGGTAGCCAAGGTGCACGCCTCCTACACTGGCAAATATCTGGGCCCTATCCTGGAGCGGGACCGGGTGACCGAATAAGAAAGCAAAGAGGGATTCCATGGAAACCATCCTGTTGGTGGAAGACGACGCGGCGCTGAGCGAGGGGATTGCTCTCGCTTTCAGTCAGCAGCCCTATGAATTTGTTCGCTGTGCCTCGCTGGCCGAGGCCCGGCAGGCGCTGCAAACGCGAGTGTTCGCTCTGATCCTTCTGGATCTGGGTCTGCCGGACGGCAACGGGCTGGAGCTTTGCCGCCAGCTGCGCAGCCGGCGGGACCCGGTGCCGGTGCTTTTTCTCACCGCCAATGATACCGAGTACAGCGAGGTGGCGGCACTGGAAGCGGGCGGTGACGATTATATCACCAAGCCCTTCAGCCTGGCGGTGCTGCGGGCAAGGGTCACTGCCGCGCTGCGCCGCCGCGCACCCGCCGGGCCGGAGCTGGTAGAGATCGGCCCCTTCCGGTTCGATTTCGCCCGGCTTCGATTTGAAAAGCAGGGTGTTGAAGTTGTGCTCAGCCGCACCGAACAGCGCCTGCTCCAGCTGCTGGTGAAAAACCGGGGGCAGATTGTTCCCCGGGATACCTTGCTGGACCAGGTGTGGGACGGCGGAGAGTTCGTGGACGAAAATACCCTGTCGGTAGCAGTGCGCCGTCTGCGCGCCAAGCTGGAAGAGGACCCGCGCCGCCCCAGCTATATCCAAACGGTCTATGGTGTGGGCTATACCTGGAAGGGGAACGCCGATGAATGACTGGTTTTTCAGCGTCACTCCCGGGCAGCTGGCCCTGCTGCTGGGATTGGGCGCGCTGGTGGTCGCGGCGGCAGGTGTTGGTGTTGCCGTATATGGCTGGTACACCCGGCGCACCATGCGCCGCCTGGAACAGATGCTGGAGCAGGCCATTGCGGGCAGCTTTGAACAGGGTGACTACAGCGAAGCCCGGCTTTCCCGTCTGGAGGAGAAGCTGAGCCGGTTTCTGCACTCCAGCCAGCTTTCCCGCAGGGCCATCGAGGAGGACCGGGGACGCATCAAGTCCCTGATGGGAGATATCTCCCATCAGACCAAGACCCCGCTGGCAAACATTCTGCTCTATGGGCAGCTGCTGGATGAGCAGCCACTGCCCGAAGCTGCCCGCCCCATGCTGGCTCAGATCAACACCGAGGCGGAAAAGCTCCGGTTTTTAATCGAGGCGCTGGTTAAGCTGTCCCGCCTGGAAAGCGGAGTTGTTCAGCCCGTGGCCCAGGTTCAATCGCTGGAGCCGTTGCTGCAGGCGCTGGAACATTCCTTCCGGCCTGTGGCAGAGCAAAAGGGTGTTTCGCTGCGGGTTTTATCCACGGGTGCCCGGGCCTGCTTTGACTGCAAGTGGACCCAGGAGGCGGTGGGCAACCTGGTGGACAACGCCATCAAGTACACCCCGGCGGGCGGGCATGTATCTGTTGCCTGTGAGCAGTATGCCATGTTCTGCCGTATTGCCGTGAGGGACGACGGTCCCGGCATTCCGGAATCGGAGCAGGCGGCGGTATTTCGGCGGTTTTACCGGGGCAGCGCTGCGGCAAAAAGCCCGGGTGTCGGAGTAGGACTGGCCCTGGCAAGGCAGATTGCCACGCTGCAGGGCGGTTACATCAAGCTTGCCTCGGAGCCGGGCAAGGGCAGCGAGTTTTCGCTGTATCTGCCCCTGGAAGCGCAAATGTGACAGAACTGTTCGATTTGTCCCGCTGCCTGTAAGGCTGCGGTAAGCTTTGTTTGGTATAGTCTGTGCTGTAAAGAAAAGTGCGTTCGCGCACTCTTTACCGCACAGACTATTTTTATCGGGAGGTTTTGGAGGAATGAACGTTCTGGAAACAAGAGCGCTGAAAAAATACTACGGCGAGGGCGAGACCCAGGTGCGCGCCCTGGACGGGGTGGACCTGACGGTGAAAGAGGGGGAGTTTGTGGCCATCGTGGGCATCAGCGGCAGCGGAAAATCCACTCTGCTGCACATGCTGGGCGGGCTGGATGAACCCACCAGCGGCAAGGTGCTGGTGGAGGGCAAGGACATCTTTCAGCTGAAAAAGGATGCCCTCACCATCTTCCGCCGCCGCAAGATCGGTTTTGTGTTCCAAAGCTACAATCTGGTACCGGTGCTGAACGTATACGAGAACATCGTGCTGCCCATTGAGCTGGATGGCAACCGGGTGGACCGGGCCTTTGTGAGCCGGATCATCGCCACGCTGGGGCTGGAAAACAAACTGCAAAGCCTGCCCAGCCAGCTTTCCGGTGGCCAGCAGCAGCGGGTGGCTATTGCCCGGGCGTTGGCCACCAAGCCCGCCATTCTTTTGGCAGACGAACCCACCGGCAATCTGGATTCCAAGACCAGTCAGGATGTGCTCAGCCTGCTTCGGGTGACCAGTGAACGATTTGGACAGACCATTGTAATGATCACCCACAACGAGGAGATTGCCCAGCTGGCGGACCGGATTGTGCGCATTGAGGACGGTCGCATCCGGGAAGGGCGGTGATGGGCTGTGTTAAAGATCGACAACCGCAAGGCTTTGTATCGCCTGGCGGACAAAAGCTTCCGGGCAAACCGGGGCCGTAATCTGATTGCTATTCTGGCAATTATACTCACCACCATTCTGTTCACCAGTGTGTTTTCCATTGGTGGCAATCTGATTGCTTCCTTTCAATACAGCACCATGCTCCAGTCCGGCGGCAGCGCCCACGGTACCTTCAAGGATCTTACCCAGGAACAGTTCGACCGGCTTAAACAGGCGGCCCCGGCGGGCGCCATTCTGGACCGGAACATCATCTGTGCCTATGAGGTGGAAAATCCGGAGTTTTTAAAGCGTCATCTGGAGCTGTGGTATCAGCCGCCGGAGGCATATGAGCGCCGGTTCTGCCAGCTGACCGGCGGCCGCGCGCCCCAGGCGGCAGACGAGATCGCCATGGATGAGCGAAGTCTGGAGCTGCTGGGAATCACTCCGGAGGAAGGACAAACGATTACGTTGCAGCTTAAGATGGGGTATGACCAGCCGGTGATCGAGCGTCAGTTCACGCTGGTGGGTTGGTTCGGCTACAGCGATATCATGAACACGGGCTTCGGAATCGTGAGCGAGGCCTATCTCACGGAGCATGCCGGTGAACTGGCCGAGGCAAGCGAACAGACCGGCAGCCAGGTGGGATTGATTCAGTGTGACGTAACCTTTTCCAATGGCATCAATATCAGCGGTAAGCTGCGGGCCATGGCCGAAAAGGCGGGCTTTGCGGAAGAGGTGGAGTGGAACGAAAACTGGGCCTATGTGGGTGCAGGCATCACCGACTGGACCAGCATCGGCGCAGTGGCAGGCCTTCTTCTACTCATCATGCTCACCGGATATCTGATCATCTATAATATTTTTCAGATTTCCGTCATGCAGGACATCCGCTATTACGGACTGCTGAAAACCATCGGGACCACCGCAAAACAGATCCGGCGGATTCTGCGCCGCCAGGCGCTGGTGCTGTGCGGCTTTGGCATCCCTGTGGGGCTGGTGCTGGGCTTTTTGCTGGGCACCGCGTTCACACCGCTCATTTTGCAGATGGTCAATACGGTGGACGATGTCAAACTGGCGCTGAACCCGGCGGTTTTTCTGGGGGCTGCGGCCTTTTCGGTGATCACCGTGCTGCTGAGCATGCGCAAGCCCGCCCGGCTTGCCGCAAAGGTTTCTCCGGTGGAGGCTGTCAGGTATACCGAAGGAAACGGCAGGACCGCCAAAAAGGCAAAGCGCTCCACCGGCGGCGGGAAGCTCTGGCGAATGGCTCTGTCTAATGTGGGGCGCAACAAGCGCCGCGCTGTGCTGGTGGTCCTCTCTATGAGCCTTTCGCTGGTGCTTATGAACAGTGTGTTCACGCTGACAGGCAGCTTTGACATGGACAAATATCTGGCCCGTTTTATCAAAACAGACTTTGTGATAGCCAACGCCCGCTATTGGGGAATCGACTCCTTCCGCGCACTGGACGGTGAGGATGCGGTGAGCGATACATTAATTGCCAATGTGCAGGCGCAAGAGGGTTTTGTGCAGGGTGGCGCGATCTGGTGCGATATCTATTCCTGGACGGAGGAGTATCAGTGGCCGGAGGATACCATATGGGACGAAGCGGGAAACCCCTGCCGTTCCGATGGAAGAAACCGGCCGCAGGCAGTGGACGATGCAAAAAATCCCTTCACTGTAATCTATGGAGCGGACGATTTCATTCTGGATAATCTGCAGATAATGGAAGGGGAGCGTGACCCGGAAACGATCCAGCAGAAGCTTGCCACCGGTGAATATATCCTGTTTGCGGGCCAGGTGAACGACGAGGGCAAGCTGGAGCCGGACCAGCGCCACAAAGTGGGTGATGTGGTTACCCTGTACGATGCAGATGGCGCCCGGCATACCTTCACCATCCTCTCGGTGATCAACCCCGCCTATTACTGCGAGACAGCGCAGGCCAGCTTTTCCGAATTTGTCTATTACACTACGGCGGATGTGTATGCAGAAATGTGCAACACAGCCAACAAGATGAACTACGCCTTTGAGGTGGAGCCGGAGTCGGTGGAGGCCATGGAGCAATACCTGAATAGTTATACCAATCAGATCGACCCGCTGATGGATTACCGTTCCCGGGATGGCTATATCCAGGAATATTCTGGAATCCGGTTCCTGTTTGTAGCGGTGGGCGGTTCGCTCTCGCTTGTAATCGGGCTGATCGGTGTGCTGAACTTCATCAACTCCATCTTGACGGGCATCATCACCCGCCGCCGGGAATTTTCCATGCTGGAGGCCATCGGCATGACCAGGCGGCAGCTTCAGACGATGGTTGCGCTGGAGGGCAGCTGCTATGCGCTGTTCACCATCCTGTGCAGCCTGGGCGTGGGGGTCGGCGTTTCGCTGCTCTGCGTGAAGCCGCTGGTGGATAGCCTGTTCTTTACCAGCTACCGGTTTGTGATCTGGCCGCTGCTGGCGGCCATTCCGGTGCTGGCAGTGCTGGGAATTGCGATCCCACGGCTGGCGCTGCACTTCGGTGCCGGGCAGCCGGTGGTGGAACGGATGCGGCAGGCGGAATAACCGGAAGAATAGGATGGAAAACAGGCCCCGGCCGCTGAAAAATGTTTTTCGGTGGCCGGGGCTTTTGCATGCCTGCAATTTTACTGCGGCAGGCGTGGATATCCGGCCCAAAGGGCTTGTGAAACAGGAAAAAGTATTGTATACTAAAACGGTGTATTGAAACCAAGCTATTTTCAGAAGGAGCTCATATTTTGGAGATCATTCATTTTGAACATAACAAACAGGCGGCGGAGCTGGTGGCCAAATGGTACGACAGCCCTCCGCTGGCCTATGTGCATTCCTTCGGCTGCCAGCAGAATGTGAACGACGGCGAGAAGATCAAGGGCGTTCTGGCGGACATCGGCTACGGCATGTGCGACTCGGTGGAGGAGGCGGACCTGATCCTCTTCAACACCTGCGCGGTGCGGGAGCACGCGGAGCAGCGGGTCTTCGGCAACGTGGGCGCGCTCAAGCGACTGAAGAAGGACAAGCCCGACCTGATCATCGGCCTGTGCGGGTGTATGGCCCAGCAGCAGAGCATCGTGGACAAGATCCGCGAAAGCTATCCCTTTGTGGACATCGTGTTCGGTGTAAACGGCATCGACACCCTGCCGCAGCTGCTGTGCGAAAAGATCGCCGGCAACAAAAAGCGCATTCTGCTTACCCCCACAGAGCGGGCCGAGGTGGTGGAGGAGACTCCCATCCGCCGGGATTCCAACTTCCGGGCCTGGCTGCCCATCATGTACGGCTGCGACAACTTCTGCACCTACTGCATCGTGCCCTACGTGCGCGGGCGGGAGCGCAGCCGCCGCAGCGCGGACATTCTGGCTGAGTTCAAGGAGCTGGTGGCTGCGGGCTGCAAGGAAATCACTCTGCTGGGGCAGAATGTGAACTCCTACGGCAAGGGGCTGGAGGAGCAGATTGACTTCTCGGACCTTTTGAACCTGCTGTGCACTGTGCCCGGCGATTATCATATTCGCTTCATGACCAGCCATCCCAAGGATGCTAGCCGCAAACTGATCGACACCATCGCCGCGCAGGATAAGATCTGCAACCATCTGCATCTGCCGGTGCAGAGCGGCAGCGACCGGATTCTGGCCCAGATGAACCGCCACTACACCGTGGCCCAGTATCTGGAGCTGATGGATTATGCCAAGGAGAAGATCCCCGACATCACCTTCTCCAGCGATATCATCGTGGGATTCCCCGGCGAGACGGAGGAGGATTTTGAGGGGACTCTGGAGCTGATCCGCAAGGTGGGCTACATGCAGCTGTTCA
Organism: Gemmiger sp. An50; assembly: GCF_002161595.1. GTDB lineage: Bacteria > Bacillota > Clostridia > Oscillospirales > Ruminococcaceae > Allofournierella. The sequence continues at coordinate 51,593 of NZ_NFID01000009.1, forward strand.
CCTTCATCTATTCCAAGCGCAGCGGCACCAAGGCCGCCACCATGCCGGACCCCATTACCCGCAAGGAGAAGACCGACCGCATGGCCCGGCTGCTCAGCGTGCAGGACGAGATCGCCCGCAAGCTGGTGGCGGACATGACCGGCCAGACCCAGCGTGTGCTGGTGGAAGGTCCCGGGCGAGATGAGGGCACCCTTTCCGGCCGCCTGACCAATAATCTGGTGGTGGAGTTTGCCGCCGAGCCCTCTCTGGTGGGCAGCTACGCCATGGTGCACCTGACCGGTTCCCGCGGCACGGTGCTCAAAGGCGAACTTGTGTGAAAAAAACTGAGCGAGCCGCTGTTTTTTGTAATTTTGTGGTATAATATTTTTATTATATAAATTGTTCCAATCAAAGGAGAATCATCATGGACGTTATCGACCTGTTTAAGAAAGCCGCCGCAGCCCTGCAGACCGACGCCCGTTACCTGGCGCTGGATGCCGCCCGCAAAGCCAACGATGCGGACGAAGCTCTGCAGAACATGATCGGCGAGTTCAACCTGGCCCGTCTGGATCTGAACAACGAGATCGCCAAGGACGAGCGTGACGAGGCAAAGGTGGCCGAGCTGAACGCCAAGGTCAATCAGCTGTACACCGACATCATGAACAGCGAGAGCATGGTTGCTTACAACGAGGCCAAGGCTGAGGCCGAAGCCCTGATCGGTTACATCGACGCCATCATCAACACCGCGATGAACGGCGGCGACCCCATGACCGTACAGGAGGCCCAGGCCGGCTGCAGCGGCAGCTGCTCTTCCTGCTCCGGCTGCCACTAAAAGGCATTTGCCATAAAAGCGTTCGTGCGGCCCGGAGGGTGCTGAGTTCCAGTGCTCTTTGGGCCGCACTCTTTCCCGTCTAAAAAATGCAGAGGTGATAACCGTTGGCACAGCTTTCGCCCATGATGGCGCAATACTTCGAGATCAAAAAGCAGCATAAGGACGAGATCGTCTTCTTCCGGTTGGGCGATTTTTACGAGATGTTCTACGACGACGCGATCCTGGCGTCCAAGGAACTGGAGCTTACCCTCACCGGCCGCGACTGCGGGCAGGAGGAGCGGGCCCCCATGTGCGGCGTGCCCTTCCACAGCTACGAAAACTATGTGGCGAAGCTGATCGCAAAGGGCTACAAGGTCGCCATCTGCGAGCAGATGGAAGACCCTGCCGCCGCCAAGGGCCTGGTCAAGCGGGATATCATCCGGGTGATCACGCCGGGTACCGTGATCGAGAGCAGCATGCTGCAGGACGACAAAAACAACTACATCGGCAGTGTATACTTAAAGAACGGGAGCATCGGTGTCTGCTTTGCCGACGTTTCCACTGGCAGCGCCCACACCACAGAGCTGGCGGGGGAGAAGCTCTCCACCCAGCTGATCGCGGAGCTGTGCCGCTACAATCCCAGTGAGCTGCTGTTCAACACGGCCCTTCTGGATTTCAAGGACGTGACCGCCTACATCAAGCAGCACATGACCTGCTCGGTGGAGCTGATGGAGGACGAGTGCTACGCCCCGGACGAGGTGGAGCGGCTGCTGACCGAGCAGTTCGGTGCGGACTGGTCCAAGGCTACCGGCCTTTCCCGGGACGGCAATGCTCACGCGGCGCTGAGCGCGCTGCTGGGTTATCTGCATCGCACCCAGAAAAAGGGCGTGGAGCGGCTCAAGCTGGTGCACAGCTACGCCGAGGCCCAGTACATGCAGCTTTCCCCGGTGACCCGCGCCAATCTGGAGCTGACCGAGACCATGCGCGGCCGGGAAAAGCGGGGTACCCTGCTCTGGGTGCTGGACAAGACCCAAACCGCCATGGGCAAGCGCCTTTTGCGCAGCTGGCTGGAGCAGCCGCTGGTGAGCTCCGCAGCTATCAACCGGCGGCTCAACTGTGTGCAGGCCCTTTACAGCGAGAACATCCAGCGGGCCGAGCTGAGCGAGGCGCTGTCCCACGTGTTCGACATGGAGCGGCTGATGACCCGCACGGTTTACGGCTCCGCCACCCCCAAGGAGATCTACGCATTGGCCAGCACATGCACCCAGCTGCCCCTGATCCGAGAGCTGGCCGCCGGCTGCGGCTGCCCGGAGCTGGAGGAGCTGGCCCAGCGCATTGATCCTCTGGAAGATATCCGGGACCGTATTTTTGCCGCGCTGGAAGAGGAGACGCCTGCCACTTTGAAGGATGGCGGCGTGATCAAGCAGGGCTACAACGCCGAAGTGGACGAGCTGCGTGACATCGTACACGGCGGCAAGGGGTATCTGTCCCAGCTGGAAGCCCGCATGAAAGAGGAGACCGGCATCCGGACCCTGAAGGTGGGCTACAACCGGGTGTTTGGCTATTATCTGGAGGTCAGCAAATCCTTCACCGATCAGGTGCCGGAGAACTTTATCCGCAAGCAGACTCTGGCCAACGCAGAGCGCTACATCACTGAGGAGCTCAAGCAGCTGGAAAGCAAGATCCTGGGGGCAAGCGAGCGGCTGCTGGCGCTGGAGCGGCAGCTGTTTGAGGACCTGCTGCAGGACCTCTCCGCTCAGATTCTCAGGGTACAGAACACCGCTTCCGCCCTGGCTCAGCTGGATGTGTTCACGGCTCTTGCCCAGGTGGCGGTGAACAACAACTATGTGCGCCCGGTGGTGGACGACGGTGATGAGCTGATCATCACCGAGGGCCGTCATCCGGTCATCGAGCAGATGCTCAAGGGCAGCCTGTTCGTGCCCAACAACACCCTGCTGGACTGCGGGGAAAACAATATGCTTATCATCACCGGCCCCAACATGGCCGGTAAATCCACCTACATGCGCCAGAATGCGCTCATCACCCTGATGGCGCAGATCGGCAGTTTTGTTCCGGCGCAGGAATGCCGGGTGGGCGTGGTGGACGCCATCTTCACCCGCGTGGGTGCATCGGACGATCTGGCTGCCGGTCAGTCCACCTTCATGGTGGAGATGACCGAGGTGGCCGAGATTCTGCAATACGCCACCAAGCGCAGCCTGGTCATTCTGGACGAGATCGGCCGCGGCACCTCCACCTTCGACGGCATGAGCATTGCCCGGGCAGTGGTGGAGCACATCGCCGGCCAGATCGGCTGCAAGACCCTGTTTGCCACCCATTACCATGAGCTGACCGAGCTGGAAAACGCCATGGACTGCGTGAAGAACTACAACATCGCGGTGAAGAAGCGGGGCGACGACATCACCTTCCTGCGGCGGATTGTTCGCGGCCCGGCCGATGACAGCTACGGCATTCAGGTGGCGAAGCTGGCCGGCCTGCCGGACAGTGTGACCAAGCGTGCCAAAGAAGTGCTGCGTGCACTGGAAGCATCTGCGCCCAAAAAGCATCAGGTGGAGCAGCTGGACTTCGGCGTAGTGGTGGAGATGAGCAGCCCGGCGCTGCCCAGCGAGATTCTGGACAAGCTGCGCAATACCGATCTGAACACCCTGACCGGTATCGAGGGGCTGCAATTCCTGTGTGAAATCAAAAATGCGCTGCAATAAGGCGGCGCTTTCAGGGAGGTGACCGGATTTGGCGGTCATACATATTCTGGACAAGCATACCGCAGAGCTGATCGCCGCCGGTGAGGTGGTGGAGCGGCCTGCTTCCGTGGTGAAGGAGCTGCTGGAGAATTCCATCGACGCCGGAGCCACCAAGGTTACGGTTACCATTGAACGGGGCGGCGTTTCGCTGATTCAGGTGGCAGACAACGGCAGCGGCATCGAGGCGGAATACATTTCCACCGCGTTTATCCGCCACGCCACCAGCAAGATTCAAACCCAGGAGGATCTGGAAAGCATCCACACCCTGGGCTTCCGCGGCGAGGCGCTGGCCTCCATTGCCAGCGTGGCCCGGGTGGAGGTGCTCACTCGCACCGAGCCGGACGAGTTTGCCTGCTGCTACCGCATCGAGGGCGGGGAGGAGCTTGGCATGGAGCCGGGGGCCCGGCCCATCGGCACCACCATCTCGGTACGGGATCTTTTCTACAACACCCCCGCCCGGATGAAGTTTTTGAAGAAGGATTCCAGCGAGGGCACCTTTGTGGGCGAGACGGTCAGCCGAATCGCCCTGTCTCACCCCGAGGTGAGCGTGTCTTTTATCCGTGAAGGTAAACTGCTTTACAAGACTCCCGGCGACGGAGATCTTCGCAGCGCGGTCTATGCAGTGCTGGGCAAGGAGTTCGCCCGGGATCTTTTGCCGGTGAAAACCAGTATTGGTAACTACTCTGTATCTGGCCTGATCACTCCGCCCCGAGCCTGCCGGGCCAGCCGGGGCATGCAGTTCTTCTTCATCAACGGGCGGTTTGTAAAGAACCGCACGATGATGGCCGCCATGGAGAACGCATACCGGGGAACCCTGATGCAGGGCAAGTTTCCGGGCTGTGTGCTGATGCTGGATATGCCGGCGCAGCTGGTGGATGTGAACGTGCACCCGGCCAAAACCGAGGTGCGCTTTGCCCGGGAAAACGATGTGTTTGACGCAGTTTACGGCGCGGTGAAAAACGCGCTGGGCCAGCCCGGCGGTGGGGAACAGCAGTTCCAGTTCGCTGCCGGTCAATCGGCTGAAAAGGAATCGGTCAAGCAGCCCGCGGCGCAGCCGGAAGCAGCGAAAAAAGCATTTAATTTTACTGTGAAGCAAGATGACTTTACAGTAAAAATGGAGCCGAAAAAGGCGGAAACCGGCGGAATCTGGCCGGTTCTGCCCAAAAAAGAGGAGCCGCTGGAGCCCATCGTCACGGTGCCGGATGAAGAGGACGCTCCGCGCATTTCCCGCGTTTGGCAAAGTGGCCCGAGCAGCTTTGCGAAGCCGGTGGGAGAGGGCTTCCGTTCGGAGCCGGTGCCGCTGGCAAAATACGCCGGGCCGGAGGAAACCGCGGAAGAGCCTGCCAGGCAGTGGGGTGCAGCTGCAGTGCAGCCCGTGCCGCAGCCGGAACCGGAAGAGCCTGTGGAACAGACTGTGTTTTCTGAGCCTGCGACAGAACCGCTGGAGCCCCGGCAGCAGACGATGGAGCCGGAGCAGACCAGCCAGCCGCTCCAGTATGTGGGAGAGGTGTTCAAAACCTACATCATCACCCAGCGCGGGCAGGAGATGTGTCTGATCGACAAGCACGCAGCTCACGAGCGCATTTTGTATGAACGGCTGGCCGCAGATTACGGCAAGGTGAGCAGCCAGCTGCTTCTGGCTCCCGTCACGGTGAATCTTTCCGCCGAGGAGAAGAACGCCATTTTGGAGCACGAGGCCCTGTTGCGGGATGCCGGTGTGGAGACCGAGGATTTCGGAGGCAGCACGGTACTGGTTCGTTCGGTTCCGGCCGATGTGGAAACCCCGGACGTGGAAGGCCTGATCTGTGAGCTGGCGGCAAAGCTGGCCCGAGGCAGCCGGGATGCTTTGAGCGAAAAGACCGAGTGGGTGCTGCATTCCATCGCCTGCCGGGCCGCCATCAAAGCGGGCGACCGCACCGCCAGCGCCGAGCTGATGCATCTGGCGCAGGATATTTTGGACGGCAAGGTGCCGCCATTCTGCCCCCACGGCAGGCCGGTGGTACTGAAATTGACAAAGAAGGAGCTGGAAAAACAGTTTGGGCGGATCGGATAAACCAAGAGTTCTCGCCATCGGCGGACCTACAGCTTCCGGCAAGACCTCTTTGTCGGTGGAGCTGGCCAAGCGTTTGAACGGCGAGGTGATCTGTGTGGACTCCATGCAGATCTACCGGGGGCTGGATGTGGGCACCGCTAAGGTGACTGAAGAAGAGATGCAGGGAGTGCCCCATCATCTGGTGGGCTTCCTTGCGCCGGAGGAAGCCTTCAGCGTGGCGGATTTTGTCTCGCTGGCAGACCGGTGCATCCGGGACATCAGCGCCCGGGGCAAGCTGCCGGTCTTAGTGGGCGGAACCGGCCTTTACATGGAAAGCCTGCTGTGCGGTCTTCGCTTTGCTGAGCAGAAGACCGACCCGGCCGTACGCAAGGAGCTGGAAGAGCAGGCGGAACGGCTGGGAGCCGATGCCATGCACGAAAAGCTGGCGAAGATCGACCCGGAGTACGCGGCCACGGTCCACCCCAACAATGTGGGACGGGTGCTGCGGGCCCTGGAGCTGTTCCAGGTGACCGGCGTTACCATGACTCGGCAGCGTGCGGAATCGAAACCGGCCCAGCCCCCTTACGACAGTCTGCTGTTCTGCATCGGGTTTGAAGACCGGAGCGCTCTGTACCAGCGAATTGACCGCCGGGTGGATCTGATGCTGGAGCAGGGAATCCTGCAGGAGGCGCAGCTGGTCTACGACCACCGGGATACCTACCGCACCGCCGCGCAGGCGATTGGATACAAGGAATTCTTCCCGTATCTTTGCGGCGAAAGCCCGCTGGAGCCTTGCGTCGAAAAGCTCAAGCAGGCGTCCCGCAACTACGCCAAGCGGCAGCTCACTTGGTTCCGGCGAATGCCTCAGACCATCTGGCTGGATGGCATGCGGGGTAATCTGGAAGAGCAGGCCTGGGCCTGTATTCAGCAGCTCTGGCCGCAGACGGATTCCGGCCGGTGAATTTGGGAACCGGCATTAAACCACAACGGAAAATACAGGGCCGTCCGCTGTGCGGCTGCGGCTCAAATTCATTGCAAATAGGAGGAGCGAAGCATGCGAAGCTCCAAACAAAAAATCATCACAGCGGTGGTGCTGGCGGTACTCGTGTTGCCTGCCGTGTATCTGGGGGTTCAGCTGTTTGCCATCCTGAACCGGCCTTACCGCACCGAAACGGCGGTGGAGTACACCATGTCCGACAGCGTTTTTGCCGACGGCTATGTGGTGTTCGATCAAACCCCGGTGGAGGGCAGCGGCGATCTGGGCTATCTGGTGGAGAACGGCGAGCGTGTGGCGAACGGGACGGCGGTGGCGGAGGTTTATGCCAGTGCCGAGCAGGCCCAGAGCCGCCGCCAGCTGGAGGAGCTTGAGACTCAGCTCAGTTTGCTGGAAAAATCCGAAAACACCAGCGGCACCGATGTGGATATGCTCTATAAGCAGCAGCAGAACGCTTTGTACGATCTGCTGGACTGCATCGACATGCAAGCCTACGATCAGGTGAAAGAGGCAGGCAACCAGTATCTTCTGGCGGCAAACAAGATCCAGATCATGACCGGTGCGGTGAGCAACTTCGATCAGGCAAAGCAGGAACTGCAAGCCCAGAAGGAGCAGGTGGAGGCTCAGTTGGGGGAACCGGCGACCATTTCCGCACCGGTGGGCGGCTATTTCGTGGCCGCCGACTCGGCAGATCTCCTCTCGCTGATCCGGGAACAGCTGGATGAAATGGACGCGGCGGCGTTGGCGCAGTCCATCGAAAGCGGCGAAGGCGTGCAGCCTCTGGAGGGCGCGGGCAAAATCGTGACCAGCTACACTTGGTATTTCTATGGCACCTGCAGCCTGGAAGAGGGCAAAAAGTTCCAGAACGTGTCCAGTGTGCAGATCAGCTTCCCGGGCGCGGCAGAAAAAACGCTTCCGGCCACGGTGGAATCTGTTGAGCTGAACGAGGAGCAGGGCCTGGCCAAATTCGTGCTGCACTGCGAATACATCGGCGCTGATGTGTTGGGGCTCTCGCTGGAAGAGGCAAAGATCGACTTCGAGTCTTACGAGGGCCTTCGTGTGGATGCCGATGCGCTGCATATTGTGGACGGCGAAAAAGGCGTTTATGTGAAATATGGCAATCTGGCCCGCTGGCGTAAGATCCAGATCGTTTATCAGAACGAGGAATATATGCTGGTGGCAGAGGACGGAAAGGTCGGCACCGACAACGAGCTGCGCATGTTCGACGAAGTGATCGTGGAAGGAACGGACCTGCGGGATGGAAAAATCCTGAGTTGATTATGGCCATGTGAAAATTTATGGAAGCAGCCAAAAAAATGATTTTGTTTGTTGACAGGTTGCTGAAAAACGGCGATAATATATACTAACTGATTTTATATTTTTCTTGCATGAAAAAGGGCAATCTTATCAATGCACATTGGAAGGAGCAATGAAAGATGTTTGATAAAGTGAAAAGCATGCTGGGCGTGGGTGACGAAGCCGAAGACGACTACTACGATACCGACGATATGTTCATCAATCCCTCCCGCGGCGGTGCTGCCCCGGAAGAGGATTATCCGCCGGAAAATACCGGCAAGCGCAATAAGGTGGTAAACATCAATGCCACCACTCAGCTGCAGGTGGTTCTGGTCAAGCCCGAGCGCTTTGACGACGCCAGCACTGTGGCGGATCACCTGAACGCCAAGCGCACGGTTGTGCTGAATCTGGAATCCACGAACAAAGAGGTTTCCCGCCGTCTGGTGGACTTTTTGTCCGGCGTGGCCTATGCCAACAACGGCCAGATGAAGCGCGTGGCCAACAGCACCTTCATCATCACCCCCTATAACGTGGATATTATGGGCGATCTGCTGGACGAGTTGGAGAGCAATGGCGTATTCTTCTGATCCGGCTGCCCAGCGGGGCTTTGTTCCGCCGCAGAACGATCAGGAACGGTTGGTGATGCGCCGGGTCCAGGATCTGTGCGGAATCGCTATGCGCAAGGGAATTGCACGCTACAGCTCCTTTCTGAGCGACCGGGAACAGACGCTGGCGCAGGCTGCGCTGAACCGGGAGAGCTGTGAAGAGTATTCCTTCGATGGCGGCTATCCCTTTGCGGAAAGGAAGATTCTGTGCATCGAACCGGTGGGGTCTTGCGGGACCCCGCCCATTGCCTGTGTCCAGGTGGAGTGCTTTCACGCGCAGGATGTGCCTGCTCACAAGGATTATCTGGGTGCGGTTCTGGGCCTTGGGCTGGACCGGTCCAGCATCGGCGATATCGTGCCGGACCCGCAGGCGCCCGGTACGGCTTATGTATTTGCGCTGGAACCGGCGGCGGAGCTGCTCTGCAATGAGCTTGCCAGTGTGGGCCGGTATTCCGTTCATACCCAGCGCTTTTACGGAGAAATCCCCGTACAGGAACCGGAGCGGACCAGGCAGAGCGCCACAGTTTCGTCTCTTCGGGCGGACGCAGTCCTGGCGGCGATGCTTCGATGCAGCCGCGGTCAGGCCGCTGATCTTGTACGCGGCGGCCGGTTGGAGATCAATCATGTGGCTGTGAGCAACCCGCATGCGCCGGTGTACCAGGGCGACCTGTTCACGGTGCGGGGAAACGGCCGTTTTCGCCTTGAGGAAATCGGCGGAAAAAGCAAAAAAGATCGCCAATTTATTACATTTTTTCAATACTGATACCAGAAATACTGGAGGAATTAAATTATGATCTCACCGCAGGAAATCCGCAGCGTCACGTTCGACAAGGTCATGCGTGGATATCGGCCGGAGGACGTGGACGCCTTTTTGCAGCAGGTGGCTCAGGATATGGAGCAGCTGGCCGCGGACAACGCCGACAAGGAAAAGAAACTGTACATCCTTGCGGAGAAGATCGAAGAGTACCGCCGGGACGAAGACAACCTGAAGACTGCGCTGCTGAATGCACAGCGGATGGGTGAAAGCGTGATCCGTGAAGCCAAGCAGAAGGCGGAGTCTCTGCTGCGCGAGGCGGGCATCCGGGCCGATACCCTCACCCGTGTGGCTCAGGAGCAGAGCGAGGAGCAGCAGCAGGAGCTGGAGCGGGTCAAGGCAGAAGTGGCTCATTTTAAGAATACCCTGCTGGCCATGTACAAGCAGCACATCGAGCTGATCAGCGGTCTGCCCGGCGACGAAGAGATCGAGGAAGCCGAGCCCGTGGTGGAAGCTGTGGAACCGGTGCGTGAGGAAGAACCCCAGCCTCAGCCGGCAGAAGAAATGCAGCCTGAGCAGGCTCCCGTCATGGAGGAGCCGAAGGCGGAGACCATGCAGTTCCCCGATCTGGCCGAGCTTTACGGGGAGCAGTCCAGCGAGCCGGCCGGTAACATGCTGGATACCGTGGAAGAGTTCTTTGAGGAGGATTTCTCTGCGCAGACGTTCAGCCAGGAGCCCGTGGAAGAACCCAAGCAGGCGGAGCAGCCAGAGCAGGCCCCGGCGTTCCAGGGATTCAAGGGAATCCAGTTCACCGATTGATCGGAATAAAACACCAGGGAAGGCGGCGTTTTGAAAAAGGCGCCGCCTTTGCTGCGAAACGGAAGATTAAAGGAGAACATTTGTTTTGGCAACTGTATTGATTACCGCCGCCGTGGTGGCGCTGCTTGTGATTTTGGACCAGGTTATTAAGCTGTGGGCAACAGCTGTGCTTGCGCCTGTGGGGGCGATGCCGCTTATCCCCGGCGTGGTGGAGCTTCGCTATTATCTGAATGACGGTGCGGCCTTCAGCAGTTTCAGCGGTCAGCAGTTTTTTCTGATTGCGTTCACAAGCGTAGCAATGGTAGCCATTGCGGCCTATCTGTTGATCAAGCGCCCGGCCCGCAAGCTGGAATATTGGGCCTGGGTGCTGGTTCTGGCGGGCGGGATCGGCAACTGGATCGACCGGGTGTTCAATCATCAGGTTGTGGATTACATCAACTTCCTGTTTATCCGCTTTGCGATCTTTAACCTGGCGGACGTGCTGGTCTGCACGGGAATCGGCCTGCTGATTCTGAATCTGATTCTGGAGGAGCTGGCTGCCAAAAAGAAGGCTTCTGGAGAAAAAACGGATGGAACGATTTGAATTTGTGGTGCAGCCGGAGCAGGCGGGCGAACGGCTTGACCGGTTCCTGGCTGCCCAGACCGGCCTTTCCCGCAGCGCGCTGCAGCAGCTGATGGAGCAGGGAGGCGTGCTTTACGCCGGAAAACCTGCGGCGAAAAATCAGAAGATCCAGCCGGGAATTTCCATCTGCGTGGAGGTCCCGGAGGCTCAGCCGCTGGACGCGGTGCCCCAGGATATTCCGGTGGATATTGTCTATGAGGACGAGCACCTTCTAGTGGTGAACAAGCCCAAGGGAATGGTGGTGCATCCTGCACCCGGCAACCCGGACGGTACGCTGGTAAACGCGCTGCTGTATCATTGTGCGGGGCGGCTGTCCAGCATCGGGGGCGTGGTGCGCCCGGGTATTGTGCACCGCATCGATAAAGATACCAGCGGTCTGCTGGTGGTGGCGAAGGATGACGCGACCCATACCGGGCTGTCGGAGCAGATGGCAGTCCACAGCATCAACCGAGTGTATCAGACCGTGGTGTATGGCGGTTTTGCAAACGATGAGGGCTTTGTGGAAGCACCCATCGGCCGCCATAAAACCGACCGAAAAAAGATGGCGGTCACCGAGCAGAACTCCAAATATGCCTATACCGCTTACCATGTACTGGGGCGCTATCAGGGATTCAGCCATCTGGAATGCAGGTTGAAGACCGGCCGGACCCATCAGATTCGGGTACATATGGCGAGCATCGGCCATCCGGTGGCTGGTGACCCGGTCTACGGGCCGAAAAATGTGATCAAGAGCTTGCAGGGGCAATGCCTGCACGCAAAAACGCTGGGATTTGTGCATCCGATCACCGGCGAATATCTGGAATTCGACAGCGAGCTGCCGGAGTATTTCACCCGCTTTTTGCGCTCGCTGGGAAAGGAGCAGGAGGAATGGAGCAGCTGAAAAATTACCTTGTGGTCTGCGATATGGATAACACCCTGCTCACGGCCAAGGAGGGCATCCCCGCCTGTAACCTGGCGGCCATCCGGCTGTTTATGGCCATGGGCGGCCGCTTTACCGTGGCGACCGGCCGTCCGCCGGAATCAATCCGGGCGGCACTGCAAGGGCTGGAGCTTTCCTGCCCAGCCATTGCGTGCGGTGGTTCGGTGCTGTATGACCTGCATGCGAACGAAGCCGTCGATCAGCATTTTCTGAACCAGGAATCCGCTGTGCAGGCCATCGAAGAAGCAATGGCAGCGTTCCCGGATCTGGGTGTGGAGATCATGGTGGAGGAGGGCCGCCCCTATGTGGTGCGGGCCAATCAGTACACCACTGCCCACATGAAGGACGAAAAGATGGGCTGTGTGCTCTGCCCGCTGGAGCAGGTACCGGCGAACTGGGCCAAGGTGGTTTTCGCAGCGCATCCTGCAGCCTTGTTCAAGGTGCAGCAGTATTTTGCGGACAAAAGCTATCCCGGGCTGCAGTTTGTGTCCACCAATTTCATCTATTTCGAGATCATGCCGGAGCAGGTCTCAAAAGCGTCCGCACTGAAAGAGCTTTGCCGCAGGGAACTCATTCCCATGGAACATACCATCGTGATTGGCGATTACTTCAATGATCTGGAACTGATGACCGCCGCCGGCTATTCGGTGGCTGTGGGCAACGCGCCGCCGGAGGTGCAGAACGCCGCCGACCAGGTGGTTGCCCGCTGCACAGACGGAGGCGTGGGTGAGTACCTGTATGCATTGGTTAAAAAACAAGAGGGAAAATAACGGGAGGAACAGCATGGACAAACAAACGATGAACCACCTGAAGCGTATGGCGAATCAGGTGCGGCAGGACGTTCTGAGCGAGGTGTACAGCGCCGCTTCCGGCCATCCGGGCGGATCTCTGTCGGTGACTGACACTCTGACCTATCTCTACGAGGTACAGATGCGGGTGGACCCCCAGAATCCTTCCTGGGAGGGACGTGACCGTCTGGTGCTCTCCAAGGGTCATACCTGCCCCGCACTTTACGCGGTTCTGGCGCAGAAGGGTTTCTTTGACCGGGAGGAACTGAAGAAGTTCCGTCACCTGGGCGCTATGCTGCAGGGCCATCCGGACATGAAGGGTACCCCCGGTGTGGATATGAGCACCGGCAGCCTGGGTCAGGGCATCTCTGCCGCTGTGGGTATGGCGCTGGCCGCCAAGACTCAGGGCGCTTCCTGGCGCGTATTCGCAGTTTTGGGTGACGGCGAGCTGCAGGAGGGTCAGGTTTGGGAGGCTGCCATGTTCGCAGCGCACCATAAGCTGGACAATCTGATCGCTGTGGTGGATAACAACGGCCTGCAGATCGACGGCAATGTGAGCGACGTTTGCTCGGTGTATCCCATCGACGAGAAGTTCCGCGCCTTCGGTTGGGAAGTGTTCACTGCGGACGGCCACGATTTCGAGAGCCTGGATGCTGCGTTCAGCGCGGCGCGTCAGGTCGTGGGTAAGCCCTGCGTGATCGCGCAGAAGTCGGTAAAGGGCAAGGGCGTGTCCTTTATGGAGAACCAGGCTGGCTGGCACGGCAAGGCCCCCAATCAGCAGCAGTATGAACAGGCTATGGAAGAGCTGCGCGCCGCGGCGGCCGAACTGGAGGTATAAGAACGATGATGCAGACAAAACCGATCGCTACCCGTGAGAGCTATGGCCGTACCCTGGCGCAGCTGGGCGCGGAAAACAACAAGGTCGTTGTCCTGGATGCGGACCTGGCAGAGTCCACCAAAACCTGCATGTTCCAGGAGAAATTCCCTGAGCGCCATTTTGACTGCGGCATCGCGGAGGCCAACATGGTTTCCATCGCGGCTGGTCTGGCTGCCGCCGGGATGATTCCCTTTGTTTCCAGCTTTGCTATGTTCGCCACCGGGCGTGCATACGAGCAGATCCGCAACTCGGTGGGCTATCCTCATCTGAATGTGAAGATCTGCGCCAGCCATGCGGGCATCTCTGTGGGTGAAGACGGTGCGACCCACCAGTGCATGGAGGATATCGCCCTGATGCGCGGCATCCCCGGCATGGTCGTGGTGAACCCCGCTGACGATACCGAGGCCAGCCAGGCAGTCCGTGCGCTGGCCGATTACAAGGGCCCCGCTTACCTGCGCCTGGGCCGTCTGGCAGTGCCTGTGATCAACGATCCGGAAAGCTACCACTTCGAGCTGGGCCGTGCAGTTACCCTGCGCGAGGGCAAGGATGCGACCATCATTGCCACTGGTCTGATGGTCGCCCGCGCTCTGGAAGCGGCAGAGCAGCTGGCACAGGAAGGCGTTCAGGTGCGTGTGGTGAACATGCACACCATCAAGCCTCTGGATGTGGAGGCTGTGGTAAGCGCTGCGAAGGAGACCGGCTGCATTGTGACCGCTGAAGAGCACAGCGTGATCGGCGGCCTGTACAGCGCGGTTTGCGAGGCCATGGTGGGTGCGGGCGTTTCCTGCCCGGTTTCTCCCGTTGCGGTTATGGACGTGTTCGGCCAGTCCGGTCCTGCCAACGATCTGCTGGAGCACTACGGCCTCACCGCTGAGGCCATTGCCCAGAAGGTGCGCGAGCGTCTGGCTCACTAATCTCTATTTGCGATTTGTCATCTCCCGTTCCGATGGAATATCGGAGCGGGAGATTTTTGTATATCTTTACAAACAACGGCAGGGATTTGTGATATAATAGAAAAAAGACCGTGTTCGGCAAAAAACGATCGGGAACGCGGCCAAACAAAGAGGGTGCGGAGCGGAATGATAGGGGATCGGGCCACAAAAAAGGTGCTGCTGTGCTGCACGGCGGCGTTTGCGCTTTTGTTGGCAGGAGCGGCCTGGTTCAGCGTACCATTCTGGCAGCCTGGCTACCGGGCCGTAGCCTCCGAGGAATTTGATGTGCGGCGAATGATGCTGGTTGATTTGAATTCCGCCGGGCTGGAAGAGCTGTGTTCGCTCCCCGGCGTCGGTGAGAAAAAGGCACAAGCAATCCTGGAATATCGGCAGGAGCACGGCCCCTTTTCCAGCGTAGACGAACTGGAAAAGGTTGACGGTATATCCGCCAAAAGCATCGAGGCTTGGCGTTCAAAGCTTTACATCGAAGCGGATGAGATGCAAAAAGAGGAGAGATAGATCGTGATGACAGAGAACAACATCTATATCAACCGCGAGCTCAGCTGGCTCGACTTCAACAAGCGCGTGCTGGCTTTGAGTAAGGACAAAACGGTTCCGCTGGCGGAGCAGATGAAATTTGCGGCAATTTACGGCAGCAATCTGGATGAATTCTTTATGGTTCGTGTTGGTTCGCTGTATGACCGGACCCTGCTGAAAAACGAGATCACCGAAAACAAGACCAACATGACGGCTGCTCAGCAGCTGGCGGCCATTATGCCCAAGACCGCTCTGTTGCAGGATCAGTGCGATAAGTATGTGACCAAGCTGCGGGATAATCTGGCGCAGATCGGCTACCGGAAAATAGATTTTGAGAATCTGGAAAAGGAAGACGAAAAGTTCTGGAAGAAATATTTCCAGAGCGAGCTGTTCCCAGTATTGTCTCCTCAGATCATCGACCACCGCCACCCGTTCCCGTTCCTGCGCAATCAGGAGATCTACCTGTGCGCTACATTGAAGGCAAAGGGCGATGCCAACCTGTCCTTCGGCTTGATTCCCATCGGAAACCAGTTCGAGCGGGTTCTGTACCTGAAAAAAGACGATGCGGTGTATTACGGCCTGGTGGAAGAGCTGATTTATCACTATGCCGAGCTGGTTTTTCCCATCTTACAGAAAAAGTGCCTGTTCCGGGTAACCCGCAACGCAGACATCGACGTGAAGGAAGGCATGTTCGATCAGGACATCGACTACCGTCAGGTTATGAGCGAGCTGCTGAAAAAGCGTCGTAAGCTGGCGGCGGTGCGCATCCAGTTCTGGAACCAGCCCCCGCAGGAGGTAAAAAACTATCTGTGCGAAAAGTTGGTGCTGCCCGCACAGCAGTGCTTTAACCAGAGCAGCCCGCTGGATCTTTCCTATTGCTTCAAGCTCACGGCCCGGCTGCAGAACGAGGGGCACAGCGAGCTGTTCTATGCACCGGCCAAGCCGATGCAGGCGCCGCATGGCTATAAACTGAGCCAGGCGGTGCAGAAAAATGATGTGCTGATCGCATACCCTTACCAGAGCATGCGCCCCTTCATCAAGATGCTGATGGCGGCAGCGTTTGATCCGGAAGTCATCTCCATCAAGATGACCCTGTACCGGATGGCACGGGATTCCCAGATTGTGCAGGCGCTGATTGCCGCGGCGGAAAACGGCAAGGAAGTGGTAGCAGTCGTGGAGCTGCGCGCCCGCTTCGATGAGCAGAATAACATCGACTGGTCCAAACAGCTGGAGGAAGCTGGCTGCACGGTGTTGTATGGTTTGGATGACTATAAGGTTCACTCCAAGCTGACCCTGATCACCCGCCGCACTAAGGACGGTTATCGCTACACCACGCAGATCGGCACCGGCAACTACAACGAAAAGACCAGTGAGCAGTATACCGACCTTTCCTACGTGACCACCCGTACCGAGATCGGTGAGGAGGCCTCGGCGGTGTTCAACAATCTGGCGGTGGAACGGCTGACCAGCAACACCAAGTATCTGCTGGTGGCCCCGCTGTGCTTTAAGAGCGTCCTGCTGGAAGAGATGGACCGGGAGATTCAGAAGGCCAAGGAAGGCAAGCCCGCCCGCATCATTCTGAAAAACAACTCGGTCAGCGATAAAAACGTGATCGAAAAGTTGTCAGAAGCCTCCTGTGCGGGCGTTTCGGTGGACATGATCGTGCGCGGTATCTGCTGCGTGACTGCCGGGGTGCCCGGCCGCACGGATAACCTGCGGATTCGGAGCATCGTAGGGCGGTATCTGGAGCATTCCCGTATCTACTGCTTCGGTGACGGCGATGACATGCGGGTTTACATCGCCTCCGGCGACTTCCTCACCCGCAACACCGAACGCCGGGTGGAGGTTGGTCTCAAAGTACCGGACCGTGCTTTGGCCAACAAGCTGCGCCAGATTCTGGAGCTTCAGCTGAGTGACAATGTGAACGCCCGGGAGATGAAGCCGGACGGCAGCTATTCCAAGGTGAAGGCGGAACCGGGTGCCCCCCGTGTGGACAGCCAGATGGCGCTGTACGATGCCTTCCGGAACGGCTTTTCGCTGCCGGAACCCCCGGCAGCTCCGGCGCCCGCATCGAAGCCCAGCCTGCTGCAAAAAATCACCGGCCTGCTTCGCGTCAAGAAAAAGTAAAGAGCAACCATGGTTCCCCTGCCTGGCAGATCACGCCCGGGCAGGGGATTTTTGCGGAAAAGGGCTATTTGAGCGGCGAATGGAATAGAAATGCAGTAGCGCTTTTGCGAGCAGCCGCAAAAAGGAGGAATGCCCATGTGGAATGTGGAAACCAACGAGACAATAACGGCCCCTGTGTTTGCCAGCCGTCAGGAGGTGGAACAGCTGCTGCGCCCGCCGCCGGTGCGCCAGCAGAATCCGGAACAGAAAAACCCGGTGCTTTCCCTTCAGATTTTGATCTGCGGCTTGATCCTGCTCTGCGTTGTGTGCGTTCGTTCGGTTTCGCCGCAGCTTTATGAAGCTTTTCAGAACGGTTACCGTCAGCTGCGGTGCCAGGGAATCGCTTTGTCTGGCGAGGAAGAACTGGTGAAGTTTGCCAGCGCGGCTACTCGTGATCTAAGCGTGCAGGCCATAGAAACACTGCAGCAGCTTTCGGAGGAAAATACATTGTCTCTGGGGTATGGAGCGGGTGGATGGAGCCGCCGGGCGGCGCCGGCAGGGAGTTCGTTGGAAGCCCTGGAGCCGGAAAACGCGCTCTCACTGCCCATCCGGGGTTATGCAGTCACCTCCGGCTATGGATGGCGCAGCGATCCCTTCACCGGGAAATCGGATTTTCATACCGGTATTGATCTGGCAGTAGCAGAGGGAACGGCTATCCATCCGGCATGGAATGGCATCGTGCAGAAAAGCGCGTGGAATTCGTCCTATGGGAACTATGTGCAGATTCTTCACGAAAATGGTCTGGTCACGCGCTATTGCCATATGCAGTATGTTTTTGTACGGCAGGGCCAGAGGGTCAGCCTGGATGATGTGCTGGGGACAGTGGGCCAGACGGGAGCTGCCACCGGCCCGCACCTGCATTTTGAGCTCTTTTGCAACGATATACGTTACGATCCCACAAAGGCGCTGGAGGCGGGTACTTGATTCGATTGCGGCAGCCGGAGCTGCTTTTGCTTGGATTGTGGTTTGGACTGACCCACGATCATTTGGGCATCCTGAGAATCAGCCTTTTATGTTCACTGCTTCACGAGAGCGGCCATATTGCAGCATGGATTGGTTTTACCGGAATGCTGCCGGTGTTGGAGCTTTCGCCCGGCGGAATCGGGCTGTGTCTTGGAAGCGCTCAGCTTTCGCCCCGTCAGGAGGGAGTGCTGGCTGCTGCGGGCCCGGCGGTCAATCTGATCGTGGCCGGAGCGGCGTATCTGTGGATGCAGCGAAGTGCCAGTTACTGGGGCTGGTTCTTCCTGGGGACCAATCTTTTGGTAGGTGGATTCAACCTGCTGCCGGTGGGGCCTCTGGACGGTAAACGCATCTGGAACAATTTCTTTGGCGGATAAATTGCATTTCCGGCGCAAATCGGTTAAAATGAACTGTAACATTCAAATTGCAAAGGAATGAAGCAAGTGTTTGATCCGAAATTAAAGGAGGCCCTGGCCCGGGTGCAGAAGCCCGGCCGCTATACCGGCGGCGAGCCCGGGTGCATTATAAAAAACAAAGAGGATGTGGACCTTCGGTTTGCATTCTGCTTCCCGGACACCTACGAGGTGGGCATGTCCTTTTTAGGCATGAAGATTCTGTATGAGCTGCTGAACGAGCGCCCCAACTGGTGGTGTGAGCGTGCCTTCATGCCCTGGCTGGACATGAAGCAGGAAATGGAGCGGCTGCACATCCCCACCTACGCGCTGGAGAGCAAGGACCCCCTGACAGTGTTCGACATTGTGGGCTTTACCCTGCAGTACGAGCTGTCCTACACCAATATTCTGGCTATGCTGGATTTGGCGGGTATCCCGCTGTACAGCAAGGACCGGGATGAAAGCTGGCCCCTGATAGTGGCCGGTGGTCCCTGCGTGTGCAACGCGGAGCCCATTGCCGACTTCATCGATATGATGATGCTGGGCGAGGGTGAGCTGCAGCTGCCCGAGGTGTGCGCCACTGTGGAGCAGGCCAAGAAGGAAGGCATCAGCAAAAAGGAGCTGCTGCGCCGTCTGGCCAAGATTGGAGGTTGCTATGTACCGTCCTTCTACGATGTGACCTACAAAGAAGATGGCCGCATTCAGGCCATCACCCCCAATGAGGAGTGCGCCCCGGCGGTGATCCACAAGGCGATCATCAAGGACATGAACACCCAGAAGCTGCCCACCAACTTTGTGGTGCCCATGGTGGGTGCGGTGCATGACCGCGCCCAGATTGAGGTGCTGCGTGGCTGCGTGCGCGGCTGCCGTTTCTGTCAGGCGGGCTTTATCTACCGGCCCATGCGCCAGCGGGACGCAGAGCTGCTCAATCGGGCTGCCCAGGACCTGTGTGCAAACACCGGTTACGAGGAAATCAGTCTGACCAGTCTGTCCACCTCGGACCACAGCCAGCTGGAGACCCTGCTGGACGATATGGCGCCCTGGACCGAAAAGGAACACGTGAGCATTTCGCTGCCCTCGCTGCGCATCGACAACTTCACCGAGAGTTTGATCGAGAAAACCACCAAGGTGCGCAAGAGCGGCCTGACCTTCGCGCCGGAGGCGGGTACCCAGCGTCTGCGTGATGTAATCAATAAGAACATCACCTGGGAAGAGATCGAGAAAACCTGCACCCTGGCTTTCAACGCGGGCTACACCTCGGTGAAGCTGTACTTCATGATGGGTCTGCCCACCGAAACGCTGGAGGACATCGAGGGCATTGCCAAAACCGCCCAGCAGATTGTGGAGCTGTACTACGCCAATCCCAACAAGCCCAAGGGCCGCGGCGTGCAGGTGACCATCAGCTGCGCCTGCTTCGTGCCCAAGCCGCACACTCCCTTCCAGTTCGTTCCCCAGGATACCGAGCAGATGCTGCGGGAAAAGCAGCAGCACCTGCTGCACAGCGTTCACAGCAAGAAGATTCATGTGAACTACCACGACAGCAAAACCAGCTTCCTGGAAGCGGTGTTTGCCAAGGGCGACCGCCGGCTGGCTCCGGTGATCGAGGCTGCTTACCGCAAGGGCTGTTTCTTCGATGGTTGGGACGAGTGCTTCCAGTACGACACCTGGCTGGAGACCTTCCGGGAATTCAATATGGATACGGCTTTCTATGCCAATCGGTTTATCGAGCTGGACGAGCTGACCCCCTGGAGCCATCTGGATTACGGCGTGAGCCACGAGTTCCTGGTGCGGGAATACAAAAAAGCCACTATGGCGCAGACCACGCAGCCCTGCAACCGAGTGTGCAGTGCCTGCGGAGCAAATAAACTGTTGGGAGGTGCCTGCTTTGACTACAGTAAGGATCTGGTTCACTAAAACAGGGGAGGCCTCCTACATTTCGCTGCTGGATCTGCAGCGAGTGATGCAGCGCTCCATCAAGCGCAGCGGCATTCCGGTGTGGTACACCATGGGTTTCAATCCCCACATTTATATGACCTTTGCCAACCCGCTGCCCCTGGGCCAGGAGAGTCTGGTGGAAAGCGTGGATGTGAAAACCGAGCTGGAGAAGGTTCCCCTGGAGGACTGGCGGCAGGCTCTGGACCAGGTGATGCCTCTGGGCATCAAGGTGACTCGGGTCACACTGCCCCAGTACAAGGCGGAAAAGATCAGCTTTGCACGCTATCAGCTGCGCATGCCGCTGAGCGCCCAAACCAGTGTGGATGCCTACAATCAGCTGGAAACGGCGGTGATCCTGAAAAAGACCAAGCGCGGTCATAAGGAAATTGACCTGAAGCAGGCGCTGCCCCGCATCGAGACCGAGCAGAAGGAGAATGAGCTGCAGGCAGAGCTGCTGCTGACGGCAGGCGAGGGGAACAACCTGAACCCCTCGCTCTGGCTGAACTTCATGCAGGAGCATTGCGGGCTCAATGCCACTGATGTTTCGGTGCTGCGCACCGCACTTTTGCTGGAAGATCAGACGGATTTTCGATAAAAAAGCCTTGCAAAACCCCAAAGGCTGTGATATAATATTTAGGCGTTAGTGTTCGCTGGCTCCAACCAGCGGGGTTAATGTATATCATTAAAACAGGCGGTCCTCTGCTGTGCGGCCATTGCACGGGTACGAACGTCGATAAAAATGGAGGATTTTACAATGGACGCAATGAAGATTATCACCGAGGGCATGATCAAAGAGAACCAGCCCAAGTTCGAAGTCGGCGACACCGTTCGCGTGTCCGTTCGCATCAAGGAAGGCGAGCGTGAGCGTATCCAGGCCTTCGAGGGCACTGTGATCGCCAAGAAGCATGGCGGCGTGGCTGAGACCTTTACCGTTCGCCGTTCTTCCTACGGCGTTGGCGTGGAGCGTGTGTTCCCCGTGAACTCCCCCTTCGTTGAGAAGGTTGAGGTTGTTCGCTGCGGTAAGGTTCGCCGTGCGAAGCTGTTCTACCTGCGTAGCCGCACTGGTAAGGCTGCCAAGGTTAAAGAGCAGATCTGATAATCAACAAAAAAGGGGCAATTTATATTGCCCCTTTTTTCGTTATATGGTAAAATGTGAAATACGTTCTGTAAATCCCTGGAAAGAGGATGTACCCAATGGAAGAAAAACGTTTCCGCAAAAATGTGGACCTGCTGGACTGGTACGATGCACTGGTATTTGCGTTGGCCGCCCTGGTTCTGATCTTTGCGTTCTGCGCCCGAGTGGTGGTGGTGGACGGCCATTCCATGGAGCCTACCCTGCATGAGCAGGACCGCTTGCTGGTGCAGAGTACCTTTTATAAACCCCAGCGGGGGGATGTGGTCGTAGTGGATGGCTATATCAATTATGGAAAACCGCTGGTCAAGCGTGTGATCGCAGTGGGTGGCGATACGGTGGATATCGACGCGGAAAAGGGCATCGTTTATGTGAATGGTGAAGCTTTGGACGAGCCCTATACCGCCGAGCCCACCTATACCGAAGGCAACATCGGTTTCCCGCTGACGGTACCGGAAGGCCAGCTGTTTTTGATGGGCGACAACCGTCAGCATTCCACCGACAGCCGCTTTGTAAGTGTGGGCCTGATCGACGAACGGGATATCCTGGGCAAGGTGCTGTGGCGCATCTTCCCGCTGAACGCATTTGGGAGGATCAAATGAGCAACGATATGATCAACCGCCGCAACATCCAGTGGTTCCCCGGTCACATGATGAAGACCCTGCGGCTGATGGAAGCAAATATTAAAAACGTGGATGCGGTCCTGCAGCTGCTGGATGCCCGCATTCCCATGAGCAGCCTGAACCCGGAGATTCAGCGGATCACCGAGCAGAAGCCCCGCCTGTATGTAATGAACAAGGCGGACCTGGCGGACCCGGCTTTGACGAATGCCTGGGTCAAGTATTTCCGGGAATCCGGCGCGGGCTGTGTGGCCATCAGCGCCAAGCAGAAGGGCAGCGCCGCCCAGGTGCGCACTGCCATTGAAAAGGAGCTGGAGGACCTGATTGCCCGCCGGGCGATCAAGGGCATGGGCGGCGCCCGCATCCGAGTCATGGTGGTAGGTATCCCCAACGTGGGCAAGTCTACCTTTATCAATAACTTCGCAGGTCAGGTGCGCGCCAAGGCGGCGGACCGCCCGGGCGTGACCCGCGGCAAGCAGTGGGTCACTGTGGGCAACTACGACCTGCTGGACATGCCCGGCGTACTGTGGAAGAAGTTCGACAGCCTGGAGACTGCCACCAACCTGGCGTTCATCGGCTCCATTAAGGACGATATTCTGGATATTGAAGAGCTGGCCATGGGCCTGCTCAGCCAGATGCAGAAGATCTACCCGGAAAAGCTGGCAGAGCGTTACAAGCTCAGTGAGGAGCAGCTGCAGCTGGGCCCCTGGGAGCTGCTGGAGGCCATCGGCCGTAAGCGCGGCATGCTGATCAGTGGCGGAGAGGTGAATACCGAGCGGGCGGCCATTATGCTGGTGGACGAGTTTCGCGCCAGCAAATGGGGCCGCATCACCCTGGAAAAGCCCTATCAGATGGAACAGGCTCAGGAGCAAGAGGTACAGGAATGAACGCGTTGTATGAATTTGACGAGCAGCTCCGCCGGGAAAAGGGCGTTTTCTGCGGCGTAGACGAAGCAGGACGCGGCCCGCTGTGCGGTCCGGTCTGCTGTGCAGCTGTCATTCTAGACCCGGCCAATCCCATTGAAGGAATCAATGACTCCAAAAAGCTCAGTGAAAAGAAGCGCGAGCAGCTGTTTGATGTGATCCGGGAAAAGGCGCTGGCTTACAGCATCGTGATGGTGGAACCGGCGGTGATCGATGAGAAAAACATCCTGTGGGCTACCATGGATGGTATGCGCCAGGCCGTGGAGCAGCTTTCCATTCGTCCGGATTATGTTTTGGTGGATGGCAACCGGGTGCCGCCGGAGCTTTCGATTCCGGCAGGGGCTCAGGTAAAGGGCGATGCCACCAGCGCCAGCATCGGCGCGGCGTCCATCCTGGCGAAGGTCAGCCGGGACCGGTTCATGCTGGAGCTGGACCGGCAGTATCCCCAGTATCAGTTGGCAAAACACAAGGGATACCCCACCAAGCTGCATTATGAATTGATTCAGCAGTACGGCATCCAGCCTTTCTACCGCCGGTCTTTCCTGAAGAAGCTGGGGTACTGAGGGTGAATGCTCAGGAAACGGGCCGGCGCGGAGAAGCCGCGGCTGCCCGTTATTACATGAATCGCGGCTACAAACTGCTGGACCACAACTACAAAACCCGCCAGGGCGAATTGGATCTGGTGCTGCAAAAGGGCGAACTTGTGGTCATTGCAGAGGTCAAGACCCGCGCGGAAAACGCCTGGTACCGGCCGAAAGAGGCGGTGACCTGGGCAAAGCAGCGGCGAATTTTGCTGGCTGCACAATCTTACCTGCAAACCAACGGATTATTGGAAAAAACGATCCGGTTCGATGTGGTGGAGGCACTGACTCTGCCCCAGGGTGGTTTTGCGATACACTGCATTCAGGACGCTTTTCAGGCGTAAGGCTGCAGATCCACAGAAAAGAAAGGGGACAACTACCATGCAATTTTTCAGTACGCGGAACGCGGGCAGCCGGGTGTCGGCAGCTCAGGCCATCGTTCAGGGGCTCTCTTCCGAGGGCGGCCTCTTTGTGCCGGAATCCTTCCCTCAGGTGGATCTGAAGACCGCTTGTGAAAAGGGCAGTTATGCAGACCTGGCCGCCTATGTGCTTGGACTTGTCCTCCCTGGTTATCCCCAGGAATTTGTGGCGGAAGCCACGGA
This sequence comes from Gemmiger sp. An50, assembly GCF_002161595.1. Taxonomy (GTDB): domain Bacteria; phylum Bacillota; class Clostridia; order Oscillospirales; family Ruminococcaceae; genus Allofournierella. The sequence goes on from NZ_NFID01000009.1 coordinate 75,628, forward strand.
AAATACTTACGGTGCGGCATTTCAGGGCAAAGCCGGGTATTTGCGTCCGGTAAACGAGGACCTGTATTCTCTGGAACTCTGGCACGGCCCCACCTGTGCCTTCAAGGATTACGCACTGCAGATCATGCCGAAGCTTCTGGTCAAAGGCAAAGAGCTTTTGGGCCGCAGCGAGCTGACCTATATTCTGGTTGCGACCTCCGGCGATACCGGCAAGGCCGCCCTGGCCGGGTATCAGGATGTTCCCGGCGTGAAGATCGCGGTGTTTTATCCCTCCCACGGCACCAGTCAGGTGCAGCGCCTGCAGATGACCACCCAGCAGGGCGATAATGTGGCCGTGTATGCAGTGAAAGGCAACTTCGACGACGCACAGACCGGCGTGAAAAAGGTCTTTGCAGATCAGGAGCTGGGCCGTCAGCTGGCCGAGCAGAATGTGTGCCTGTCCAGCGCGAACTCCATCAACTGGGGCCGTCTGGCTCCTCAGATCGTGTACTACTTTGCCGCTTACCGGCAGTTGCTGGAGCAGGGCCGCATCCAGATGGGCGACGCAGTGGATTTCTGCGTGCCCACCGGCAACTTCGGCGACATTCTGGCAGGCTATTACGCCAAGAGGATGGGCCTGCCTGTGGGCCGGCTGGTCTGCGCGTCCAATCGGAACAATGTGCTCACCGAGTTTTTGAAGACCGGTCATTACGATGCCCGCCGTACCTTCTACCGCACCACCTCGCCTTCCATGGATATTCTGGTGTCCTCGAATTTGGAGCGCCTGCTGTACCACATGTGCGAGGACACCGAGAAGGTGAGCGGATGGATGGAAGAGCTGCGCACCCAGGGCCACTATCAGGTGGATGCACAATGTCTGGAGAAAATCCAGCAGATTTTCTCCGCAGGCTGCACGGATGACGAGCAGGCCGCTGAGGAGATCAATGCCATGTTCCATGGCAATCGGTATCTGTGCGACCCCCACACGGCGGTGGCCTTCCGCGTGGCGCAGGAATATAAGAACGAAACCTCTTCCGGAGTACCTATGGTAGTATTGTCCACCGCAAGCCCCTTCAAGTTCCCCGGCGATGTGCTGGAGGCTTTGGGCCAGCCGGTGCCGGAGGATGAATTTGAGGCGATGCGGCAGCTGGCCGCACACACAAACGCTCCCGTGCCGCAGGCGCTTGCTTCGCTGCAGGGGCAGCCGGAACGCTTTGATCGGGAGATCGAGCCGGAGCAGATCCGCGAGATCGCAAAAATCCTGTAAAAAAGCAGCAGTGCCGCTTCGCGTGTTTGCCGAAGCAGCACTGCTGTTTCCCAGAGCGGAGAAACTGTTTTTTAATCAGATCTCCGCAAAGGTATCGCATTTGGTTTTGCCCGGGTCGTCGGAGCAGCGGTTCACATGGATCGAATCGGCGGTGCAGCAGCACGAGCCGTCGTTGTGGACGCAGTTGCGCACATCACAGCAGACTCCCCGAATGACAGGTTCTTTGTGTTCCATTTTCAAAACCTCCTTTGTGAGGCTATTGTTTGCCGGATCGACTGGAATATGAGGAGAAATATATGGCAATTTACACGATCGGGGATCTGCATCTTTCGCTGGGATGCGAAAAACCCATGGACATTTTCCCGGGCTGGCAGGGCTATATGGAAAAGCTGGAGCATCACTGGAACACGCTGGTGCGTCCGGAGGATACCGTTGTTCTGGCGGGCGATACCAGCTGGGCCATGAAGCTGGAGGACACCGCCGCGGACTTTTCCTTCCTGCAGCGCCTGCCTGGCCAGAAGCTGCTGTTGAAAGGTAACCACGATTACTGGTGGACCACCGTCAAGAAGATGGAGCGCTTTTTGCAGGAAAATGGTTTTGACAGCCTGCATATCCTGCACAACAACTCCATCCTGGCCGAGGGTCTGGCCGTATGTGGCACCCGCAGCTGGATGTTCGATGTGGGGGAGCCCCACGACGAAAAGGTGATGAACCGGGAGTTGGGCCGTCTGCGCGCCAGCCTGGAAGCAGCGCCGGAGGGCGCCGAGCGAGTAGCCTTTCTGCATTATCCGCCGGTATACCCCAACGCCAACGCCCAGCAGGTGATCGACCTGTTGAAGGAATATGATGTAAAACGCTGCTTTTATGGGCATCTGCATGGAAACGCGATTCGATTTGCGGTACAGGGAACAGTGGATGGCATCGAATACCGGCTGATTTCGGCGGATGCACTGGCATTTTGCCCATATAAAATTTAACGAAAGTATGGAAATTCCATGCACAGCATGGTATAATAAATTGAATTTCTTTGTATGGAGGAAATAAAATGAATCTCGTAAAAAGTGAAAAGCTCGAAAAGAGCATGCATGAGTTACAGTTTTCGGTGGATGCCGAGGCTTTTAAGGCTGCCATTGACAAGGCGTTCAAGCGCGAAGGCAAGAAGTACAACGTGCCTGGCTTCCGCAAGGGCCACGCTCCCCGCGCTGTGATCGAGAAGATGTATGGCGCTGATATCTTCCACTACGATGCCATCAACGATCTGTTCCCCGAGGCTTTTGAGGCTGCGGTGAAGGAAGCCGGCATTGAGCCCGTGGGCCGCCCTGAGGCTGACGTTGTTTCCCAGAGCCTGGAAGACGGCGTTGTGCTGAAGGTGGTTGTGGCTGTGAAGCCCGAGATCAAGGTTGGCCAGTACGCTGGTTTAAAGGCCACCAAGAAGGTCAATACTGTTGAGGACGCTGATGTGGATGCCGAGCTGGCCCGCATGCAGGACCGCAACGGCCGCATCGTTACCCGCGATGGCAAGGCTGAGAACGGCGACACCGCCGATATCGACTTCGAGGGCTTTGTGGACGGCGTCGCCTTTGAGGGCGGCAAGGCCGAGCACTACAACCTGGTTCTGGGTTCCGGCAGCTTCATCCCCGGCTTCGAGGAGCAGGTTGTTGGCCACGCTGCCGGTGAGGAGTTCGACGTGAACGTGACCTTCCCCGAGGAGTACCAGGCTGAAGAGCTGGCTGGCAAGGCTGCTGTCTTCAAGATCAAGCTGCACGAGGTAAAGACCAAGGAGCTGCCCTTGCTGGACGACGAGTTCGCCAAGGACGTGAGCGAGTTCGATACCCTGGATGAGCTGAAGGCCAACATCCGCAAGGGTATGGAGGAGCAGAACGAGAAGCAGGCTTCTCTGGCTGTTGAGAACGATCTGGTTGACCAGGTAATTGCTACCATCGAGGGTGACATCCCCGAGGTAATGTACGAGAACCGCATGGACGAGATGGTTCGCGATTTCGAGTACCGTCTGGCTCAGCAGGGCCTGAAGCTGGATATGTACCTGCAGTACATGGGCCAGACCATGGACAGCTTCCGCGCTTCCTTCAAGGAGCAGGCTGAGAAGCAGGTTAAGATCCGCCTGGCTCTGGAGGCCGTTGCCGCTGCCGAGAACATCACCGCCAGCGACGAGGACTACGAGAACGAGATGCAACGCATTGCCGATCAGTACAAGATGGAGATCGACAAGGTGAAGTCTCTGGTTAACGCCGACGAGGTGAAGAAGGATCTGGCTGTGAACAAGGCCATCGACTTCATCAAGGAGAAGGCTGAGATCACCGAGGAGAAGGTTACCAAGGAGTAATTCCTTCGGCATCCTTTCCCTTACATAAGCGGAATCAATTTGACCGATACGCGCAATGTTACTGCTCGTATCGGTCATTTTGCAGGCGCTTAATTTTATCAACAGGAGGCGACGAATCATGAGTTTGGTTCCTTACGTCATTGAACAAACCGCTCGAGGAGAGCGTTCTTACGACATTTTTTCCCGTTTGCTGAACGACCGCATCATTATGCTGTGCGATGAGGTGAACGACACCACCGCCAGTCTGGTTGTGGCGCAGCTGTTGTATCTGGAAGGCCAGGACCCGGACAAAGATATCAGCCTGTACATCAACAGCCCCGGCGGCTCCATCAGTGCAGGTATGGCCATCCATGACACGATGAAATACATCAAGTGCGATGTTTCCACCATCTGCATGGGCATGGCGGCCTCCATGGGCGCGTTTTTGCTGGCCAGCGGCACCAAGGGCAAGCGCCTGGCGCTGCCCAACGCCGAGATCATGATCCATCAGCCGCTGATGAGCGGCCTGCAGGGTCAGACCACCGACATCAAGATCCATGCAGATCATCTGGTGCGTACTCGTGAGCGCATGAACCGCATGCTCAGCGAGTACACCGGCCAGCCTTATGAGACCATTGTGGCGGACACCGAACGCGACAACTTCCTGTCTGCGCAGCAGGCTGCGGATTACGGCCTGATCGACGCAGTGATCACTCATCGATAAAGGAAAGCTGATTGTATGGCAAATATCAACTCCGGAAAAGATAAGGAAAAAACACTCCACTGCAGTTTCTGCGGCAAAAGCCAGGACGAAGTGGAGCGCATGATCATTGGCCCCGGCGTAAACATCTGCAACGAGTGCATCACTCTGTGCCATTCGCTGCTGGATGAGGAAGGCGTGCCGGAGCCGCCTCGTCAGCAGCAGCCGTCCGCCAAGCCCCGGAGCAGTGCGAGCCGTCCGGCCGCCACTGAATCCATCAACATCCTGACCCCCGCCGAGATCAAGGCGGGCCTGGATCAGTATGTGATCGGGCAGGACGACGCAAAGCGTGTGCTGGCGGTTTCGGTTTACAACCACTACAAACGCATTCTCAGCGGCGATGACAAGGACGTGGAGCTGCAGAAGAGCAATGTTCTGCTGCTCGGTCCTTCCGGCGTGGGCAAGACCCTGCTGGCGCAGACCCTGGCCAAGATGCTGGGTGTTCCCTTCGCAATTGCGGATGCCACCACCCTGACCGAGGCCGGTTATGTGGGCGAGGACGTGGAGAACATCCTCCTGAAGCTGATTCAGGCTGCGGATTTTGACATCCAGAAGGCCGAGATCGGCATCATTTACATCGACGAGATCGATAAGATCACCCGCAAGAGTGAAAATCCTTCCATCACCCGCGATGTGGGCGGCGAGGGTGTGCAGCAGGCTCTGCTGAAGATTCTGGAGGGTACCGTGAGCAACGTTCCTCCCCAGGGCGGCCGCAAGCATCCCCAGCAGGAGTTCATTCAGATCAACACCAAGAACATTCTGTTTATCTGCGGCGGTGCCTTCGATGGCCTGGAAAAGTACATCCAGCGCCGCACCGAGACCTCGGTCCTGGGCTTTGGCAGCCAGCTGAAGAGCGGCGAGGAAAAGGAGCGCGAGGCTCTGCTGCGTAAGGTTGAGCCTCACGACCTGGTGAAGTTTGGCCTGATCCCCGAGCTGATTGGCCGTATCCCCGTGATCACCGTTCTGGAAGCTCTGGACGAGGAAGCTCTGGTCCGTGTGCTGAAGGAGCCCAAGAACAGCATCGTGAAGCAGTATCAGGCGCTGTTCAAGATGGACAACGTGGATCTGGACTTCACCGACGAGGCTCTGCGCATGGTGGCCCGCAAGACCATCGAACGCAAGAGCGGCGCGCGCGGTCTGCGCAGCGTGATGGAGAACATGCTGATCCCCATCATGTACGAGATCCCCAGTGATCCCACCATCATCCGGGCAACCATCACCGAGGATACGGTGAATGGCGGCAAGCCGGAGCTGGAATACGGCGCAGTGCGCAAGCGTTATAAAAACAATATGCCGATCCTGTGATTGGCCGAATGCCGAAAAGGGGCTCTCTGCTTGTCAGAGGGCCCCTTTGGTGCGTTCACCCCGGATGTTCATAGGGCATCACTTGAATTAACTCTACTTTTTGTGTATAATATAAAGTCAAATACACTATATTGATCCGTCTCCTTTTTTAGGAGACAGCAGGAGGTTCCTGGATATGTCTGAGCGTGTGAAGATTAAAGTGGAGCACAATGTGGAGCGCCTTCCCGCCATTGCGCTGCGCGGATTGGTGCTGTTTCCCAATAACGTTGTACATTTTGAAGTGGGCCGTGCCAAAAGCATCGCGGCCATCGAATGGGCCATGGCCAACAGCAGCCCGATCTTTTTGATCGCCCAGCGCGATATGGAAACGGAAGATCCTACCACGGATGACCTGTACCGGCATGGCGTAGTAGCTGAAATCAAGCAGATCCTGCGGGTGTCCGATGAGCTGGTCAAGGTGCTGGTGGAGGGCAAGACCCGCGCCCGCCTGCTGGCGGTGGAGAGCAACGACCAGATGCTGGTGGCGTCCATCAAGCCCGCACCGGTCCGCGGTGTGAAGGCGGAAAAAAGCGTGGAGGCCGAGGCGCTGGTCCGCAGCCTGAAGGGCCTGTTTGAGGAATATCTCAGCCTGAACAGCCGCCTTTCCAAGGACGTGGTCTACAATATCATTACCAATAACGATCCGGTATTCCTGAGCGAGTATATCCCGGCAAATCTGCTGTTCAAGTATCAGGACAAACAGGCCATCCTGGACGAAGGTACCTTGATGGGCCGTCTGCAGAAGCTGGTGGACCTGCTCAAGCGGGAGAACCAGGTTTTGGCCATCGAGCAGGACATCCACGAGCGTGTGAATGATCAGATGGATAAAAACCAGCGGGATTACTACCTTCGGGAGCAGATGCGGGTGATCGCCCAGGAGCTGGACGAAGAGGAGGACACCCGCTTTGAAGCGGACCGTTACCGCCAGCAGATGGAAGCATTGAATTTGCCGCAGGAAGCGGTGGAGAAGCTGGGCAAGGAGATCGACCGGCTGAGCCGCATGCCCGGAAACAGCCAGGAAGCGGCGGTGATTCGTACCTATCTGGACACCTGCCTGGGTCTGCCCTGGGGCCAGTATACGGTGGATGATCTGGATATCCGCCGGGCGGAAAATATCCTGAACAAGGAGCACTATGGACTGAAGAAGGTCAAAGACCGTATTTTGGAGATTCTGGCCGTGCGCAAGCTGAATCCAGAGCTGAAAGGCCAGATCATCTGTCTGGTCGGCCCTCCGGGTGTGGGTAAAACTTCCATTGCCCGTTCCATCGCCACCTGCATCGGGCGCAAATACGCTCGAATGAGCCTGGGCGGCGTGCGGGATGAGGCAGAGATCCGCGGACACAGAAGAACCTATATCGGGGCTATGCCCGGCAAGATCATCAGCGCCATCAACACGGCCAAGAGTATGAACCCTCTTTTGCTGCTGGATGAGATCGACAAGCTGGCAAGCGATTTTCGTGGCGATCCCGCCGCGGCGCTGCTGGAGGCTCTGGACCCGGAGCAGAACAAGACCTTCCGGGACCATTATCTGGATATTCCCTTTGACCTGAGCCAGGTGCTGTTTATCACCACGGCCAATAATCTGGACACCATCCCGGTGCCGCTTCTGGACCGCATGGACGTGATCGAGCTGCCCAGCTATACCCGAGTGGAGAAGTTCAACATCGCCAAGCGTCATCTGCTGCCCAAGCAGCTGAAAAGCAACGGGATGGAGGGCATGGTCACCATCACCAACAGCGGTCTGTATGGTCTGATCGACGGCTATACCCGCGAAGCAGGCGTGCGTCGGCTGGAGCGCCGGATCGCAGAGGTCCTGCGCAAATGTGCCCGCCAGCTCGCCAGCGGTGATGCGGAAAAGATCTCCATTGGTGCTGCTGATCTGGAAGAACTGCTGGGACCCCGCCGGGTAAAGCCGGACTTCTACAACCGGACCAATGCGGTGGGCATTGCCAATGGTCTGGCCTGGACCAGTGTGGGCGGTGAGATCCTTCCCATTGAAGTGCTGGTGATTCCGGACGGAAGCGGGAAAATCGAGCTGACCGGCTCCCTGGGCGATGTAATGAAGGAAAGCGCCAAGCTGGCGGTGAGCTATGTGCGGGTCCACGGTTCGGAATATCACATCGATCCGGCAGTTCTCAAGAATGCGGATATTCACATCCATGCGCCGGAGGGTGCGGTTCCCAAGGATGGCCCCTCCGCCGGTGTTACCCTCACCACTGCGCTGGTATCCTGCCTGTCCGGCATGCCGGTGCGGGCGGATGTGGCCATGACCGGTGAAATTACTCTGCATGGCAATGTATTGCCCATCGGTGGTCTGAAGGAAAAGAGCATGGCCGCATACCGGGAAGGAATCAAGACGGTTCTGATCCCCAAGGACAATGTAAGTGACCTGTACGAAGTGGATGACGAGGTAAAGAAAGCAGTGGAGTTCCTGCCCATGAGCAATCTGGGTCAGGTTTTGAAGGCTGCTTTGGTGTGGCCCAAGGCTGCAGAGAAAAAGAGCCGCTCCAAGAAGGTGGCTCCCATTGCGGCCGGTGAGCACAGCGGCCCTCTGGAAAATGTGGTACAGCAGTAAGGAGAGAAGACGCGTATGCTGAATTATAACAAGGCGGATTTTCAGGCGTCGTATGGTCTGTCCAGCCAGTTGCCGGACAGCGACCGTCCGGAGTTTGTGTTTTCCGGCCGGTCCAATGTGGGCAAATCCAGCTTGATCAACAAGCTGTGCAACCGGAAAAACCTGGCACGGGTAAGCGCCACGCCGGGCAAAACGGCCACCATCAATTTTTATACGGTGGACAACGCCTACTTTGTAGACCTACCCGGATATGGATATGCCAAAGTGTCCAATGCGGACCGCCACCGCTGGGATGAACTGATCAACAGCTATTTTGATGCAGACCGAAACCGGATGCTGCTGGTGCAGCTGCTGGACAGTCGCCATATGCCTTCGGCGGACGATATGCAGATGCTGGAGTATCTGCAATACCGGCAGATCCCCTTTGTGGTGGCGCTTACCAAGGCAGATAAACTGAAAAAAAGTGAGATCGAGCCCACAAAGCATCGGTTTGCAGAGCTTTGCGAGGGATATGGCTGCAGTGCGGTAATCCTGACCAGCAGTGAAAAGGGAACAGGTATCCCGGAGCTGCAGGCTCTGTTCGAGCAATGCCTTCAGCAGGGGGAAGCGGCAGATGGCGTATAACGAGTTTGCCTACTTTTATGATGAACTGAATGGTGCGGCGGACTATGATGCGCTGTATCTGTATGTGAAAGGCCAGCTGGAACAGAACGGCATCCGGGACGGAATCGTGGTCGATCTGGGATGCGGCACCGGTGAGCTGACCCTGATGCTCACCCAGGCGGGCTACGATATGATCGGTGTGGACCAGTCCGAGGAGATGCTGGCTGTTCTGCGGGAAAAGGCTGACGAGCTGGAAATCTCAGAACGGCTGCTTCTTCTGCGGCAGGACATCCTGAATCTGGATCTGTACGGCACCATTCGTGCCGCCATTTCCACCTTTGACACTTACAACCACATCGGTCCCCGGGAGAATTTTGAAAGGGCAATCGAAAAGGCTGCATTCTTCATGGAAAAGGACGGCGTCTTCCTGTTTGATCTGAATACGCCTTACAAGCACAAGGAAGTGCTGGCGGACAATGTATTTGATCTGGAGGGACCGGACGCCACCTGCCGCTGGAAGAACCATTACGACGAAGCGGAGCAGACGGTGGATATCCAGATCGGCATTCATTATCTGGACACCGACGAACGCTTTGAGGAGCATTTTAAGGAATATACCTATCCGCTGGAATATGTGGAAGAGGTGCTCCGGCGCTATGGCTTCCGGATGGAAAAGGTGTGTGACGGAGAAACGTTTGGCCCTCTTACCGAGGAAAGCCAGCGCTATATCATTACGGCAATCAAAGAATATACACAGATGGAGAAACGATAATTATGGGAAATATGATTCGCGGCATTTCGGAAAATGGCGGCGTGATCTTCTGCGGGGTTGATTCCACCAATCTGGTTCGGACCATGGAACAGATTCACAAAACCAGCGCAGTAACCAGCGCGGCCCTGGGCCGTTTGCTGACTGCGGCATCCATTATGGGAATTATGCTGAAAAACAGCAAGGACTCCATTACTCTGCGGGTAAATGGCGGCGGCCCGGCGGGTACTGTTTTGGCTGTGGCAGACGGTATGGGTTGTGTAAAAGGCTATGTGGAGAATCCTGTGGTGGAAATCCCCCTGCGTCCGGACGGAAAGCTGAATGTGGGCGGTGCAGTAGGCCGGGACGGGACCCTGAGCATTGTGCGTGACCTGGGCCTGAAAGAGCCTTATGTGGGCCAGATTCCGCTGGTATCCGGTGAGATTGCCGAGGATATCACCAGCTATTACGCAACCAGCGAGCAGATTCCTACAGTTTGTGCACTGGGCGTTCTGGTGGCGCCTGATCTGACCATCTCCTGCGCCGGCGGCTATCTGCTCCAGCTGCTGCCCGGTGCTACCGAGGAAGAGATCACCATGCTGGAAAAGAACATCGCCAATGTTCCCAGTGTGACCACTCTGCTGCAGCAGGGGAAGACCATGCAGGATATCATGGAAATGGTCATGCAGGGCTTTGATCCGCAGGTACTGGATGAGTACGATGTGGAATACCGCTGCGACTGCACGGAGCAGCGTGTGGAGCGTGCGCTGATCAGTATGGGTCGTGCCGAGCTGGAAAAGCTGGCGGCGGAGGAGCCTGTGGTGGAAGTGAACTGCCAGTTCTGTGACAAAAAATACAACGTGGATGTGAACAAGCTTCTGAAAAGTCTGGACTAATACCACTTTAAGCGCTGTTTTACATTGCAGAATACCCCGCCGCGGCCGATTGAAAGAGGCCCGGCGGGGCAAAATAAAATACGAAAAAATTTTTCAAAAACCTGTTGACAAAAGGAGGAAGATGCGGTAAAATAAACAACGTCGCTGAGAGACAGCGGCACAAAAACCACATCGTTAAGCGGCTTTAGCTCATCTGGTAGAGCGCCACCTTGCCAAGGTGGAGGTAGCGAGTTCGAGCCTCGTAAGCCGCTCCAACGTGGAAGTTTAGCTCAGCTGGGAGAGCATCTGCCTTACAAGCAGAGGGTCACAGGTTCGAGCCCTGTAACTTCCACCATGTGGCCCGGTAGTTCAGTTGGTTAGAACGCTAGCCTGTCACGCTAGAGGTCGTGGGTTCGAGCCCCATCCGGGTCGCCAATTTAAGCCTCTGTAGCTCAGTTGGTAGAGCAGGGGACTGAAAATCCCCGTGTCATTGGTTCGATTCCGATCGGAGGCACCATTTATAAGCGGCTTTAGCTCATCTGGTAGAGCGCCACCTTGCCAAGGTGGAGGTAGCGAGTTCGAGCCTCGTAAGCCGCTCCATTTTTTTTGGTGCTGTGGCCAAGTGGTAAGGCAAAGGTCTGCAAAACCTTCATTCACCAGTTCAAATCTGGTCAGCACCTCCAGGAGATCCCGGTTGCAGTTGCAGCCGGGATTTTTTGTTGCTTTCAAATTGGTTTGACCTGCCGGTGCTTTTAACTGGTGGTCAGCTATGCTATAATACCACTAAATAATAAAAATCGGGGAGGGGTTGCCAATGGAGCGCCGCGATAAAATTAATTACTATCTGGATCTTGCAGAGATCGTTCTGCAGCGAGGAACCTGCCTGCGCCGGAATTACGGCGCGGTGATCGTGAAAAACGATGAGGTGATCTCCACTGGCTATGTGGGTGCTCCTCGTGGCAGAAAGAACTGCACCGATCTGAATGTGTGCATCCGTCAAAAGCTGAAAATTCCCCGCGGTGAGCGGTATGAGATCTGCCGCAGCGTGCATGCAGAGGCAAACGCGATCATCAGTGCGCCCCGCGATAAGATGCTGGGCAGTCAGCTGTATCTGGTGGGCATCGATATGGCCACCAAGGACTATGTACAGAACGCCAACAGCTGTTCCATGTGCAAGCGAATGATCATCAACGCGGGAATTGAGCGGGTCTATATTCGCGACAGTAAGAACGAATACCGGATGATCGAGGTGCAGGATTGGATCGATCAGGATGAATCCCTGGAAGGCGTATTTGGATACTAAACAGAGAGGGAATACCAGCGAATGAAGGATGGAAAACTGAAGTCCATTTATGTGTGCTCCAACTGCGGAGAAACCAGTCCACGGTGGATGGGGCGCTGCCCCTCCTGCGGTGAGTGGAACACCATGACCGAGGACGTGGTCATGGTCGAGAGCAAAGCCACGGCAGCCAAGCGAAGCGCAAGCGCAGCAACCGGCCGTGTACAGGGACAAACCTCTCTGAAAGCGGATCGTTTGGCAGATATCAGCACCGATGAAGAAAAGAGCCGCATTGTGACCGGGATTCACGAACTGGATCGGGTTCTGGGCGGCGGTATCGTTCTGGGCAGCGTGGTGCTGCTGGGCGGTGAGCCTGGCGCAGGTAAGTCCACCTTGCTTCTGCAGCTGTGCGGAGCGATCTCCGGCAGCCACCATGTTTTGTACGTGACCGGCGAGGAATCCGCCCGCCAAATCAAACTGCGTGCAAACCGGCTGCGTGTTGCACAGGAAAACATCAGCTTAGTGGCAGAGACGGAGATCGATGAGATCTGTGGCCTGATCGAACAAATGCGTCCGGATCTGGTGGTGATCGATTCCATCCAGACGATGCATTGCTCGGATGTTTCTTCGTCCGCGGGCAGTGTCTCTCAGGTGAAGGAGTGTTCTGCCAGATTGCTGGCTGTGGCAAAAAGCTGTGAGATCCCGACCTTTATCGTAGGCCATGTAAACAAGGATGGTGCGATTGCTGGTCCCAAGGTCATGGAGCATATCGTGGATACCGTGCTTTATTTTGAAGGGGATAAGACCCTACCGTATCGAATCCTGCGGGGTGTAAAGAACCGCTATGGCTCCACCAACGAGATCGGTATGTTCGATATGACGGGAACCGGCCTGACCGAGATCGAGAACCCCTCTCAGCTGCTCCTGGACGGCCGTCCGCTTGGAATCAGTGGAAACTGCGTTGCCTGTACCATGGAAGGTACCAGACCCATTCTGAGCGAGGTACAGGCGCTTGTGACGAAAAGCGGTTTTGGTACGCCGCGGCGTGCTGCCAGCGGATTTGACTTCAACCGGACCAATTTGCTGATTGCAGTGCTGGAGAAACGGGCAGGTTACTTCTTTGCGAATCTGGATGTCTACATCAATATTGTGGGTGGCTTGGATTTGAACGAGACAGCTTGTGATCTTGCGGTCTGCCTGGCAATGGCTTCGGCGCTGATGGATAAGCCCATCGGGGACAAGACCATTGCCATCGGCGAAGTAGGTTTGGCTGGCGAAATCCGTAACGTGACATTTTTGGAAAACCGGCTGCGGGAAGCGCAGCGAATCGGGTTCACGAAAGCCATTGTGCCGAAGCACAGCTTGAAGCAGCTGGAGCTCAGTGAATTTTCTGATATGGAGCTGATTGGCGTTTCGTATATCCGGGATGCGATCCAGGCAATCAAGTAATAAAAAGAGCCAGCGGCGCTGGAATGCAGGATTGTGCTACCAGCGCCGCTGAAATGAAATAATTAGTTGGAGTGGGTATGAAGGAGGAAAACTGAGCAGCTCAGAGTGAAACAGAAAGAAGGCATAAGGCAGGGCCTTTTATTTTGTTTCGTATAGTATTTCGCTAAATACAAATTTAGCGAAATAGAGGGAAGCGGAAAAGCATGATTTCTTCCAATATCGCTCTTTTGAGCGGATGTCCGCTCGTGCCGGCCGATGCAGTCTGTCAAACCAGTTTGCTGCAAAAATCATTGATTTTATGAAAAACAAATTCAAATGTTTCTGTTATAATAATATGGTCAGTTTACTTTGGGATGTGATTATCTTATGAGCACTTACATCAATCCGCTTCATCCGAATCGTCATGCACCGTATGACGATATTCCGCGGGATGTTCGAGATTTTTTGAATTATCTTGGCGCGATTCTGAATCGCTCGCCGCGCACGGTCAATGGCTATTATATTGATCTTCGTACCTTTTTCCGTTTTATGATGCGTTATCGTGGTTTGGCCCCGGATACGGATTTTGATGAGATCGATGTATCCGGCTTGGACTTAGCGTTCATTGGTTCTATTACAACCAGCGATATCTATGAATACCTGTATTTCCTGAAAAACGAGCGGCTCAATGAACCGGCAGCCCGCGCGCGCAAGCTTAGTGCCGTGAAAAGCCTGTACCGGTTCCTTACAGTCAAAGCAAACCGTCTGAGTAATGATCCGGCGAAGGATGTATCGGTGCCAACGACCAAACGTGCACTGCCGAAGTATCTGTCTCTGGAAGAAAGCATGGAATTGTTAAAAAATATACAAAGTGACTTTTATGAGCGGGATTACTGCATCATCACCCTTTTTCTGAATTGCGGTATGCGTCTGGTTGAGCTGGTGGGCATCAACATGAGCGATTTTCAGGAAGATACCATTCGCATCGTGGGTAAAGGCAACAAAGAGCGTCTGGTGTATCTGAATCAGGCGTGCATCCATGCGCTGGAACGGTATTGCGCTGCCCGGGCAAAGCTGATGAATTTGCAGGACAAGGATGCCCTTTTCGTATCCCGTAGGACGGGAAAACGCATTGGGGCGCGGCGTGTGGAGCAGATCGTAGAGCGATGCCTGAAGCTGGCTGGACTTTCCGGCAAGGGTTATTCGCCGCATAAGCTGCGGCATACCGCGGCCACACTGATGTACCGTCACGGCAATGTGGATATGCTGGAACTAAAAGAGATTCTAGGCCATGAGCACGTTTCCACCACGGAGATCTACACGCACATCAACACGGAAAAGCTGCGTACTGCTGCCAGTTCGACTCCCCTTTCCCGTGTGGAATTTACACAGAAAAAGGATACGCCAGTTTCACAGGAAGATTCAGAGGATGAACCGGAAGTACCGGAGGTCCCGGAATTGTTCGATGATCTGGAGCATGGTCCATCAGCCCAGGAATAACCCGGCAAAAAGAATGGAGCATACACAGGAAAGAATACAGGGCAGCAATGCAGTGCAGCAGCAAAGCAGCAATCTGCTTAAAACGCGTTTGCTTTCTGTGGTAGGGCGAGTTCCCCGGTTACGCACACATACAGCCAGAAGCTCGCGGGAAAGGCTCCATGCGGCAGCACTTTGACTGAGCAGCAGAAACAACCCCAAAAGCTGCGGGAAGAAGAAAAGCAGAAGTTCTATACCGGCTCCCCTTGCAAGGCCGTATTCCAGGTACAGGCAGGCGGTAAAAAAACCAGTACCGATTCCTTTCAGCAAAATGAGTGTGGGCAGTAGCACAACGCCAAAAGCACAGAACCCGGCCAAAGCGGCCAGCATAAGCTGTGTGAGCAGTGCAAGGAACTGTGCGCAAAAGATTTGAGAAAGCTGTCGCTCCAGATGCCGGGTAATTTGTAAGTCCACATAATGCTGGGCGTATTCCCGCAGCCAGCTGTCTGTACCAGGCTGCCAGAGCGCACCCAGAAGGATACCTGCCAGGTAAAGTAAGGCTCCCAGGGAGAATGCTCCAAACTGTTTTTTAGGCCGGATGGTGCGCTGAGAAAATGTGGATTTCCCGATTGTCGTTACCGGTGCATGAGCGGCTGTCTGGGAGAGTACTTCCACGAAGGGCGTTTTCGCGGAAGTATGTGCGGATGGATTGGCGCTGAAGGTGAAGTGCGGGTCTTGCGCTGCGGAATTGGATGACGGTTCGTTTCGATACGTCCACATAAACTTGTCCCTCTTTGAAGTTTCTTTTGTTCCATTCTATTCGGCTGCTTCAATAAAAAGAACCAGGGCAAATACCCTGGTTCTTTTTATCAGCGCGGTGTGTGAGCTCTTCGCTTTGCACGTTCACTGGAAAGCAGGCCAACATACCCGCCTAAAGCGCCCGCGAGGCTGTAGCACACGCATTTGATGGCGGCAAAAGCGGTGTACTCATAGCTTCCGCTCAACATTGCCGCAAACAGAAAAATCAAAAAGAAAAACAACCCGCAGCAAAGGCCGCAAAACAAGCCATTCTGCCCCATCCGCCGGGCCAGAATATATCCGCTCACAAAGCAGCCTGCCATAACCGCAATAGCGGACATGGGAATGGCCCACCAGGCAGATGGCTGCGCGGCAACGATCATTTTTGCCAAGAGGCAGAGTGCTGCAGTGCAGACAATTGCTCCTGCCCCTGCGGAAAAAAGAATGGAAAACAGTAATTGCTTGCCTGCATGTTCAGCAGATGTTCGTTTTTGCATACAAAAAACACCCCCTGCACTATTTCTATGCAGAGGGTGCTTTTATATGCGTGCTTACTTGGAAGAAGTCTGAGTGGCTTCCATGTTCAGCTTTTCGATGGACTGGATCGCAGCACGGCGGAAACGGATCTTGGTGCGGTCGCTGCCGGTCTCCAGAACGAAGGTGTCCTCCTTGATGGCGACCACGCGGCCAACGATACCGCCGATGGTGGTGACCTCATCGCCGATCTCCAGAGAATTGCGCATCTCGGTCTCTTTCTGCTGCTGCTTCTTCTGGGGCCGGTAAATGAACAGCCACATGAACAGCACCATGACCAGGATCATGATGAACGGGCTATAGAAGGAAATTGCGTCAGTGGAAGTGCTCAAAAGATTCAGTGCCATGTGTTGTAAACTCCTCTCGAATTCAATCGAATAAATTTATTATAGCGGATTACTGGCGGATATGCAAGCCTGTGAACAGGAAGATTTGGTCAGATGCGGGTATCCAGAAGAGTTACATAGCGATCATGGAATTCCTGGAAGTTGCCTTCGTCCAAAGCCTGCCGGATGCGCTCCATCAGCCGGTTGTAGAAATACAGATTGTGCATTACGCCGAGGCGCATACCCAGCATCTCGTCGGCCTTGAACAGGTGGCGCAGATAAGCGCGGCTGAAATTGCGGCAAACCGGGCAATCGCATTCCGGATCGATGGGGCCTTCGTCCTTCTGATACTTCAGATTCTTGATATTGATGATACCGCTCCAGGTGTTCAGATGACCGTGGCGGGCGTTGCGGCTGGGCATGACGCAGTCGAACAGGTCAACACCACGGGAAACCGCTTCAATGATGTTGCCGGGAGTGCCGACACCCATCAGATAACGAATCTTGTCCTTGGGCATGTGAGGCTCTACGGCGGAGATGATTCGGTACATATCCTCTGCCGGTTCACCCACAGCCAGGCCGCCGATGGCGTAGCCGTCCAGATCCAGCTCGGCGATCTGCTTCATATGCTCAACCCGCAGGTCCTCGTAGGTGCAGCCCTGGTTGATGCCGAACAGCATCTGATTGGGGTTGACCGCCAGGCCTTCCCGCTTCAGACGCTCCATTTCAGCCTTGCAGCGCTTGAGCCAACGGACGGTCCGGTCACAGCTGTCCTTGGAGTATTTGTACTCCGCCGGGTTTTCCACGCATTCATCGAAGGCCATTGCGATGGTGGAACCCAGATTAGCCTGAATCTGCATGCTTTCTTCCGGACCCATAAAGATCTTATGGCCGTCCAGATGGGAGTTGAAGGTAACGCCCTCCTCAGTGATCTTGCGCAGCTTGGAAAGGCTGAACACCTGGAATCCGCCGCTGTCGGTGAGGATAGGGCCGTCCCAGCGGGTAAACTTGTGCAGGCCACCCATTTCGGCTACCAGCTTATCGCCGGGGCGCAGATGCAGATGATAGGTGTTGCACAGCATGACCTGGCAGTGGATGTCTTTCAAATCGAACGCGCTCAGACCGCCTTTGATGGCGGCCGCCGTGGCAACGTTCATAAACGCGGGGGTCTGAACAGTGCCGTGAACGGTTTCGAATTCGCCCCGCCGGGCGTTGTGTTCGGTTTTCAGCAAGCGATAGGGCATAAACCGAGCTCCTTTCTGAATAAGTTATACAATCAAAGAATCAGCATGGCATCGCCAAAGCTGAAAAAGCGGTAACGCTGCTCCACAGCGGTCTTGTAGGCTGCCATGGTTTTTTCGTATCCATAGAAGGCGCTGACCAGCATGATCAGGGTGCTTTCCGGCAGATGGAAATTGGTGATCAAACCATCCAGGCACAGGAACTTGCAGCCGGGATACAAAAAGATGCTGGTGTCGCCGCTGCAGGCCTGGATTTTGCCGTATTTGGCGGCCACCGATTCCAAGGTGCGGCAGCTGGTGGTGCCAACGGCGATGACCCGGTGACCTGCTTCTTTGGTTTCGTTGATAAGACGGGCGGTCTCCTCGCTCACGCTGTACCACTCCGAATGCATCAGGTGATCCTCGATCTCGTCTTCCTTTACCGGGCGGAAGGTGCCGAGGCCCACATGCAGGGTGACCTCAGTAATACCGATTCCCTTCTCTTTCAGCTTCTGCATCAGTTCCGGGGTGAAGTGCAGGCCTGCAGTGGGTGCTGCCGCGCTGCCCAGTTCTTTGGCATATACGGTCTGATACTGACTCTGATCCTCCAGCTGCTTGGTGATATAGGGAGGAAGCGGCATTTTGCCGAACTCGTCCAGCTTTTCGTAAAGGGTCTGGGTGTCGTACTGGAAGGAAACCAGCTTGTTGCCGTCTTCTTTGGTCTCCTGAATCGTGGCAACCAAAGAGCCGTCGCCAAACAGGATGCGCATACCGGGCTTGAGCCGTTTACCGGGGCGTGCCAGACATTCCCAAACGTCGTTGCTCTCCTGCCGGAGCAGAAGCAGCTCACACACCGCGCCGGTGTGTTCCTTTTGGCCGATCAGGCGGGCCGGCAAAACCTTGGAGTTGTTCACCACCAGAAGGTCGCCAGGCTCCAGCAGATCCACCAGGTCCCGGAAGATGCGGTGCTGGATCTGATCGTTGGAACGGTCCAGGCACATCAGCCGGGCAGCGTCGCGGGGGCTGCAGGGTTCCTGCGCGATCAATTCCTGCGGCAGGTCGAACCAGAAATCTTTTTTCAGCATAGAAATATTGCCTCTCCTTACATTGACATTACCTGCCGGCAATGCTATAGTTAGAACAAAGCACAGAACCGCTGTGCATGTGTTATGCAATCTAATTTATTATATTGCATACGTTGCCGGTTTTCAAGCCGGTTTTTTTTATATCCGGCGGTATTGTTCGGATATAACCTGAAAGGGGTCCGGCATAGGTATGAAAATGCCGGGAGGGAAACGGAAAGGATGATGTAAGCGATGAAAAAGTATCAAGTTGGTGTTGTTGGCGCCACCGGAATGGTTGGTCAGCGGTTTGTTTCCTTGTTGGAGAACCATCCTTGGTTCGAGCTGGTCGTCGTGGCTGCGTCTCCCCGTTCTGCGGGCAAGACCTACGAGGAAGCCGTTGGCGCCCGCTGGGCCATGCCTACTCCGATGCCGCAGAATGCTGCAAAGCTTGTTGTAATGGATGCTTCCCACGTGGAGGAAGTCGCCCAAAAGGTGGACTTTGTGTTCTGCGCTGTGGACATGAAGAAGGATGAGATCAAGGCCCTGGAGGAAGCATATGCCAAGGCAGAGTGCC
The DNA here is from genome assembly GCF_002161595.1 of Gemmiger sp. An50. Lineage (GTDB taxonomy): Bacteria > Bacillota > Clostridia > Oscillospirales > Ruminococcaceae > Allofournierella. The sequence goes on from NZ_NFID01000009.1 coordinate 94,801, forward strand.
CGGTGATTTCCAACAACAGTGCCAATCGGTTTACCGATGATGTGCCCATGATCGTGCCGGAGATCAACGCAGATCACGCTCAGATTATCGAGGCACAGCGCCGCCGTCTGGGTACCACCCGAGGCTTCATTGCAGTGAAATCCAACTGCTCTCTGCAGAGCTATGTTCCCGCGCTTCATCCCCTGCGGGAGGAGTTCGGTCTGAAGAATGTTCTGGTATGCACCTATCAGGCCATTTCCGGCGCAGGCAAGACCTTTGAGACCTGGCCCGAAATGGTGGATAACTGCATCCCCTACATCGGCGGCGAGGAAGAGAAAAGCGAACAGGAGCCTCTGAAGCTGTGGGGCCATGTGGAAGGCGACCGCATTGTGAAGGCTGCCTCCCCTGCCATCACTGCTCAGTGCCTGCGCATTCCCGTGTCCGACGGTCATATGGCTGCTGTGTTCATGAGCTTTGAGAAGAAACCCACCAAGGAGCAGATCCTGGAGCGGTGGGCTGCATTCCAGGGTGAGGCGCAGCACCTGGAGCTGCCCAGCGCACCCAAGCAGTTCCTGCACTATTTTGAGGAAAATGACCGCCCGCAGACCAAGCTGGACCGGAATCTGGAAAACGGTATGGCGGTATCCATCGGCCGTCTGCGTGAAGACACTCAGTACGATTACAAGTTTGTATGCCTTTCCCATAACACCCTGCGGGGAGCTGCAGGCGGCGGCGTGCTGCTGGCAGAGCTGCTGGCAGCGAAGGGCTATCTGGATTGATTTGAGCCAATTGATTTGAACCAAAGGAGATGACAGCGATGAAAGAGCTTATTTTCACCGGAAGTGCGGTTGCCATGATTACCCCGATGTGCGACGATGGCTCCGTGAATTTTGCGGAATTGAAAAAGATGGCCGAGTTTCAGGTGGAAAGCGGCACGGACGCGCTGGTCGTGTGCGGGACCACGGGTGAATCCGCCACGCTGGAGGACGACGAGCATCTGGAATGCATCCGCTGCGTGGTGGAGGCAGTGCAGGGCCGTGTTCCGGTCATTGCCGGGACCGGATCCAACAACACCGCTCATGCGGTGATGATGTCCAAAGAGGCTGCCGCACTGGGCGCGGATGCACTGCTGCTGGTTACTCCCTACTACAACAAGACCAGTCAGGCCGGGCTTGTGAAGAGCTTTTTCACAATTGCGGATTCCGCCAATCTGCCTGCCATCATCTATAATGTGCCTTCCCGTACAGGGGTAAACATTCAGCCGGAAACCGCTCTGGAGCTTTCCCGTCATCCCATGATCCGGGGACTCAAGGAGGCCAGCGGCAATATTGCACAGGTGGTACGGATTGCGGCACTGTGCGGTGAGGAGCTGCCGCTCTATTCCGGCAACGACGATCAGGTGGTTCCCCTGCTCTCGGTTGGCGGCAAGGGTGTGATTTCGGTGGCAGCCAATGTGGCCCCCGCTCAGATGCACCAGATGTGCCAGCTCTGGTTTGACGGTAAAACCAAAGAGAGTGCAGCAATGCAGCTGGAGCTCAGCGAGCTGTGCAGCGCGTTGTTCTGCGATGTGAACCCGATCCCCGTGAAGGCTGCAATGAATATGCTGGGCTGGGATGCCGGTGATTGTCGGCTGCCTTTGGTTGAGCCCAGTGAAGCAAACTTGGCCCGGATCGAAAAAGCGCTGCGGGATACCGGTTTGCTTTGATTCGGAATAAACCTGTTATAACCGTATAAATTTCTGCCCGGCGGCTGGCCGCAGAAGCAACGGCGTAAGCTGTTTGCCGCACCTGCGCTTTCGCCGGGCATTTTTACAAAAGGGAGTACGAAAAATGACGGATATTATCATTCAGGGTATCAATGGACGGATGGGAAAGGTGCTGTGTGAGCTGATTGCCCAGCGGGATGACTGCCGAATCGTAGGCGGTGTGGATGTTTCCGCACAGAGCGGTTCGATCCCTGTGGCAGCCAGTCTGGAGGAGCTGAACGTGAAGGCGGATGTGATCATCGATTTCTCCACTCCTGAGGCCACGAAATCCGCGCTGCGCTATTGCCAGAGCACCGGCACCGCTTGTGTGGTGTGCACTACCGGTCTGGATGAGGAATGCGGAGAGCTGATTCAGCAGACTGCGGAAAAGGCTCCGGTCTTCAAGAGCGCCAACATGTCTATGGGCATCAACCTGCTGGCAGAGCTGGCCCAGAAGGCCGCCCAGGCTTTGGGCATGGATTACGACGTTGAGATCATTGAAAAGCATCACCACAACAAGGTGGATGCTCCCAGCGGAACCGCACTTCTCCTGGCCGATGAGATCAATGAAGCTACCGGAAACCGGTATCACTATGTTTATGACCGTCACTCCGTGCGCCAGAAGCGGGACCCCCACGAGCTGGGGCTGCATGCGATTCGCGGCGGCAGCATTGTGGGTGACCATGAAATCCTGTTCTGCGGCCCGGATGAAGTGATCACGCTCTCCCACAGCGCAGGGTCCCGCGCTGTTTTTGCCAACGGCGCGATCAACGCGGCGATTTTCCTTACCGGTCAGAAAAACGGCCTTTACGACATGAAAGACCTGATGCGATCTCTGCTGTGAGGGTATTATGAAACGTACGATTGCTGCAGTTCTGATGCTGGTTTCTGTATGCTGTTTGCTGTTTTGTGCGGTATGGTTCTTCCGAAACGGTACAGAAGCACGACCGGTATTTGCTCAATCGGCGCTGGAACAGGAGCCGGAAGCACTTCCCTCCCCTACTCCCACGCCGGGGCCGCAGGTACAGACGCTTCGTTTTTCTGCCACTGGTGATAATCTGATCCACAACGGTATCTATGAGCAGGCAAAGCGGCGGGCACAGGCAAACGGAGCGGACGGCTATGATTTTTCCTACTGCTATGAAAATGTGAAGTCCTTTTACAGTGATTTTGATGTGAACTGGATCAACCAGGAAACGCTGGTGACCGATACACTGGAGCCCAGCACTTACCCGTGCTTCTCCACACCCGGTGACATGGGGCGGCAGCTGTACGACCTGGGCTTCCGCGTGTTCAACCTGTCCAACAACCACACCTACGATAAGGGTGCACAGGGGCTGCAGGCGACCATGGACTTCTGGTCTGCCATGCCAGAGGATGTGACAACCGCCGGGCTGTACACAGAGGATGCTGCTGCGCCTGTAATCCAGACGGTGGATGGTGTGAAGATTGCCTATCTGGGATTTACAGAACACACCAACGGAATCAATACGCCCGCCAGTGCGCCTGCCCATGTGATTTACACCAGTGAGCTGGATGTGATGCAGCAGATGCTGGAACAGGCGCGCAGCGAGGCGGACTTGGTTGTGGTCAGCGTGCATTGGGGCGTGGAGGGCAGCCACTCGGTCACACAAGCGCAGAGAGATCTGGCGCAAAAAATGGCCGATTGGGGCGCAGATGTAATTATTGGTACTCATCCTCATGTGGTGCAGACCGCGCAGTGGCTTACCACGGCGGATGGCCGGCAGACTTTTGTTGCTTATTCCCTGGGGAATTTTTTGAACGCACAATCTACAGCGGACACCATGGTAGGGCTGATCCTTACCTTTACGGTGGAAAAGACCACTCAGCCGGATGGCAGCAGCAGTACGGCGATTCGGGAACCGTTGTTCTACCCAACGGTCAATCACTACGATGCCCATTATGCCAACATCCGCATGTATCTGCTCAGGGATTACACCGACGAGCTTGCTGCAGCCCACGGTGTGAGCGGTAACTTCCCGGGCTTTTCGCTCAACTATATCACTTCCATGCTTCAGGAAAATGTGGACCCGGAATTCCTGGCACTTCCTGAATGAACTCTATTATGTCAAGAGCAGACTCCAAAACAGCGGCATGCCGCACAACGTGCTCGAAAGTTTTTATCCTGTTACAAGCCTCACCGGAACATATTCCTCATGGATATGTTTTTTGCAGCACTCAGCGCCTGCAGTGTGCTGCTGTTCCCTTTGGTTTCCGGGTATCTGACCGGAGAGGTCCTTGCCCAGTGGGACAGCACCACAAAAAGCAAGCTCATTGGCGCCGCTTTCTTTCTGGTGGTGCTGACTGTAGTAAAGGTGATCAGCAATATTACGTATGCGTATTTTGGCCATTCCATGGGAGCAAAGATGGAAGAGACTATGCGTACCGAGCTGTTTTGCCACTACGAATCCCTGTCGTTTGATTTCCATGCGAGAAACAGTACAGGAAAGCTGATGACGGTCCTTTCCAACGACTTGACCAACATGACTGAGCTGTTCCATCATGCTCCGGAAGATCTGTTGATGACACTGATCAAATTTGTTGGTGCGTTCGTCATCATGCTAAGCATTCACGTTCCCCTGACACTGATCGTTTTTCTGGCTCTGCCGTTTCTGGGCATTGCTGCATACTACACAGATAAGCGAATGGAGCGTTGCCTGCTGCAAAACAAGCGGCACCTTTCTGAGCTGAACGAGTATGCGGAGGATACCCTTTCAGGGATACGAACAGTGAAAGCCTTCGGAAAAGAAGCTGAGCATGGAAAACAGTTCCGGCAACAGAATGCACGCTATACTGAAAGCAAGTGCATCTTCTACAAGCTGGAAGCCTACTTTTACGAAACAGTGGAGGCCTATCCGCAGTTTCTTTCGATGATGGTGGTGATTTTCGGCTCCCTGTTTATTGCGCGGGGAAGCCTGAACGCGGCGGTTCTGGTCACCTTCCTGCTGTATGCCGGGAGTCTGGCAGAGCCCATTCGGACCATGTTGAACTTTATGCGGTTATTCGAAGAAGGTAAAGCCAGCTTTATCCGCTTTATGGATATGATGGAGATACATCCGGCAGTGCAGCAAGCAAAGGATGCCGTTCCCCTGCCCAATCCGACCGGAGAAATTGTCTTCGATAAGGTCTCGTTCCATTACGAGGATTCGCCGGACAATGTGCTGGAGGATGTCTCCTTTCGGATTCAGAGTGGTCAGACTGTGGCCTTTGCCGGAGCGTCCGGTATCGGAAAAACGACTGTCGCTTCCCTGATTGCCCGATTCTATGATGTTTGCGCGGGACAGATTCGAATTGATGGGGTCGATATCCGTGACCTGCTGCTGAGCGATTTGCAAAAACACATTGGTATTGTTCGGCAGGAGGTATATATTTTCAATGGGACGATTCGGGAGAATATCCGTTATGGGCGTAAAGATGCCACCGATGAAGAAATCGTGGAGGCAGCCAAGCTGGCTAATATCCACGAATTCATCCTTTCTCTGGAGCATGGATACGACAGCATTGTTGGTACAAGAGGAATCATGCTTTCCGGCGGGCAGCGGCAACGGATCAGCATTGCGCGGATCTTTTTGAAAAATCCCAAGATTCTCATCCTGGATGAAGCCACCAGCGCGCTGGACTACGAGAGCGAAGAGATCATTCAAGCATCCATTGAGCAGCTGAAGCAGAATCGCACATCGATTGTCATTGCGCATCGCTTGTCCACAATTCGCAATGCCGACCGGATCTATGTGCTGTCCGATCGGGGGATTTCGGAGCAGGGCACGCACGATGAACTGATCGCGCGGAATGGTGAATACGCAAAGCTTTCCAGAATCGGAACTTTGTAAACGAAAAAGGCCGGGGCTTTTGTCTCGGCCTTTGCTATGCAGAAAACCGGCGTGCGGCATCACAAAGAGCCGCACGCCGGTTTCTTCATTAGACTTTACTTTACCAGAGGCAGCGCTTACAGCTGAACCTTGTGGTAGGTCTTCTTGCCCTTCTTGATCACAACGCCGTTTGCCAGCTGCTCGGCGGTAACGGGCAGAGTGGGATCGGAAACCTTTTCGCCGTCCAGCAGAATGCCGCCCTGCTGGATCAGCTGACGGGCTTCACGCTTGCTGGGAACCAGCTTGGCAGCCATCATCAGGTCCAGAATGCCGATGCGGCCATCCTGCAGCTGATCGGCGGTCAGAGTGGTGCTGGGCATGTTGGCCATGTCGGCAGCACCACTGAACAGACCACGGGCAGTCTCCTGCGCCTTGGCAGCCTCCTTTTCGCTGTGGACCAGCTTGGTCAGCTCAAAGGCCAGCAGCTCTTTCGCCTTGTTCAGCTGGCTGCCTTCCCAATCGGCCATCGCGTCGATCTCTTCCAGGGGAACATCGGTGAGCATGCGCAGGCACTTGAGCACGTCGGCGTCATCCACATTACGCCAGTACTGGTAGAACTCGTAGGGGCTGGTCTTTTCGGGGTCCAGCCACACGGCGCCCTTCTGGGTCTTGCCCATCTTCTTGCCCTCCGAGGTGAGCAGCAGAGTGATGGTCATGGCGTAGGCGTCTTTGCCCAGCTTACGGCGAATCAGCTCGGTACCACCCAGCATGTTGGACCACTGGTCATCGCCGCCGCACTGCAGGTTGCAGCCCAGCTCCTGGAACATGTGGTAGAAATCGTAGGACTGCATGATCATGTAGTTGAATTCCAGGAAGGACAGGCCCTTCTCCATGCGCTGTTTGTAGCATTCCGCCCGCAGCATGTTATTGACCGAGAAACAGGGGCCAACTTCCCGCAGCAGCTCAATGTAGTTCAGCTTCATCAGCCAGTCGGCGTTGTTCAGCATAAGGGCCTTGCCGTCCGAAAAGTCGATGAACTTGCTCATCTGCTTCTTAAAGCACTCGCAGTTGTGCTGAATGGTCTCGGTGGTCATCATGCTGCGCATGTCGGTACGGCCGGAGGGGTCGCCTACCATGGCCGTGCCGCCGCCGATCAGAGCGATGGGGCGGTTGCCTGCACGCTGCATCCGGCGCATCAGGTTCAGCGCCATGAAATGGCCCACATGCAGAGAGTCAGCAGTGGGGTCAAAGCCGATGTAGAAAGTGGCCTTACCGTTGTTGATCAGGTCCTTGATCTCTTCTTCGTCGGTCACCTGGGCAACCAGGCCGCGGGCAACCAGTTCGTCGTACAAAGTCATTGTGTGTTCTCCTCCTGTGTCATTGCGGCAAAAGGCATAGAAAAAGCCCTCTGCCAAACCTGAATTTGGCAGAGGGCGAAAAATCGCGGTACCACCTCTATTCGCCCGCTCCTCACGAAAACGGGCCTTGCGGAGTGCAAAGCAACACTCCTGCGCGGTAACGGGCGCACACGGCACAGCCTAATTGCCACAGGGCGTTCAGCCTGCTGCTCAGGGAGGTATTCATTGATCCGCCGCGCTGCCCTTTTCACCAACCAGGGCTTCTCTGTGCCGCAAACGAAGCAACTACTTGTTCCCGTCGTTGCATTTGATATTTAGCAGTATAGCGCAAAGCATTTGCGTTGTCAAGGGTTAGAGCGACAGCATCTCCCGGGCGTTGGCCAGGCTCAGATCGGTGATGTGGTCGCCGGAAATGATGCGTGCCAGCTCCTGCACACGGCCTGCCTGGTCCAGCGGGTGGATTTGGGTAAAGGTACGCTGTCCCTCCACGTTTTTCTGAATCAGCAGATGGCTGGTAGCCAGTGCAGCGATTTGTGCAGTGTGAGTGATGCAGAGCACCTGCCGCCCCTTGGAGGTCTGGCGAAGCTTTTCACCGATTCGTCCAGCGGCAAGGCCGGAAACACCGGTATCGATCTCGTCATAAATAACAGTGGGAATGGCGTCCTTTTCCGCCAGCGCACTTTTCAGTGCCAGCATGATGCGGGAAAGCTCACCGCCGGATGCGATCTTCGCCAGAGGCTTCGGCGCTTCGCCCAGGTTGGTGGAAATATAAAATTCCACGGTATCCTGACCGGAACTTGCCAGAGGGCCGCGGCTGTGCTGCAGCACAAAACGGGTGCCGGGCATGTTCAGGAAGGTGCATGCTTCCACCAGCTGCTGTTCCATCCGTTCAAAGGCGTTCAGACGGGTCTGGGTGAGCTTTTCCGCCAGAAGCTTGGCTTCCTTGTACAACGCTTGCTTTTGCTGGTTCAGCTGTTCCAGGGTCTCGTCTGCCCGCTCGATATGCTCCAGTTCTTCGCGGGACTTCTCCGCCATATGCAGCAGTTCCTCCACCGAGTCGGCCCCGTATTTGTTTTTCAGCCGGTAGATGGTATCCAGCCGCTGTTCCAGCTGGTCCAGCTCGGCCGGGTCAAAGCCATAGTCATCCAGACGGGAGGCCAGATCCACCGCAAGCTCCCGGGCGCTGTAGTACAAGTCCGCCAGACGCTCCTGCAGAGGCTGCAGGGATTCATCCAGAACGGCGGCCTGCTCCAGCGCTCCATTTGCACCACCCAGCAGATCAGCGGCGCCAGAGAACTCGTCCCCACCGGAAAGCGCACTGTGCGCCGAAGCAATTTGCTCCAGGATGGTCTGCGCGTGGGAAACGATCTGGCGGCGGGCGATCAGACGCTCTTCCTCGCCGATCTGCAACGCGGCATCCTCGATCTCGTTCAGCTGGAAACGGAGCAGTTCCATCCGCCGCTGCTTTTCCGCTTCGTCCAGCTGCAGCGCGTCGGCCTGCCGCTTCACCGCGATGAGCTCCTTATACACCTTGCGGTATGCATTGAATTCGTTTTGATTCTGGGCAAAGGCATCCAGAATGCCAAGATGTTTTGAAGGGTCGGTCAGACCCTGACTGTCGTGCTGGCCGTGAATGTTGATCAGCCCGGCGGTGATATCCCGCAGGACGGATACAGTGGCGGGCATACCGTTGATGCGGCAATGGCTTTTGCCCTCCGCTGTGATCTCGCGGTAGATCAGAAGCTCTTCACCTGCGTCATAACCGGCTTGTTCCAGCTGCATCTTCACCTGCTTGGGCAGTTGGTCAAAGGTGGCCCAGATGCAGGCCTTCGGCGCACCGGTGCGAACCAGATCACGGCTGATCCGATTGCCCAGAATGGCGCTGATGGAGTCGATCAGGATCGATTTGCCTGCGCCGGTTTCACCGGTCAGGACGTTCAGCCCGGCAGTGAACTGCACCTGTACCTTTTCGATCACAGCCACATTTTCAATTCGTAATGAGGTTAACATGGAACCAGATCAATCCTTCCTGTGATAGCGATCCGATCAGCGCTTGGCAACATACTGGCTCAGAGTCTGGCACAGATGCTGGGCGTCTGCCTCGGTGCGCATCAGGATCAGGAAGGTGTCATCGCCGGAAAGAGTTCCGACGACCTCTTCCTCCCATTTCATGGAATCGAACAGCTCGCAGGCAGCATTGGCCATACCGGAAAAGCACTTGACCAGAACAGTATGGCCCGCGTAGTCCAGTTTGAGCACAGACTCCCGGAAAATCATTTCGAACCGGCCGGGTGAATGCACCTGCTGACTGCCGGCTGCGGCCGCGGATACATAGCGGTACTGCCCGCCGCCCGCGGCGACCTTGACCAGATGCAGCTCCCGGATATCGCGGGACACGGTGGCCTGCGTGACCTGGAAGCCGGCATCCTTCAAATAGCGCAGCAGATCCTCCTGCCGGTCGATTGCGTGCTGCTGGATCAATTCAAGAATTTTGTTATGGCGTTCACCTTTCACCGGCGTTACCTCCCTCGTAATTTTCTGTCGATAGCGTCAAACTGATCAGCCAGGCTAAAGGTGACCAGGCGGATACTTTGGCGGGAAAGCTCCACTTCCACATGACCTCCGTCCCGCAGAAGCCGTTCCTCTTCCCCGTCCGTACTGATAAAAATCTCGTTTCGTCCCTTTGCATTCACTTCGATGCGGATGCAGCGGTCAGCCGCAAAAACCATGGACGGTTGATGCAGGCTGTGAGCGCAGATCATACTGACCACGATTCCTTCAATATGTGCGTCCAGAATCGGTCCCCCGGCGGAAAGTGAGTATGCAGTGGACCCTGTGGGGGTGGAGACGATCACACCGTCGCCGGAGCAGTGATTCACCAGGATCGCATCGCAGTAGATGTTGAAGTCGATGGTCTGGAGACGATGCCCCTTATAAATAACCACATCGTTTAAGGCAGTCTGCGCATGGGATACGTCGTCATCCACAATGGCGTTCAGAAGCATCCGCTTGTCGCACTGAAACTGGCCTTTGGCAAGCCGGGTAAGCTTGGCCTGCATTTCGTTTACCTCGCAGGTGGCCAAAAAGCCCATTCGCCCCAAATTGATGCCCAGAATCGGTTTGTCATATTCCAGGCAATCCTTGGCAGTGTGAAGAATGGTCCCGTCGCCGCCCACTGTGATCACCACATCACATTCAGTGAATGCCTGATCTTTTGGCAGATAGCGAACTCCGGGCAGAGTCTCCACATCAGATCCGATGGCCAGAATCACGTCTGCGCCGGCACTGTGCAGAATCCGCACAGCCTGCGCGGTCACGGTGCGCGCCCGCGGCTTTGTGGTGTTTGGAATAATAAAAACAGTCATGCGGATCGTTCCTTTCGCAGACTCGCTTGCAGATTACAGATCCAAAGCTCCGTGTGCGGCGCTGACTATCTGGTCAGCCAGTTCTTCCTGCAGAAGTACGGGCTGCTCCGTGGCCTTTTCCACGAACAACAGGAATTCAATGTTCCCTTCCGGCCCCTTGATGGGAGAATAGTCCAGCCCCAGTACGGAAAAACCGTTGGCGGCCGCATAGCCCGCAGCCTGAAGAATCACTTCGCGGTGAGTCTCGGGCTCACGTACGACACCCTTTTTGCCCACCTTCTCCCGGCCAGCCTCAAATTGAGGCTTAACCAGGCATACACCGGTGGCATGATCGGCGGTAACCGCCTGCGCCACCGGGAAAATGTGCTTCAAAGAAATAAACGAGACATCCACGCTGAAAAATTCAACAGGCTCTTCCAGCATGTCCAGGGTAACGTTGCGGATGTTGGTCCGCTCCATATTGACGACCCGCTCGTCGGTGCGCAGCTTCCAGGCCAACTGGCCATAGCCCACATCCACTGCATATACCTTGCGGGCACCGTTCTGCAGCATGCAGTCAGTAAAGCCGCCGGTGGACGCGCCGATGTCCATGCAGACCTTTCCGTTCGGCGTTAAGGGGAAAGCGCGCATGGCCTTTTCCAGCTTTAAGCCGCCGCGGCTCACATAGCCGATGTCATGGCCGCGCACCTCCACCTTCGCATCCGGGGAGATCATCTCGCCGGCCTTATCGGCCTTCTGCTCGTTTACAAATACGATGCCGGACATGATCAGAGCCTTTGCCCGCTCCCGGCTTTGCACCAGACCATTCTGGCACAGATATTGATCCAATCGAATTTTCAAATGCTCAGTCCCTTTCTATTGCATTTGCAAGGCTGGCAGCATCCAGCCCAAGAAACTCTCGGAGCTCTGCCACAGAGGCATGGGGAATCGCACGGCCGCTGCGAACGCCGCGCAGGGTCAAATGGCCCGGCCAACGGTATTCCGACAGTGCGGCTCCCAGGGAATCACCGATTCCGCCCTGCTCTACGCACTCCTCCGCGAACAGAATGTGGTCGTATCGGGTCAGTTCCTCACACAATCCCTTGGGAAGCGGATTGATCTGAACAAGCTTGTATACATCCACGGCTGTTCCCTGCTGCTCCAGCAGCTGTGCCGCCTTGAGTACCTCGGCGGTCAGGGTGCCGTAGGTGACCAGAGCGGTCTTGGAAGGAACCTTAGCCGCATATACATCATAAGGCTGTTTGCTGCAGCCCAGCGCAGAAAGCGCTTCCGGCTCGCCGCCGCGTGCATAACGAATGGCGCGGGGGCCCTTTCCCTGGTCCAGAAGATATTCCAGCCAGTAGGTCAACTCTGCATAGTTGCAGGGCGAGTAGACGGGAATACCGATCTGACGGAAGAACGCGGGGTCATAAATGCCCTGATGGGTTTCGCCGTCGCCGGGAACAAGACCTGCCCGGTCCACCGCGAACACCACATTCAGATCCATCAGACACACGTCGTGGATCATCTGGTCATAGGCTCGCTGCAGGAAGGTGGAGTAGATGGCCACCACCGGCAGCATTCCCTGGCTGGCAAGGCCTGCGGCAAAGGTTACCGCATGCTGTTCCGCCATACCCACATCAAAGAACCGATCCGGGAAATGCCGGTAGAAATACTGCAGCCCGGTGCCATACTTCATGGCTGCGGTAATCGCACACACGTTGGTGCGGCTTTCGGCCAGAGATTCCAGATGCTGGCCAAAACAGGTGGAGAAAGAAGCGGCAGGCGCCACATCCGGGTCCAGCGCATGGGAGGGATTAAAGGAGGAGACCCCATGGAACTCGCCGGGATTCTCCTCGGCAGGCTTAAAGCCTTTTCCCTTTACAGTGACCGCGTGCACAAAAACGGGTGCGGTTTGGTGGTGAAGGTTCTGAAACAGCTCGGTCAGCTTGATCACATCGTGGCCATCCACCGGACCGAGGTACTGGAAGCCCATCTCCTCGAACATGGTGGAGTGATACAAGCCGCGGCGGAGCAGCGCTTTTCCGCCCTGCAGCGCCCGAACCAGCGGCGCGCCCAGAAGCGGAATCGCCGACAAAATGGTTTCTGTGTTGGCTTTGGCCCGGTTATATTCCGGATTTGTGCGCAGCACGGTGAGATAGCGTGACAGTGAACCCACGTTTTTGGAAATCGACATCTTATTGTCGTTCAGAATCACGATCAGGTTATTGAGGGTATCAATGTTGTTCATGCCCTCGTATACCATGCCGCCGGTAAATGCGCCGTCGCCCACCAGGGCGATTACCTTTCCGGGTTCGTTTTTCAGTTTTTTAGCCCGTGCCATGCCAATGGCCACCGAAATGGCGGTGTTGCCGTGACCGGCGATGAACGCATCGTGAGCGCTCTCCCGAGGGCTGGGAAAGCCAGAAAGGCCGTTCAGCTTGCGCAGTACATCGAACTGCTGCCGGCGGCCGGTCAAAAGCTTGTGGGTATAGCACTGGTGCCCCACATCAAACACGATTTTATCCGTAGGTGTGGTGAATGCACGATGCATTGCAACCGTAAGCTCGATGGTTCCCAGATTGGAGGAAAGATGTCCTCCGGTTTTGGAAACACTTTCGATCAAAAACGCCCGGATCTCTTCACACAGGGGTGCCAGCTGCCCTGCAGGAAGCTGTTTCAGGTCCTGCGGGCTGTTGATTCGTTCCAACAGTGAATATGCCATGATACAATCCTTCTAAAAAGATAGTGGTTCAATCACATCATTGGGATCAGCAAACCGGTAGCGATGCCCACGGCAGCGCCGCCGAACACTTCAAAGGGGGTATGGCCGACCATTTCCTTCAGCTTTTTATCGCCAAGGATGGGGGTGCGCTTGGCTTCCTCATCCAGCCAAGCGGTCAGCAGCTGATTCAGAATCTTGGCCTGTTCACCAGTCTCCCGGCGCACACCCATGGCGTCGTACATAACAATTACAGCCATAATCGCCGCAAGGGCAAAGATCTCCGAATGCGTACCCTGAGAGCGGCCGGCGGAGATCACCAGCGCGCATACAGTGGCGGAGTGTGCGCTGGGCATTCCGCCGGAACCCCACATGCGCTCGACCCGGAATTTTCCCATTAAGATGAAATTGATGATCGTTTTCAGTACCTGAGCAATCAGCCAGGCTGTGAGCGAGACAGACAGCAGGTAGTTCCAACAATATATTTCTTTAATCCAGTTCATTGCATCCTCCCCGTTTTGCTTATTTGCGCCGGGTGACCAGCTGACAAGCCAGCCGAACCAGGAATTGAGCGCGGTCGCCATAGGTCTGATTCAGAACCTGACAGCTTTCGTCGTTGATCCGCTGTGCAAGCTCCAGTGCACCCTGCGGGCCATAAATCGTTGCAAAGGTTACTTTGCCGTTTTCCTGGTCGCTTCCAATGGGTTTGCCCAGTTCTTCCGGCGTGGAGATCACATCCAGCACATCATCCACAATCTGGAAGACAAGCCCCAGATCGAACGCATACCGCTCCAGACGAGCTGCGTCATCCGCAGTACCGCCAGCGGCACACACACCCATTTGCACAGCAGCGTTGATCAATGCGCCGGTTTTGTTCCTGTGGATCTTTCGCAGCAGTTCCTCATCCAGAGGCTTGCCCTCAAAGGTCACATCCAACTCCTGGCCCCAGATCATTCCCCGGCTGCCGCCGCCCACAGCCAGAAGGCGGGCGGCTTCCACACGGGCGTGTTCGGACAAGGGGGCATTGGCAATCACTTCAAATGCTTCCGTGAGCAAAGCATCGCCTGCGAGAAGGGCGGTCGCTTCGTCGAACGCCTTGTGGCAGGAGGGCTTGCCCCGGCGGAAATCGTCATCGTCCATACAGGGCAGGTCATCATGGATCAGCGAGAAGCAGTGCAGCATCTCCACCGCCGCGGCAAAATGCGCAGCGGCACGCCAATCTCCGCCCAGCATATCGCAGCAGGCCATGGTGAGAACCGCGCGAATTCGCTTGCCGCCGGCAAGCAGGCTGTAGCGCGCCGCCTGACACACCCGGGACTCCTCCGGCAGGTAAGTATCACAGGCTGCCTGAAGGGCTGCCTGGATCTCGTTCAGATACACGTCATACTGTTGCTCATAGGTCATCATGCAAGGATATCCTCCTCTCCGGCAGGTTCGGCATTGGATGAAAGCGGAAGAGACAGGTCGATCCGCTCCATTTCCAGTCTGGCATGCTCCAGAGTTTCATTGCAATATGCAATCAGGCTGGCGGCATCGCTGTAAAGCTTAATTGCTTTATCCAGAGGTGTGGCCGGATCGGAAAGCTGGTCCAGCACCTGCTGCAGGGCCGCGCTGCCCTCTTCAAAGCTTTTCGGTTTTTTCATTTTGCGGTACCTCAATCTCATGCACTTGTTCCACAAGGCAGTCAATGGACACTTTGCTGCCGGTCAGCAGGATTCGGTCTCCCGGAGCCACTTGTTCTAGTGTAATGGCCTTTCCCTTTGCAGTTTTAGGGATGGCATAACCACGCTCCAAAACCGTATAGGGGCTGAGTGAGTGGGCAAGCTGCATCGCGTGACGCATGGCCAGGAGTCGATCCTGGTAGATTCGCTTCATACCGGTCTGCAAAGACTGCGTCTGCTCGTTCAGTTTGTCCGCACGAGCCGCACAGAGCGAAGCAGGAGTCAAAGTCTCCCACTTTTCTGCCAGTGGATCAAGCCTATTATAACACATTTCGAGCTTTGACTGAATATTTTTGTGAATATTATCCGAAATATTCATGAGTTTCCCCATGACCTCTCTCCGGTCCGGAGTGGCGAGCTCTGCCGCCGCCGAAGGCGTAGGAGCTCGGAGGTCTGCCACAAAGTCCAGAATGGTGAAGTCGATCTCGTGGCCAACAGCAGAGATCAGCGGGGTTTGGCAGCTGTAGGCTGCGCGGGCAATGCCCTCGTCATTAAAGACCCACAGGTCTTCCCTGCTGCCGCCGCCCCGGGCCACAATGATCACATCGGCCTTTCCGGAGCGGTCTAGCGCCTGGATGCCGCAGGCAATCTGGGCTGCAGCCTGGTCTCCCTGCACATTGACTGGTGCAAGCAGCAGCTTTACCAGCGGCCAGCGCCGGCTGAGCACATTGCGGATATCCTGCAACGCCGCGCCGGTCTCACTGGTTACCACGCCGATGCAGTGCGGGCATGCGGGAATGGACTGCTTTGCTTCGGGACGGAACAGGCCCTCCTGTTCCAGGCGGGCCTTCAACTGCTCAAAGGCCATCTGAGCAGCGCCGATGCCGTCCGGGAACATATCCTGCACATAGATCTGAAAGGCGCCAGTGGTCTCGTAAAGGCTGACCCGGCAGCGCACGACCACCCGCATTCCCTCCTGGGGAGTGAATGCGAGCCGCCGGGCATCCTGCCGGAACATGACAGCCTTCACGCTGGCGGCATCATCCCGCAGTGAAAAATAAAAATGCCCGCTCTTATAGTGGTGAACAAAATTGGCGATCTCACCCTTAATGGCGATGCCAGACAAAAAACGGTCGCTGTCCAGCAGCGACCGAACATAACGGTTCAACCCGGAAACGGTGATCATCTCAGCCATGGTCTGCCTCCCGTGCAGCGATGCACGCCACACCAATAGCGTTGTCACTGGAAAATTTGCCGGGCACAAAATGCGCGCCGGGCAGCCGGCGGGTCACGTATTCCCGAATGATCTGGCTGCTCATCACACCGCCGGCAAAAACCACCGGCAGCCCCGGATGATCTTCCAGAGCAGCCTTCACCATGCGCAGTGCGGTTTCCGCCACGCAGTTCAGGCAATAGCGGCAGACATATTCGGGACTTTTCCCCTGCTCTAAAAGCCGGTTGCACTGGTTTTCCAGACCGGACAGGCTGCAGCTTGTCCCCTTTACGCTCACCTTGGGGCGGATCGTCTCAGTACAGCGTGCAGCAAGCTCACTGACCATAACACCGGCCGGGAAGTCAACCCCCAACTTTACCCCAACCCGGTCCACCGCCTGGCCTGCGTAAAGATCGCTGCTGGTGCCGATGCATTGAATCGAACCGTAGCCATTGCAGAGCAGAAGATCGGTGGTCCCGCCAGAGACATGAAACACCAGACTGGGACGGCCGAACAATTCCTCCTCACCGGTGGCAAACAGCGCCGCCGCGATGTGCCCCTGCTGATGGGTCGTTTCAATCAGCGGAATGCCGCGGGCGGCGGAAAAAGCTACTGCTGCGCTTTTCCCTGCAAGGAAGCAAGGCATGTAGGAACCGTCTACCGGCCGCGGGCGAGTGGAAACACCGACTGCCTGGATCTGACAAAGATCCACCTGCTGGCCAAGCTGGCTTAAAAGCTCCGGCAGAGCCGCTGTGTGGTGAAACAGCGCGTCGCTCTGACGCAGGCCCAGCTGTCCCTGCTTTACGGGCAAAAATTGCTTTTTATCGCAAACAACCTCTTTGGCACAGGAGTCATACACGGCCAAAGAGGTTGCATAGTTGCTGGTATCGATGCCCAGTGTGAGCATTATTCCGAAGCGGAGTCCTGATCCGCCAGACCCAGTTCGCGCACCACAGAGCCAAGCAGGCCATTCACAAACTGGTAGTCCTCGTTTCCGCCGAATTTTTTGGTCAGTTCCACTGCCTCATTGATGGTAACGCTGGGCAGCTTCTCTTCGCCGTACAGGATTTCGCTCAAAGCCAGACGCAGCACGGTGAGGCTTACCCGGGGAATGCGGTCAATGGTCCAGCCCTTCAGATGATCGCGGATCATATCGTTGATCTCGGCGCTGTGTTCGTAGTAATCGTCGATCAGCTTACGGCCGAACTCATCCACCCGGTTCTCGCCCAGTTCATTGTTCAGAGCGATCACGTCCTCCGGCATGGCGTTGTCGAAGGTGGATGCGAAGGCGGCCAGGAAGGCGTTCTCACGTGCGGTTCTGCGTGTCAGTTTTTCCATAAAATAAAGTATCCTCTCACAGCCAAAGCCCCCCTGCGAACCGCGGGAGGGCCGATTGGTTATTCTTCTTCAGCAGGCAGTTCCGGCTCCTGCAGGACGCCAACCACCACAATGTTTACCCGGGCGACCGTGATGCTGGTCATGTTCTGCACAGCAGACTTCACGTTCTCCTGCACTTTTTCGCAGACCGCCGGGATCTGACTGCCGTAGCGCACCGTCAGGCTGACAGTGATCTCGGCCACATTCTCCAGCAGCTCCACCGAAACAGGCTTTTGCAGGTTTACCTTGCCCAAAAAGCTGCGCATCCCAGCGGAACCGGCACAAACGTCCACCACGCCGTCGATTTCGGTGGCTGCAAGCTTTGCAATCTTACCAATCACATCGGTAGAGATCTGCAAGCTGCCGTTTACAACATTGGAATTTGAAACTTCCATACCCGGTCCTCCCAAAGGTAATTATTTTCATGGCATCTGAATTGAAGATATTATACCATCTTTTTGCATAATCTACAAGGTCATTTTATTTCTACCACGGTAATATTCTGTGCGCTCACCGAGCACTCACTCAGTACGATGTCCCGAATCTGCGCCACTTCGGTCTGGGTCAGGCCGTCGCTGGTGGTCATGACCGTGATGTTGACGTTATCTCCGTCAATGAAGGCCACACAGTCCACAAAGCCTTTGGCCTTGATCCGGCTTTCCAGATCGCTCTCTTTGGTGATGCTTTCGATGGTGGCGGTAAGCTGCTGTGTGAGTGCGTCCTTTTCCTCCTGGCTGAGCGCACTGTTTTTCAGGCTCTTCTGCAAAGTATCCAGGGCCTCGTCGCGGGTTTTGGTGCGGGAGAGGCGGGCCTGCTCAAAAAAGCCGCTTCCTGTGGGGTCACCCACGCTGACCAGCTGCGCTTCACCGTAGTTCTTGTCTGCGGTCTCCTGAGTGGAAGCGGCGGTCTCCACGGCAAGCTCATCGGTGATGATCTCCGTGCTGGCCGCTGCATTGGCCTGAATGGTATCGCCCATCACCAGGTCCGTGCTTTTGGCGTACTCCCAGTTTAGATACACAGCCACACCCAGTGCTACCACCAGGGTGAGAAGCGTCATTTTCTGGTTGATCTTTTTTACTTGCATTATGTTCCCTCCGATTCATTCATTTTTGCAATGCTGATCCGGTTGCTCGATACACCGGTAAGCACCGAAACCGCTTCGGTGATCTGTGCCTGCACCTGGACGTCCTCCGCGCCCTGACATACCACGGCGATTCCGCGAATCTCCGGTTCCCAGACCATTTCCACCAGAGCGTTCTGCCCGGAGGAATTCTCCAGCAGAATGTGCTGGGTCTCGCTCCCGTTTTCTCCCCGATCTGTTTCGTCCAGTGCATAGACCGTTTGCGGGCCGGCTTCCAGCGTTACGGCCACCTTTACCTGCCCTGCGCCCTGAATGCTCTCAATGACCCTGGTAAGCGTTTGCTCCAGGCTTGCGGCGTATTCCTGCGCATATACGGTATCGCTCGCCGTGCTCTGCGCTGCATCTGCCTCGTGGTTTCTGTTTCCGGGTGAAAATGCGTTCCCGGCCAGAAGAAAAAACAAACCCAGAGCACCGGCAAAAACAAGAAGGCTGCTTCGATTCCAGTTCTTCGCCTTGAAAAGCTCCTTGAAAAAATCACGTCCCATCGTTCGGTTCCTCCGCCCTGATCTCAATCTCCTCTCCCTCGCCCAGCACCTGCCGCAGCGCCGTTTTCACGCGCTCCGGTTCGGTGCAATTGATCGCTGTTACGGTCAGCGGCGGACCGGTTTCCACCTGGATCTGACCGCTGATCCCCTGGGCGGCAAGTGTTTGTTCCAGCTGCTCTTCCAAAGCCTGCTGCTCCAGCTGGTCACGATAGCCGGAAAAATCCACGGCATCTGCCTGCTGTGTGGGCCACAGCTCTTTCCAGCCGGAAAACGCTTCCTGCACGGGCTGCAGGACCGTTACTAAAATATACAGCGCCACAACCACTTTTATGCTCTTTTCGTATTCTTTGCGGGGCATCAGAAGCTCCAACCCGCCCGCCAGAACGCATGCCATGCAAAGGGTGAACGCCCATTCATTCACTTTAGCCGCCTCCTCCCAGCAGGATCATCAGTGCTGTGGAAAGAACCGTAAGCATAAAAAAGAACACCAGAAATGAGATGCATAAGCCGGTCGCCTGACCCATTCCTTCCAGCACACGGCCTGCACGGCTGAGCCCGAAGGCCTTTGCCAGCGCAGCGCTTAAAAGATACGCCAGATAAAAACAAAAGCAGCGGATCAGCAGCGGTAAAAAGGTGACAGTCAAAACCGCAATGGCGGCAAATCCCAGCGATCCTTTCAACACGCGAAGTCCACTGAGGACACTGCCCATCGCATCGGAAGCAAGGCTGCCGATCACAGGAACGCCGCTGCTGAGCAAAAACTGGCCGGTCTTCATGGCAAGGGTATCTGTGTTTTGAGCCAGCACGCTCTGTAGTCCCAGAACACCGCCAAACAGAATGGACAAAAAGCCAAGAATCCATTTAACGAGCCTGTGAAGCACGGCACAGCCGTCGGAAAGGCCGCCCAAACCACACAACCCGCCTGCGATGTTCAGCGCCAGAAAAGCACGTACCAGCGGGAGTGCAATCACACTGATCATCTGAGCGCAAAAGGCGGCCATGGTCAAAAACATCCCGCTGTAAACAGCCGCTTGCGTAGCCTGACCGCAACTGATCATAACGCCTGAAAAAACAGGGACAAAGCTGATCAGATAGGTCTGGCATTCCTGTATCCGTCCAGTCAGCTGCTCCAGCAGCGGCAGCATTGGCTGCAGCGCCGCTGTGCTGATGCCCAGAAGACAGACGGTTTCCAGCGGCGCCCGCCAGTCGCTGCCGGGCAGAAGGCTGAGCGCAGCGGCAGCGATCAGAACAGTGGCGGACACAGAGGCCAAAAGCCGAAAGGGCTGTTCAAACTGGTCTTTTGCGGTATCCAATAGCTTTTCCAAAAGCTGCGGTGCGGAAGTGTTCTGAAACTCCTCGGCAGTAACCGGCGGAGAGTCCAGAATTTCCTGTGCGGACTCCGGCAATTCCTGGGCCGATACTGCGCCGGGCAAGACTGTCAGCAAAAGGAAAACGGCCAGCAGCCATTTTATTGCAGAAAGGCGGCGAGCGACTCGGCCGCGGTTTGAAACAGAGGCAGCGCGCACATCAGGATCAGGCAGCGGCCCGCAAACTCCACCTTGCCCGCAAGGCTGCTGAGTCCGGCATCCCGGCACAGATCCTGTGTTGTCTGGGAGGCCAGCGCGATTCCGGCGGCTTTGATGACCGTGGAAAAACCGGTTTGCTCCCAATAGGCGGCATAGGCGCTCAGCTGTTCGATCAACGGAGCAGCCAGCCGCAGCAGATAGAGCAGCAGCACCACGGAGCATCCCAAAAGGCACAGAATCCCATAGGAGGGCAGGTGCTCGCGCACAAGCCCGATCAGTACGGCGGATACCAGCACAAAGGCGGCGATCTGAAAAATTTCCATATTCCATCATCATAGATTGAACAGCGATTTTATGTTCACGAACAGATCGCTGATCTGCTGCACGAGCATGGACAGCACAACGATCAGCCCCGCCAGCGTGGTCATCATAGCTTGGTCCTCCCGACCTGAGCGGATCAGCAGCTGATTCAGAACGGCAACGATAATACCGATGGCGGCGATTTTGAATACCAGGTCAATATCCATCATTTCTAACCTTTCCTTATAAGAGCAGCAGCGCAGCCATCAGTCCGGCGCAGACACCAGCCTGCGGATAAAGCCGCACTGCCGCCCGATAGTCCTTTTCCTGACGGGCGCCGTTTTGCCGGGCAAGCTCGATGTAATAGGGCATCTGGCCGCACAGCTCCTGAGCACTCACCTGCCCGATCTGCTCAAAAAGCGGATGAAATGGCGCGGAATCTCCCGGAGGAATATATGCGGGAAACCGGTATGACTCCAACGCGAGACATTCTCCCAACATCAGATGGGGATAGTTCCCTGTTCGCAGTTCTTCCAGCAGGCAGGGCGTTGCCAGTGCCCGATAGTATACAGCGTCCTGAATCTGCGCCAGCATATTGGCAAGCTCCGCCCAAAAGGCGGCTCGCCTTTGCAGTACAGCAGCCTGTTCTGCACCAAACAGAAAGCCTGCGGCTCCCACCAGTACAGCTCCGCTGAGTTTGATGAGCCAGATCATAGCGCCACCACTTCGCGAATGCAGCCCGGCTTTTGCGGGCCTTCCAGAAAGGTGCAGAGGGAAAAGACGGCGCGCAGCCGGGCACGGCTTTGTTCCAGGCGGGCTCCCAGCTCGTCCATGCTGGCGGCGTGGACCGAACAGATAAATCCGACCCCCGACTGTATCCCCCGCTCCACCTGACGGAATTCTTCGCTCGAGCCCAGCTCATCACAAACAAGGATCTGCGGGCCCAGGCACCGGACTGCCATTTCGATTCCGCTTGTCTTTGGGCAGTTGGACAAAACATCGCAATTCAGGGGAATCCGGGGAGAATTTCCCCAGGGATCACAGGGCCAGAGTTCCTGACGCTCGTCCACAACGGCAACCTTTTTGCCCTGCTCACTGGCTGCTTTGATGATGCTGCGCAACAGTGTGGTCTTACCGCTGCCGGGAGAGCCTGCCAGAATCATCCCGTGGAAGGAATCCGCAAGACTGCCCTGCAAAAGCGGCGGCAGCGGAACGAACAGCATACGCGCCACACGCAGATTCAGCGAGGTGATGGTCTGAAAACTGTTCCGGCCGTTTTCTGCTGTGCGGCAGATTCCGGCCACGCCTACCCGGTGTCCGCCGGGAATGGTAAAGAAGCCCTGAGAAAGCTGGTTTTCATAGCTGTGGACCGATTTCTCGCACAGAGAATAAAAGCATTCCTGAAGTTCGCGGGCGCTCAGCTGCAGGGCGCTGGCACATTTGGGCAAAAGGTTGGGCGCCAGCACCGGCCCGTTCGGAGTAGAGAAAACGACGGGGCGCTCACTGCGCAGCCGTATTTCGTGTACCTGAACCGCAAATGCCGGCGGCAATTGCGCAAGAGCATCCCGTACCGGGGCGGGCAGACGCTGAATCGCATTGTAATACTCGTCCATTTTTGTTTCACGCTCCTTTGTGCTACAAGCATATGAGCCTGATGGATGTGTTAGAACAAAAAATCCCCCTTGGCAAAATGCCAAGGGGGATAAAAGATTATTGAATCATCTGCAGGAACGTCTCTTCGTCAATCACAGGTACGCCCAGTTGCTGAGCTTTGGTGAGTTTGGAGCCGGCTGCTTCGCCTGCCAGCACGTAGGCGGTCTTTTTCGAAACCGAGCCACTGGCCTTGCCGCCATTCTTAGTGATCAAGGCTTCCGCCTCTGCTCGGGAAAGGGTGGGCAGCGTGCCGGTGACCACGATCGTTTTTCCGGCAAGTTTATCGGTCTTTTCCTCGCCGTGCCACTCCATATTCACGCCGGCATGGGCCAGGCGGCCGATCAGGTCTTCAGTGCCTTCCTTGGCGAAGAAAGCAACAACGCTCTGCGCCATGACTGCCCCGAAGCCGTCGATCTCGCTGAGCTGCTCTTCCCCTGCCTCCCGCACAGCCTGCATGGAGTGGAAATGCTCCGCAATCAAAGCCGCGGCTTTTTCGCCGATGTTCCGGATGCCCAGACCAAACAGCAGCTTGTCCAGGTTGTTGCCCTTGGATGCTTCAATGGCGTTCAGCAGGTTGCGGGCACTCTTCTCCTTGAATTTCTCCAGCGTCATCAGCTGCTCTTCGGTCAGATCATAAAGGTCCGCCGCCGAGCGCACATAGCCCTTGCTGACCAGCTGGGCGGCCACTGCTTTGCCCAGACCGTCAATGTCCATGGCGTTCCGGCTGGCAAAGTGAATGATGTTGCGCAGCGCCTGGGCAGGGCATTCCGGGTTCACGCAGCGCAGAGCCGCCTCCCCTTCCAGGTGTACGGCAGGAGCTCCGCAGGAGGGACATACCTGAGGCATCTGGTAGGGTTCGGAACCTTCCTTGTGCTGGGTCACCGCCACCACTTCGGGAATAATGTCTCCCGCCTTGCGCACCAGAATGCGGTCGCCGATGCGCACATCAAGCTGTCGAATGAAATCCTCGTTGTGAAGAATCGCCCGGGAAACCGTGGTACCGGCCAGCTGTACCGGTGCAAACACCGCGGTGGGCGTGAGCACGCCTGTGCGGCCTACGGTAATGTCGATCTGCTGCAGCTCGGTCTCTTTCTCTTCCGGAGGATACTTGAACGCAACGGCCCAGCGGGGAAATTTATTGGTGCTGCCCAGCATTTCGCGCTGTGCGAAGTCATCCACCTTGATCACCGCACCGTCGATATCAAAGGGTAGTGTGCCGCGCATCTGGCCGATGGCTTCGATCTCAGCGATCGCGTCTTCGATGTTGTCGAAGCTGCGGTACCGGGGAGAAACCACGAAACCCAACTGCTTTACATAATCCAGGCTTTCCTGATGGCTGTGCAGCTCCTTGCCGCGAATCTGCTGGATGTTAAACACAAAGATGGAAAGCCCGCGGCTCGCAGTGATCTTGCTGTCTTTCTGGCGCAGGGAACCAGCCGCCGCGTTACGGGGATTTTTGAAGGGCTGTTTATCATTCAGCTCCTGCTCCTCCACCAGCTGTTCAAAAGCAGCGTGAGGCATATAGACCTCGCCGCGCACCTCCAGGAATTCCGGCGCATTCAGCAGCTTTTTGGGGATATCCTTGATGGTGGCCAGATTTTTGGTCACGTCCTCGCCGACCACACCGTCACCACGGGTCGACCCCCGCACAAACGCGCCGTTTTCGTACTCCAGACTTACCGAAAGTCCGTCGATCTTTACCTCAACCACATAGCGGGGTTCTACGCCCTCGCCACGGACCCGCCGGTCAAAATCCCGGAGTTCCTCATAGGAGAAGGCATCCTGCAAACTCTCCATTTTCACTGCATGGGTCACCTTGGCGAATTTCCCCGAGGGGGTGCCGCCCACATGCTGGGTGGGAGAATCGGGCGTAATCAGCTGAGGAAACTGCGCTTCCAGTTCTTTCAGCTCCCGGGTCAGGGCATCATACTCAAAATCCTCCAGTTCGGGGGCATCCTGGTCGTAATAAAGGCGGTTGTTATATTCGATCACCCGGCGCAGCTCAAGAACGCGCTGCTGGGCCTGTTCCAATGTCAAAATGATCACCTCTTGAAAGTCCAACTGTGAAGCCGGGAAGGCTTCGCCTGTTCTGATTTTTAATTATAGCACATTGGCCCATCCGGCGGCTAGGCTTTTTCTCCGTCTGCGGCATTTTGCGCGTAAAGCTGGGGAACCTCGCCAACGATCAGAATCTGCGCGGCAAGAACCTCTGCCTGAGCGTCTACCGGGATCACCTCACCTGCCAGAAGCGCGCCGACCTGCACCGAAAAACAAACCGTTACTTCCAGTCTGGTCTGATTGACGCCTGCCTGGGAAAAGTCGCTTTGCACCTGACTGGTAACCAGCGAAAGCGGCTGCACCTGTATGGCGATTTCCGGCCCTCGATCATTGAGCAGCTGAATGCCGGTCAACGTGCCCAAGGGAATGCGCAGCGGTACCTGCTGCAGCTGACACAGTGATTGATTGACCTGGTCCACCAGAGCATCCTCCAGAGCGTTGATGCGGGCGGAATCTATGGCTATGCTTTGTATCCGGCCTGCTTCATCCTGCTGGACCACATAAAGGTCGTCGTAAAGACCGCTGTTTTCTTCCAAAATAGAGTTACAGGCGGTTTGGATGGTGCGCACGGCCAGCGCACGGCACTGATATTGCACCACCTGAGCAGTGAGCGGCCGGATAGCCTGATCGATCTGCTGCAGAGCAAACAAAACCAGCGCAAGACCAATGGCCAGCCAAAGCCCTTGTTTTCTTCGTTTGGCAGTACGCTGCGAAATACGGCGCATCGCTTCTTCCCCCATTGTTGGCGTTCTTTTTCCCAATATATTCGCGAAAGGAAGAAATCGTGAGCCATTTGCAGGCTTTCCAAACAAAAAAGCATGCCGCATTACGCGGCATGCTTTTTGAAATGCTCAGAAAAATCAGATGGAGATGGTGTTGGCCACATCCAGCATCATGGTGTCGATGGTCTTGTGCATAGACAGAGCGACGCTGATATCGTAGTCCACGATCTTGTCGGCAGAAACGGCAACCACACGGTTGTAGATGCCCTTCTCCAGCAGGTTAACAGCGTGGTAACCCATCTGAGAAGCGGTCACGCGATCGCGCAGAGTGGGAGAACCACCGCGCTGTACGTGGCCCAGAACGGTAGCACGGGAATCAATGCCGGTGCGGGCCTGGATCTCGTTGGCCAGCTCCTGAGCATGACCAACACCCTCGGCTACGATCACGATGAAGTGCTTCTTGCCGGTCTTCTGGGTCTGGTTCATGCGGGAGATGATGTCGTGGTCCAGATCGTAGGGACGCTCGGGAATCAGGATAGCCAGAGCGCCGGTGGCGATGCCCACGTTCAGAGCAATGTAGCCAGCGTTACGTCCCATAACCTCAACCACACTGCAGCGGTCATGGCTCTGGGTAGTGTCGCGCAGCTTATCGATCATCTCCACAGCGGTGTTCATGGCGGTGTCGTAGCCGATGGTGTACTCGCTGCAGGCGATGTCGTTGTCGATGGTGCCGGGAATGCCGATGCAGGGAATGCCCAGGTTGGCCAGAGCGCGAGCACCCTTGAAGGAACCGTCGCCGCCGATTACAACCATTGCATCGATGCCCAGCTCTTTGCACTTCTCAGCGCCCTTCTTCTGGCCTTCTGCAGTTACAAACTCAAGGCAGCGGGCAGTGTAAAGGACAGTACCGCCCCGATGGATGATCTCGGATACGCTGCGCAGGTCCATCTCACGTACTTCGCCGTTCAGCAGACCATTGTAGCCGCGCTGAATGCCAATAACCTTGATGCCCTTGCTCAGAGCGGTACGAACAACCGCGCGAACCGCAGCATTCATGCCGGGCGCGTCGCCGCCACTGGTCAATACACCGATGGTTTTAATTTCCTTATACATAGTAATGCCCCTCCTAAAATCAAATCGAAATTTGACATTGGTATAATTATAACATCCTGGCAACATAAATGCAAAACTTTCTGCGCAATTTGTCGCCAAAAGGTTTGCCCAATTGACCAACTATTTTGTAACAACATTCCTGTCGCCCAAAATACGGCGCAATTCCGGATAAAGCAGCTCATGGTCCAATGCCCACAGACTGCGCGGCGCCAGGGTCAGCTGCTTGCGGTCCTCAAAATACATGTAGACCGGCATGCTGCCGTCAAAGATGCCGCTCAGCAGGTTCGTCACTTTGCGGAACTGCTCGCAGTTCTGGCTGGGAAGCTTCAGATACAGCCCTTTCTTGGGGGGCTGAGGCCTTTCAGCCGCACTGCCTGCCGCCGTTTTTTCCGAACGGCGTGCCTCATACTGCTCAATGGGAACGATGGCGTCTGCCACCAGTTTGGCCGCTTCGTCCTCTTTTACCGAAACGCGGCCGGTGATGACCACTACGGCATTTTCCTGCAGCGCATCTCTGCAGTTCAGCAGAATCTTCGGGAATACCAGAATCTCCATGGTACCGCTCAGATCCTCCACGTTGGTAAATGCCATCATGGTGTTGGAACGAGTCGTCATAAATTTGCTTTTGATCCCCGCGCAAACAATGTTGACTACTTTATTATCGTAAGCTTTCGCGCCTTCCCCTGTCAATTCACTAATCTTGCAGCTGGATATATTTTTGATGATTTCCCGGTAAGCGTCCAGCGGGTGGCCGCTCAGATACAGGCCGCTCACCTCTTTTTCCATCTGCAAAAGCTCTCCGGTCGGGAACTCTTCCAGAGCGGGGATCACGTAATCGTTCACCGATTCCTGCTCACCGCTCTGGCTGAACAGATCCAGCTGACCCTCCAGGTTTTTGCGGCTGTCAGTTTCCACGCTCTTCAGAATTCCCTCGATGCATTGGAGCATGGCCCGGCGGGTGGAGCCCAGACCGTCGAATGCGCCGCTCTTGATGAGACTTTCCACCGCACGGCGGTTGATCTCGCAGCCGTACATCCGGCGGCAGAAATCATAAAGAGAACAGAAAGGCTGATCCTGGCGCTCGCGGACCACTGCCGCGATCAGATTGCGGCCCACGTTCTTGACTGCATTCAGGCCGAAGCGGATGTTCGCGCCGTCCACGGTAAAGCCGCCGTCGCTCACATTGATGTTTGGCGGCAATACCTTGATGCCCAGCCGCTGGCACTCACCGGAATACTCGATCACCTTGTCGGTGTTGTCCAGGACGCTGGTGAGCAGAGCTGCCATGAATTCGTTGGGGTAATGGCATTTCAGGTAAGCTGTCTGGTACGCCACATAAGCATAGCAGGCCGCGTGAGATTTGTTGAACGCGTAGGAAGCAAAGCTGGACATATCGTCGAAGATCTCGTTGGCGGTCTTTTCGTCGATGCCATTGGCAATGCAGCCCACACACTCGGAACCGGGCTCCTTGCTGCCGTAAACGAAGTTCTGCCGCTCCCGCTCCATGACGTCGTGTTTTTTCTTGCTCATGGCACGGCGCACCAGGTCGGCCTGGCCAAGCGAGAAGCCTGCCAGCTCCCGGCAGATCTGCATGACCTGCTCCTGGTAGACGATGCAGCCGTTGGTCACATCCAGAATGTGTGCCAGCTGAGGGACCTTGTAGTGGATCTTCCCCGGCTCATGGCGGTTGCGCAGGTAGGTGGGGATGGAATCCATGGGACCCGGGCGATACAGCGAGATCAAAGCGATGATGTCTTCCAGGTTTTGCGGGCGAAGGCCCAAAAGCACCTGCTTCATGCCGGTGCTTTCCAGCTGGAACACACCCTCGGTCTCGCTCTGACCCAGCATCTCGTAGGTGGCTGGGTCATCGTAAGGCATCTTTTCCACCGAGAACTCCGGAACCCGGCGCTGGATCATCCGCTCCGCATCCCGAATCACCGTGAGGGTGCGCAGGCCTAGGAAGTCCATCTTCAAAAGACCCAATTCCTCAATGGTGGTCATGGTGAACTGGGTCACGGGAACGCCGTCGTTGCAGGCAAGCGGAACGTATTCGTTGGCCGCCTCTCGGGTAATCACCACGCCCGCCGCATGGGTGGACGCATGCCGGGGCATGCCCTCGATCTTGATGGCAGTGTCCACCAGTTCCCTCACCTGCTCGTCGGAATCGTAACGGGCTTTCAGCTCCGGCGATACCTCCAGAGCACGGTGCAGGGTCATTTTCAGCTCCATGGGAACCAGCTTTGCCACTGCGTCCACCGCAGCATAAGGCATGTCCATTACGCGGCCCACGTCCCGCAAAGCAGCCCGGGCTGCCATGGTTCCGAAGGTGATGATCTGGGCCACATGATCGTGACCGTATTTGTTGTTCACATAGTCGATCACCTCCTGCCGGCGTTCGTAGCAGAAGTCCACGTCGAAGTCCGGCATGCTTACACGCTCCGGGTTCAAGAAACGTTCGAACAGTAGATTGTACCGGATGGGATCGATGTTGGTAATGCCCACGCAGTAGGCTGCCAGACTGCCCGCGCCGCTTCCTCGGCCGGGGCCCACCGGGATGCCCTGTGTTTTTGCGTAGTTGATGAAATCGAAAACGATTAGATAGTAGTTGGTATAGCCCATGCGGCGGATCACGTCGATCTCGTAATCCAAGCGCTCACGAATTTCCGGCGACGGGTCGCTGCCATACCGGCGGGCAAGGCCCTCATAACACAGCTTTTCAAAGTAGGCCTGGTTTTCCATGCCATCCGGCGCTTTAAAATAAGGCAGCTTGGTCACGCCGAATTCAAAATCGAAATTGCACTGCTCCGCGATGCGGTTGGTGTTTTCGCAGGCATCCGGCGCGATGGCAAACAGGTCATACATCTCGTCGGTGCTTTTCAGGTAAAATTCGTCGGTCTCAAATTCCAGCTTATCGTCGTCCTGGATGGTTTTGCCGGTCTGGATGCAGATCAGAATGCTCTGCATCTTGCTGTCTTCCCGGCGCAGGTAGTGGGCATCGTTGGTGGCTACCAGCGGGATGCCGGTCTCCCGGGCCAGTCGAATCAGCAGCGGCAGGACCTGCTGCTGTTCTTCAATGCCGTGATCCTGAATCTCGATGTAGTAGTTCCCCTGCCCGAACAGGTTATTGTAATACAGCGCAACCTGGCGTGCTTTTTCATAATCACCGGCCAGAAGAGCCTGAGGAACCTCGCCCGCCAGGCAGGCGGAAAGGCAGATCAGACCCTCGTGGTGCTGCTCCAGCAGCTCTTTGTCCACCCGAGGCTTGGAATAAAAACCCTCGATAAAACCGGAGGAAACCAGCTTGATCAGATTTTTGTAGCCGGTCTCGTTTTTGCACAGCAAGACCAGGTGGTTGGAGCCGTCGATCCGGTTGACCTTATCGAAGCGGGAGCGGTTGGCCACATAGACCTCACAGCCGATGATGGGTTTGATGCCCGCCTTTTTGGCCGCCTTGTAGAAATCCACACATCCATACATCACACCGTGGTCGGTGATGGCAATGGAGGTCTGCCCCAATTCCTTAACCCGCTCGAAGACCCGGTCGATCCGGCAGGCGCCGTCTAGAAGGCTATACTCAGTATGCACGTGCAGATGGGTAAATTGCTTGTCAGCCATTGGTTCTCCTTTGCTGAAGTTCAGATGCCAGACGTTCCAGCTTTTTCAGCCGGTGGCTAAGCCCCGATTTGCTGATGGGCTGAGGGCTTTTTTCCGCCAATTGGGAAAGCGAAAGATCCGGCCAGGCCAGCCGCAGCTCGGCCGCCTCCCGCAAAGGCTGGCTCAGACCGTCGAACATGTGGTTTTGTTTCAGATATTCGATGGCCCGCGTCACCTGGACGTTTGCGGTTGCGGTCTTGTCCATGTTGGCGGTTTCGCAGTTGGTCAGGCGGTTGGTTTTATTGCGCAGCTCCTTGATTACCTTGTGGTTCATGATCTCCATGGCTGCATTGCCCGCTCCCATGAATGCCAGAAGCTCTTCGATCTGCTCGCTGGCTTTGATGTACACCACATTCACGCCTTTGCGCAGGGTTCGGTGGGGGCGAAATTCGTGTTCTGCCAGAATACCCTCCAGATCCCGCGCCAGATTATGCCGGTTGGACAGAAACTCCAGATTGTACTCCTTTTTGGGGTCGGTCATGGTGCCGCAGCAAACGAACGCCGCGGCCAGGAAGGCCGCGCTGCATTGGGGGCAGCGCAGAAGCGTGGGATCGATGCGCAGGCTGATCTGATCCGGCTCACAGTGGAATTTTTCCAGCATCAGGCGGACCTGCTCCGGCTCATCCACCTTGAATTCGTAAACCATGCCGCTGGGCCGCTGCTTGCTGGTCACGTTGCCCTCGATGCCGCACAAATGAAAAATGCGCTTTACATAGTGGGCGGCGGTTCCCAGTTCAGTCTGGAATACTACGCCCCGGCTGTCAAAATAACGACTGAAGCAGGCCGCGCCGTAGCTGGCCGCCAGCAGGCAGCAGGGCCGGGCGATTTTCTTTTGGGTGATCTCGGTTTTAACGTCCTGTGAAAAGCTCATTCGTTTTCCGATGCCCTTTCGTTAAAGTACACGTTTCTGATCGCGATGATAAAGAACAGGACCATAGCCAAGATTCTGGCAATGCTCTGCGATCTTGCGCGCGAAGGTAATGGACCGGTGTTTGCCGCCGGTGCAGCCCACCGCGATGGTCAGCTGGCTTTTGCCCTCCTTGATGTAAAGAGGCAGCGAGTAATTCAGAAGCTCCAGAATACGGTGAAGAAGCTCCTGAGACTGCTCGAACTTCATCACATAATCCACCACCTCGCTGTCCAGACCGGTTTTTTCCTTCAGCTCCGGGATGTAGAAGGGGTTCGGCAGGCAGCGCACGTCAAATACCACATCTGCCTCCTTCGGCAGACCGTATTTGAAGCCAAAGGAAAGGATGGTCAGTACCATCGGCTGCTGATTCTGGTGCAAAAACAGCTTGCAGATCCGCTCTTTGTTCTGAGCGGCAGAAAGCAGAGAGGTATCCACCACGAAGTCGGCCCGCTCAAAGAAGGGCTGCAGGATCTTCCGCTCCTGCTCAATGGCGTCGGTCATGGAAACGCCCTCCTGCACACAGAGCGGATGAATGCGGCGGGTTTCCTTGTAACGCCGGGCGAGCACGTCATCGGAGGCATCCAGGAACAGGACCCGGTAGGGCACCTGGCGGCTGTCCATGCTGGTCAGCGCCTCCTGTACGTCGTTTTGGGTACGGCAGCCGCGGATGTCCACCACCACCGCCACCTTTTCCAGCATCGTTTCGCCCTGCAGGGCGAAATCCAGCAGGCGGGGCATCAGCCCGGCCGGAATATTGTCGATACAAAAATAGCCGATGTCCTCCAATGCGTTTACCGCAAGGGATTTTCCTGCCCCGGAAAGGCCGGTTACGACCAGCAGCTCCATGATGCGTCTCTCCTTTTCCTGTTGTTTCTTCATCCAGCATAACCTGCATGACCGGCTGCCGATTGCCAGCAGCCGGTCATGCACACAATTATTCCACCACGCGAATCTCTTTTTCCAGTACGAAGCCGGTCTGCTGGTGCACCCGGTCGCTTACCTGCCTGGCCAGCTCCAGCACATCCGCACAGCTGGCATGGCCCAGATTCACAATAAAGCCACAATGCTTTTCGCTGATGGCAGCGTCACCCACCCGGTATCCGCGCAGGCCGCATTGCTCGATCAGGCTGCCTGCAAAGGCGCCCTCCGGCCGCTTGAATGCACTGCCCGCGCTGGGATACTCCAGCGGCTGCTTTTCCCGACGGCGATTCATCAGGTCATCCATTTTTGCCTGAATCTGTTCCCGGTCGCCCTCGGCCAGCTGCAGCGTGGCCCGCAATACGCACCATCCGGTGCGTGCAAATACACTGGTGCGGTAACCCAGCTCCAGCTGATCCACCGGCAGCGAACGCACCTGACCGGCTTCGTCCACAAATTCCACTTCCAGCAACACATCACGGGTCTCACCGCCATAGGCGCCTGCGTTCATATACACAGCGCCGCCCAGGCTGCCCGGAATGCCGTAAGCGAATTCCAGACCGGTGAGCCCATGACGGGCGGCTTCCTCGCACACCTGCTGGAGCGACATGCCGGCTCCGGCAATGATGCGGTCACCTTCCACTTGAATCTCCGGCTGGATCGAACGGGTGCAAAGAACCACACCGTCAAACCCTTTGTCGCTGAACAGCAGGTTGGACCCGTTGCCCAGAATATAGGTGCGCACGCCCTCTGCGCGGCACAGCTCCAGCGCCTGAATCAGCTGCTGGGTGGTGTGAGGGGTGCAGAACAGAGCGGCAGGGCCGCCGATCTGGAAGCTCGTGTGGCGTGCAAGGGGCTCGCCGCAGGAATAAGGGATCGCTGCTTCCTCCAGTTGTTGCTTTAAATGCTCCATGCACGCCATAAAACGGCCTCCTAAAAATTAAAGTTTTTCCTGGTTGCCCAGCCAGGCAGCGCCCACGACGCCGGCATCGTTGAACAGCTCGGCGGGCTTGATGGTCACGCGGCGCTTGCCGTCACGGGCATAGTCCTCCCAGTCGACCAGCTTGCGCACAGGAGCCAGCAGAACCTCACCCTGCTTGGAAACACCGCCGCCGATGCAGATGATCTCCGGCTGGAAGATGTTGACCACATTGGTCAGACCGCAGGCCACGTACTCCACGAATTTGTTGATCAGCTGGGTAGCCAGTTCGTCACCGGCAGCCATGCCGTCGAAAGCGGTCTTTGCGCCAACCTTGGTGATATCTCCGTTCACCAGATCCCACATCATGTTTTTGGGATGGGACAGCATTGCAGCCTTGGTATCCTCAGCAAGGGCACGGGCGGAAGCGTACTTCTCCCAGCAGCCGTTTCGGCCGCACATGCAGGGACGGCCGTCCTTCTGGATCACCATATGGCCCAGCTCGGCGCCGGCATAGTTGAAGCCGGCGAAAATTTTGCCGTCGATGATGATGCCGCCGCCGATGCCGGTGCCCAGAGTAATGACCACCGCATATCTGGCGCCGCGGGCGCCGCCGGCGATGAATTCACCGTAAGCAGCTGCGTTTGCGTCGTTTTCAATGTAGACCTTGCAGCCCAGGCGCCGCTCCATGTGCTCACGCAGCTCCCAATCATAATAACCGAAATTGGCGTTAAAGTCTACTACACCCGTCTTGCTGTTTACGCTGCCCGGGGTGCCGATGCCAACCCAGTGCAGGTCATCCAGGGTCAGATTGCTCTCCACCAGGACCTGACGGCACAGGTTCGCGATCTTTTCTTCAATTACTTCCTCGGGCTGAGGCAGATCGGTATCGCAGGTGCATTTGTGCAGCACCTTGAACTCTTCATCCACAATACCGGCGGTAATGGTAGTACCGCCCAGATCCACGCCAATCGTATATTTTTTCATCTTAACAACTCTCCGATCCGATCCACGATTTTTTTGTTATGTAGTTCCAGTTCCCGGCGAAGATTCTCGCCGGAACCATTGACGATCAGCTCCTGGGGAAAGTCAATTTCCTCCAAAAGCCCGTACAGATGCGAAACACCCCGCTCCAGATGGTAGATGGAATGTGCATCGCTGTTCAGCGCGATTCTGCAGCCGCTCTTTTTGCAGGCAAGTGCAAGAGCTTTCATGTTTGCCGCTCCTTGCGGACGCACGGCAAAGGAATTCCCGTTCAGCTCCACCACCTTGTTGCGGGCGGCGAATTCCCGGGTGACACGCTCGTAGTCGTACACATGGTTGGCCTGCTCGGAATGGCCGATCATATCCACATACGGGTTTTCCGCCACCTTGAGCCATAGCTCGGTAGCCTGTTCCACCGTAAGCTTGCCGGGCAGGCAATCCCCATGAATGGAAGCAATCACCCAGTCGAACTGTGCCAGCTGCTCCTGCGAAAAATCCAGACCTCCGTCCAGATCCATCACGTTCGCCTCCACACCTTTCAGAACAGGAATGCCCTCCAGCACATCCGGCAGGCGGACAAGATTGCTGAAATACCAGATATGAGGCGAGTCCGGCATCGCACAGCCGTGATCGGTGACCGCGATGGCCTTATATCCAATGGCTGCCGCCTTGGCGGCCATTTCCGTGATGGTATTGAACGCATGGTTGGATACCAGCGTATGCGTATGCAGATCCGCTGCGATTTGATACAAAGTATATGCTCCCTTTCTGCGTCAGATGCCAATGTCTTCGTCCAGACCAAGGCGAGCCAGAAGCTCCTTGGCGGCGTTATAGCCCATCTTTTTCTGACGGTTGTTGATGGCGGCCGTTTCCAGGATTACCGCCAGGTTACGGCCCGGCATTACAGGAATCACCGTTTTGGGGATCTGCACGCCCAGAATATCGTAAAAATCGGTTTCCAGACCGGTGCGGCTGTAGTTTTTGGTCTTGTCCCAGGGCTCCAGATCCACCACCAGGTCCACCTTTTCGCTCACCTTGACCGAGCCGATACCAAAGATGCGGGCCACGTTCACAATACCGATGCCGCGCAGCTCGATGAAATGGCGGATGTTTTCCGGAGCGGTGCCCACAATAGTGCGGCTGGAGGTGCGGCGCAGCTCCACCGCGTCGTCGGCGATCAGGCGGTGACCGCGCTTGACCAGCTCCACAGCGGTCTCGCTCTTACCGACGCCGCTGTCGCCCAGGATCAGAATGCCTTCGCCGTATACCTCGATGAAAACGCCGTGGCGGGTGACGCGGGGCGCCAGCTCCACATTCAGCAGGCTGATCAGCGCGCTCATCAGCGTGGAGGTGGATTCCGCGGAGGACAGTACAGGAACGGAATACATCCGGGCAAAATCGATCATTTCCGGCAGGGGTTCCAGGCTGCGGCTGATAAGCACCGCCGGGGGCGTGAGCTCAAACAGGCGCTCCAGATGAGCGCGCCGGGTAGCCGCGGGCAACTCCTGCAGATAAGACATCTCTACCATACCGAAGATCTGAATGCGGTTGGCATCGAAGTATTGGTAATATCCCGCAAGCACAATGCCCGGTCGGTTGACATCCGCCGTATAGATGGGGATCTCGTTCAATTCCTTCGGCGCATAGACCGTTTCAAGATTCAGCTGTTCCGCTACTTTGCTAAGTGGGACGGAAAATGCCGGCATAAAGAACACCCTTCCTTTTTGATGAAATTTCAGAGTTGTTTTTATTATACATGATTGCAGAAAGATTATCAATTTTATTTGCAAGAAAAGGCGGCACCGGCGCACAAACTGCAAGTGCTCCGGTAAAGATGTTTCTTCGCCTGTTTTCTGAAAAAGAAAAAACAGTGGCCGCCGTTTGTTGCGGCTGCCTGCGCGTGTGGGGAATAATTCTCTTTCTCACCGAAAGCGGATTGCTTTCATCCCATCAATAACACAGAATGCCCCGCGACAGGATATTTTTCCCATCGCGGGGCTTTTGTGTGTTCTAAAGCAATTGCAGCGCGCTGGAAAATTCTACGGCGCCAGGCTGATAAAGGGTCTTGTCCTCTGTCAGGCTGGCTGTAAGCTGCGCGTTCCGATTGCAAAAACGGCTCAGAAAGCCAAAGGGATCAACACCCGGAGAAAAGGCCTGCCGGATCAGTCCTGCTGCGGTTTGTTCCAGTTGGCTGTTGATCTGACTTAAAAGCGCACGCCGCTCTTCTCTGGAAGTCGGCAGGTGCTCTCCGGTCATCTGCTCCACGTGACCCGAAAACCGGATTGCAAGCTGCATGGAGTTCTGCTGCTCCACGCATTCATAAATCAGCTTCGGCGATCGTATGGTCAGGGTAACCGGGCCGCTCTCCCCCTCCACCTGGAGCTGCCCAGTCCCGGTTTGGCCGCTGAGCAGGGCGGCCAGTTCAGTTTCGATTCCGGTAAAACGGACCATGGGGGCGCCATCCTTGTACAGGGCAAGCCCCTGCATTTGTACGTCATCTTCCCCCGACAAACGCACCAGCGGCAAAAAGCTGCCGTCCTGCGCTGCCGCAAGCTGGTACAAATAGGTGCGGTATTCTCCCCGCTCTCCCAGCCTTCGAATCCCATCCAGCACGGCGCTTGCGTTTTCTTCATTGAGCGGCTGGTCGTTTGCGGGCAGATTAATTCCCCACACCGCCATATTTGGACGCCCGGCAGAGTTCTCATAAAGGAAGCGGCAGCATTCTGTCATTCCCTTTTGTTGCTGCAGCCCGGGCCCAAGTAACAGCAGCTCATTTTGCCCATAAAACAGTTCCTCCGCCCGGGAGGATTCCGCCTCGCCGATTGCCTCTGCAAGGCTGCTTCCTCTGCCTTCAATCAAACGAAGGGTTTCAGAAGCCTCTCCCGCGTCAGCACTGGGCTGGGGCTCCAGAACCAGCACCTGGGCCACATACTCCTTCTGATAGTCCAGCAGCAGCGCCTTCACGATCACTTTATCGCCAAGACCTGTGGAAGAACAGCCGCACAGAACCGCCGCAATCAGCAGAGGGGCGGCCAATTTCAACAATTTCATTCTCGTTTCCTCCCCGCTGTGATTCGAAACAGACCCAGCCAGAGCAGCAGTGCAAGGCATGTCCTCTGCTGGACCCAGTATGCAGTTTGCTCTGCTTGCCCCCAGGCCGCCAGGAAAACTCCAATCACTCCCGCGACCGCCAGATAATAGGCACTGTGACCGCGCAGTTTGGGAAACACCTGCCGAATGCTCTGTGTGAACAGAGAAAAATACAGCGTGATTTTCACAAAAAAGAGCAGCAGCCACACACAGGCATGCAGTGCGTCCAGCCGGCGAAATACCGAGATGCCACCGAGCCGGGCGATGGTAAACAGGGGCTGCTCCTCCTGCTGATAAGCGGGCCCCAAGGTCATTTCTCCCAACAAGCAGAACAGCGCCTGCGCTGCAAAAAGCCACACAAATACCGCCGAAGGCCGGTATTTGCGGTTTTGGGAATGTTCCGGTCTCCATAAGACCACCCACAGGATCAATTCCGGTGCTAGGTAAAACTGACTTGCGAAATCACGGGCAAGCTCCCCGCCATTCAGGGCGGAGGGCTGCAGATTAACGAAGCGGAGCTGCGGAAGAACGGAAAGCAGAAGCAACCCCATGGAAATGGCAGTGAGTGCAAGTACCGCCGCAGCCGTGCGGGTGAGTGCATTCAGCCCGGAATAGACTCCATAGAACACTGCCACAAACAAAAGAAACAAAAAAATCTCCACCGGTAGGCCGGTACGCATGGCCTGACTATAGAACCGTTCCCCCTGAATGATTTCCAATGCAGCGGACAGCAGCATCAATGCGCTGAGCAAGCCGCAGAAGGCTTTGCTCTCCAGCGCATGCTCCCGGCCTTTGGGCAGCAGGGTCAACAGCAAGGCAAACGCTGCCATCTGCCCGGCTGCGCATAAGATTCCGTGCTGTGCGGTTAAAAGCGGCGCCCGGCGGCCGAAGGGCTGCAGGAACACGTCCGCCAGCAAAGCCGCTGCCATGAGAGCGGCCAGCTGAGCTGGTGCAATGGAAGCTGGTTTATTCTGTGCCATGCGGATCTCCTCCCGGCAGATCGTTTACGGAAAAAGGCTGGCGTGCCAGCCGTCTCCAATTGGTACGCAGCACGCCGTCACGCACTGCGCCGTTTGTCCAGGGAATGAGCGGCGCCGTATACGGCAGGCCGAAGGAATTCATACCGCAGATACTGGTCAGCATGATAAAAAAGAGCGTAAGAATCCCAAACGGTCCGAATAATCCTCCGGCGAACACAAACAGGATGCGCAGCACGGTGGCCGGTTCGTAAAGCGACGGAATCACAAACATAGAGATGGTGGTGAGCGCCGCGGTGATCACGATGGGCGTGCTCAGAATCCCCGCCTTCACCGCCGCATCGCCCACAATGATCGCAGCCACAAGGCTCACGCTGTGGCCGATGGGACGGGGCAGCCGCAGGCCCGCTTCCCGCACGATCTCCAGCAAAACAATCACCAGCACCATTTCCAAAAACAGAGGAAGCGGTGTGGCTGCCTCTGCCGCCGCAATTTTATAAAGCAGCTGGGGCGGAAATAGCTCTGGGGTATATTCCGCAATGGAAACAAACACCCCGGGCAGCAGTACCGCCAGAAAAAACGCACCGTATTTGATCACCCGAATGAAGCTGGCAAAATAGGCCTTGGTGGAGTAATCGTCCAGGCTTTGAAAGTGCTCGCTGAAAAAATACGGAATCACCATGGCAAAGGGGCTGCCGTTCACCAAAATCACCAGCTTGCCCTCACACAGCTTGGCACAGGCCGTAGCCGGGCGTTCGGTATAGCCTGCCTGCTGAAAAAAGCTGAATCCTCCCCGCTGCAGGAAAGGGGCCAGATAGCTGGAATCAAATAAAACCGGGATTTGTATCTGGTTCAGCCGATTACGCACCTGGCGCACCAGCTCCGGCGGCGCCAGCGTACGGTCATAAACGAGGGCCACTTCGGTAGCGGTACGCTCGCCGCAGATCAAAGTCTCCACCGTAAGGGTCTCGGTCCGGATCAGACGGCGCAGCAGGCTGATGTTGATGCGCAACAGATCGCTGAAGCCCTCCCGGGAGCCGCGTACATTCCCCTCCCCCGATGGCTCCTGAATGGAGCGGAACTGCATATTCTGGGTGGAAAGCACTACCCCTTTGCCGCAGCCTTCAATCAGAATTACGGTGGTGCCTGCGGTCAGCTGGGTGCGCAGCTGGTCCACCGTTTCCACGTAAGAATTCTCCAAAGGAAGATCGGTCTGAGTTTGCAGGTAGTCGAAAAGCTCTTCGCCGTTTTTGGGGCAGAATTCACTTTCGCTCAGCATATTTAGTACCACCACCCACAGCCGCTCGATGGTGGAAAGCCCTTCAAACATACATAGGCAGCATGGAATACCGAGGATCTGCACCGGCTTTGTATACAGGTCTACTGAATTGCCAAATCTTTGTTTCAGCAGCTCGATGTTTTGTTTCAGCTGCGGCGATAACGATTCTTCTGTTTGCATCCGCGTCACCTCCGGCAAATAGTATGCCCGGAAAACACACGCGGCAAACCAATCGCTTTTGAAAGAGAGGCTGACCGGATATGCTGATTCTTATGCTGCGCACTCTGCTGGTCTATCTGCTTATTCTGCTGGCCATGCGGCTGATGGGAAAGCGGCAGCTGGGGGAACTGCAGCCCGCTGAGCTTGTTTCCACCATTCTGATCTCCAATCTCGCTTCGATCTCCATTGAATCGCCGGAACTGCCTCTCACTGCCAGCCTGGTGCCGGTGTTTCTAATCGTGGCGCTGGAGCTGCTGCTGTCGGGCCTGTGCTTTTGCTGGCCTGGGGCGGCAAGGCTGCTGTTCGGTTCTCCTGTTACTGTGATCCGCAACGGGAAGATCTGCCGCGATACCCTTCGGGCACTGCGCTTTGGAACCGGAGATCTGCTGGAAGCTCTGCGCGGCAAGAACGTGTTCGACCCTGCTCAGGTGAAATGGGCTGTGGTGGAAACAAACGGCAGCATCAGCATCTGCAAGGCCGGTGAGGAAGAACCTTTCATTCCGGTCATCGCAGACGGCCAGCTTTTAAAGGGTGCACTGCAGCTGTGCGAAAAGGATTGCCGGTGGGTTTCTCAGGTCCTGCAGAAGGAAAACTGTATGCAGGCGCAGGTAATGCTGCTTTTGGTTCGAATAAGCGGCGAATATCAGTTGATCAAAAAAGAAAACAGCCCCTCGCCGCAAAAGCGGAACAAGGGGCTGTGGGAAGGACGTTTATGAGCCGGCTGCGTGCGGCCGCGGTGATTCTGGCGGCGCTGTTTTTGCTCACACTGATCGGACAGCGGCTGGTATCTGGCTCGCTGGATTCACTGGAGGCCGGGCTTACACAGGTGGAAAAGCTGTGCGCCGATGGGTCATACCAGGCTGCAAAGGCACAAATCGGCAGCATCACGCAAGCCTATCAAAAACAGCAGGCTGTTTTGGCGCTTTTCATCCGCCGGGACAAACTCAGCGAATTGGAAAATGCATTGTGCGGGCTGAGTGCCTATGCGCACCCGGATTACCTGCAGGATCTTCTCTGCGAGACCGGCAAGCTGAAAGCGCAGCTGAATGGAATACGCCGGTTATTCTTCGGTCTGCTCTGAGCGCTTGCTGAGCATCTCTTTCAGCTCGTTCATGAAGGTGTTCAAATCGGAGAACTGCCGGTAGACCGATGCGAACCGCACATAGGCGACCTCGTCGATCTTTTTCAGTTCTTCCATCGCAAGCTCACCGATGTGGATGGAGGTAACCTCGCGCTCGTAGCTGTTCAGAAGGGATTGCTCGATGTTGTCCACCGCGCGTTCCAGCATCTCGTAACTGACCGGGCGCTTTTCGCAGGCGCGCAGCATACCGCCCAGAAGCTTCTGGCGGTCGAACACCTGGCGGGAGCGGTCCTTTTTAATGACCATCAAAGGTACGGTTTCCACGATCTCATAGGTGGTAAACCGCTTGCCGCAGCGCAGGCATTCCCGGCGGCGGCGAATCTTTTCGCCGTCCTCCGTGGGGCGGGAATCGATCACCTTGGATTCCAGTTCGCCGCAGTAAGGGCACTTCATATGGGGTCCTCCTTTGATGGCGGCCGGGTCGCATTTATTCCCGCGCCGCAGTTTAAGATTCCGTTATTATAACACAGATACGCTTGCTGTTGCAATCCGGTTTTCAGGCCTGCAGCAGCTTTTCCAGGCAGGCCAGACGAACGCTGACACAGAGCAGCTGGCTCGCCTGCTCCAGCTCGGCCACCGTGGGGTACGAGGGAGCGATGCGCAGGTGATGATCCTGCGGGTCATTGCCGTAAGGATAGGCGGAGCCCGCCGGGGTGAGCACCACGCCAGCCTCCTTGCACAGCTGGACCACACGCTTGGCGCAGCCGTCCATCACATACAGACTGATGAAATAGCCGCCCTTGGGATCGGTCCAGCGGGCAATGGAGCCGCAGGGTGCCAGCTGCTGGGCAAAGGCCTTTTTGATGAGCTCAAATTTCGGCTCCAGAATTGCCCGGTGCTTTTTCATATGCTCCAGTACGCCTGCTTTATTTTTCAAAAAGCTCACATGGCGCATCTGGTTCATCTTGTCGAAGCTGATGGCCATGGGAGCCATCTGAGCAAGGATATGACGAATATTGGCCTCACTGGCGGCCAGCGCTGCAACACCCGCGCCCGGGAAGGTCACCTTGCTGGTGGAGCATACCAGCAGCGGCCGGTCCTGGGTACCGTACTTTTTGCACTCAGCCAGAATACCGGGAACCGAGCACAGCTCATCGGTGAGGTGATGCACACAGTAGGCGTCGTCCCAGATGATCTTGAAATCCGGTGCGCCGGTCTTCATGCTGGCCAGACGCCGCACGGTCTCGGCGCTGTAGATGTAGCCGTCCGGGTTGGAATACAGCGGTACGCACCAGATACCCTTCACGCTGGGATCAGCGGCAAGCTGCTCCACCAGATCCATATCCGGGCCATCCTCATGCATCGGCACCGGAATCATTTCAAAGCCGAAATATTCGGTGATGGCAAAATGACGGTCGTAGCCGGGCACGGGGCACAAAAACTTCAGCTTCTCTTCCGCGCGCCAGGGATGATCGCTGTCTGCGAAGCCGACCCGCCAGCCCATGTCGATCATGTAGTACATCAGCGTGAGCGAGGAATTTCCGCCCACGATAACTTCGTTCTCCTCCACGCCCAGCAGTTCGGCAAAAAAGCGGCGGGCCTGGGGCATGCCGGGCAGCAAGCCATAGTTGCGGGAATCCTCGCCGTTTTCTCCAATGTACTGG
Source organism: Gemmiger sp. An50 (assembly GCF_002161595.1). Classification (GTDB taxonomy): domain Bacteria; phylum Bacillota; class Clostridia; order Oscillospirales; family Ruminococcaceae; genus Allofournierella. The sequence continues at coordinate 136,722 of NZ_NFID01000009.1, forward strand.
TTCTGGCTGAGCAGCCCGGTGGACAGCTCCAGCTGTTCTGTGCAGGGCTTGCCGCGGGACATGTCCAGTTTTAGTCCCTTTGCCTGATACTCCTGATACTGTGCCAGGACTGCCTGGTATTCCTCCTGCAGTTCCTGTTTGGTCATGCTCTGGTATTCTTTCATTGCAAACGCTCCTCTTTTGCAGCTTCCCAGCGGCGCGCCCGGCGCAATGCAGCACCCGGCACGGGGTGGATCGACTCCTGATTTTCGAACTTATTATAGTATAAATCCGGGCTTCGCACAACCCGAAACCGGGAGTTTTGTCCGGGAAAACGCACCCGGGCAATAAGACGCACTTTTGATGCCGGGCACAAAAAATGCCGGAGCAAAGCGAACTTTACTCCGGCTTGGTGCCGCTGACCGGGATCGAACCGGTACGCCTTATTAGGGCGAGGGATTTTAAGTCCCTTGCGTCTGCCAGTTCCGCCACAGCGGCAAGCCTAATTATAATACATCAAACCCGCCGGTTTGTCAACGTTTTCCCCGGGAACGGTCTTCGGCATGCAACAAGGGAATTGTAGGATGACGGGCAATCGTTTATAATAAACAAAGCAACCACACTCACGCAAGCATTGCCCTTCTTCGGATTCTTGCGCGAACGGAAAGGACGTGGCTTTGATTCAGATGCCTAGTTGTGAAAAAATCGAACGCCGGAAGCTGTTTGTTCTGGGCTGCCTGCTGGGGGCGGCGGTCTTCTTTTTGCTGTACGGCTTTGCCCCGCTGGATGTGACCAATGACGCCTGGTTGCGCGGCGGTTATATTGAAGCGGATATCCAGCAGCATTACGCGGGCTGGTTGTTTTACCGGCAGTCCGAGCTGTCGCTGCCCTTCTGCTTTTCCGAGCGGATCAACTGGCCCTTTGGCTTGAGCGTGGCATTCACCGACTCCATTCCCCTGTTTGCAGCATTGTTCCGTCTGCTGAAACCGCTGCTGCCCGCGACGTTCCAGTATTTTGGACTGTTCACACTGATCTGTTTTGCGCTGCAGGGCGGATTTGCCTGCCTTCTGGTGGGGCTGTTTACCCGCCGTCTGCCTGCTGTGCTGCTGGGGGCAGTACCGTTTGTGTTCAGCCCCATTCTGCTGGAGCGGACGTTCCGCCATACTGCGCTTGCCGCACAGTTTTTGATTCTGGCCGCGCTGTATTATTACATCCGTGGGCGGCGGGAAGGACGCTTTTTCTACCCGGGCCTGTTCGCTGTCAACTGTGTGACGCTGGCAATTCACCCGTATTTTGCCCCCATGACCTACGCGCTCACCTTCGCGCTTTTGGTGGAGCATGTGGTATTCCATAAGCAAATCGCAAAACCGGCGGCGCTGCTGGCAGCAAATCTGGGCTGCACCGCTCTGGTGGGCTGGCTGTTCGGCCTGTTCAGCGGCGGATCTGCCTCCGGCGGAAGCGGCGTACAGTACGGGCATTTCTGCATGAACCTGAATGCACTCTGGAACCCGGTCAGCCGCGGAATGGAGCGCTGGAGCCTGTTTCTTCCTGCACAAAATCAGACGTTGGGCAACTACGATGGCTTCAACTACCTGGGCCTTGGCATGCTTCTGTGCAGTGCGGCGGTGGCGCTGGCAATGCTGCGCTGGCATCGGACAGGTCTGTTGGGGTGGCTGAAAAATCGTTTCGGCCTGTTGTTCGTTGTGGCCTGCCTGACGGTGTTCGCGGTAAGCAATGTGATTACCGCCAACGGCGCAGTGCTTGCCCGCCTGCCGCTGCCTGGATTTGTGATACAGCTGGCAACCGCCCTGCGTTCCAGCGGGCGGCTGTTCTGGCCGGTGTACTACCTGATTTTCCTATGCTGTGTGGCCGGGTTGCTGCGGCTGACCCGTCACCAAAAACAGTGGGTGCAGACCACCGTGATCGGCGTACTCTGCCTGGTGCAGCTGGTGGACCTGAGTCCGGCGCTGCTGGAAAAAGCTCGCTCCTTCCGTCCCTATTCTGATGCGGGATTCAACCTGCTGAACCAGGAGGACAGCAGCCTTGCCGCTTTGCTGGATGCAACAGAGGGCAAATATCAGCACTTGGTGGCGCTGGACCCGTTGAAAACCAGCGGCCTGAGCCTGGCACTTTACACCGCTGATGCAGGCATGACCAGCAGTGACACTTCGTTCACGGCCCGCTATGACGAGGCTCAAGCCCAGCAGCGGCGAGAGGAATTTTTGCGGGCTATCCGCGGAGGCGAGCTGCCTGCGGACAGCATCTTCTTCACCGAACAGGAAGAGACCTTCCTGACCGTGGCGCAGGCCGCCCAGGAGCAGGGCGCCTGGTGCGGGATACTGTATCAGCAAAGCGGCGATGGCAGCCGCACCCCGCTGGTTTATGTGATTGCTCCCGGCCTGGAGGAGTTTTCCCATCCGATGGCGGAGGAATTCAGCGAAGATTACCCGCTGCATCTGGCGAATTATTCCGATGATTTCTGGGATCATGGTATTCTGAGCCTGAACCTGGAGAGCATCGGCCGTCAGGAGGACGCAAACAAGGTGGTCCTTTTCTATGACACGCCTTTTGCCCGCCAAAAACTGGACGGTGCAACTGCGCTTTCTGATGGCGAAGGCGGTGTTTATCCCATTCTCGACGTAAGCGACCAGGATGCCGGATGGCTGATGGTCACCCTGGAAATTGACGACGCACACCGGCTGTACGGTAAAGATGGCCTGTGCAAGGATCTGGAGGCCCTTTCATGAAGATCATTCCCGTGAAAAGCCTTACCCCGGTAAGGCTGGACAAATACCTCACCGAGCAATTCCCTGCCCTGACCTTCGGCAAGCTGAACAAGGCGCTGCGGGAAAACAAGATCAAGCTGAACGGCAAAAAGCAGCCTCTCTCCACCCGGGTGCAGACCGGCGACGAGATCCGGCTGTTCCTGCCGGATGACCAGCTGGCTCCGGCGGAGGTCAAAGGGCCTGCGTTCCTGCGCGCCCGCTTTGCCGCCAAGCCTGTCTATGAGGACGAACACATCCTTCTGGTGGACAAGCCCGCCGGCCTGCCTGTGATTCATGATACCGAGCTGGATACCCTGATCCACCGGGCCATGCTGTATCTGCATCAGGAGCACGGCTGGGAACCGGGCAAAGGCCCCGCGCCCGCTCTGTGCCACCGGCTGGATACCGGCACCAGCGGCCTGGTGCTGATCGCCAAAGACCCGCAGACCGAGCAGCTGCTCGTCGGGCTGATCCGGGACCGCGCGATCCGCAAGGAATACCTTTGTGTGACCTTCGGACGGCCGCGACCGGAACAAGCCACCCTGGGCGGTTATCTGACCAAGGACGCGGGCAAAGGCCTGGTGCGGGTAAGCGAGCGCCCGACGCCCGGCGGCAAAGAGATCGAGACTCGTTATAAAACGCTGGCGGTAAGTGGCCGCCTTGCCCTGCTGCAGGTGGAACTGATCACAGGGCGGACCCATCAGATCCGGGCGCACCTGGCCAGCATCGGCTGCCCTATTCTGGGCGACAGCAAATACGGCAGCAACGCTGCCAATCGGGAGCTGAAACTGAAATACCAAGCGCTTTGTGCCTGGCAACTCACCTTCCCCACCCTGACCGATCCTCTGCTGCAGGGCGTGAGCGGACGCAGCTTCCAGGCAGAAAAGCCCTGGTGGCACCAGCAGCTGTTGGAAGGCAAACTGAAATAAAGCAAAAGGCCCGAGGCCGTGTGAAGAGCACTTTGCTCCGTTCACGGCTCCGGGCCTTTTTCGTTTATTATTCGGTTTGTTCGGCCAGCGCCTGGGCTTCCTCGTAGGTGTACAACTGGTTAAGCACCTGACACAGCGCCTTTTTGGAAAGGCGGGGCGGCAGGCCCAGTCTTCGCAGAAAAGCAAATCGCTGCTCCTGACTGCCCGCGGTGCCGGAAAGCCCCCACTGGTACAGGTCAGTATAAGTGATGGCCCGGCCGCTGCGGGCAGCGGTTTCATTGGCGCCTGCATCCAGCAGAGCCTTTTTCAGCGCCTCGGGAGGCAGGCCCTCCACACCCAGCAGGCCCTCTTTCCCGGGGACCGCCTTGCGGGATTCCTTGCCCGGAATTGCGGGCACGTAAGCCTGCTGGACATACTCCTGCCCGATCAGATTGGACAAAAAGTTCCGGATGCGAAATCCCGCCGCGTCCGGGTCGGTGAGCAGGATCACACCTCGCTGGCGGCCCAGCTCCTTGAGCAGGGCCTGGGTCTGCTTGTCTTTGTAGATGGCAAAGCCGTCGGTGGTGAGAATCAGACCGTCCACCACCGCGCTGAGCGCGGCTGCATCGTACCGGCCTTCCACCACAATCACCTGCTGGATACGCAGCTTTTCGTTCATCGGCTCACCCCCGCAACTGCCAGACGGCAAAGTGTGGTTTGCAGCAAAACGGCGCTGTCCACCGGCGAGCCTTTCAGCCCCTGATCCAGCTCCAGCAGAATCTCCAGGCACTGCTCCAGCTGGGGTAAGGTATACCGGGCGGCGGTTTCAGCGGACTTTTTCAGCCGGTAATCGCTGCCCTTGTAGCCCAAATCCTTGTGCACCTGGCTGTAACTCTTTTTGACCGCAAGTCCCGCCTTGACCCGGTACAGGTCCACATAGCTGCCGATCATGGCCGCAGTGATGGCAATGGGGTCGTTCTGCAACCGCAGCAGCGTGTTCAGCTTTTCGCAGGCTTTGGCGGCGTTTTTGCCGGTGATCAGACGGACCATATCGAAGACATCCGCCTCCAGGTTCTGGGTGCTCATCTCCACAATCAGACCCGGGGTGATCTCGGTATAGCCGCTGGCGGCGGCCAGTTTATCCACCTCGTTTTCCAGCAGGAACAGGTCCTGCCCGCAGCGTTCCAGCAAAAGGCCTGCCGCGCTTTCGCTCATGGCGGTGTCCATGCCTTGCGCCCGCTGCCGCAGCATGAGGCGCAGCTCCTGCACACCGGGATGAGCCACCTCAGCGGCATACCCCAGCGATTCACAGGTCTCGATCAGCTTTTTCGCCTGCTTGGGCAGCTTCAGCTTGCCCCGCTCCTCACTGAATACGCTGTGGATGACAAACACCGCGTTCTCGGTGCTGGCCAGCACGTCGCAGAACTCGGCCATATCCTTTTCGGAGTAAGCCGAAGGCTGCAGCATGGGCAGCTCCACGATACGGCGGGTACCGAAAAACGAGATGGTACCCGCTGCCATAACCAGCTCTTCCACTGTGGGAGCGGGACCGTCCAGCCGGGTGCTCTCCCCATCTTCCTGCAGCAGAGCAGCCGCCATTTTTTCCGCGGCTGCCCGCGCCAGGAACGGGTCGGAAGAATAGTAATAGAAAACCGGCACGCCCTTTTTCAGCGCGGCCTGCTGTTTTTGCTCAGTATGCAGCATTGGTTACCCCCTCGAATTTGATCGCCCTGCCAGGGCGGATGTACACGGTGCCGCCCAAAGGTGCATAGCGCCAGTGAACTCCCGGTTTGCCGGAATGCCAGTCGTAGGCTTTGGCGGTAAGCACCTGCACTGGCTCCACCAGCCCCGGGTCGGAGGAGCCTGCCAGCAGCAGGTCCGTTTGCAACGGCGTACCCGCTTCCAGCTGGCCGGTGATCATCGCCACCCGATAGCCCTCGATCTCCATAAGAGCCAAATTGGCTCCACGCTGGTTGACCAGGGAAAGCCTTATTCCGTAAAAATCCTCGCTCCATTGTTCATCCTCCGGCAGTTCCTCCACTAAAAGGAGTCTGCCGGAAGTTTTTCCTCCGCCCGGGTCCTGTCGCAGGTCCACCCATAGCTCGGCCCCATCCATGCCCTGTGCCTTCAGCAGAGCCTGCACCTGCTGGCGGTTGCTCTCTCCGCCTCGGAACAGCACCATGGCGTGCTGCCGGACCGTTACCACTGCACAGGGATTGGAAGAACTGCCCACAAGCCGGATCATGACCACATCTCGCCCCAGCCGATTGAAAAGCCCGAAGGACAGCGCCAGCCCCACGCACAAAACCGGAAGCGCCCAGCGCAGGCGGCGCTTTTTCCAGGCATACCAAAGGGCTGCCCCGCAGACGAGCACGGCGAAAACAGTGAATCCCTTAGGCAGTGCCAGCTGTGCCGCCGGAAGAGAGGAAGTATAGAACACAATGGCGTTTTGCAGCTTCACCAGAAGAGCAGCCAGCAGCATCACGGCTCTGGTAAGGTGATACAGGGCCGGTATAAGACTGGTCACCGCACAGACTAAACCCAAACAAACAATGGGCCCCACCAGCGGCATCACCAACAGGTTGGTCAGCACCGAGACCCCGCTGACCGAAAGGCCGTGCACCAGCTGAAGCGGCAGCGTGAATACTGCTGCCAGAAGCGGGACCAACAACACAGTGAACCAGCGCCTTGTCCGGCAGCGCCAGGGGTGCTCCTCCTGCTCACTCAGGCGCATGGGCGGGAAGATTCGGGCGGCGCAGAGTACGCCGAGTGTGGCGGCAAAGGAAAGCTGTAACCCCAAATCGCACACTGCATAGCAGTTTTGCAGCGAGAGCAGCACAGCCGCAACTCCCAGTGAGGTGAAGGAGTCAGCCGGTTGCAGAAACAGTGCGCCGGCATAGAAAATCAGCGCGCCTACCCCAGCCCGTGTCACCGATGGAGTGAAGCCGACCAGAGCCATCATACCCACCACCAGAACCATGGCGGCCAGTGCTTTTTGACGCCGGAACCGGCCGCCACAGGGGCGGTTACCCAAAAACGCACTGCACAAAAGCGTCAGATGAAGACCGGACACCACCAGCAGATGGGAGACGCCAGCTGCTCGGTAAGCGTCGGTAATTTCGTTGGTCAGGCGACTTTTGTCCCCTACTGCCATGGCGGCAAGCACACTGCCCAATTCCGGCGCAAGATAACGGCGGCAATTGCGGGCAAGATTTTCCTGCAGCTGCCGCATGAAAAAACGGGGGGCCCGGCTTTGTCCTTCCAGCGTTACATCCTCTGCGGTCACCGCCTGCAAAAGTACGCCGTCCGCCAGATTGCCGTAGTAGTATTCGTCCTTTTCCAGAAGCTCCACGGAAAAGGTACCGCGAAGCAGGTCTGCCCGTTCACATTCCGGCATAGCCACCGCCGAAATGCGAAACCGTTTCCAGACTGGAAGCGGCTTACCGTTCAGCTCCAATACGGTGAATTCGCCGCGCACCGTACCGTCCTGAAAGCCGGAGTCCACCTGTTCGGCTAGCACAACTGCCTCCACCTTTTCACCTGCAAGCGCAAAGGCAGGCGCTACCACTGTGCTGTATACCAGACTGTGAAACAGAATGGCAGCCAGACCCACCAAAGGAAACAGAAAACTATAGTTACGCTTTCCCAGCGCCAATGCACACCAAAACACACATACAAAAACTGCCGCGAGCAGCCCAAGGGCCACAGGCGGCAGATACACAGCGATGAGTTTGGCGGCAAACCAAACAAAACAGCAAGCTGCCAGTACCCGTCTCATTCGTGTGCGGAGATCAGTGGGTGAACAGCGGCAGTTTTTCCAGGAAAATGATATCGGTGCGGTCGGCGGCATCGCCTTCTGCCAGCGCAGCCACACGGCCCACGACGGTACCGGTGCTCTTTTCCACCAGGGTCTCCAGCGCATGCAGAGAGCCGCCGGTGCTGATCACGTCGTCCACAATCAGAATCCGCTTGCCGTTCATGGCTTCCAGATCCTTGTGGTCGATCACCAGCTTCTGGCGGGCGCTGGTGGTGATGGACTGATCCTCCACAACCACCGGATTCTTCATGTAAAGCTTTTCGCCTTTACGAGCAGGAATGTACAGCTTTCCGCTCTGGCGGCTCATCTCGTAGGCCAGAGGAATGCCCTTTGCCTCAGCGGTAACGATCACATCGAACTCCGGACACTTTTCCAGCAGCGCTTTGGCACAGGCAACGGTCAGCTCCACATCGCTGAACATGATGAACGCAGCGATGGAAAGATGCTCGTTGATGGCACAGATGGGCAGTTCCCGGGTCAGGCCCGCCACATGCAGGGTATAGGTCTCGCTCATAATCAGATATCTCCTTTTTCTCGGTCACACAGTATAAAACTGCCGTACATCAGCCCGGAGGCCAGGCGAGGCTGCGCTTTGCCAGCACATGAAAGTGCAAATGCTTTACACTCTGGCCGCCGTCCTCGCCCACGTTGGTCACCACACGGTAGCCGTTGTCACAGCCCAATTCCTTGCACAGGCGGGCAATGGTGGCAAACACATGAGCCAGCAGCTCGCCGTCCTGCTCGGTGAGCGCGGCAGCAGAGTCCACATGCTGCTTGGGAATCACCAGAAAGTGAACCGGCGCCTGGGGATCAATGTCGTAGAACGCAAGGATCTTGTCATCCTCGAACAGCTTATTCGAGGGGATCTGGCCCTGGGCGATTTTGCAGAACAAGCAATCCATTAAAACATCTCCTTTCCAGAATCCAACAATGCGTCAAAACAGGCTGCGAACACCGGGATGTTTCTCCCGGTGTTCGCAGTGAAAAACAAATGGGATCAGCCTTCCAAGATGCCCTTCACAATATCGGCCACAGCGTTCAGCGCCTCGTCGATCTTGTTCTCATCCTTCAGGCCAGCCATGGCAAAGTCGGGCTTGCCGCCGCCGTTGCCGCCGGCGATGGCAGCGATCTGCTTGACCAGAACGCCAGCCTTCAGGCCCGCATCCAGTGCACCTTTGCCGCAGGCAACGGCCAGGGTGATCTTGCCGTCGGTGGAGCCCACCAGGGCAGCTACGGTGTTGGGAGCCTTGTCGCGCACCTTTTCTGCCATGCTGCGCAGCGCCTCGGGGGCGGTGCCGGAGAAGTAGGCGGTCAGGATCTTGATGCCGTTCACGTCCTCGGCGCCCTCAAACAGGCCGTCGATCTTGCTGGCGGCGGCGGCAGCCTTGGCAGCATCCAGCTCCTTGCTCAGAGCCTTCACCTCGCCGGCCACAGCCACAGCGCGCAGGGGCAGATCCTTCATGTTGTTGACCTTCAGCGCATCGGCAACCTTGTGCAGCATCTCGGTGCGCTCGTCCAGCAGATTCAGCACGCCATAGCCGGTGGTGCCTTCGATACGGCGGATGCCGGCGGCCACGCTGGACTCGCTGAGAATCTTGAAGCAGCCCAGCTGAGCGGTGTTCTTCACATGAGTACCGCCGCAGAACTCGGTGGACCAGCCGTTCACGTCCACAACGCGGACCACATCGCCGTACTTCTCACCGAACAGAGCCATGGCGCCCATCTTCTTAGCCTCTGCAATGGGCAGGTTCTGGATGTTCACATCCAGGGCCTCGAAGATCTTCTGGTTCACGATGTGCTCCACCAGAGCCAGCTCTTCGGGAGTCACAGCGCTGAAATGAGTGAAGTCGAAGCGCACGCGCTCGTCGTCCTCGTAGGAACCGGCCTGGTGCACGTGGCTGCCCAGCACCTCGCGCAGAGCCTTCTGCAGCAGGTGGGCGCTGGTATGGTTGCGGGCGATGGACATCCGGCGGCCCTTGGACACGGCGGCGGTCACGCTGTCACCCACCTTCACGGTGCCTTCCAGCAGGGTGCAGGTGTGTACGAAGTAGCCCTTGCCGGTCTTCTTCACGTCCTTCACTTCCAGACGGGCGCCGTCGGCGGTCACGATGGAACCGGTGTCGGCCACCTGTCCGCCGCTCTCCGCGTAGAAGGGAGTCTGGTCCAGAACCACCAGAACACCTTCCTTGGCGCCCTCGTCGGTGGAAATGGCGTCCTCCAGCTCTTCACCGTCGGACAGAGCCATCACCTGGCCCTTGTCCTCCAGCTTCTCGTAGCCGGTAAATACAGTGGCGGGAACGGTCAGCTCGCTGAACAGATCGGAATCCCAACCGGAGATACCGCGGGACAGACGGTCCTTGCGGGCCTTCTCCTTCTGCTTCTTCATCTCGGAGTGGAAGTTCTCCTCGTCCACGATGATGCCAGCCTCGGCGGCGATCTCGCGGGTCAGATCCAGGGGGAAGCCGAAGGTATCGTTCAGCTTGAAGGCGTCGATACCGGAGAGAATCTTCTCCTTGCCGGCCACGGCAGCCTTGGTGATGTTGTCGATCAGGCCGTTCAGGATGGTCATGCCCTGGTCAATGGTCTTGTAGAAGCGCTCTTCCTCGGTGCCGATGACCTTCTTGATGTAGTCGGCATGTTCTTCCAGCTCAGGATAGCCGGCCTTGTTCTCGTGGATTACGGTGTCCACCAGCTCGGTCAGGAAGGGGCGGGTGATGCCCAGCATCCGGCCGTGACGGGCGGCGCGGCGCAGCAGGCGGCGCAGCACGTAGCCGCGGCCCTCGTTGGAGGGCATGATGCCGTCGCTCACCATGAAGGTGGTGGAGCGGATGTGGTCGGTGATCACGCGGATGGAGATGTCGGTCTTGGTATCCTCGCCGTAGGTCTTGCCGCTGATCTTCTCCACATGGTTCAGGATGGCGCGGACGGTGTCAACCTCGAACAGGTTGCCCACACCCTGCATTACGCAGGCCAGACGCTCCAGACCCATACCGGTATCGATGTTGGGGCGCTCCAGGCGGGTGTAGTTGCCCTTACCGTCGGAGTCGAACTGGCTGAACACCAGGTTCCAGACCTCCATGTAGCGGTCGCAGTCACAGCCAACCTTGCAGCCGGGCTTGCCGCAGCCATGCTCGGGGCCGCGGTCAAAGTAGATCTCGCTGCAGGGGCCGCAGGGACCGGAGCCATGCTCCCAGAAGTTGTCTTCCTTGCCGAAACGGACCATGTGATCCTCAGCGATGCCGATGTCCTTGGTCCAGATGTCCCAAGCTTCGTCGTCATCCTCGTAAACCGAGATGTACAGCAGCTCGGCAGGGATCTCCAGAACCTTGGTCAGGAACTCCCAGGCCCAGGCAGTGGCTTCCTTCTTGAAGTAATCCTGGAAACTGAAGTTGCCCAGCATCTCGAAGTAGGTGCCGTGACGTGCGGTGATGCCCACGCGCTCGATATCCGGGGTGCGGATGCACTTCTGGCAGGTGGTCACCCGATGGCAGGGCGGCTCCTCCTGGCCCAGGAACCATTTCTTCATGGGGGCCATGCCGCTGTTGATCAGCAGCAGGCTGTTGTCGTTTTTCGGTACCAGGGGGAAGCTGTCCAGCCGCAGGTGGCCCTTGCTCTCGAAAAACGAAAGATACTTTTCACGCAGTTCATTCAAACCGGTCCATTGCATCGTTCTTAACTCCTCTACATGTGTTGTGTACAAAACGCCTGATCCGATAATCGCCGGGCCGCCCCAGAAAAAAAGAATAGCCCTCGCCCCCAAACAGGGACGAAGGCTACAAAAATCTCCGTGGTACCACCCAGATTGCGGCTTCGATGCTCCGAAACCGCCGCTTTTTGCGCGTTAACGCCGCGTTACGTCCGGCTCATCACCGGAGGCTCAAGGGTGGCATGCGGCGGGGGAATAAGCAGAAACCTTGCACCGGAACGGTTCCCTCTCTGGAGCTGTCTGCCCGCCATTGGCCCTATCACAGCCATTATCATGATCAATTACTTTAACAGTATAGCGCGCACCGCCCTGCTTGTCAACTGCTGGCCGCGGATTTTGCCTGTTCTTCCTCCAGCTTTTCCTGCTGTTCAAGGATCTTTGCCCGAGTCTCCTCATTTTGCAGCCAGAACAGTCCGTCGCATACCTGCGCAAAAATGGCAGCTGAGCTTGTTTCCGGCTCCGGTTTGCCATCCTGCAGCACCACAATGGTGTAGATCGGGTCCTCGGCCGGGTAAAAGCCTGCAAACCAATAGTTCATCTCTTCCCTGCCCTCCTCGTCAAACACGGCGGTCTGGGCAGTGCCGGTCTTACCCGCAGCCGTGCCGTTTTGGGGGGCAGCCTGCGCGCCGATGCCCTCGTTTACGACTCCGGCCAGCATATCGCACAGGGTATCTGCCGTAGATGCACTCACCACCTGGCGGGTGTCCGGCTGATAGAGCTGCCGGACCACCTCGCCGCTGGTCTCGTCGATCACTGCTTCCAGAAAGCTGGGACTACGGTAGACACCACCGGCAGCAAGGGTATTGTATGCGGCGGCCAGCTGGACCGGCGCGGCCATCAGCTGGCCCTGGCCGAAGCTGAAGTTTGCCAGCTGGCCCAGATCTTCCAGAGTCTCTTCTTCAGGCACCACGCCCTCGGCACTTTTCAGCCCGCCCGCCAGATAGACCGTCTGTCCGAAGCCGAACTGCCGGGCCAGTTCCGCCACACGGCTGCCGCCCAGCTGCATTGCCAGGTCGATGAAAAAGCAGTTGCAGCTTTTTTCCAGCGCGCCGCGAATGTTCATCAGGCCATGAGCGCGGTTCAGCGCGCAATGATAGTCGTGGTCGCTGATGGTGATCACGCCCTCACATTCCATGCTGTACCAGCCGATGCCCCGCTCCAAGGCTGCGGCGGCCAAAACCGGCTTGAACACGGAACCAACATTATATTGGCAGAGCACCCGGTTCAAAAAGGGGGAGTCTTCGTTTTTCAGGCTGGCTTGAATGTTGTTTGGGTCAAATTCCGGCATACTCACGCTGGCGCGGACTTTTGCGGTGGACACATCCAGAACCAGAATGCAGCCGGTGTCCATGGTCTTTTGGGCAATGGCCTCACACACCCGCTGGGCAGCGGTATCCAGGGTGAGCATCACGCCCTGACCTTCCTCCTGACCTTCCAGCAGCTGGGGTTCACTGCCTGCAATCAAAGAACCCTGCGCTGTGGTCACACACTGGACCTCACGGGCAGTCCGGCCGCTGGTGAGCAGCTCGTCAAACGCCTGTTCCAGTCCCGCCACTCCGCTGCCGTCCCCGTTCAGATAGCCGATCAGATGCTCCGCCAGCGGCAACGGACAATACCGGTTGGGCACAGAATAGGTATAGATTCCCTGATCGGTCAGATCACGGTCCACCTGGATCAGAAAGGGAGCCAGCGCGTTTCGCTTTTCGTAAAGATAGGCCTGCTCGCTGTAAGGTACGTATTGGAACAGCTCCGCATAGCTGCTTTCCCCCGGGATGGACAGCGCATAATACTGCTGCCCATATCCGGTCAGAGCCGTTCCATTGCAGTCGTACAAATTGCCCCGGCTGTTTTCCAGGGTAAGTGTGGTCACTGTTTGCGCCTGCGCTGTTTGGGCGTACTCCCGATTTTGCGCCAGCAGATAGAGCCTGCCCATCACCACCGAAAAAGCCAAAAGCACCGCACCGAACAGCGCGGCCAGACGTTTCTGCGTCATGCTCTCCACCTCCCTTTTCAGTCTGGGCGGACAGGAAGGGATTCATTCCGTTCATTTCAGGAAGAAAACGCTGTACGCAAAAAGACCTGCATGCAAACCGCATGCAGGTCTTCCCTTAACTAGAAAACCACAAGCTATGCTTGTGGACGAGAAGAGCACGAGCGTTGAAACGGTAAAAAAAGAACCTCCTTTTGCTACAATAGAAGCGGGTAACGCCAACCGCACTAAAGCAA